>NZ_BOMA01000001.1:0-1073585 GCF_016861935.1 Pseudomonas sp. 008 | reverse complement strand
TGTCAGGCGAATCGCGTTAGCCGGATTCACGACTGCTGCGCAGCCGAACGCAGCCTCGCAAGCTCGACAGCTGCTACAAAGATTGCGCTGCGGCTTAATTTGCAGGCATTAGGACTTGCGCAACAGGAGCAGCGCCAACGCCGCAGCCGCCAGCACCGCCCCGGCGATGAAAGTGCTGGCGGAGCCCGAGGTTTCCCATAGCGCGCCAGCCAGTACGCTGGCGATCAACAGGCACACGCCGCTGATCAGATTGAACAGGCCGAACGCCGTGCCCCTGAGATGTTCGGGTGCGGTGTCGGCGATCAGCGTCGCGAGAATGCCCTGGCTGAAACCCATGTGCAGACCCCACAAGGCCACGCCCGCCATCATGGTCATGATTGAATCCGCTTGCGCCAGCAGCAGGTCCGCCAGGATCAGCAGCCCCATGCCGACACACAGCAACTTGGTGCGGCTGATCCGGTCGGACAGCCAGCCCGCCGGGTAGGCAGACACCGCATACAGCAGCGACATGACCACCATCACCATCGGCACCCAAGTGGCCGTCAGGCCTGTCTGCTGCGCTTTCAAGACCAAAAAGGCCTCGCTGAAACGGGCCAGCGTGAAGAGCCCGCCAACAATCACCACCCACCAGTAACCACGGGAAAACTCCCGCAGAACCTTCCAGTGGATAGGCGAGCGAAAGGTGTGTTTCCCGGCGACATCGGTCGGTTCTTTGACGCCACCGACAATCAGCGCCACCGATATCACCGCCGGGATCACCGCGAACCACAACACCAGATGGATCTGCCCGAGCCAGAGCATCAGCACGATCGCCAGAACCGGACCCAGAATCGCCCCCACGGTGTCCATCGACTGGCGCAAGCCGAAGCAGGCACCACGGATTTCGGCGGGGGCGACATCGGCGACCAGCGCATCGCGCGGCGCGCCACGAATGCCTTTGCCGATGCGATCCAGAAAGCGTGCGGTAAATACCACATCAACCGAGTGCGCGAGGGGAAACAGCGGCTTCGACAACGCCGCCAGACCGTAGCCCATCAACAGCAGGCCTTTACGCCGGCCGATAAAGTCGCTGATGGCGCCGGAGAATATCTTGACCACCATCGCCGTCGCCTCGGCGATGCCTTCGATCACCCCGACGGTCAAGGCGCTGGCGCCCAAGGTGGTGACCAGAAACACCGGCAGCAGGCTATGCACCAGCTCGGAAGACAGATCCATGAACAGGCTGACGAAACCCAGGGCCCAGACCGTGGAGGGGATACGCAGTGAGGCTGGTCTGGGTTTTGCGAGGTTGTCCATGCTGGTTTCCGGGGTTGAATGCTTACCGATTGTTGATGTCGGCGATCAGCCCTTAAAGATTCTGACTCAAGAAGATCAACGTATTGCCATGCGCCTCGGCCGCAGCCCGTTGGTTGTAGCTGTCGCGGTGCGAGCAGTTGAAGCCATGTTCGGCCCCTGGATAGACCTCGATATCGACGTCGTCGTTGAACTCGAAACGCTCGGCGATTTGCTTCACGGCATCGATGGGGATGTGGCTGTCCTGTTCGCCGAAGTGCATCAGTAGCGGCACCTTGATTTCACCGGCCCGATCCAGTTGGTTCTGAATGCCACCGCCGTAATAGGCGATCGCCACGTCGACGAAACCGTTGGCTGCGGTGTTGTACGACAGCATGCCGCCGAAGCAGTAACCGATGGAGGCGATCCTGCCGTCGAGCCCGGTATGCGTCTTCAGGGTATCGATGGCCAGTTTGATGTCAGCCTGGGCTTTATAGCGGTCGGTGGCGTTCATCAATTCGACGGCGCGTTTCCAGCCGGCTTCGTCGTAGCCCAGTTCGATACGGTGGCCGTGGCGCCAGAACAGATCCGGCGCTATGACCAGATAGCCATCGGCGGCGTATTGCTCGGCAACCGAGCGAATGTGTTCGTTGACCCCGAAGATTTCCTGAATCAGTACGATCCCCGGCCCTTTACGGGTGTGTGGGATGGCCAGGTAAGCGCCGAAGGTGCCTTCGGGGCTGCTGATTTCGATCCATTGGCTGGTTACGCTCATGATGGCTCCTTTACACAAGTTGGATGGGGTATCGAGACGCTGGCGTCTCAGCGGTGACTGCGCCGCCAGAAGAGTCGAGCCAACAACGCGTCCATGCTGAGTTTGCCGGCCCCCGAGAACAACAACGGCATGAGGGCTGCGAGGTAGATCAGCGGCAGCTTGAAGTTGCCGTGGCCTTTATTGCTGATGGCATAACCCTGGGCAAGTTCACTCAATGTAGACCAATCGGCCGGCCAGTGAACGGCAGCGGTCGCAACGACTGTGACCACCACGAGAATAATCGCCGAGAGCCGTGTCCCGAGGCCTGCCAGCAAAGTGAGGGCGCAGATCAGCTCGGCCCACATCGCCAGTTCCCAGTTCAGCGTGGCGGGAACGTGGTTGAAGGGAAACGGGAAGCGGTCCTGGATGTCGGCAAACCAGTTCTGGCCGTTCCATTTTTCCAGGCCTGACTCGAAAAACTCCCAGGCCAGAAACAGCCGCAGGGTGAGAGGGGCGATCCAGTTGCCGACGCGGTCGAGGTTCAGGTGCAGGCCTTTGACGGCTGATGAAAGGGAAGTGTTCATGGGTTTGATCTCCGAGGGATTCATTGTGGGAGCGGACTGTGGCGAGGGGGCTTGTCGGAACGCCGCACCGCCCCGTTTGAGTGCGTAGCACTCACAAGATCTTTGATGCATCAGAGATTTTGGGGCTGCTTCGCAACCCAACGGGGGCAAGCCCCCTCGCCACAAAAGTCCGATCCCACTGGGGATTGGTGGTGTTGTTGAGGTTTTATTCGGTCAATAGCGTGTTTCTGGCGGACCGTTTGTACTTCTGCGCAATTTTGCCCAGCAGCCGAATGACAATTGCTGAAAACATCAGGCCGAACGGCAGGACATACCAGGCGCTCAGGGGGATGCGTTTGAAGTTGGAAAAGGCGAACACCGCCGCGATCACCCACATGCCGCTGGTATGCAGGGTTTTCCAGGCTTTGGGGCCGATCAGGCGCGCCGTGGTTTTGAATGAGGTCAATGCCATCAACAGAATGAACAGGTAACCGACCGAACCCGGAATATTGCCGACCGTGGTGCGGCCGGGCCAGAACTCGGGGTTCAGTTGGCCGTAGCTGTAGATCAGGATGGCGTGGACCAGATGGGAGAACGCGAAGGCCAGGCCGATGAAGCGTCGTTCACGCACCAGCGAGCGGCTGAAAGGCGAGGGCACCAGCACCGCCAGGGCCGATGCAGTGAACGCGGCGAGAAACAGCGCAAACGAAGTGCGTGCGGTGGCGCGAATGGCGATGCGGGTGGCTTCCACCAGATCGGGGTTGAGCAGCAGAATCAGGCCGGTCATCAACAGCACCAGCATGGCCAGCAGGCCAAACAGCGACCAGCCATGGTAACGGGGGACTTGGGTCATCATGACAACACTCCTGAGCAAGGGCCGACCCGGTTTGCCGGTGGTCAGCGGACGACAGAAGTGTTGCAATCAGCTGTATTGGCGATATGTCTGAAAGGCCCCCCGGTGCAAGTTGGTGTATCCCGGGCGGTGAAAGATACATTCCCATACAAAACTGTGATTCAGCGCCGCCCAGCGGCGTCTAGCGACAGTGTCCCCGCAATCCCATGGGGCGAGACTTCGGAACCCGGCATGCAAGCGCTGTTGAACGAGATCCTTGACGCAGTCCGACCGTTGATCGGTCAGGGCAAAGTGGCTGACTACATTCCCGCCCTCGGCGAGGTACCGGGCAATCAATTGGGCATTGCCGTGTATGGCAATGATGGCGAGTTGTTTTGCGCGGGGGACGCCGACACGCCGTTCTCGGTGCAGAGTATTTCCAAGGTGTTCAGCCTGGTGCAGGCCATCGAACACTCCGGCGAAGCGATTTGGGAACGCCTGGGCCACGAGCCGTCCGGCCAGCCGTTCAACTCACTGGTGCAGCTGGAATTCGAGCGCGGGCGCCCGCGCAATCCCTTCATCAACGCCGGTGCGCTGGTGATCTGCGACATCAATCAATCGCGCTTTGCCGCGCCGGCATTGTCGATGCGCGATTTTGTCCGGCGCTTGTCCGGCAACCCGAACATCATGGTGGACGGCAAGGTCGCCGAATCCGAATACCAGCACCGCGCGCGTAACGCGGCCATGGCGTATCTGATGCAGTCGTTCGGCAACTTCCATAACGATGTCGAGGCGGTGCTGCGCAGCTACTTCAGCCATTGCGCGCTGCGCATGAGTTGCGTGGACCTGGCCCGGGCGTTCTGCTTCCTGGCCAACGACGGTTTCTGCAAACACAGCGGCGCACAGATCCTCAGCGCCCGCCAGACCCAACAAGTCAACTCGATCATGGCCACCAGCGGGCTGTACGACGAAGCGGGCAACTTTGCCTATCGCGTCGGTCTGCCGGGCAAGAGCGGCGTGGGCGGGGGCATCGTCGCGGTGGTGCCGGGGCAATTCACGGTGTGCGTCTGGTCCCCGGAATTGAACGCCGCCGGTAACTCGCTCGCGGGCATGGCGGCGCTGGAGTTGTTGAGTCAGCGGATTGGTTGGTCGGTGTTCTAGAGCGGTGTGGGCATGACGCTGCGGGAAATTTGCTATACATTTTCCGACCGCCCCCTGCATGGTGAAACCGCTTCATGTCTCTTGCGCTCGAACGTCTAGTCGCTGGCACGCCGATCCCATTTGCCGGTAATCGTGTCACTGTCGTCAGCCCCGAACTGGCGGCGCGCTTTCAACCCGGCGACCATCTGCTGGTGGAGCAGGTCAGCGGCGAGTTGTTGCTGATCCCGGTGGCGGATCAGCAGGCGGCGACGGTCGCCATCGAGCGCGCCGAGGCGGCGTTTGCCGCAATGTCCAGCGTTTCGGATCACGCCATCAGCGAGTTCTTCGATCGCTTCGCGCAACGCCTGGAAACCCCGGAATGCTGGGCCTTGATTGCAGCCGCCAACCTGTCCGACATCGAGCGGGCCAAGGCGCGCGGGCGTTCCACCACGCGATTGCTGGCCGATGAGCGCATGCGCCGCGACATGATCGCAGGCCTGCGGGCCTGGCGCGATGCACCGGCCACCCGCGGTCAAGTCGTGAGATGCGTCGAGCACGAGGGCTGGAAAGTCGAGCAGGTGGTTTCGCCGCTGGGTATCGTCGCTTTTGTGTTCGAAGGTCGGCCGAATGTCTTCGCCGACGCCGCCGGTGTATTGCGCACCGGTAACACTGCGGTGCTGCGCATTGGCAGCGACGCGTTGGGCACCGCCCAGGCCATCGTCACCCATGCGTTGAATCCGGCACTGGCCGATGCCGGGTTGCCGAGCGGTGCAGTGTCGCTGGTCGAAAGCGTCAACCACGCGGCTGGCTGGGCAATGTTCGCCGACCGGCGCCTGTCGCTGGCCGTGGCCCGTGGTTCGGGGCGTGCGGTCAGCCAGTTGGGCAGCATCGCGCAACAGGCCGGCACCGCCGTCAGCCTGCACGGCACCGGTGGCGCCTGGCTGATCGCGAACAAAGACGCCGATGCCCAGCGCTTCGCCGCCGTGGTGCGCAACTCTCTGGACCGCAAAGTCTGCAACACCCTGAACGTTTGCCTGATCCACCGCGACCGAGCTGCCGAACTGGTGCCGCTG
This sequence comes from Pseudomonas sp. 008, assembly GCF_016861935.1. Taxonomy (NCBI): domain Bacteria; kingdom Pseudomonadati; phylum Pseudomonadota; class Gammaproteobacteria; order Pseudomonadales; family Pseudomonadaceae; genus Pseudomonas; species Pseudomonas sp. 008. Next base: position 1,067,951 of record NZ_BOMA01000001.1, on the reverse strand, counting down.
TTTCTCGATGCACTGCAACAGGCCGGCACCGCGCGAGGCCAAGGCTGCAAACTGCACATCGTCGAGGGCAGCGAGCAGCATTTGCCGAGCGATTGGCGCACCGCGAGCGTCGAGGTGTACCGCGCCGAAGGCTATCAGACCGAAGCACAGGCCGAACCGCTGCCCGAGGACCAATTGGGCCGCGAGTGGGAATGGGAAGAAACCCCGGAAGTCAGCCTGAAGATCGTCGACGATCTGGATCAGGCCATTGCCTTGTTCAACCGCTACAGCCCGCAATTCACCGTGTCGCTGATCAGTGAAGATGCACTGGCGCAGGAGCGTTTCTACAATGCGGTCAACGCGCCTTTTGTCGGCAACGGGATCACCCGCTGGGTCGACGGACAGTACGCGCTGAACAAGCCGGAACTGGGGCTTTCGAACTGGGAGAGCGGGCGTCTGTTTGCACGCAGCGCGATTCTCTCGGGTGATGGCGTGTTCACGATCCGCAGCCGCATGACCCAGGTGGATCTGTCGGTCAAACGCTGACAGCGATAAGTTAAGCCACGCTCCCACAGGATTTTCGTCGCTCATCAGGAGCCCCCGGCCGCAGGCAACGGTACGCACTATACTTATTGTGTGTCCGTGCCCGCGCGGGGACGGACAGCGCATCTGATTACGTGTGAGAGGATTGCGCCATGAAACTTCATGACTTCCAACATTACTCCCATGGTCTGGAAACGGTCGTTCACGACACGTGGATTACCACCCGGGTAAAGTCGGCCCTGGCATTGGCCGATACCACTCTTGGCCTGAATGTCCATGTCAAAACCCATGCGGGTGCGGTGGCATTGAGCGGTCGCGTCAATACCCATAGACAGTGTGAGCACGCTGTTGCTCTGGCCCGTTCGGTTCCTGGTGTCGTCAACATCGATGCCAGCGAATTGCTCACTCATGTGTTCACGCCAGGCAGTTTTCCAGAAGCGCCCAACGCTGAAGACACACCTGAACGTCGGCCACAATCGTCAGCCAAGACGGACGACAAATAACAGGGGCGATCGTGTGAGTGGCACATTCCCGGCCGGGAAACGAGGACGGGCGCAGTAGCGCGCCTGTCCACTTTGTAACGCTGCGCCAAGCCTGGTGCAGCTTGTGCGGTCGACACCTTCAGGCGGCTTCGACCATTTTGCCGTGCACGGCGCAAGTGCCGGGGTGTTCGGCCAGCGACACGAAGCTGTGACTGCCGGCATCCAGGGCATCGACCGAGCCGGTTTCGATGTCATAGACCCAGCCATGCAGGTTCAACAGGCCTTTTTCCAGGGCCAGGCGCACGCTCGGGTGGGTCTGGATATTCGCCAGTTGGGCGATGACGTTTTCCCGCACCATCGAACTGACCTTGGCCGCGTCGCTGGCATGAGGGCGGGCTTCGTTGATCACCTTGGCCGACTCGGCGTGCTGCAACCAGCCGCTGACGGCGGGCAGGTGATCCATGCATTTGCACTGGGCAATGGCGGTCATGGCGCCACAGTCCGAATGACCGCAGATCACGATGTCCGTCACGCCCAATACCGCGACCGCATATTCCACCGTGGCCGACACGCCGCCCGGATGCGGGCTGTAAGAGGGCACGATATTGCCGGCGTTGCGCACCACGAACAGTTCGCCGGGTTCTTGCTGGGTCAGCAGCTCCGGTACCACGCGGCTGTCGGAACAGGTGATGAACAAGGTGCCGGGATGCTGGGTGGTGGCCAGGTGTTTGAACAGGTCGGTACGTTGCGGAAACGCTTCTTTCTGAAACTTCAATAAACCTTCGATGAGCGCTTTCATGGCGGACTTCCTTGCAATGAATGAGGGGGCGTAGCAGCTGCCGAGCCTGCGAGGCTGCGTTCGGCGGCGGAGCCGTCGTTAACACGGTGCACGCGGTTTACCTGAAAGACCGCGCTGTTTGATTTCGCGACTGCTTCGCAGCCGAACGCAGCCTCGCAGGCTCGGCAGCTGCTACATGGGGTGCTGAGCGGTTGTTTCAGAACGGGCGCAGCGGCAGGAATTTGCCGTCCAGGGTAATCACGGCGCGGGAGCCGCCTTCCGGGTCTTCGACCTTTTTCAGGTCCAGCTTGAAGTTGATCGCGCTGATGATGCCGTCGCCGAATTGCTCGTGAACCAGCGCTTTGAGCGTGGTGCCGTAGATCTGGATCATTTCGTAGAAGCGGTAGATGGTCGGGTCGGTCGGAACACCCGACAGGCTGCCGCGCAGCGGGATGATTTGCAGGCGGGCCACGGAGTCGGCGTCCAGCTCGAGTTTTTCGCCGATCACTCTGGCGGCGGCTTCCGGCAGTGGATGTTGGCCGAGCAGGGCGGCGGTGACGTAGGCCAGACCCAGGCCGGTGCCGTCGGTCAGATCCTGCCAGGACAGATTCTTGCGCGCCTTGGCATCGAGGATCGAAGTGGTCAGGGCCAGACTAGTGTCCTGGTAAGCGTGGGACTGTTGCATGGTGTGACTCCTATCGGTTGTGGCTGGAAAGTGGAGCCATCTTCGGTTGATTGATCCATAGCGTCCAAGATCGATATACAATGTTTTGCATAATTACTGCCTATAGATGATGAATCCCATGCTGCTCCGACATTTGCGCTACCTGCTGGCGGTCGCCGACCACGGCGGCTTCACCCGTGCCGCCGAGGCGTTGCACGTCTCCCAACCGACACTGTCCCAGCAGATCCGGCAACTGGAGGAAACCCTGGGTGTCAGCCTGTTCGACCGCACCTCGCGCACGGTCAAACCGACCGACGCGGGGCAGGCCTATATCGAATGCGCCCGGCGGGTGCTGGTGGAACTGGAAGCGGGTAAACGCGCGCTGCATGACGTGAAGGACTTGTCTCGCGGCACCTTGCGACTGGCCATGACGCCAACGTTCATGGCGTATCTGGTGGGGCCGCTGGTGCGCGATTACGCGGCGAAGTTTCCGAACATCCATCTGCAGATTTTCGAGTTGTCGATGGATGACATCGAGGCGGGGTTGCTTGATGACTCGCTGGACATTGCCATTGCCTTCACCCCGGTGAGGAGCCCGGATATCGAGTGCGTGCCGGCGTTTGTCGAGACTCTGGGGGTGGTGGTCGGGCACTGTCATCCGTTGTACGAACGGCAGATCCCGCTATCGCCCAAGGAGATGGCGCAATTGGAATTCGCGTTGCTGACGCCGGACTTCATCACCCGATCCTCAGTCGACGAGTATTTTCGGCAACAGAGCATCACGCCCAAGGTGGCGATCGAGGTGAATTCGGTGAGTACGTTGCTGGAGGTCATTCGCCACACGCCGATGGCCACCATCCTCCCGGAGCCCATCGCCACGGCGGAACGGGCATTGTGCCGGATTGAATTACAGGGCGAGGTACCCCGGCGCGACGCGGCATTGCTGCGCAGGAAGAACAACTATCACAGTGCCGCGTCTGTGGCGTTCGCGAACCTGGTGATGGCCGGCAGCACCAGCGTGTGAATCAATCATCCACCGACTGGCAGATGCCATTGCCGCCTTTCTTGCTGGTATAGGTCACGGCTACCGTATCGTCATCCGCGATGCTGATCGAGATCGTCACATCCGGCCCCTTGGCCTCGAAAAGGCGATCATTGATCATTTTGGTCTGGGCTTCTTTGCTGTTGATCATCACCGGACCATCCTGGTCGGCATGGACCATGATTTTCCCGGGGCAGTCCACATCGAAGGCGGGAACGCCGGGAACACTGTTCCCATAAGCTGCACTCGCCAATGCCAGTAGCATGAATGTCAGGGTTGTTTTCATCGCAGACCTCCAGCGGATAAACCGATGTCCAGCGCACTGTTAACCATAGCTCTGTTCTTTTGACCCGGTGCGAAGTTAGAGGTGCAGACGCAAAAGACAAAAAAGGCCCCGCTCGATAACCGAGCGGGGCCTTCTTGTATTTGGGGGAGATCAGTACAACCGATCAATCACCCGAACTTCATTCTGGTTCTGCATCGAGGCCCACGCCTGTGTCAGCGTTTGCAGCACATTACCGATGAAGTCCTTGTCGGCCGCGGCTTTCTTGCCGACATAGCCCTGGCCGCGACGGTACATCTTCAGACGGGCCAGCAGGTTCTGGTTGTTCTTGTCGAACTCTTCTTCGTGGGCATGGGGCGACAGGCAGTCGATATGGACCTGGCCCGATTTGCTGATCCACAGAATATGGCTGTCTTGGCTGTCTTTTTGCGCAGCGAACAAGCGAGCCAGTTCATCGATAGTAGGTTGATTGTTCAGATTCATAGTAAGCCCCTTGACCATTTGGTGATCTTTCAAAGTTGATTCGCTAATACAGGTAGCCCATCGGTTAGTTGATCCCTGGCACCGAAACCAGGACGTCAGCGGTCGACCGTCAATACGACGGGGTTACGCGTCTGTTGCATGTAGTCGTGTTGAATAACTGCTACGCAATAGCGTCACAACGAAGAGAAGCAGCGAAAACCTGGAGGCCACTGCCGACGTTTTCAGGGTCGGCCACAAGCTTCATGAGGATTGATCGCCAGCGCTTCTCGCCCTTGTACTGGACGTTCAGGCCAGGTCAGCTTCTTCAATCTGCCTTGTGGGCAGCGTGTATCCGGGAAAAACAGCTCGGCGGTCAGACGAACTTGCTCAAACGTGTTGCCTGTACTCCCGATCGGGGAGACGTCTGCATCATGCAAGGGCAAATCGGAGGCGTCAACGGTTTTGTAGTGATTATTTTTGTTCACTACATATTGTCGGACAAAGTGGTTTTGGAATTAGAAAGTCAGCGTGGCCAGCGCTTGGAGTCTTCGGCAGCGCTTACCCGGGCCCCGGAGGTGTTGCCGAAGGCTGCGATCTTTCAAAGCGGTAAACGGTGCATGGATAACCGTCAATCGGCAGTTGATGCACGGTGAACGCTCCGCCCGTGAGATCGGGCATCACCCTGGCCCAGAACAGCCGCGCAGGCTGGTTGGCATCGATGTGGAAAATCTGCCATTGACCGGGGAACCGGCTCAAGAGGGCAGAGACGACAAACTTCGCGACACCTTGGCCACGAAAGCGTCGACTGACAAAAAAGTAGCCGATGTTGTACTCGGCGCCGACGATATGGGTTTCGTCATCCACGGTCACGAACCCCGCCAGCTCGCCGTCGACCTTGATCAGAAAAGGCCGGGTTGCCGGGTTGCGCCAGTAGTCCAGTTTGGGCTGGATGTTGAAGAAACCATGCTCCCCGAGCTTCAGAGGCAGCCATTCACTGAAATCGTACACGTAGAACTGCATCAGGTTTTCGATGGTTTCCAGTTCGTCGCGCTGGGCGGCGTGCAGTTCTATCGAGGGCTGGCTCCTGATTGTCGCCATGGTCGTACCTTCGGTGTCTTAACTGACATTGAAGAACACTAGACCATTTCGATTCGCTGCCCTCAAACCTTGCCCGCCGGTTTCGCCGCGCGCTTGGTTCCAGTCGAAGGCTTGCGTTTGGCGGGTTTGCGTTTGTTCTTCCACGGTGTGGCGCTACGCCCGGCCGGGCTTGCCGGCCCGCTGATGGTCAGGTTCAGGCCGGCGCAGCGTGCCACTTGCTTGCTCATCCACGCGGCCTGTTTGGTGACGAATTCTTCCAGGCTCATTTCACCGCTCTGCACCATGTCCAGCGCCTGTTCCCAGATTGCCGTGGTGCCGGGGTCGGCAATCGCTCGCGGCACCGCATCGATCAGGCTGAAAGCCGCCGGCGTTGCGGCCAGGGCCTTGCCGTTCTTGATCAGATAACCGCGATCCAGCAGGCCCTGGATGATCGAGGCGCGTGTGGCTTCGGTGCCGATGCCGGTGGTGTCCTTGAGCTTTTGCTTGAGCAGCGGATCTTCCACCAGTTTGGCGACGTTTTTCATCGCCTTGATCAGATCGCCTTCGGTGAATGGCTTGGGCGGTTGGGTCCAGAGGTCCTTGAGTTTCACGTCGGCCACCGCGCAGTCACGCCCTTCGGCCAGTGTCGGCAGTGTTTGCGGTGCCGGTGCTTCGCGGCCCTTGGCAGGCGCGAGGGCTTCGGGCAGGGCGCGTTTCCAGCCGGGCTCGACAATCTGCTTGCCCACGGCGCGCAAGGCCTCACCGGCACAGTCGAAGTCGGCCTGGGTCCGGTCGTATTCATGGTTGGGCAGGAACTGCGCCAGGTAACGCGCACGAATCAGGGTGTAGACCGCCCGTTGCTTGCCCGCCAGTCGGTCGAGGTTCTTCGCCGCGGCGGTCGGAATGATGCCGTGGTGTGCGCTGACCTTGGCATCGTTCCAGGCTCGCGAGCGGCGTTGCGGCTCCAGATAATCGTGCAAGGCGTTCAGCGCCGGGTCGGCTTGCCGGAGCGCCGCCAGAATACCCGGCGCTTCGCTGTGCTGACTCAGGGGCAGGTAGCCGCAGTCGCTGCGCGGGTAGGTGATGACTTTATGGGTTTCATACAGGGCCTGGGCGATATCGAGGGTTTCCTGGGCGCCGAGCCCGAGTTTTTTCGAGCAGACTTCCTGCAAAGTACCCAGGTCGAACGGCAGCGGCGCGACTTCGCGCATGCGCTCGGTACGTAGCTTGATCACCCGAGCGCTCGCCGCATTGCCAATGGCCGCAGCCGCCTGCTGGGCCAGCGCCTGGTTCAGGCAGCGATCCTGATCGTCACAGGCATCGGACGCCGCGCGCCACTGGGCAGTGAACGCAGTGCCATCGTGCAGCAGTTGCACGTCGATGGCCCAGTAGGCCACCGGGACGAAATCGGCAATACTGCGGTCGCGATCCACCACCAGGCGCAAAGTCGGCGTCTGCACCCGACCGACCGGCAACACGCCCTGATAGCCGGACTGACGCCCCAGCAGGGTGAACAGCCGACTCATGTTCATCCCGATCAACCAGTCGGCCCGGGAGCGCCCCAACGCCGAATGATAGAGGCTGAACGTCTCGGCCCCCGGCTTGAGCGCCGTCAGCGCCTTGCGGATCGACGCATCGTCCAGCGCCGACAACCACAGCCGCTGGATCGGCCCGCGATAACGGCAATGCTCCACCAGTTCCCGGGCGATCATCTCGCCCTCACGGTCGGCGTCGGTGGCAATCACCAGTTCACTGGCCTCGCCGAGCAGGCGTTTGACTGCCTTGTACTGGCTGGCCGTGCGCGGCTTGACGGTCATTTTCCATTTTTCGGGAATGATCGGCAGATCCGCCAGCACCCAACGTTTGTAACGCGCGTCGTAGGCATCCGGCGGCGCGGTTTCCAGCAGGTGGCCGATGCACCAGGTCACCGTGACGTCCGTTCCCAGCCAGCAGCCGTCGCCTCGACGCCTGGCGCCGAGCACGGCCGCGATATCTTTGGCCTGGGAAGGTTTTTCACAGAGGTACAGCCGCATAACCACCATCATCGATCAGTGTTCGAGAGGTGCACAGAATGGCGGGTGATGAGCGATGGAGCAATCTTTATCTGTATGGATGTACAGCTTGAGCTGTTGCTGTTGATGACAGCGGTCATTCCAGCGACTGAAGCACGCTCCGTTCGGCTGCGAAATATTCGCGAGACCCGGAACATGGGGTATACCTGATGGGGCGCAAACACAGCTCAACAGCAACAGAGGAGCCGACCTCATGAAAGTCCCAGGTGCCGGTAATCCCATCTCCATCGTCCCCCAGCCCGGCTGCGTGGTGGTGAAGTTCCATGGCATTCAAGTGGCGTCGTCCACTCGGGCGCTGGTCATGCATGAGACCAATTATCCTCCGGTCTACTACATCCCGCGGGAGGACATCGCCGAACAGTATTTCGCCCGCACCGACCACACCAGCTATTGCCCGTACAAGGGCGATGCCAGCTATTACAGCCTGCAGATCCCCGGGCATGAAAGTGCCAACGCGGTATGGAGTTATGAGCACCCCAAGGTGTCGGTTGCGCAGATTGGCGGGTATGTGGCGTTCTATCCTGACGAAGTGACGTTTGAGGTGCTCAAGACCTGATGTGCAGAAAACATTTTGTGGCGAGGGGGCTTGCACCCTCGCCACAAACTAACCTCCCGTTAGCGCTCAGTTTTTATCAAGGTCCACGTTCTTCGTCTCGCGCAAACACATCATCCCCACCACCAGGCTCACCCCGGTAATCACCACCGGGTACCACAGCCCGTAGAAAATATCCCCGGTGTACACCACCAGGGCAAACGACACCGTTGGCAGGAAACCACCAAACCAGCCGTTGCCGATGTGATAGGGCAGGGACATCGAGGTGTAGCGAATGCGGGTCGGGAACAGTTCGACCATCAGCGCCGCCAGCGGGCCGTAGCACATGGCGGAGATGATGATCAGCGCGACGATCAACACCACGATCATCGGTTTATTGATCAGCTGGATGTCGGCTTTTGACGGATACCCGGCCAGGGTCACTGCGCCACGCAGGGCCGCTTCGTCAAAGCCGTCGAGCTTCACGTCACCGACGCTCACCTGCACACCGCTGCCGGTCGGGGCCGCTTCGCTGTTGTACGGCAGGCCCTGTTTGACCAGGAAGGTTTTGACCTTGTCGCACGGGCTATCAAATTTCGCCTTGCCCACCGGGTCGAACTGGAAGGTGCAGGTGGCAGGGTCGGCCAGTACGGTGATCGGAGCCTGACGGCTGGCCTGGTCGATGGCCGGGTTGGCGTAGTGGGCGATGGACTTGAAGATCGGAAAGTACAGTGCGGTCGCCAGCAGCAGGCCGATCATCAGCACCGGTTTGCGCCCGACTTTATCCGACAGCCAGCCAAAAAAGATGAAGAACGGCGCTCCAATGATCACGCTGACAATCAGCAGACTGTTGGCCAGGGCCGGGTCCATTTTCAGGAACTGCGTGAGGAAGAACAGCACGTAGAACTGCGCGGCATAGAAGGTCACCGCTTGCCCGGCGTTGATGCTGAACAGGGCGATCAGCACCACTTTAAGGTTTTCCAATTTGCCGAAAGAATCGCGCAGCGGCGACTTGCAGAGTTTGCCTTCCTCTTTCATTTTCACGAACGCAGGCGACTCGTGCAGGCTCAGGCGAATCCAGGTGGAAATGCCCAGCAGCACGATCGAAAACAGAAACGGGATGCGCCAGCCCCAGACTTCAAACTGGTCGCCGGTGAAATAACGGCAACCGAGCACCACCAGCAGCGACAGCAGCAAGCCAAGGGTGGCGGTGGATTGAATCCAGCTGGTGTGGAAGCCGCGTTTGCCGATCGGTGCGTGTTCGGCGACGTAAGTGGCAGCGCCGCCGTACTCACCACCCAGCGCCAGACCTTGAAGCATGCGCAGCACCACGAGGATGATCGGCGCAGCGATGCCGATGCTCGCGTAGGTCGGCAGCAAACCGACGCAAAAGGTTGCAAGGCCCATGAGGACGATGGTCGCGAGGAACGTGTATTTACGCCCGATCATGTCCCCCAGGCGTCCGAACACCAACGCACCGAACGGCCGCACGATGAAGCCGGCGGCGAAGGCCATCAGCGCGAAGATGAACGCCGTGGTGTCGTTGACCCCGGCGAAGAACTGTTTGCTGATGACCGCCGCGAGGGCGCCGTAGAGGAAAAAGTCGTACCACTCGAACACCGTCCCCAGGGACGAGGCGAAGATGACTTTCTGGGTTTCCTGACTGGTGCCCGCGCTGCGGACGGCTTCCAGGGGGTGAACATGTTCTGACATATCGGTATCCCTCACAGTGATTGTTTTTGTTGTTCCACTGTCGACGCCAGCCTTGTGGGCGGGTGCCGCTATTCCTTTGCTCAAGAGACTGCGGTCAGTGCTTTTTCGTCAGGGGCGAAACTCCTTGCGGTTGTTTCGAGGATCAATTGCGCGGCTTTCTCGGCGATCATCAATGTCGGCGAGCAGGTGTTGCCCGAGGTGATGCGCGGCATGATCGAGGCGTCGGCGATGCGCAGGCCGGGGATTCCATGCACGCGCAGCTCAGCGTCGACTACTGCTTCCGCGTCGTTGCCCATCCGGCAGGTGCCCACCGGGTGGAAAATGGTGGTGCCGATCCGGGCGGCGGCTTCGTGCAATTGCTCTTCGCTCTGCAAGCTGTCGCCGGGCAGGTATTCCACCGGTTTGAACGCTTGCAGGGCGGGGGCGCGAACGATGCGGCGGGTCAGGCGGATCGCGTCGGCCGCCACTCGCAAGTCTTCGGGATGGCTCAGGTAGTTGGGCTGAATCAGCGGCGCTTCTCGCGGGTCGGCGGAGCGAATGTCTATGCGCCCACGGCTTTGCGGGCGCAGATCGCAGACCGACGCGGTGAAGGCGGGGAAGGCGTGCAGCGGTTCGCCAAAACGCTCCAGCGACAGGGGTTGCACATGGTATTCGAGGTTCGCCGAGGTCTGTTCCGGCCCCGAACGGGCGAAGGCGCCGAGTTGGCTTGGGGCCATGGACAATGGGCCGCTGCGGTCATACAGATAACGCAGGCCCATGCCCATCTTGCCCCACAGCGTGCCGGCGATCTGGTTCAGGGTGCGGGCGTTTTCCAGTTTGTAGATCAGCCGCAGTTGCAGGTGATCCTGCAGGTTGCCGCCCACGCCGGGCAGTTCATGGGCAACGCCGATGCCGAGTTGTTGCAACAGCGGGCGAGGGCCGATGCCGGAACGCTGGAGGATGCCGGGTGAACCGACGGAGCCGGCACACAGGATGATTTCCTTGCGCGCCTTGAAGGTTTTCGCCTGATCTTGCCAACGGGCGCTGATCGCCGAGGCTCGGCCGTTTTCCAACAGCACGCGGTCGACTTCAACGTCGGTCAGCACCGTGAGATTGGCGCGGTGGCGGACCGGTTTGAGAAACGCCTTGGCCGCGTTCCAGCGCACCCCGGCTTTTTGGTTGACCTGGAAATAGCCGCAACCTTCGTTGTCGCCCCGGTTGAAGTCATCGATGCTGGCAATTCCGCTTTGTTCGGCAGCAGTGCGGAAGGCATCGAGAATCGGCCACGACAGACGTTGCCGCTCGATCCGCCATTCGCCGGCGGCGCCGTGAAACTCCGAATCACCGGCAAAATGGTTTTCGCTCTGTTTGAACAGCGGCAGCACGTCTTGCCAGCCCCAGCCGGGATTGCCCTCGGCCGCCCAGCCATCGTAGTCGCCAGCCTGGCCGCGCATGTAGATCATGCCGTTGATCGAGGAACAGCCGCCGAGCACCTTGCCGCGCGGGTAGCTCAGGGCACGGCCTTGCAGGCCCGGTTGCGACTCGGTCTTGAAACACCAGTCGGTGCGCGGGTTGCCGATGCAGAACAGGTAACCCACGGGGATATGAATCCACGGATAGTTGTCGCGGCCGCCGGCTTCGAGCAGCAACACGCGGTGTTGCGGGTTGGCCGACAGTCGATTGGCCAGCAAACACCCGGCAGGGCCGGCGCCGACCACGATGTAGTCGTATTCATCAAGGGAAGTCTGCATCCCTGACCTCGTATTGTTGTTCTTGTTGTCGGTCATCCTAGTTGTTAGCTTTCGTTAAAAGAATGTTAGTTTTTGCGCAGCTGCTGTGCGTTTTTAAACAGCGTTATTAACGGCATAACGTCAAGGATGGTTCATGTTCGACTGGAATGACCTGCGGTTTTTTCTCGAATTGCAGCGCAGCGGCCGCTTGCTGACCGCCGCCCGCCGCTTGAACACCACCCACGCCACCGTGGCCCGGCACATCGAGGCCATCGAAAAAAGCCTCGGCACCGCGCTGTTCGTCCAGCATGCCCAGGGCTACGAATTGACCCCGGCCGGCGAAGCGCTGCTCAAGCATGCCGAGGCCATGGAAAACGTCGCGTTGCTGGCCCAGGAAGAAATCACCCAATCCACCGCGCCGCTGGGCAAGATCCGCGTCGGGGTAACGGAGGGGCTGGGCATCATGTTCCTCGCCAGCCGCATGAACGGCTTGTTCGAACGCTATCCGGGGTTGGAAGTGGAACTGGTGGCGGTGCCGCGCTTCGTCAGCATTCTCAACCGTGAAGCGGAGATCAGCATTCACTTGGAACGCCCGGCCGCCGACATGCTGGTCACCCGCAAACTCACCGACTATCGACTGGCGCTCTACGCCAGCCAGGCCTATCTGGACCGCTCGCCACCACTGCGCAGCCGCGAAGACCTCGGCCGCCATGCGTGGATCGGTTACGTCGACGACTTGCTGTTCAGCCAGGAACTGATGTTCCTCAACAGCTTCTGCCGCAACCCCCAGGTGGTGTTTCACAGCACCAGCGTCATCGCCCAACAACAGGCCGCGCGCTCGGGCCTGGGCATCGCCGTGCTGCCGTGCTACATGGCCAGCGCCGATCCTGAACTGGTGCCGTTGCTGCCGGACGAAAGCATCCAGCGCAGCTATTGGATCAGTACGCGGCGCGAGCTGCACAAGTCGGTGCGGCTGCGGGTGCTGTGGGATTACGTGGTGGAGTTGTGTGAGCGTGAGCAGGCTCTGCTGCGAGGCACCGTTCCCCCTGTAGGAGCGAGGCTTGCCCGCGAAGAACGATAACGCAGTGTGCCAGACCTGATGCCTTCGCGGGCAAGCCTCGCTCCGGGGATAAGTGTGGAGCTGCCGAAGGCTGCGATTTTTTGATCTCGGAAGAATGACAGATTCACTTTCCCATATGTTCACTCACGCCTCAGAACGTGCCGACACTCGCTGTTTTGAAAGTCACCTTCACTATGTTGTTGGGATTGCTCTGCCACTTCTGCACGTCGGTCGGTATGGTCTCGTTGCGCACGACACACTTCCACTCCACATCTTTGCCATCGTCCGTGCCTGGGAAAAGTACCTTGCCGGTCCATGTTGGATAGGCAGTAGGGGCAAGCTTTACGGCCTTGGTCGGATCCCAATTCCCTAACTCTGGACGGTTGCCGACAACATAAACACTGTAGCCCAGCGTCGTGACGCCGTTGTCGCATTGGAAGTTCACTTCGGATTGTAAGGGCGTCCACTGGCCGCCTTGGACATCGCGGAACACCGACAGCGTCGCCAACAAGAGAACGCCCAGCGGCAACAGGTAACGATTGCGAGACATGATGAACACCTCAACTCATTCCAGTGGACGCAGCTTAGCCCCGGCCAAACTGAAAGTGACCTGTTAGAACTGACAGTTCATTAGATCTCTTCGCAATAGTTCTAATCGTTGCTTGTTAACGGCGAGCTTTCTTGCGCTTAAACAAGAACAATCGCGATCGTTTAAATGAAGCTTGCCGTTACCATCCAAAGGCTACAACGCCTTGCGCCACCCCCTACACGTAAGACAGAATCCGCCGGCTTGTGCGCCTTGGGCCCGCTCGGTAACTTGATTCCCGTCACTGCCCATCAGTGATCGGGTTTAGTCGCCCGCGTTAACTCAGTTGTGCGTGCATCTGTCATGCAGGTCTTTCATTCCTGTACTTGATGGTAGCTGTACGTAGGGCGCCTTCGGGCGCGCCGGATTTCTGAGTTTCCCGGTCGACTAACCTGCGTGCAGCTGCCTCCCCTCTCGTTTAGTCGCAAGAGGGGTGGCACCCAATAGGAAACTCAGAATATGTTCAAGGTCACACCCAATCCGCCGGACGCCGATCCGGTCTCCCCGTACGAACCCGATTCAAAGAAGCTCAACGAGGCCGCCGAGCGGGCTCTGAACTTCCACTTTCCGTCGAATGCCGACATCAAAGCCACCGCGCGTAAACCCAGCAGGCTGTTTACTGTGGCCCCAGAGGCCACGACCGAAACCCTGGCGATTTTTTTGGTCGAGACACTGGCCTCGGTCGATGTGATGGTCCATCAGTTGGTGGATCATCTGGAGGGTGAGTCGCGCTACGCCCTGCTGGGCATTTCAAACAGCATCATGGTGGCGGAGATCACTGCGAACCGGGTGTTGGATAAAATTGATCTGCCCAAGTAGGTGCGCTCTGCTGTGGTGAGTGGATAGCTGACGTTGGGTTGTGCAGCGGTCCCTTTTTTGGGGTCGCTTCTCGCCCCAGCGGGAGCAAGCTCCTTCGCCACAGAGTGTTCAATGGTGCTGGTCAACAGGAATCGACAGCGTCGCCCGCAACCCGCCTTCCGGTGGGTTGACCAGGGTAATCCGCCCACCCAGCTGCGTCGCGATGGTGTTGACGATGGCCAGTCCCAAGCCTGCGCCGCCGGTGTTTCCACGGCTGTAAAAGCGTTCGAACAATCGTGCGCGATCCGCTTCGTCGATGCCCGGTCCCTGGTCCTGGACGCTCAAGTTGTAGAACCCGTCGTCCTGACTCAGTTGCACGGTGATGACGCCATTCTCCGGCGAAAAATTCGCCGCGTTGGTGACCAGGTTGTTCAGGGCGATGTCGATGGTGCCGGCGTCGGCGAGGACTTTGAAAGGCCGGTCCTCGGCGTCGAAAGCCAATTCCAGGTTCCTGCTCAGCAGCCAGGGTGTGAGCTGGGCCAGGCTGGCGCGCACGGTTTCACTCAGGTCGATGCTGTGCAGCACCGGCACCACGGCCTTGGGTTCGAGACGGGCCATGGTTAGCAACTGATTGACCAGACGGCTGGCGCGATCGACCCCGGCAATCAGAAACGCCAGGGACTCACGACGTTCCTGTTCCGTGCCGGCCTCCAGCAGGTTTTGCGCATGCACCCGCAATACGGCCAGCGGCGTGCGCAATTCGTGGGCGGCGTCGGCGATGAAGCGCCGCTCACGGCCCAGCACCTCTTGAATTTGCGCGAGCATCCGATTGAGCGCCGCTTGCATCGGTTCCAGTTCGCTGGGCAACGGGGTCAGTTGCAACGGCTCCAGAGAACCGCTGTGCCGTGCCCGCAAGGTTGCCGCCATATCGGCCAGGGGTTTGAGCCCCCAGCCAATGGCCAGCCAGACCATGGCCGCCAGTATCAGGCTGCCAAGCACATTGGGCCATAGGGTGTGACGCACGATCCGGTCGACCAGGTCCGCACGCACATCATCCCGTTCACCGACCCAGATGCGCAGGTCATTCTGTTTGTCTTCGAGCACGAACACCCGCCAATGACGGTTGTTCAAATCCACCACATCGCTGAAACCATGCGTTGTCGGCGGCACGGTGAAGGAGGGGGCGCTGGCGGTGTGCACCAGCACTTCTCCCTTGCGATTCCACACCTGAAAGGCAATTTTGCTTTCATAGGGGTGACCATCGACTCCCGGCGCCGCTTCACTCAAGGCCTTGTTGAATGCTTGATACAGTTCGGCGTGTTCATGGCTGGCCAGCGGCATGCGCATCACACCCTGCAGCAGTCGGGCGTTCTGTGCCAGTTGGGCGTCGTAGACTTCGGCAATTTCGTGATTGCTGTCGTGCAGGTTGAACACACTGATGATTGCCAACCCCGTCAGCATCAGGCCGATGATCAGCGTCAGGGTGCGACGTCGGATCGAGGTCATCGACGTTCCTCCACCAGATAACCCACCCCACGAATGGTGCGGATCAGATCGGTGGAGAACTTCTTGCGCAGGTGATGGATGTGCACTTCCAGGGTGTTGCTTTCGGCTTCTTCGTTCCAGCCGTAAAGCAGTTGCATCAGGTGATCGCGGGTCATGACCCGGCCCGGAGGCGAGAGCAATTCATGGAGCAGTTGATATTCCTTGGGCGTCAGCGCCACCGGTTCGCCCTGATAGCTGACTTGCTGGGTGCCGGGGTTCAGGCAGATGCCAGCGTGTTCGATCAGCACTTGCGCGCGACCGGCACTGCGGCGCAACAAAGCTCGCAGGCGAGCCTTGAGTTCGGCCAGATCGAAGGGTTTAACCAGGTAATCGTCGGCGCCGGCATCCAGCCCGGCGATGCGGTCTTCAGTGGCATCCCGGGAGGTAAGGATCAGCACCGGCAGGTTCGAGCCGCTGTCACGCAAGCGGCGTAGCACTTCCAGACCGTCCATGCGCGGCAGGCCGAGGTCGAGCACGGCCACATCGAAGGTTTCGCTGAGCAGTGAATGCAAGGCGTTGCTGCCGTCCTGCAGCCAGTCGACGGTGTAACCCTCACGGCCCAGCGCCTGATGAATGCCCTCGCCAAGGGCCACGTCATCCTCGATCAGTAATAAGCGCACACGGGACTCCTGTCAGTCGAGTTTCTTGTTTACGTCACCCAGTAATGCTTCGATCTCTTTGCGACGCCCGGCGTCGGCGCTTTCCCGGCCAGGACGGGGCGCGGCGTGCAGGGCTTTTTGCAGGGCATCCCGAGCTTCACCATAGCGCTTTTGACGGTAAAGGTGATCACCCCAGAAGTACAGGCTGTCGATGCCGGTCGGGTTCAGGTCCAAGGCCTGCTTCAACAGTTTTTCGGCCTTGTCGGCGTCGCCGAAACCGATAGGCCAGCCGGGCACCCGATCATACAGCGCCGCGAGGCTGGTGTAGGCCGAGCCTTGCAGGGCCTTGGGATCGATGGCCAGGGCTTTTTCCAGATCGACTTTGGCGGCCTTGGCCTTGCTCAGGGCACCGAGGCCTCCCTGGGCGCCGGCCCAACTGCTGGTGACGATGCCGGACCAGATCCACGCTTCGGCCAGGGACTGGCGTTCCCGGGTGAACGCCGAGGCCTGGGCTGCGAGTTTTTCGAAGGCGGCGCTGCGCTGTTCGGCAGGCAATTCGTACTGGATGTGCGCCCAGCTTTGTTGGATGGCATTGAGGCGCTGCTGATCGGCGGCTTCCAGCGCCCAGACGCTTTGGCTCAGCACGGCGAGCAACAAGCAGGTGAGGATTTTCTTCATGGTTTGAGGCTCTCCTTATCGGGCTTCTGACTCAGGCGACGGATCAGCGGCAATTGCTTGCGCAAGCCACGGTCCACCAGATGCGGCAACAGACTGTTCAGGCGCACGAAAAAGCGTTCAGGCCAGCCCAGGTACAAGTCGCGACGGTCGCCGGCAATGGCGTGGATGACCGCCGAAGCGACGGTTTGCGGGTCGTCGACATTGGCTTTGAGCGCATCGTTCAGCGCTTGGGCCGCCGCGCTGTTCATGCTGGTATGGGTTGCCCGGGGAGCGACATAGAGCACGTTGATCCGGGTATCGGCCAGTTCCCGGCGCAGGGCTTCGGAGAAACCGCGGAGGGCGAACTTGGTGGCGCAATAGCTGGCGTAACCGGGGTAGCCGATGGAGCCGTAGGTCGAACCGACGTTCACCACCATGGCACTCTCGGCCTGCCTGAGCAGCGGCAGCAACAGCCTGGTCAGGCTGATCGGCGCGCCGACGTTCACCGCGAGCATGGCGTTGATCTCGCTGTCATCGAGCTGTTCGAGCATGGCGAAGTGATTGACGCCCGCGGCATTGATCAGCAGGTTGATGCCGCCGATGGCCTCGGCCGCCGCCAGCACTTTGCGCCGGTCATCGGGCAGGGTCAGGTCCGCCCCGACCCAGCGCAACTGCTCCGGGTAGCGCTCGAGCAAGGGCTCCAGCGACTCTCGATGTCGGGCTACGGCCAATACGTGTGCACCACTGGCACACAGGGTGCCGGCGATGGCCAGGCCGATGCCGCCGCTGGCGCCGGTCAATACCACGCGTGCCTCAGACGGGCGCATGCAGATTCTCCCCATCACGCGGCAGGCCGCGGAACATGTCGGTGTAGAGCGTGTACACGACCTTCGAGGCATGAATCACCGCGGCCTGATCAGCCGGGTCTTCGAGCATGTTCATCAAGCGGCGGTAGGTCTGCATGTGTTCGATATCCAGCGAGCCGTGGGAGCTCAGGTAGCTGAAGGCGGTTTCCGGCAGCGCCAGGCGTTCGCGGATGCTGCCGGCCGCGTGGGTGGCCAGGGCAATGCTGGTGCCTTCAAGCACGTTGACCATGCCGAACAGGCCTACCGGGTTGTCCCGGGCAATCAGGTCGTAGAGGAAGCTGATCATCAACTCGATTGGCAGCGATGGACGGCCGTCACGCACGGCGTCTTTGTCACCGCCACAGGCCGCGATGTCATCGAGTACCCATTGTTCATGGCCGTATTCGTCCTCGATGTACTCGCACACCGCTTTGCGCAGCCATTCCAGGCGCTGCGGCAGACGTGCGCCGCACGCCATCATCAACGGCACGGTATGGCGCACATGGTAGTAGGCCTGGGTGAGGAAGGCGCGGTAGCTGTCCAGGCTCACGTTGCCCTGAAGGGCATCGCGGATGATCGGCAGATTGAACAGCTCGTGGCGTTCCTGATGAGTGGCTTCTTGCAGGGTGTCGAAAAAACTCATGGTGCAGATACCTCGGGGAAAACGGATTCAGTGAGCTGCGCCCGGTAACGCTCGACGATGGCGTCGCGGCGCGGTCGGCCATTGGCGGTCAGCAAGCCGTTGGCGGGGGTGAAGGGTTGATCGAGACGGGTCCAGTGATGAACCTGGGCGTAATCGGGCAAGGCCTCATTGGCCTCGGCTACGGCGGTGGCCAGCTCTTCATCGGTGCAGTCCGGTCGATGGGGCCAGAGCAGGGCGTGGTTGCTCGGCATCGCTTCGCCGTAGACGAACGCCTGAGCGATATGGCGACGCTGGGTGAGTTCGGCCTCGACCCATTCCGGGTTGACGTTGCGGCCGAAACTGGTGATGAACTGATGTTTCTTGCGCCCGTTGAGGTAGAGAAAACCTTCCGGGTCGAATTCGCCGAGATCACCGGTCGGCCACCATTCATCGTGGTGGGGCGCTTGCCCCAGATAACCAAGCAGGGTCGAGCCCTTGACCAGCACTTCGCCGTCGTCGGCCAGGCGAATTTCGACATGGGGCAGGGGCCGGCCGACGCTGCCGGGGCGGTGTGCTCCCGGGCGATTGAGGCACACCACCGACGCGCATTCCGACAACCCGTAACCCTCGTACACCGGCATGCCGATGCGTTGGGCACGGTGCAGCAGCTCTTCGGAAACCCGCGCACCGCCCACGGCGGCAAAACGCAACGATTGGGGGTTGAACGCTTTTTGCTCGGCGGCGCTGACCAGCATCAGTAACAACTGTGGCACCAGGATCAAACTCTCGGGCGCGCGGGAGGCCAGACACCCCAACAAGCGCGGCACATCGACACCGCTGGCGCCCTGAATGCCCAGGGTTTTCTGGCTCGGCACGCTGAGGGTCGCGCCGGCATACAGCGCGGCATAACAGCCGAGGTTTTCCAGCAGGATCGCCAGGGGCAGCAGTGCCAGGTGATGTCGCGGGTGGGTGGGCTTGCTCGCCTGATCCAGCTCACGGGCCACCCGCAAAAGGCTTTCGGCGCTCAGGCACACGCCTTTGGGCGTGCCGGTGGTGCCGGAAGTGAAGGTGAGTTTGGCGGTGCCTTCAGGTATGAGGTTCGGGCCGCTGAAGGGACGACGCCAGAATTCACCACTGTGCTCATAGCCTGCTCCTTGAAGCTCGGCTTCCAGTTCCGGTTCGGCAATCACCCGTTCGGCCTGGCTCTGTTCCAGGCAATGGATGCGTTGTGCCGGGCTGAAGAAGGGCGGCAATGTCAGGCAGGTCAGGCCTTCGAACAGGATGGCCAGGTCCCAGAGCATCGCCTCGGTGCCGTTGTCCAGAGCCAGCGCGACCACTTTGACGTGCTCATCGCGCAGTCGCTGTTGGCGATCCATGACCTCGGCATACAGCGTGGCGTAGTCCAATTTCAACTGATCGCCCCACAAGGCAATCGCGCTGCTTTTATGTTCGGCGTGATGGCGCAGGGTTTGTTTGAAACGCTCCATTTCAGGCGACATGGCTGGACTCCTCAAGGGAGGTTGGCAGCCCCAGGCGATTGAACAGGCCGATGTTGCGCAGATGAATGAAACCGGCGCGGATGTTGCCGACATGCACCCATGGCTGGCTCTCGTAATAACTGCCCCAGTGGTGACGGTCGTCGCCCAACCGCTCGGGATCGGCGGCGCACAGCGTCACTGGCTTCAAACCCAGGCGATGAAAACTGTTTACCAGCCCGATGTTGCCGGTGAACGCCACCCATTCCAGCCCGCCCATGGCCAACAGATAGGTGATGGCGACGATGCTCAGCCGCGCGCTGCCGGTATCGCTGGCTGCGAGGTTACCGACCTCGACAATCCCGGCCCGGTCCACCGGTTGGCCGGCAGCGGCGCTGATCAGCGGATCGATCGCCTCGTCCAGGTAACGCTCCAGAAACAAGGGTTCGGCACTGGCCAGTCGTAAGCCGGCCACCGCACACAGCGTGTCGGACTCATCGCTCAGGCCGAACAGTTGTGGCATGAAATGGCGGATATCGGCGCCATGGGCCTTGCGAAAACGCTGCTGGATAAAAGCTTCGAAGACGGGTCGCTGGGCATCGTCTGGCAAGGCCCTGACCAGACTCATCTGCGAGGTTTCGGCTTGACCGAAGTGCAGGGGCAGAGGGATGTTCCAGTCAAAATCGTGCATGGGCAAGAACGCCTCCCCGAGTCAGTTTGGGGGGAGTATCAAAGGCGATTCTTAACGAAGTCTGAAGGTTATCTTCAGATTGTCTTAAGACTGGACAGGCAGGGTGGCGCCGGTCGGTTCGACGAAACCGGATCCAGGCTGCACGAAATGAGTCGGCAGCCGCCACCGATCTACACGAGGTTCTGTATGACCCCAGATTCAGCAGTACACCGGTATGGAAAACTCTCGATCACCTTGCACTGGCTGATGTTGGCGCTGTTCGTCGGCGTTTATGGCTGCATCGAGATCAAAGGGCTACTGCCCCGTGGAAGTGATTCGAGGGGCCTTTTCCTGGGGCTTCACGGCTTATTCGGATTGAGCATTTTTGCGTTGGTCTGGGTCCGCCTGCTCGGGCGTCTCACGCCCCGGCCACCGATTACCCCGGCCCTGTCAACCTGGCAGACCGGCGTCTCGCACCTCATGCACCTGGCGCTGTATGTGCTGATGATTGCAACGCCGCTATTGGCCTGGTTGATGCTGGCCGCCGGTGGCAAGCCGATGCCGTATTTCGAGTTTTTCCTGCCGGCGCCCGTGGCGGTTGATCCCGTGCTGGCCAAGCAATTCAAGCATTGGCATGAGTGGCTCGGCAGTGCCGGTTACTGGCTGATCGGTTTGCACGCGGCGGCGGGGTTGGTCCATCACTACTGGGTTCGCGACAACACGCTCACGCGCATGTTGCCCAAGGGATTTAGTGCGGGTGTCAACGAGCGTCAGCGATAAGCTTCCCTGGACGTCAGGGTTGCCTCGAACGCTGCGTCATCATTCATCGCGAGCTTGCTCGCGATGAAGCCATCACTGTCACCTCAAACCTTACCCGCTTGCTCCTCCAGCTGATCTGACTCAAACAACTTCGCCAGTTCCGCCCGCGCTTCCTGCGCCGTTTGCATTACCTTGGCGGCATCGTCATACACCGCGTGCTGAGCCTCCAGCACTTGTTCGTCGTGATGGGTAAAGCGCTTGATCCGCGCATCCGCCTGGGCTTGTGTCAGCCCCAGTCCAACCAGGGTGCGCCGGGTCATTTCCAGGCTGGAGTAATAGGTCTCCCGCACCGCCTGCGCCCCGACATCCACC
Source organism: Pseudomonas sp. 008 (assembly GCF_016861935.1). Taxonomy (NCBI): domain Bacteria; kingdom Pseudomonadati; phylum Pseudomonadota; class Gammaproteobacteria; order Pseudomonadales; family Pseudomonadaceae; genus Pseudomonas; species Pseudomonas sp. 008. Next base: position 1,046,627 of record NZ_BOMA01000001.1, on the reverse strand, counting down.
AAGCGGTGCACATGCTGACGGTTACGGGCGCGGGCGATGATTTTGATGTGCGGATAAAGCTTGTGCACCACCTCGGCCGTCTTGATGTTGGTGTCCGGATCATCGGTGGCGATCACAAAGAACTCCGCTTGCTCGACCTTGGCGGCGCTGAGGATTTCCGGGCGCATCGGGTCGCCGTAGAACACCGGAACGCCACCGAAGCTGCGGGACAGTTCGATGGTTTCCACCGAGGTGTCGAGGGCGATGAACTTGATGTTCTGCGCCCGCAGAATCCGCGCCACGATCTGTCCCATACGACCCATGCCCGCGATGACCACGCGGGGCGAGTCGGCGTCGATTTCGCGGAACTTCTGCGGCACCTCCACCGGTTGCACCTTGGGTTTGACCAGCCGTGCGCAGGCCAGCAGCAACAGCGGCGTCAGCGCCATCGACAAGGTGATGGTCAGCACCAGCAAGTCGTACAGGCGCGGTTCGAACAAGCCCTGATCCCGACCGATCTTGAACACCACGAAGGCAAACTCACCACCGGCCGCCAGCACGATTCCCAGACGAATCGCATTAACCTTGCCCAACCCTCCGGCCAGTCGACCGACCACAAACAGCAGCGGCAGCTTGATGGCGATCAGCAGCACGGTCAGCCCCAGCACCACGACCGGCGCACTGAGCAGCAGACTCAAGTTGGCGCCCATGCCGACGCTGATGAAAAACAGCCCCAGCAGCAGGCCCTTGAACGGTTCGATCTGCGCTTCCAGTTCGTGACGGTATTCGGAGTCCGCCAGCAGCAAACCGGCGAGGAACGCGCCGAGTGCCATGGACACGCCGACCAGATCCATCAGCCACGCCGTGCCGATCACTACCAGCAATGCGGTGGCGGTGGACACCTCCGGCAGACCGGTCTTGGCCACCACGCGAAACACCGGGCGCAACAGATAACGCCCGCCGATCACCACCACCGCGATGCTGCCCAGCACCCGCAAGCCATGGTTCAAATCTTCGGCCGCGCTGCTGGTGTGATCACCGCCGGCCAGCAACGGCACCATCGCGATCAACGGGATCGCGGCGATGTCCTGGAACAGCAAAATCGCGAACGCCAACCGCCCATGGGGGCTGGTCAATTCCTTGCGCTCGGCCAGGCTCTGCAAACCAAACGCGGTGGACGACAACGCCAGACCCAGGCCCAACACGATGGCGCTGTTCAGGGACTGGCCGAACACGAACAACGCCAGCACGCCAATCACCGAACCGGTCAGCAGCACCTGTGCCAGGCCCACGCCGAACACCGATTTGCGCATCACCCACAAACGTCGCGGCGACAGCTCGAGGCCGATGATGAACAGCAACAACACCACCCCGAGTTCGGAGATGTGGCTGACGCTTTGTGGATTACCGATCAAACCCAGCACCGACGGCCCGATGATCACCCCGGCAAACAGATAGCCGAGCACCGCCCCCAATTGCAGGCGCTTGGCCAAGGGAACGGCGAGCACCGCCGCGAACAAAAAGACGACAGCGGCTTGTAACAGGTTGCCTTCATGGGGCATGTGAAACTCCAAAAACTCGATACGGCGGGGGCGATAAGGATAAAGGCTGGAGCCGGATGCGTCAGCCATGAACGAAAATGTTTGGGCCTCGCGATGGCAATTTTGCAGGCACCCAAGATGTCGTTACATTTAGCATCAATTAGTGACATTCATAGGATAAGCTGATCAAACTGTTCGTTCCCGAGTGCGCACCATGACCATCAACTTCGACCTTAACGATCTGCAAGCCTTTCGCGCCGTGGTGGAGCAGGGCAGCTTTCGCAAGGCTGCGGACACCGTACGCATCTCCCAACCAGCCCTCAGCCGGCGGATCGAAAAGCTCGAAGACGCTCTGGGCGTGAAATTGTTCGAACGCACGACTCGCCGGGTCAGCCTGACTCAGGCCGGGCGTGGTTTCATGCCCAGCGTCGAACGCCTGCTGGATGACCTGGACGTGGCGCTACTGGGCATCAGCGAAGTCGCCTCGACCCGGCTCGGGCATGTCACCGTCGCCTGTGTGCCGTCGGCGGCGTACTACTTCATGCCGCGTGTGATCGCCCACTACCATCGGCAATTTCCGCGGATCAAGGTCAAGGTGCTCGACTCCAGTGCTCACGAGGTATTGAGTGCCGTGGTCAACGGTGAAGCGGACTTCGGCTTGAGCTTCATGGGCACCCTGGAGGCCGAAGTCGAATTCGAGCCGCTGGTGCAGGAAGGTTATGTGGTGGCGTGCAGACGAGATCACCCCCTTGCAGGACGCAGCAGCGTGACATGGGATGAGTTTTATCAGCAGGATTACATCTCGCTGGACAAGACTTCGGGCAATCGCTTTTTGCTGGATCAAGCGCTGGCTGGCGTGGTGCCGCAGCGGCCGAGCATCTGCGAAACCCGTCATGTGACGACCATGATCGGTCTGGTGGAGGCCGGGTTGGGCGTGGCTGCCGTGCCGTTGATGGCGATGCCGGCGGCGGACCACCCGATTCTGACGCGGGTACCGTTGACCGATCCGCAGGTGATGCGCAATGTTGGGTTGATCAAGCGCCGGGGTCGTACGTTAACCCCGGCGGCATTGGCGTTGGAGCGTCTTGTAGTGGAAATGAAAGTCCAGCAACCTTCGGTCAGTGGCTGACTGAGTCCAGCCCCGTCGCTTTTACGTCCGGCTGGGCTGCGCTGGAGGCCAGGTACGCAAGCAGCGCCTTGGCCTCGGCCGGGTGTTGCGCATCGACTGGAATACCGGCGGCGAAACGGGTGACCGATTGCACCGATTCCGGAATTTTCGCCACGAAACTCACCCCAGGCACCGGTAGCAATTCGCTGACCTGCTGGAAGCCCAGTTGATAATCGCCGGTGGCAACCACCGAGCCCACCGGGATTTTCGGGATCATCTTCGATTTGGGTTTGAGCTGGTTTTCGATGCCCAGACGTTTGAACAGTTGATCCTCGATATACACGCCGCTGGCACTGTCGGAGTAGGCGACTGACTTGGCGTCGAGCAGGGTTTTTTTCAGGCCTTCCACCGAGCTGATGTCCGGCTTCGGCGCACCTTCACGCACCACCATGCCGATCCGCGAATCCGCCAGTTCGACCCGTGAAGCGGGATCGACTTTGCCTTGCTTGATCAGGTCGTCGAGGGCATAGCCGACCATGATGACCACGTCGGCTTTCTCACCGCGGGCCAGACGATTGGGAATCGCTTCCGGGGCTTTCCCCATGGATGGACCGAGGGCGGTGTCCAGGGTGTTGCCGCTAGACTCGGCGAATTTCGGACCGAGGATTTTGTAGGCCGCCGTGAAACCACCGGACGTCATTACACGGATTTCTTCAGCCTGGGCGATCGAACTCAGACCGAGACTGGCCACCAGGGCCAGGGCGGTAAAGTTGAAAAACCTTTTCATCAAATAGCTCTCGCAGTTAGAGGTTGGGTGGTTCACGACACGGCCGGTTGCAGGCGGCCAGAGGCACGGCGATAGAGAAACAGCGTCGCGCACAGGGCACAGAACGCGGCGAAACTCATCCAGTAACCGGGTGCGGCCTTATCGCCGGTGTACTGGATCAGGAAGGTCGATATGGCCGGTGTGAAACCGCCGAACACCGCCGTCGCCAGGCTATAAGCCAAGGAGAAACCTGCGACCCGAACCTCGACCGGCATGATTTCCGTCAGCGCGGCGATCATTGCGCCGTTGTACAAGCCATAAATGAACGACAGCCACAGCAGCACCAACAGCATGTTGATGAAGCTCGGTGCTTGCACCAGATAGGTCAGCGCCGGGTAGGCCGTGGCCAACGTCAGCAACGCCATGGCGATCAGTACCGGGCGACGACCGATGCGATCTGAAAGCGCGCCGCCAATCGGCAACCAGAAAAAATTCGAAACGCCCACCAGCAAGGTCACCAACAGCGCATCGGAGGTGTTCAGGTGCAGCACGGTTTTGCCGAAGGTCGGCGCGTACACGGTGATCAGATAGAACGCGGTAGTGGTCAGGGCGACCATCATCATCCCGGCGAACACGATGACCCAGTTCTGTCCCAGGGTGCGGAACACGTCGCCCATGCTTGGCCGGTGTTTACGGGCGGCGAACTCTTCGGTTTCTTCCAGGTTACGGCGCAGGAAGAAGATGAATGGCACGATCATGCAGCCGACGAAAAACGGAATCCGCCATCCCCAATCGGCAATCATCGTCGGCGCCATCCATTGGTTCAGACCATAGCCCAAAGCCGCCGCGACGATGATCGCCACTTGCTGGCTCGCTGATTGCCAACTGGTGAAGAAACCTTTGTTGCCGGGAGTGGCGATCTCCGCGAGGTACACCGATACACCGCCCAGTTCCGCACCGGCCGAGAAGCCTTGCAGCAATCGGCCGATCAGCACGATGGCCGGGGCGAACAGCCCGATGGTTTCGTATCCGGGCACCAGCACAATCAGAATCGTACCGCTGGCCATGATCGACAGGGTGACGATCAGCCCTTTGCGGCGCCCCACATCATCGATGTATGCGCCCAGTATCACGGCGCCCAACGGACGCATCAGGAAGCCGGCGCCGAACACCGCGAACGTCATCATCAGGGACGCAAACTCGCTGCTGGCAGGGAAAAATACGGCAGCGATCTGCGTGGCATAGAAGCCGAAAAGGAAGAAATCGAATTGCTCGAGGAAGTTGCCCGAGGTCACTCGGAAAATCGCACTGGTCCGGGAGCGACCGGAATGGATTGATGCTGTCATTGACGTGTACTCCACCGCTTTTATGACGTGCACTGCCTGGACGCGGTGCACGGTTCTTATTGGGGTGGATAGTGGAGCAGGGACATCGATATGTTAATTGCATAGTTGGTATGTATTGATGCATGAAGCGGATCAATGCTGCCGACCCAGAGACGCGGCGTTTACCCAAGGCTATTCGCTGTGTACGCGTATCGGGCTGATGTTCCCCAACCGATACTGATTATTCCCGCTGCGCTTGGCCTCATACATCGCCAGGTCGGCAATGTGAATCAACCGGTCCATGCTCGGCGCATGGTCCGGGAACACCGCAACCCCAAGGCTGCTGCCGATATGGCGCTGGTCGTTGCCAATGGTCACCGGCGGTGCGAGTTCGATGAAGATTTTCTGGCAGATGCTGCGGGCTTCGTCTTGCAGGCTGTTGCCTTGGGGAAGTCCTTGGAGGATGACCACGAACTCGTCGCCGCCGATCCGGGCAACGGTGTCGGTTGAACGCAGGATCTTCTTCAGGCGTGTCGCGGTGGTGATCAGCACGCGGTCGCCGGCCGCATGGCCATAGTGGTCGTTGATCGCCTTGAAACCATTGAGGTCGACAAATACCAGTGCCACCCGCGTGGCGCTGAGGCGGGCGTGTTCCAGGGCAGCGGACAGGCGCTCTTCGAGCACCAGGCGATTGGGCAGGCCGGTCAGCGGGTCGTAATGGGCCAGGTGTTGCAGGTAGCTGGCGGAGGCTTTTTCCTCGGTGATGTCGCGGACCACGCCCATCATCTTGATCGTTGCGTCATGCTCATTCTTGACCACATTGCCGGTCTCCCGCAGCCAGCGGATGCTGCCGTCCGGCCAGACCACGCGGTATTCCTCGTCGTGGTTTTCGCCGGTTTCCAGGCAACGCAATTCACCGGCGCGGACCTTGACCCGGTCGTCCGGGTGCACACAGGAACAGAACAGGGCGTAGGAGGGCGTCACCTCGCCGATCTTGAACCCGAACATCCCGTAGATTGCATCCGACCAATAGAGCTTGTCGGTATCAACCTCCCAGTCCCAGGTGCCGATGCGGGCGAAGTATTGGCTGCGTTTGAAGCGCTCGGCGTCGCCTTCCTGGTGGATACTTTGTCCCTCGGTGAGGCTGTCGATCAGCGCGCGGCACTCGGCCAACTGCTTTTGCAGCGAACGATCGCGCCAAATCAGCGCGACGATCAGGGCAAGGGTCAGTGAGCCGATGGTGACGTCGGTCCAGAGCTGACTCATTGAGAAATTGCGCTCATGGCGTATCGAACCGTGGGGGAGGTGGCGGGTATATTAAGGCTCTGTACGAAAAACTGCCTGCGTGTCGATCATGCTGCGTTAAAAACAGGCTCGGAATGCTCATTTACAACCCGTAAACTCCGCTTCATCGCCTGTTTTTGCCTTGCCTGATCGACACTCGGCGACTTTTCGTACAGACCCTGGCAAGCAGGAGGTGGGTCAGTTCACCACTGACGGTTGCGTCGCGACCGAGACGGTGAAGGTCACGACAACCAGCACGACGAGTACCCAGAACATCACCATGACTGTCAGCATGACGACCTTCAGGCTTTGATAAAGCCAGCGCAACCAATGGCCTTCGGGTTTTGCTTCTGAGCGGGTTCTGAGTACGCCTTTCAAATAGAAGCCGAGGAGGGCCAGCAGTGCGCCGTCAATCAACAGCGCAGGCAGGCCGGCTTCGGGGAAAATGCTTCCCCACCGATAGAATGACGACCGGCTCAGGAACACCACATAACAAATGAGGCTGCCGTAGGGGATGGCTCTCCACCATTTACCGGCCAGCGCTCCGACCATCAGGCACATAATCACCATGAACGGGTTGAGGAGAATATTGATCATCCACTCCAGTACGTTGGGGAAGTAGCCCGGGGAATGGATGCTGCGCCAGATGTGTTCAAACATTGTTCAGGCTCCTGCCTTCTATGGAGTAAGTGCTGCTTCGGTGCTTCCGTGCCGCTGCACGGTATCGGCGTATTGTCGGGTTACATAAGTCCTGTTGTGTAAATTAGGGTCTGTACGAAAAGTCGCCGAGTTGCGATCAGGCAGTTTTCGTACAGTGCCCAGTTCACGACCACTGCCGGATGCAGAGCGAAATGGTTGCCAATAGCCTGCATTTCTGGGAAAACGGCGCCCATCAAGCCCGCTCGGGCAAGCGCACAGATAGAGTGAATGTAATGAATGATGAGTTGCAGGTAATCGACCTTGAAGTGGGCGACGGCAAAGCCGCCGTCAAAGGCGCGCTGATCACTACCCAATATCGCGGGTGGTTGGAAGACGGCACCGAATTCGATTCTTCCTACAGCCGGGGCAAACCGTTTCAGTGCGTGATTGGCACCGGGCGGGTAATCAAGGGCTGGGACCAGGGAATCATGGGCATGCAGGTCGGCGGTAAGCGCAAGCTGCTGGTGCCGGCGCACCTGGCCTACGGCGAGCGCTCGATGGGGGCGATTACGCCGAATTCGAATCTGATTTTCGAGATTGAATTGCTGGAAGTGCTGACGCGGGATGATTGATGGGCGAGTGAATTGAAATGATTAACCCCGCTGTCTCTGAGAGGAGAGAGCGGGGTTTTTGCTATCTGTGGCGAGGGGCTTGCTGTGGCGAGGGGGCTTGCCCCCGTTGGGTTGCGCAGCGACCCTGAAACCTGCACATGCGGCGTGTCAGGGAATCTCCACTCGCCAGTTTTGCGGCTGCTGCGCACCCGAGCGGGAGCAAGCTCCCTCGCCACAATTCAGCCGCTGTTCCCGTGGATCGATGTTGTCCAGCGCTCGGTTCACGGCCAGTTCCCTTTGCGGATGGGCAAGTCAGGTGAATGCCTCAATATCATCAAGGGTGTCCGCCACAGTTCCTTCCAGGGAGGGGAATCATGGCAACACTGTTTTTGCAGCCGGCCTGATCCGCTATTACCGCGATACAAGGCGAAGAGCGATGACACGGTCTGTCAGGCGTTCGGCAGATCAGCAAACAAAGGAATGCGCCCGTTAAGGGAAGGGCGGTAGTGCCAGGTCAACCGATCCAAAGCCGGTTTCATCATCAGGATCTGAGTCAGCGTCGCGCGGGCGATGCTCAAGGCCAGCACCTGCCCCGGGCACTGATGACGGCCGGCGCCGAAGGTGAAGCTGCGGCGGTTTGGGCGCTCGAGCAGGAACGTATCGGGATCGTCATTAAGCTGCGGATCACGGTTGGCCGAGGCCAGCAGCACCAGAATGACGTCGCCGGGGTTCAGATTCATGCCGTCGATTTCGCACGGTGCGGCGACGAAGCGGCGGGTGTTTTGCACCGAAGGATCGAAGCGCTGCACTTCGGCGATCAGGTCGTTGGCTTGAGTTGGGTCGATCTGCGGGTTTCGGCTCAACGCCAGTAGCGCATTGCCGATCAGCCCAGCGGTGGCTTCGTAGGTCTGGGAGAACAGGCCAATCAGGTTGGCGATCAAGGTTTGCGGGTCGGTCGCGGTGGCCGTGAAGCGCTGCCGGATACCGGTGAGCAGGGTGTTTCGATTGTTCGGATCAGCCAGAAGCTCGATGAAATATCCCTTCAGCTGTTCTGCCGCAACATGGGCAGCGTCCAGTTGGGCCTGGTCGCTGAGGGGTGACAGGCAGGCGACGAAGTCAGCGGTCAGCTCGCTGATGGCCCGGCCCTGAGCCGGAGAAAAGCCCAGCAACGCCGCCACTACACAGACCGGCCCGCGAAACATCGCCGCGTACAACCCATCGGCTCCAGGGGTAATCAACCGAGCACTGACCAGTGAGTTGACTTCATTCACATCAATCAGCGCCAGCCCCGGCTCAATCGCCGCCCTCGGGCAACGCTGCCGCTCACCCTCGTTCATCCGCATCAGCTGACCGAACACCTTGCCGGCCATGCCTTGAGCAATTGCCTTGGGCACCGGCTCATGCGCCGGCCGCACATGGCAATCCGGATGCGCCAGCACGGCAGCAACCGCTCGGGCGCTGCTGGCCACCCACAGTTTCAGTCCCTGATGAAAAACCAATCCACCCTCGGCACGCAGTTGCGCGTAGTAGGGGTAAGGATCGGCGTGAGTCGCAGCGATGATCGGGTCCATGGGTCGCAGCCTTATCGATGGTTGAAAAGTGTTGCTACTATCACCAGTCCGAAAGGGCCTTGATTCGTCCGGGAGCGAAATATGAACGCAGAACAACATGACGTTGGCGTCTCTCAAGTGGCCGCAGCGATTGCAGAGCCTGCGCGGACGAAAATCCTCTGTTCGCTGATGGATGGCCACGCCCGCACCAGCACCGAGCTGGCGGCGGTTGCCGAAGTCAGCGCTTCGACCGCCAGCGCGCACCTGGCCAAGCTCAAGGAACTGGCGCTGGTGCGTTTGCACGTTCAGGGCCGCCACCGCTATTACAGCCTCGCGGACAAACGCGTGGCCCAAGCACTCGAAGCACTGATGGTGATTGGCCAGAACGCCGCGCCGACGTTCAACCCGCGCACCCCGGACCGCCTGCAATTCGCCCGCACCTGCTACGACCACATGGCCGGCACGCTGGCGGTGGTGCTGCATGACCGGATGATCGACGCGGGGTGGTTGCTGCAAACCGATGAGCAGGCTTATCGATTGAGCGACAGTGGTGAAGCGTTGTTCGAAGGATTGGGCATCGACGTCAAAGACCTCGGCACTTTGCGCCGCCGCTTTGCCTGCCCGTGCCTGGACTGGAGCATGCGTCGGCCGCACCTGGGCGGTGCCTTGGGCGCGGCGTTGTTGCAAACGGCGATCAAACGCCAATGGGTGACGCAGGACCTGGACAGTCGGGCGTTGGCGTTGACGGCAGTGGGGCGAAAGGAACTCGGTCGCCGGTTCGCCGTTGAACTGCCGATTCAGGGAGCGACAGCGCCACTCACATCCACCGAGAACAGGCGCCGCGTGATTGCCAGTCCTGCGACTTAGCGACTGGTCGAGGCCATGAGTACGCCAAAACCGGCGAAGGTCACACCCGAAACTTTCGCGGTCAGCCATGAACCTTTCGGGCTCGACAACCAGCCTTTGGCGGAATTGGCGAGCAAGGCATAGCTGCCGTGCACCAGGATTACCAGTACGCCGTAGGAGGCGACCAGCTTGATGAACTGGCTGTAGAAGTGCGCCGAAGTGTCGATGAATTGCGGGAACACCGCCAAAAAGAAAAACACCGCCTTGGGGTTCAGAAGCTGCATCGAAGCCGCTTCAAGGAAGCGATAACCCGGGCTTGAGGGGCGCGTTTCAAGCAGCGTGCTGAAACGATCCGAGCGCCAGCTTTTGTAGCCCAGGTACAACAAATAGGCAGCCCCTGCGTATTTCAATGCGGTAAAGGCATTCGCGGAGGTGCTGAGTATCAGGCCAACACTGGTGGCGCTGATGGCAGCGACGACAAATGCCCCCGACGCGATCCCCAGAATGCCCGGCACGGCGCCCCTCCAACCGTGGCGCACCGCGTTGGACAGGGTCAGGACCACGCCCGGCCCCGGGCTCAAAATGGTCAGGGTGGCGAAGAGTACAAAGAGTCCGTAACTGTTCATGGCTTGCTCCGTCAGTGGCGTTGGCTGCGTGTTGGCAGATTGGCGTGGCGGCGAGAGTGTGACAAACGCTTTAATTGCAGCGCATAGGTGACTAAATTAGACACATGATAAATCTATTACCGCCCCTTAATGCCGTTCGCGCCTTTGCCGTTGCTGCTCGTCATCAGAGCTTCAGCCTGGCGGCCGAAGAGCTGCATGTCAGCCACAGTGCCGTCAGCCGGCACATCAAATTGCTCGAGGAATACCTGGGGGTGCTGCTGTTTGAGCGGCGTATCCGTCAATCGGTGCTGACGCCGGCCGGCCAGCGCTTCTATGAACAGGTCAGCGCCGGGCTGTCGCAGATCGCCAACGCCGCCGCTGCGCTCAAGCAACATGCCTCGCAACCTACCGTGAAGATCAATGTGCGTCCGTCCTTCGCCATGCTTTGGCTGACGCCCAGGCTGGCGGATTTCGTTGCGCAGCACCCGGGCATCGAGCCGCAGGTGATCACCCAGACCCAGGCCCCCGATCAGGCACGCGACGGGTTCGATATCGTCATTCGCCGTGGTCGTGACGATTGGGCACCGGCGATTGAAGCGCGAGCACTCTTCGAAGACGAACTGTTGCTGGTCGCGGCGCCATCGCTGATCGAGCGCCTGCCACTTGAAGACCTCACGTCCCTGAGTCGGCATACATTACTGACCGCCAAGGCCCGTCGCGAAGACTGGCACAATTGGGCCATGCACTTCGGTCAATCCCAGTCAGCCACTCAGGTCACCCGGCAGTTTGATCACATGCACCTGGTGCTTCAGGCCGCTGTGGATGGACAGGGCATTGCCCTGTGCCCGACCTCTTTACTGGGCAGCCACATCTCGAGCGGACGCCTGACCTGCCCGTTACCCGAGTTGCGCATGCCGTTGCCGCGTTATTACTACGGTGTTGCGCCGGACGTGACGGCGCACACGCGGATCTTTGTGGAGTGGTTGTTTGCCCGGATCGCTCAGGATGAGCTGAGTTGGCAGATACCTCGTGCCGTGACCGCTACGCCCTGAAATCCCAGACGATCTCCACCACCCGCACCGCCAGTACCAGGTAAACCAGACCCAGGATGATCTGGAGCGCCATGTGATACGGCAACCTGGACAGCCGACGCAAGCCATCGCTGACACTGAGCAGCATCAGCAGTGCTGACGTTGCAATCAATCCCCAGCCGGCGAGGTTTGAGGCGAGCATTCCCATAAACAGCTGATGACCGCCGTGCAACGCGTTGGTGCCCGCCGCGAATAGCAGGGCGCACACGAGCAGGTTCTTGATGTTGTCGAACACTTGCGTGGTGAAGTCTGTTTCCAGCAAGGCCAGATACTTTCGCCAGAATTTACTCATGGTTTTGGTGGCACCTGTTGATGGCGGTTGCACGTGGCAAGTCTAGTGACGAATTGAGAAGCGGGGCGCTGATTTGATCCGATTCGACGAGGGGCATGCAGACGACTTGCGCGTAGGTTCGTAATTGCTATCACCCATTGGGAGGTCGCTGCGGCAATGAAACTATTTTTACCCGCGCAATTCTGCAGTGCGGTCAGGTTATGTTGTCCATTTTTCAAGGCGCACTTCACCAACGGAAGGTCATTGTGTCAAACTGCTTGTGCGATGGCTATGTGCCATGGCTGGTGCAGTAGGCCAATTTCAGGAGCTCGTGGTCTCGGCTTTTATAGCGGCCAGCCAGTAGAAAGGAGCCTGCTGCGTCCGTGAAAACAAATGGGACTAACGATGTTTGTTCTGGGTGCCATTGTTTTTGGTGATGATTTGTTATCTTGGCCATTACATGTCTGATTGTTTGATGGCATCCTGAACTCCGTTGGATAGCCTGCAATTTAACACCTGGAATATATCGATGAGAGTGTTTTTTCTAGGCTGGAAAGCTCGATACGAGCAAATTATGATTGATGGTCTTGCTGAAAAAAATAATGTGCATATGTTTCATGTTCCGACTTATGCCAAAAGAATCAATCGTGCTGTAAGGTCATTTCAAAAGAAAGTCCCACTAAGTGTGTCCGTCTCCTGGCTTGGTAAGTTGGTCAATGCAGGTAAGTTTGTAAGTGCGGAAGACATGCTGGTTTGTAATGAGGGACAAGTTAAGCGCGGATTAAACCCTAGTGTTATTAGTACTTTCAGAGGCGTGAAGGTCCTTCTGATCAGAGATTTGGTTGATGCGCCGTTTGTAGAAGAGATGAAAGGGCTTTTTGACAAAATCTACAGCTTCGACCCCGATCAGTGCAGGTCATTTGGTATTGACTATTTGGAACAGTTCTTTCCTTTCAATGCTGAAGCTGCAAGAAAACTGAGTGCAAAAAGGCAGGGATCTGCCAGTTGTACTAGTTGTTTTTTTCTCGGTAGGGATAAAGGTCGGGCTCGCCTGATAGAAGGCATTGCTAATGATCTCGAGTCCTTAGGGTGTAGCATTAAATTTCAAATCGTGAAGGATGACTCATCCACCTCAATATCAAAATATCATACTGACGCAGTATTGCCGTATGAAGAAAATCTTCAGATGGTAATTAATGCAGATGTGCTGATAGAGATCAACCAGCCAGGGCAATCTGGCCTCACTCTTCGAGCCTTAGAGGCTGCATTTTTTGACAAAAAGCTAATTACTACCAATGAAGCAGTCAGGGAATTAGGTTTTTATGATCCTAGTCGTTTCTATGTTTTAGAAGTATTTGACAAGGAAGCTATTTCTCGATTTTTGGCGTCACCCTCAAAACCGATTGATTGGCAAGCCCTGAAAAAGCATTGTCCGGAGACCATGCTTGAACGTTTACAAGCACTGCAAGATTCCAGCAGGCGCGCATAAACGCGCGCAAGACCACTGGTGACCTATTGTCGCCAGCGAGTGATAGGGAATGAGCACACATAGACAGTCATTCCTTGCGCAATAAAAAACCCACCCACCGCCAAAGCGATGGATGGGCTATTTGCCGCTTAGGGCAGATCCGATCAGATCAAACCTTGACGATCCAGCCCGCTGGCGCTTCGATGTCGCCGGTCTGTACACCGGTCAACTCTTTGTAGAGCTTCTGGGTGACCGGGCCGACTTCGGTTTCGCTGTGGAACACGTGCAGCTTGTCCTTGTAGCTGATGCCACCGATCGGGGTGATCACCGCGGCAGTACCGCATGCACCGGCTTCCTTGAAGTCGGACAGCTTGTCGATGAACACGTCACCTTCAACCACTTCCAGGCCCAGACGGGTCTTGGCCAGTTCGATCAACGACAGACGGGTGATGCCCGGCAACACCGAAGGGGAGTTCGGGGTGACGAACTTGTTGTCGTGGGTGATCCCGAAGAAGTTGGCCGAGCCGACTTCTTCGATTTTGGTGTGGGTCATCGGGTCCAGGTAGATGGCGTCGGCGAAGTGCGCCTTCTTGGCCTGGGAGCCTGGCATCAGGCTGGCGGCGTAGTTGCCACCGACCTTGGCCGCGCCGGTGCCTTGTGGGGCGGCACGGTCGTAGCTGGAGATCAGGAAGTTGTGCGGGGTCAGGCCGCCCTTGAAGTAGGCGCCGACCGGGATGCAGAAGATCGAGAAGATGAACTCGGGTGCGGTACGCACGCCGATGTTGTCACCCACGCCGATCACGAACGGGCGCAGGTACAGCGCGCCGCCGGTGCCGTAAGGCGGGATGAAACGCTCGTTGGCGCGGACCACGTCCTTGCACGCTTCGATGAACTGTTCGGTGGACACTTGCGGCATCAGCAGGCGCGCGCAGCTGCGTTGCATGCGGGCGGCGTTCTGGTCCGGGCGGAACAGGTTGATCGAACCGTCCTTGCAACGGTAGGCCTTCAGGCCTTCGAAGCACTGCTGGCCATAGTGAAGGGCCGTAGACCCTTCGCTGATGTGCAGCACGTTATCTTCGGTCAGGGTGCCTTTGTCCCACTCGCCATTACGCCAGTGCGACAGATAGCGCTTGTCTGTCTTGATGTAGTCAAAACCCAGCTTGTCCCAATTGATGCTTTCGTTACCCATGACACCCTCTATCACTTAACAACCGTCGAAACGGTTCAAGGCTTCTGACATTTTTCTGGATGGGGACAACAATACTTCATTCCGGGCCTAAATCGCAGCCCGGATTACGAACTCCGCGACCATCGATGCACCTCGTGGTAGCAGTTGTCGAGCACCGCTCGACAGCTGCTACCAAGGGTTGCGTTAGTCTTTAAAGGTGCAGGGCATGCCCCAACGCACGCAACGCCGCTTCCTGCACTGCCTCGCCGAGCGTCGGATGCGCGTGGATGGTGCCGGCGATGTCTTCCAGCCGGGCGCCCATTTCCAGGCTCTGACCGAACGCCGTCGACAACTCCGAAACACCCACACCCACCGCCTGCCAGCCAACAATCAGATGATTGTCACGCCGCGCCACGACCCGCACGAAGCCGCTTTTCGACTCCAGTGTCATCGCCCGGCCATTGGCGGCGAACGGGAAGCTGGACACGATGCAGTCCAGCCCCGCAGCCTTGGCCTCGTCCGGGGTCTTGCCGACCACTACCAGTTCCGGGTCGGTGAAACACACGGCGGCAATGGCGGTCGGGTTGAATTCGCGGTGTTTGCCGCTGATCAGTTCGGCAACCATCTCGCCCTGGGCCATGGCCCGGTGGGCGAGCATCGGTTCGCCGCTGAGGTCGCCGATGGCGTAGACGTTGCGCATGCTGGTCTGGCAACGGTTGTCGATCTTGATTGCCGAACCGTTCATGTCCAGGTTCAAGGCTTCGAGGTTCCAGCCCTGGGTGTTGGGTTTGCGACCGACGGCCACCAGCACCTGATCGGTTGCAAGATTCAGGATGTCGCCGTTCGGGTCGCGAACTTGAAGTAAATTTCTTTGAGAATCAAAGCCTTCAACGCTGTGCTTCAAGTAAAGCTTCACGTCGAGTTGTTTGAGTGCTTCGTGCACCGGATGGGTCAGTTCGGCATCGTAAGCCGGCAGAATACGATCCTGCGCCTCGACCACGCTGACCTCGGCGCCGAGCTTGCGATAAGCAATCCCCAGCTCCAGACCGATATAACCGCCACCGACCACGACCAGTCGTTTCGGCACGTTTTTCGGCGCCAGGGCTTCGGTGGAGGAGATGATCGGCCCGCCAATCGGCAGCATTGGCAGGTTGACGCTTGTCGAACCGGTGGCCAGCACCAGGTGTTCGCACTGAATCCGCGTGTCGCCGACTTCAACGGTTTTACCGTCGATCACTTTCGCCCAGCCGTGAATGACCTGGACCTTGTGTTTCTTTAATAGCGCCGAGACGCCAGTGGTCAGGCGATCAACGATGCCGTCCTTCCACTCGACGCTTTTGCCGATGTCCAGGGTCGGCGCCGATACGTTGATGCCCAGCGCCGAGTACTGGCTGTGGTGCTGTGTCTGGTGGAACTGTTCGGCGACGTGGATCAACGCCTTGGACGGAATGCAGCCGATGTTCAGGCAGGTGCCGCCCAACGATTGGCCTTCCACCAGAATGGTCGAAATGCCCAACTGACCGGCACGGATCGCCGTCACATAACCGCCAGGGCCGCCGCCGATGATCAGCAGCGTGGTGTTCAGAGTTTGCATTTCTTACTCCACAAACAGCGTTGCGGGTTGTTCGAGCAAGCCACGAATGGCCTGGATGAAGAGCGCCGCGTCCATGCCATCGACCACGCGGTGATCGAAAGAGCTGGAGAGGTTCATCATCTTGCGGATCACGATCTGGCCTTTGATCACCATTGGCCGTTCGACGATTTTGTTCACGCCGACGATCGCCACTTCCGGCAGGTTCAGCACCGGCGTGCTGACGATGCCGCCCAATGCGCCGAGGCTGGTCAGGGTGATGGTCGAGCCGGACAGCTCATCGCGACTGGCCTTGCCAGTGCGTGCAGCCGTCGCCAAACGGGAGATTTCCGCGGCGTTGTCCCACAGGCTGCGGGCTTCGGCGTGACGCACTACCGGCACCATCAAACCGATGTCGGCTTGCGTGGCGACGCCCACATGCACTGCGCCGAGGCGGGTGATGACCTGGGCCTCGTCGTCGTAACGGGCGTTGATCTGCGGGAAGTCGCGCAGGGCCACGACCAGGGCGCGCACCAGGAACGGCAGCAAGGTCAGCTTGCCACGGGTCGCGCCGTGTTTTTCGTTCAGGTGCGCACGCAATTCTTCGACGGCGGTGACATCGATTTCTTCAACGTAACTGAAGTGGGCGGCACGCTGGGTGGCGTCCTGCATACGCTGGGCGATCTTGCGGCGCATGCCGATCACCGGGATTTGCTGTTCGTCGTTGCGCTGGGCGTAAGCGGCGGTGGCCGTCGATGCGTTCGACTGACCCTGAGCCAGATAGGCTTCGAGGTCTTCGTGCAGAATCCGCCCGGCAGGGCCGCTGCCACGCACCAGGCGCAATTGAATGCCCAGGTCCAACGCATGTTTGCGCACGGCCGGGGAGGCCAGCGGACGTTCATCGGCTTCACGCGCGACCATCGGTCCTTGGCAAGCGGCAGCCGGACGCGGGGCCGCTGCAGCCGGTTTGCTTTCTACGACGGCTTCAACTTTTGGCGCCGCCACAGGTGCTTCTTTAATAACAGCCGCTGGCGCAGTCGATTCCTTAACGTTGCCCGCGCCTTCGACTTCAATGCTGATCAGCACACTGCCGACCGCCATGACTTCGCCTGGCTGTCCGCCCAGTGCAATCACCTTGCCGTGCACCGGCGAGGGGATGTCGACCATCGCCTTGTCGGTCATGACATCGGCCAGCACCTGATCTTCTACGACCATGTCGCCGACCTTGACGTGCCACTGAGACAATTCAACTTCTGCAATGCCTTCGCCAATGTCCGGCATTTTAATAACGTGCGTGCCCATTCAGACCTCCATGACCCGTTTCAAAGCCGCGCCCACACGGGACGGGCCAGGGAAATACGCCCACTCTTGCGCGTGCGGGTAGGGGGTGTCCCAACCGGTGACGCGCTCGATTGGCGCTTCCAGGTGGTGGAAGCAATGCTCTTGCACCAGCGCGACCAGTTCGGCGCCGAAACCGCAGGTGCGGGTGGCTTCGTGCACCACCACGCAACGTCCGGTTTTCTTCACCGACTTGACGATGGTTTCCAGGTCCAGCGGCCACAGGCTGCGCAGGTCGATGACTTCGGCATCGACGCCGGTTTCTTCAGCGGCGACTTGCGAGACATAGACGGTGGTGCCGTAAGTGAGCACGGTCACGTCCTTGCCCGGGCGGGTGATGGCGGCAACATCCAGCGGTACGGTGTAGTAGCCGTCCGGCACTTGCGCGGCGGGGTGTTTCGACCACGGGGTTACCGGGCGGTCGTGGTGGCCGTCGAACGGGCCGTTGTACAGGCGTTTTGGCTCGAGGAAGATCACCGGGTCATCGTTTTCGATGGAGGCGATCAGCAGGCCTTTAGCGTCGTAAGGGTTGGATGGCATGACGGTGCGCAAGCCGCAGACCTGGGTGAACATCGCCTCGATGCTCTGGCTGTGAGTCTGGCCGCCATAGATGCCGCCGCCGCAAGGCATGCGCAGGGTCATCGGCGCGGTGAACTCACCGGCCGAGCGATAACGCAAGCGCGCCGCTTCGGAAATGATCTGGTCCGATGCCGGGTACACGTAGTCGGCGAACTGGATCTCGGCCACCGGCCGCAAACCGTAAGCACCCATGCCCACGGCGACGCCGACGATGCCACTCTCGGAGATCGGCGCATCGAACACCCGGGAGGTGCCGTACTTGGTCTGCAGGCCTTCGGTGCAACGGAACACACCACCGAAATAGCCGACGTCCTGGCCGAACACCACGACGTTGTCGTCACGCTCAAGCATCACATCCATGGCCGAGCGCAGGGCCTGGATCATGGTCATGGTGGTCGTGGTCATGGCGGTTTCCAACTGAATATTATTGTTGTGATCGTTCATGTCAGATCCCCAACTCCTGACGCTGGCGCTTCAAGTGCTCCGGCATCTCTTTGTAGACGTCTTCGAACATGGTCGCGGCGCTCGGAATCTGGCCGCCGGCGAGGGTGCCGTACTGCTCGGCTTCTTTCTGTGCGGCGATCACTTCGGCTTCCAGTTCGGCGCTGACGGCGGCGTGTTCCTCTTCGGACCACTGACCGATTTTGATCAGGTGCTGCTTGAGGCGCGCAATCGGGTCACCCAACGGGAAGTGACTCCAATCGTCGGCAGGACGGTATTTGGAAGGATCATCGGAGGTCGAGTGCGGGCCGGCACGGTAGGTGACCCATTCGATCATGGTCGGGCCGAGGTTGCGCCGTGCCCGTTCGGCAGCCCAGGCGGATGCAGCGTAGACCGCGTAGAAATCGTTGCCATCGACCCGCAGGGAGGCGATGCCGCAACCGACGCCGCGTCCGGCAAAGGTGGTGGCTTCACCGCCGGCAATCGCCTGGAACGTCGAGATCGCCCACTGGTTGTTGACCACATTGAGGATCACTGGCGCACGGTACACGTGGGCGAAGGTGAGGGCGGTGTGGAAGTCCGATTCAGCAGTGGCACCGTCGCCGATCCACGCCGAGGCGATTTTGGTGTCGCCCTTGATCGCCGAAGCCATGCCCCAGCCCACCGCCTGGACGAATTGGGTGGCGAGGTTGCCGGAGATGGTGAAGAAACCGGCTTCCTTGACCGAGTACATGATTGGCAACTGACGGCCCTTGAGCGGATCGCGCTCGTTGGACAGCAGTTGGCAGATCAGGTCCACCAGCGGCACTTCGCGGGCCATCAGGATGCTTTGCTGACGGTAGGTGGGGAAACACATGTCGTCGATGTTCAGGGCCAGGGCCTGGGCGCTGCCGATGGCTTCTTCGCCGAGGCTCTGCATGTAGAACGACATTTTTTTCTGGCGCTGGGCGACCACCATGCGGTTGTCGTAGATCCGCGTCTTGAGCATGGCGCGCATGCCTTTACGCAGGATCTCGACGGGTACGCCTTCAGCCCATGGGCCGAGGGCATTACCCTGGTCGTCGAGCACGCGAATCAGGCCTCTGGCCAGATCAGCGGTATCGGCCGGTTCTACGTCGATTGGGGGTTTGCGCACCGTGCCGGCATCGGTCAGATGCAGGTAGGAGAAGTCGGTTTTGCAGCCGGGACGGCCCGAAGGTTCGGGAACGTGCAGGCGCAGCGGTTCGTACGCTTGGTTCATGGCTTCTACGCTCGATCTTGTGAATTTCTTGTAGTGAGCTGGCAGTCATTCTTCGGTAAAAGAATTCTTGTCCTACAACAATCATAGGCCGGGCCAAGAAGAATATTTCTCTGTGTTTCGTTGCGCTGGAGGCTATTTGAGGATAAAAAATCTGCATAAACATAAAAAACAGGTGTTTTTATCTCATGCGCAAACTGGACCGTACCGACATCGGCATTCTCAACAGCCTTCAGGAGAACGCGCGCATCACCAACGCCGACCTCGCGCGCTCGGTGAACCTGTCGCCCACGCCATGCTTCAATCGGGTCAAGGCGATGGAAGAATTAGGGTTGATTCGCGAGCAGGTGACGTTGCTGGATGCCGACTTGCTGGGGCTTCATGTGAATGTGTTCATTCACGTCAGCCTGGAGAAGCAGGTGGAAGAGGCGTTGCAGCATTTCGAAGAGGCGATTTCGGATCGCCCGGAAGTGATGGAGTGCTATCTGATGGCCGGCGACCCGGACTATTTGATCCGTGTGTTGGTGCCGACCATCCAGTCGCTGGAGCGCTTCATGATGGACTTTCTGACCAAGGTGCCGGGGGTGGCGAACATTCGTTCGAGTTTTGCGCTCAAGCAAGTGCGCTACAAGACGGCGCTGCCGTTGCCGGCGAATGGTCTGACTCTGGCCAATTGAAGATCGCGGCTGTAGCGGCTGTAGCGGCCGTAGCAGCTGCCTCGCGGTGCTCGACAGCTGCTACGGGGCTAGAGTTGGTTCAGGGGGATCTTCAGGTAAGTGACGCCATTGTCTTCCGCGGGCGGCAAATTCCCCGCCCGCACATTCACCTGAATCGCCGGCAGCAACAGCGTCGGCATGCACAAACCGGCGTCACGCTGAGTGCGCATCGCGACGAAGGAGGCTTCGTCGACGCCGTCGTGAATATGAATGTTGCTTTTGCGCTGTTCGCCAACCGTACTCTGGCATTGCGGGGCGCGGCCCTCGGGCGGGTAATCGTGGCAGACGAAGAGGCGCACGCTGGCGGGGAAGGCCAGCAGTTTGCGGATCGAGGCGAACATCTGATTGGCGTTGCCGCCGGGGAAGTCGCAACGCGCGGTGCCGACGTCCGGCATGAACAACGTGTCGCCCACCAGAATCACATCGCCGTCGATCAAATAAGCCATGTCTGCCGGAGTATGCCCTGGCACATGCAGGGCCGTGGCCTTGAGGTTGCCGATGCGGAATGACTCGTCCGGCGCGAACAGGTGATCGAACTGCGAACCGTCAACCTTGAATCCCGGTTCAAGATTGAACAGTGTCTTGAACACCCCCTGAACCTTGCTGATCGACTGACCAATCGCAATCTTGCCCCCCAGTTCCCGACGCAGATAAGGCGCGGCCGACAGGTGGTCGGCGTGGGCATGGGTTTCCAGCAGCCATTGCACCTGCAACTGGTGTTGGCGAACGAAGGCGATGATCTTGTCGGCCTGGACGGTCGAAGTGCGCCCGGCGGCGGCGTTGTAATCGAGCACCGGGTCGACAATCGCGCAGTACCCGCCATCGTGCTCGTAGATTACGTAGCTGTAGGTCGACGATGCAGGGTCGAGGAAGGCTTCAATCAGCGCAGACATGGGCAGGAACCTGTGGAAAGGGCAGGAGGGAAATAACCGGTTGCAACACTTTATGTTTAAACATAATGTCCGCAGCTTAAGTGACGTCGAAGGCATCCTGCAAATGCAATCCAGTCTGACCGAATGTGAAGTCGCCCAGCTCCGGGCCTCGGCCTCCAAGGCGTGCGCGCTGCTCAAGGCCTTGGCCAACGAGGACCGCTTATTGATTCTCTGCCAGCTGACCCAGGGCGAGCGCAACGTCGGCGAGCTGGAGAAAATGACCGGCGTGCGCCAGCCCACACTGTCCCAACAGCTGGGCATCCTGCGCGACGAGGGATTGGTCGCGACCCGTCGTGAAGGCAAGTACATATTCTATGGTTTAGCCAGTCACGAAGTGATTCAGGTGATGAAGACGCTGTCCGGGCTGTACTGCGGAGCGGTGCTGAAAAGCTGGGGCTGAACCCGGCGCCGTGTCGACAGGAACGACTGAAGAGAAAACTCTATGTTGTTGGCAAGTTTTTTTGGTCTGGTCATGGGCCTGGTGCTCGGCTTGACCGGAGCCGGTGGCGGTATTCTTGCGGTGCCGGCCTTGGTACTCGGGCTGGGTCTGAGCATGACCCAAGCGGCGCCCGTCGCGTTGTTCGCGGTGGGCAGTGCGGCGGCGGTTGGTGCGATCGACGGTTTGCGCCATGGCCTGGTGCGCTATCGCGCGGCGTTGTTGATTGCTTTGCTCGGCGCGGTGTTTTCGCCGGTGGGCATCTACTTCGCCCATCAGTTACCGGAAAAGATCCTGATGATTCTGTTCAGCCTGCTGATGGTCATGGTGGCCTGGCGGATGCTGCGCCCGGAAAAGCTCGATGCCGGCCCGAGCGATCACGGCCACGCCAACTGGGGCCAGAAAAACTGCATGCTCGATCAGCAGACCGGGCGTTTTTCCTGGACTGCCAAATGCACCGCGACCCTTGCCGCGCTCGGCGCGGTCACTGGCGTGGTCTCGGGGTTGCTCGGGGTCGGTGGCGGTTTTCTGATAGTGCCTGCGTTCAAGCAACTGACCGATGTACAGATGCGCGGGATCGTCGCCACGTCGTTGATGGTGATCAGCCTGATCTCGATCATCGGGGTGATTGGCGCGTTTCACGCCGGGGTGCGGATCGATGGTTTGGGCGTGTCGTTCATTGTCGCCAGCATCGTCGGGATGATCCTCGGCCGAAAACTCTGCGCGCGGGTGCCGGCTCGAGGGTTGCAGATCGGCTTTGCCAGCGTCTGCGTGGTGGTTGCCGTTTACATGCTGTTTAGAGCGCTCGCCTAGCGCGCACCGGTTCCTGTGGACGCCTGTGTGGCCCGCAGGCTTACACCCTAAGTTCCGGGCCTGGCCGACGGGCGGTCTTACACCGAATTTGCCGCGCGCTACCGGCTACCCCAAAGCACCTGACAACCGCCTCCAAGGCAGCGTATGACGCCGCCTGTCCGCTTTCGATAATCGCCTCCGACATCAAGTCCCCGTAGCGGAGCGCGTCATGCACAACAATAAGAATCTCAAGCATCGTTTCTTGCCGGCTTTCATCGTTAGTCTGTCATCCCTGGGCCTGAGCTCGATGGCCCAGGCCGAGATCATGCTGTACGACAAGGACCAGACCACATTCTCCACCGATGGCTACATCAACGCCTTCTACGTCAACAGCAACGTGGACCGGGCCGGCGATCAGTACGACCGGCGCCAGGCGCGGGTGAAGATGGGTTTTTTGCCTAACTATCTGGGTTTCAACATGGGCAAGCAGGTCGATGACCTCAAGCTCGGCGCCCGGGCCTCGTTCTGGGTGACCATCAACGACAGCGAAACCAACGGCACCGACACCGCCATCGACGTGCGGCAGTTCTACGGTACGGTGGCCAACCCGGAGTGGGGCGAGGTGCTGATCGGCAAGGATTTCGGCCTGTTTGCCCGCTCCAACATCCTGCTCGATGAACTGCTCGCCGGTTACGGTCAGGTCAGCGATACGTTGGGCCTGGTGGACGGCGGCGGGGTGTCGTTCGGCAATATCGGCAGCGGCTATCCGTACCCGTTCCCGACGTCGCAGATTACCTATCGCACCCCAATGATGGACGGCTTGCGGGTCGCGGTGGGGATCATGGACCCCGTCGATACCAACGACAGCAGCGCAACCGGCAAGGCCTACCAGAAGAACCCGCGTACCGAGAGCGAGATCACCTATCAGTTCGACCTCGGCGGAGCGAAGATTTACAGCTGGCTCAACGGCAGCTACCAGACCTCGGACAACACCGACTCCAACGTCGAGTCCGTCACCTCCAAAGGTGTCGGTTACGGTGTGCAGGCGAAGATGGGCGGGCTGTCGCTGACCGGTTCCGGTTTCCAGGCCAAAGGCATTAACCCGTTCTTCACCAACAATGCCGGTGAACCGACCCTGCGTAATGTCGACAGCAACGGTTACTTGTTGCAGGGCTCCTACAAACTGGGCAAAAACCGCCTGGCCTTGTCTTACGGCAAGACCAAGGACGACGGTAACGGCGTGGTCGGCAGCGGCGCTGATTACGAAACCCGCGGCGTTGCGCTGTTCCATGACGTCAACGACAACCTCAAGCTGGTGGCCGAGTACAACCAGTTCGAAATCAACGGCCACGACACCAGCGCCCAGAATGAGAACACCGATACGTTTGCGGTGGGGGCGGTGTTGACCTGGTAGGGGCTGACTGGCCACTCCTTGTGGCGAGGGAGCTTTCTTTGGCGAGGGGACTTGCCTGTGGCGAGGGAGCTTGCTGTGGCGAGGGGGCTTGCCCCCGTTGGGTCGCGAAGCGGCCCCGATTCTGGTCGCGCATCGGCCAGTTTCGGGGACTGCTGCGCAGTCCAACGGGGCGATGCGGTGTTCCGACAAGCCCCCTCGCCACAAAAGCTCCAGCCACGCAATCGTGCAAATCCCCCTCTCATCCCATCGAACCACCCACCCGCTACCCAAGTAGCATTCGTCACCACCCGCAGGCTTCGTACACTCGAAGCTCATACAGGCGAGGGGCGACGATGCAGCAGGTTCAGAGTGACGGTGTGGTCAGTGCCATGTCCCAGGCCATCGATGCCCAGCAAGCGGCGCAGGATCTGGCGCGACAACTCTTGCACCCGCATTTGGGCTTCGTGCTGTTCTTCTGTTCCGCCGAGTACGACTTGCAGGCGCTGGGCCAGGCGTTGCAGCAGAGTTTCGGCGGCATTCGGCTAGTGGGCTGCACCAGTGCCGGCGAAATCACCCCCCAAGGTTATGGCCGCAGCTGCGTGACAGCGGTGGGCTTCGATCATCGGCACTTTTCCATCGCCATCGAACTGATCGATGAGATGGAGCATTTCAGCCTGATCGATGCCCAGCAAATGGTCGAGCGCCTGGTCAGCGGTTGTCGCAGCAATACCCTGGCGCCGATCAAGGGCAACAGCTTTGCCCTGACCCTGCTCGATGGCTTGTCCAGTCGTGAAGAAATGGTGCTTGCTGCCTTGAGCGCGGCTTTGGGCGATATTCCGCATTTCGGCGGTTCGGCCGGCGACGACAATTACCTGACCCACACCCATGTTTATTTCGGCGGCGAGTTTCACAGCGGCGCGGCGGTGGTGGTGCTGGTCAATACCTGGCTGGACTTTGAAGTCTTCACCACCCACCACATCCTGCCCAGGGCCGAAAAACTGGTGGTCACCGCTGCCGACAGCACTTCGCGCCGGGTATTCGAGCTCAACGCCGAACCGGCCGCCGAGGAGTACGCCCGGCATATCGGCGTGGCGGTGGCCGACCTCGATTACCGGACCTTTGCCGCACACCCGTTGGCGGTGCGGATCAACGATCAGTATTACGTGCGGGCGATCCAGCAGGTTCATCCAGACCTGAGCCTGAGTTTCTACTGTGCGGTGGAAAACGGCATCGTCCTCACCGTCATGAAACCCGGCCCCATGCTGCCGAATCTGCAAGGCCTGTTCGAGGGCTTGCGCGAGCGTCTCGGGGACTTGTTGCTGACCATCGGCTGTGACTGTTTTCTCCGGCGCCTGGAACTGGAGGACGCCGGCAGTCTCGAGCAGATCGGCGCGTTTTTGCGGGACCAGCGGGTGATGGGTTTCAACACCTACGGAGAACAGTTCAATGGCATGCACATCAACCAGACCTTCACCGGGGTTGCCATTGCCCGAGGACGCGCCCCTGGACAGCGCTGACCTTCAGGCGCAAATCGCCAGCCTGCGGCACGAAAACCAAAAATTGCAGCGTATCAATGACGCGCTGATCGAACGCATCGAGTCCGGAATCACCCGGGGCAACGACCCGTATGCGGCGTTCCAGCATTCGGTGGTGCTGGCCGAACAGGTGCGTGAGCGCACCGACGCCCTGAACCAGGCCATGGCCGAACTCAAGGCTGGCAACCATTTGCTCAGCGAAGCGCGGCTACGGGCCGAAACCGCCCATCAACACTTGATCGACGCCATCGAAAGCATCTCCGACGCCTTTGTGCTGTTCGATGCCGAGCAGCGGATTGTGCTGTTCAACAGCCGTTTCAAGGCGTTTTGGGGTAACAGCCGGGTACGGATCAACGCGGGCATGCGCCTGAGTGAGGTCAAACGATTGATGACTTCGACCGGGTTGTTCAGTGAAGAACCCCGGTCGCCTGTCGACGAAAGCCTGCTCTATCGCCTGCACAATGGCCGTTGGCTGCAAGTCAGCGAGCGGCCGACCCAGGAAGGCGGGCGGGTGATCCTGTTCACCGACATTACCGACGTCAAACTCAGCGAAACCCTGCGCCGCGAGCAGGCCGTGGCGCAGAAATCGCACCTGTTGCAACGGGCGGTCGACAACCTGTCCCAAGGGGTGGCGATGGTCAACGCCGAGGGCATTCTGGAACTGTGGAACCGGCGTTTCCTGGAACTCAGCGGCCTGGCCCCGGTGGCGGCTCATCGGCCGTTCGCCGAAGTGATCGCCGACAGCGAATTGAACCTGCTGACTCCGGCCAGTCGTGATGCCAACGGGCGGTACGTGCAGGAATGCGAGCAGCGCCTCTACGATGGCCGGGTCCTGGAAATCCGCACCCATCCGTTGCCCACCGGCGGCTTCGTCAACACCTTCACTGACATCACCGAGCGCTATCAGCACGCCGAAGCCCTCAGCGAAAGCGAGCGCTGGATTCGCTTGATCACCGACCATGTGCCGGCACTGATCGCCTACCTGAATGCCGATCTGGTCTATGAATTCACCAACAAAGTCTATGAGGAATGGTACTGCTGGCCCCGGGGTGTAATGCTCGGGCAGAGCCTGCGCGAAGTGCACAGCGAGCAGCACTATCAGCGCCTGGAGGCCTATGTGGCCCGGGCCCTGGCCGGCGAAAGCGTGACGTTCGAGTTTGCCGAAACCAACATCAACAATCAGGAGCGCTACATGCTGCGTTCCTATGTGCCCAACCGCCTGGCCAGCGGGGAAGTGGTGGGGATTTTCGTACTGATCCGCGACATCACCGAACGCCGACGCACCGCCGAGGCGTTGCATCAGGCCTATCAGAACCTTGAGTTGCGGGTACGCGAACGCACCACCGAATTGACCACCCTCAATGACCAGCTATTGCGCGAAATCGACGAGCGCCGCCGCGTGGAATCACGCTTGCGCGAGGCCAAGCTCGAGGCCGAGCAGGCCAACCTGTCGAAGACCAAATTTCTCGCCGCCGTCAGTCACGACCTGCTGCAACCGCTCAACGCCGCGCGATTGTTTACCAGCGCGTTGCTGGAGCGCCGGGAACCGGTGGCCAACGAGAATCTGGTGCGCAATGTCAGCAATTCCCTGGAAGACGTGGAAAACCTGTTGGGCACACTGGTGGACATTTCCAAACTGGATGCCGGGGTGATCAAGGCCGACATTGCGCCGTTCGCCCTCAGCGAATTGCTGGAAAACCTCGCCGCCGAATACACCCAAGTGGCCCGCAGTGAAGGCCTCGAGCTGCATTTCATCCCGTGTTCGGCGCTGGTGCGCAGTGACATTCAATTGCTCGCGCGGATCCTGCGCAACCTGCTGAGCAACGCCATTCGCTATACCTACAGCGGGCGGGTGGTGCTCGGTTGTCGGCGTCATCACCAGCGGCTGACGATTGAAGTCTGGGACAGCGGCATGGGCATTGCCGAAAACCGTCTGGAGGAGATTTTTCAGGAGTTCAAACGCGGTGACGTACAGCGCCCCGATCAAGATCGCGGCTTGGGGCTGGGCCTGGCGATCGTCGAGAAAATCGCGCGTATCCTCGGCCATCGGATTCACGTGCGGTCATGGCCGGGCAAGGGCTCGATGTTTTCCGTCGAAGTGCCGTTGAGTGCCACGGCGCCTAAGGCGTTGCCGAGTTTGTTGATGAGTGAACCGATGCTCGAGCGCCTGCGCGGTGCACGGGTGTGGGTGCTGGACAACGACGCGGCGATTTGTGCCGGGATGCGCACCTTGCTCGAAGGTTGGGGCTGCCGGGTGGTCACGGCGCTGTCGGAAGAGGATCTGGCGCGGCAAGTGGACAACTATCACGCCGAGGCCGACCTGTTGATCGCCGACTATCACCTGGATGACGAGCAGAACGGTGTCGACGCCGTGGCCCGTATCAACGCCCGTCGCGCCTCGGCGATCCCGGCGATGATGATCACCGCCAACTACAGCAATGAGCTCAAACAACAGATCCGCGAACTGGGCCACACCCTGATGCACAAACCGGTGCGGCCGATGAAGCTCAAGACGGCGATGAGTCATTTGCTGAATTCATCCAGATAGTCCATGCCAGCATCGAACCTGCGGCGAGGGGGCTTGTCGGAACGCCGCACCGCCCCGTTCGGCTGCGAAGCAGTCGTAAATCCAGGCGACTCGGTGCATCTGAGAATTTGCAGGGGGCCGCTTCGCGACCCAACGGGGGCAAGCCCCCTCGCCACAGGTCAGCTTTCAAACCGGGCAGTTACCGCCGTAAATACGACCCGAAATCAATATCCCCGGCACTCAATATCGCCTGCACCCGGTTGTGCACATTGAGTTTGCGCAAGATCGCCGAGACGTGGGCCTTGACCGTGGTTTCGGCGATTTCCAGGGTGTAGGCGATCTGTTTGTTCGACTCGCCCTTGGTCATGCGTTCAAGCACCAGCAGCTGTTTGCGGGTCAGCGCCTGGAGCAGCTCCGGCGGGAAGCTCGGGGTCTCGCTCATGCGCCGGCTGGCGCCGCTTTTTTGCGTGCGGATGATGTCCGGCGGCAGGTACACATTGCCATTGAGAATCTGCTGGATGGCTTCGGTCATCTGCACCCGTGGCGAGGACTTGGTGATGAACCCCACCGCGCCATAGGTGATGGCTTGCAGCACGATTTGCTTGTCCTGTTCGGCCGAGACGATCACCACCGGAATGGTCGGCGCCTCGTTGCGCAGGTTGATCAGGCCATTGAGGCCGTGCATGCCGGGCATGTTCAGGTCGAGCAGGATCAGGTCCAGGTCGTCGTGTTCCTGGGTCAGGGCCAGGGCGCTGTCGAGGTCGGCGGTTTCCATGACCTCGCTGCCGGGGAAACCGTCGCTGATGACGTTATGAATGGCTTCACGAAACAGCGGGTGATCGTCGGCAATCAGAATTTTGTACATGGCCTTTCACCTCATTATTTTTTTCAGGGTGTGGCAACAACACGCAAGTGCTCAAGTCAGGGAAAAGGCTCGGGCTTCGCCTGCGTCACGGGCAGATTCGCCGCTTGCCAGGCATCCAGTCCATCGCGGTACCAATACAGTGTTTTATAGCCCATGGAAGCAGCGCGTTTTACCGCGTTCCAGCTCAACCAGCAATCGGAGCGGCAGTAAAAGACCAACGGTCGGGCCTGGTCGCCCGCCGTCAATTGCTGCAAATGACGTGCGAAATAATCTTGCCAGGGCGGCGTCAGGTCACCGTCCCCGGTATTGGCCAGCCAATGGCTGCCGGGCAGGTTTTCGTGGGGCTGGTCTTCGATGAAACGGCCCTGTAGCCATTGCCGGCGGTAGACGTCGATCAGCACCGGCCGGGGTGTCTGCTTGAGCAGGTCTTGCAGGGCGGGCGTGTCGATGATGCTCGCGCCCTGGAGCTGAGTCGGGGTCGGGCTGCGGTACAGGCCGATGCGATAACCGTCGGCGGAGAACAGCGCTGTTTCGGCCTGCGCGGTGCCCAGCAACAGGCTCAGCGACAGCGCAGCGAGAGAAGGGCGCAACAGAACACGTCGGGCACGCGGCATAGGGGTCAGTCCTTATAGTTATGAACCCATTACATGCCAGTAGCGATGCGTTGTGAATGCGACGATAGACAGGTAAACCAGTACCAAAGTAGTAATTTTGTCCTGTTGATCGTTCCCACGCTCTGCGTGAGAACGTTCTGGAGTAGTCAGCCGGTTTTGCGCAAGGCGGCGTGTTGCGGGTTGAAGGTGAGCACGGCGAGCAGGGCGAACACCAGCGTCAGCCCCGCGCACACCGCCAGCGCCAACGGGTTGAAGCGTTCGTACAGCGCGAAGCGCACCAGCTCCACCGCATGGGTGAACGGGTTCAAGGCGCACAGCCAATACAGCCACTCGCTGGAATCGCGCATTTTCCACAGCGGATACAGCGCCGACGACAGGAAAAACAGCGGGAAGATCACGAAATTCATCACCCCGGCAAAGTTCTCCAGTTGGCGAATCGCATTGGACAGCAACAGGCCCAGCGCACTGAGCATCAACGCCACCAGCAGCAACGCCGGCAACGCCAGCAACAGGCCCATGGCCGGCGGTTGCACGCCGTACAGCCAGGCAATCGCGAGGAAGGCGTACACCTGCAACAACGAAATCAGCGACGTCGCCAGTAATTTGCTGCACAGCAGAAAGGTCCGGGGCAGGGGGCTGGTCAGCAGCACGCGCATGCTGCCCATCTCCCGGTCATACACCATCGACAGCGAACCTTGCATGCCGTTGAACAGCAGGATCATGCAGGCAAGTCCTGGGATGATGTAAACCTCATAGGGAATGTAGGTGTCGTAGGGCTCGATGATGGCGATGCCCAGTGCCGCGCGGAACCCGGCGGCGAACACCAGCAGCCACAGCAACGGCCGCACCAGCGCACTGAGAAACCGCGTGCGCTGCAACACGAAGCGCAGCCATTCGCGCAGCACGATACCGCTGAAACATTGCCAGTAAGCGTTCATCTGCTGACTGCTCCTGAAGGGACCGAGGTGGTCAGGCGAGCGAAGGCCGAATCGAGGTCGCCGCCATGTTCCAGGCTCAGCGCATCAGCTTGTCCGCTGGCGACCAAACGGCCTTGATGCAGGATCAGCAAGTCGTCGCTGGGCTGCACTTCATCCAGCAGATGAGTGGTCCAGAGCACGCTGATGGTTTGCTCGCGACACAGGCTGCGGATGTGCTGGTTGAGCGCCAGGCGACTGGCCGGGTCGAGGCCGACGCTGGCCTCGTCAAGCAACAACAGGCGTGGTTCGTGCAGCAACGCGCGGGCGATTTCCACCCGCCGGCGGTGGCCGCCATTGAGTTCGCGTACCCGCTCGCGACGGCGCTCGGTCAGGGCTTGACGCGCCAGCTCCGCGTCGACCCGCAGCCCGGTCTGGCGTCGGGACAGACCATGCAGCGCCGCATGATAACGCAGGTTCTGCTCGACGCTGAGATCCAGATCCAGCGTGCTTTGCTGAAACACCACCCCTAATTGCTTGAGCGCCGGGCGTGCCGCGTCGCGCAACGAGCAGCCGCCGACCC
This sequence comes from Pseudomonas sp. 008, assembly GCF_016861935.1. Taxonomy (NCBI): domain Bacteria; kingdom Pseudomonadati; phylum Pseudomonadota; class Gammaproteobacteria; order Pseudomonadales; family Pseudomonadaceae; genus Pseudomonas; species Pseudomonas sp. 008. The sequence continues at coordinate 1,015,903 of NZ_BOMA01000001.1, read as the reverse complement.
GGATATCACCGCGTTGCAGATCATAGAGGCGGGTGAGCAGGGCGATCAGGGTTGATTTGCCCGCGCCATTGGGCCCAAGCAGCGCCGCAAAACGCCCCGGTGCCAGGCTGAAACTCACCTGGCGCAAGGCCTCGCGTGGGCCGTAGGTGAAACTCAGGTCGCTGACCTCGAGGGCGTTCATGGCGTCACCACCACGCCCCATGGATAGCGCCCGACCTTCACCGATTTGCTGACCTTGAGGGTGTCGACATCGATCACCGACACATCGCCACTGACGCCATTGGTGGCCAGCAATTGTCGTTGATCCGGGGTGAACGCCATCTGCCAGACCCGTCGGCCCACCAGCAGGTAATCAACGATTTCGAAGGTCTTGGCGTCGATCACCGCCACATGGTTGGCCGGGCCGAGGGCGACGAAGCCGTACTTGCCGTCGGCGCTGAGCTTGATGCCCACCGGCTGGACTTTGTCCGGGTGCACGCCTTTGATCTGGAAGCTCAGGGTCTTGAGGATCTTGCGGCTGGCGACGTCGAGAATCGTCACCGTGCCACCGATTTCCGCCGAGGCCCAAAGCTGCGAGCCATCGGGATTGAACTCGACGAAACGCGGCCGCTGATCCACCAGCGTATTGTCGGCCAGTGTCTGGGTGCCGGTGTCGATCCAGTGCAGCATGTTGGTGGTTTCGCTGGTGTTCACCGCCCATTTGCCATCGGGGCTGACCGCCATGCCTTCGGGCTCGACGCCGACGTTGATCTGCCCTAGCACCTTGGAGGTTTCGGTGTCGATCACCGTCACCAGCGCATCGTCCTCGTTGGAGACATACAACCAGCGATTATTGGGGTGCAGGGCGAATTGTTCGGGGTCTTTGCCCGAGGGCAGTTCCTTGATGATTTTGCGGGTGGCGACGTCCATCACCTGGACCCGGTCCGAATCACTGGCGCAGATGTACAGCAGCTTGTTGTCGTGGGACAGCAACAGGCCGCGCGGGCGCTGGCCGACGGGCAGGGTGTCGGTGACTTGCAGGGTCTGCATGTCGATCAGGCTCAGGCTGTTGTCCTTTTCGTTGGAGACCCAGGCAGTGCTGGCCGCCGCATGCCCGGCGGCGAGCAGTAGAGCGCATGAAAGCAGGGTGCGGCGCATGGCAGATTCCTTATTGTTGTGGTGGTAGAGCTTTCAGGGAAAGCGGCAACTGACCTCGGCTTTGTCGTAACCCAGGCTATCCATTTCGTTGAAGGGGTGTAGAAAACCGTCTTGCGGCGACGTGCTGACCAGCGCCCGGGGTTGCACGATGGGGATCGGCTGGCGCAACTGACCGTTCCACGGCCGATAACTGAGCTTGCGACCCTTGAAGCCGTCCAGCGGCAATTGCTCGCTGATTTCAAGGGTACGAATCGCCATGGCATCGGCCTGACGCAGTTTGCCCACCGCGCTGGCAATGCTGCGCACCGCCATCCATGCGGCGAAATCCCGGTCGTTCATCCAGCGCCCGGCCAGGGCTTCGAAGCGTTTTTGCAACTGCGCGGCACCGTAGGTTTCCACGGTCTTGTGCCAGCCCACCGGGGTCAGGCCCTGGGTGCCGGCGACCGGCCGTGGGTACCAGGTCTGGTAGGGCACGTACTCGCCGAAATCTCCGCGTTCATCGGCGACCAGCACTACGTCGTACTCGGCGGTTTGGGTGAACAGCGGCATATCGGCCTGGGCGCTGCGGCGCTGGTCGTTATCAAAGCTCCAGGCTTTTTCCGCCACCAGTTGCAGGCCGAAGCGTTTCGCCGCCCGGCGCAGGGCGGCGGCATAGGCTTGATCGTCGGCGGTGGGGCCGACGATCAGCAGCGCCCGTTGCCATTTGCGCAGCACCAGAAACTGCGCCAGCGCATCGGCCAGCATCGCGCGGCTCGGCAGGCTGTGCAGCACGTTCGGCAGGCAATCGGTAGTGCGCAGGCTGTCATCGGGGCTGCCGGCATTGAACAGCAGGCTGTCGGGTAGCACGGCGCTGAGTCGGCGCAGGTTTTCCGCCGGTGCATTCACCACAAACAGCCGCAGGCCTTGTTCGTGTTGGGCTTTGGCGGCTTCGAGCAAGGCGTCGGGGTTGTCGACATTGGCGCTGACCAACTCGTAGCGCTGGTTGAGAAAGTGCCCGGTACTGTTGCTGTCGATGATCGCCAGTTCCGCGCCCCGCAGGCCGGCATCGGTCGGTTCAGGAATAACGTTCGACAGCAATGGCCCAGGGTCGGGGCGATACCCCAGATAGCCGATCCGCACCTGCAACGGCGCATCCGCCGCCTGACTCTGGGTCGCCAGCCCGGCAGCGCAGGCGATCGCCAGCAGGTAGATCAAGGCATAAGGGGCGAGCTGGCGCATAAGGCACTCCATCACAGGTAGCGCCAGCATAGGAACCCATGACGGGTGGGGAAATATGCAGAAAGTATCGATGGGCCAGTACCAAGGTAGTAACGGCGTGGGAAACACTTGGGCGGCTCACCACAAGCCCTACTACCAAGGGAGTAGGTCGCGACCACCAAAGCAGCATAGGGCTGGTGCGACGGGGTTCCTAAGATGGCTGCCATAGCCTCTGTAAAGAGGTTCTGCGTGCAATCTTGAGGGCATAACAATGACAACAAAACGCAACGCCTTGCTCGTTGCCGGACTGCTGGCCGGCTTCATCAGCGCAGGTTCCGTCTGGGCTCACGGCAACGTGGTACCCCAGGCCGTCGAAACCAAGGGACTGACCCCGATCAAGGATGCCGGTGTGCAGGTCGATGCCGATGGTTGGGCGGCGGTGAACCCGTATCGTTCCTCTCCGGAGCACGATAAAGCGTTGGAAATCGGCTCTTCGGCCTACAACCAGAACTGCGCGGCCTGTCATGGTCTGGAAGCCAAGTCCGGCGGCATCGCCCCTGACTTGCGCAAGCTCGACGTCGCCGAAGCCGGTGACGAGTGGTTCGTCGAACGGGTGCGCCATGGCGCCGTGCGTGATGGCCGGGTGTACATGCCGAAGATGGCCGACTACTTGAGCCAGGAAGCCTTGTGGGCGGTACGCACCTACCTGGACAGCGTGCACGTCGAGGAGTGACCCATGCGCCTGCTCGCGGTGTTGATCAGCGCTGTGTGGTTGTGCTGCCAGGCAGCGCAGGCACAGGTCCGAACCTATGACGAAATGATCGCCGCCGCCGAGCTGAAAGTCGCGGTCTACAAGGACTTCGCGCCCTACAGTTTCGAGGACGCCGGCCAGCCTCGCGGAGTCGATGTCGAACTCGCCCAGGCCTTGGCCAAGGCCATGGGGGTACGCCTGAAACTGATCTGGGCACCCGCCGGGGAGAAGCTCGACGACGACCTGCGCGATTACATCTGGCGGGCCAGTCAGCTGCACAATCAGCAACTGGCCGACCTGATGATGCGCGTGCCCTACGACCGCGATTACTCACAGAAGCGCAATGAGCTGGGCGAACTGGAGAACGGCCATGTGGTGATGTTCGGGCCGTACCAGACCGAGCAATGGCAAGTGGCTTATGACCGTCGTCGGCTGGACTCGGTGGCCAGCGTCGCGGTGTTCCAGCAGCACCCGATTGGCGTCGAAGTCGACAGCGTGCCGTCGTTTTACCTGACCTCGGTGTTCAACGGCATGCTCGCCGCCAAGACCCATCATTACCCCGGTGTGCCCCAGGCGTTTGCCGCGATGAAGGCGGGTGAAGTCGACGCGGTGATGGCGATGCGCGGCGAGATCGACTGGCAGGTGCATCAGGCCGCCGACCCGCAAGTGGCGCTGGCGGAAAATGCTTATCCGAACATGGGCAAGCAACGCTGGGAGATCGGCATGGCGGTGCATGAAAGCAACCGGCAACTGGCCTATGCCGTGGAAGAGGCGCTGGAAGCGTTGATTCGCGAGGGCACGGTCAAAAGCATTTATGCCCATTACGGCCTGCGCTATGACGTGCCCGAGATGTATCAACAATGAACTGGCGCGCGCGTTGGCTGTTGGCCTGCTGGTTGCCCTTGGCCGCTCAGGCGGTTGAGGTCGATCCGGTGCCGTCGGTGATGTGGGCGTTCTATCACAAGCAGATGCTTGGCGACGCGCCGTTCGTGTTCGACGAGCGGGTCAAGCTGCTGGCACCGCCGTTCGCCGAAGACGCCCGGCAAGTGCCGCTGGAAATCGACGCTCGGGCGTTCAAGGGCGAGGTGGTGCGAATCCTCGCCTGGGCCGAACTCAACCCGCTGCCGAAAATCGTCGACTTCGAGCCTTTGACCGGTGTGCTGCCCTGGCTGTCGATCCGCATCCGCGTTGAACAGGCCACGCCGTTGCGTGCGGCAGTGTTGACCCGCGACGGGCTGTGGCATGTCGGCTCGACCTTGATCGATGCGGCGGGCGGCGGTTGCACGGCGCCGAGCGTGGTGCGCACCCAGCCGGGCTGGGAAGAACACATCGGCGAAGTGCTCGGCGGTCGTTATCCCCGTGGTGAGTTCAGTCGCGTGCGTTTGCAAGTGGCGCATCCGATGGACAACGGCATGGTCAGCGGCATCCCGGAGTTTTTCCTCAACCAGGCCGAGCTGCGGGACTCAGACAACCGGGTATTGGCGCGTCTGGAGCTGTTCCCGGCGGTCAGCGAAAACCCCAACCTGGCTTTCGACATCGAAGGGGCGGGGCAGACGCGTCTGATACTGCGCGACAACAGCGGCAATCAATTCGATGCGGCCATACCCTGACCCAAGGAGCGTGTGATGCGCTGGATGCTGTTGTTGTTCATCTGTGTGAGCCTGCCGACCCTGGCCGATCCCGATTACGCACTCAAGCCCCGACAGATTGCCGAAGACACCTGGCTGCTAGAGGGCCGCACCGATAACTTCGCCAAGAACAACGGCGGCAACATCGTCAACACCGCGTTCATCGTCACCGGGCAAGGGGTGGTGGTGATCGACACCGGGCCATCGAAGCGCTACGGCGAAGCCTTGCGCAAAGCGATTGCCGCAACCACCGATAAACCGGTGATCCAGGTGTTGCTGACCCATCACCATCCCGACCATGTGCTGGGCAATCAGGCCTTCACCGACGTGCCGATTGCTGCACTGGCCGGCACCACCGAACTGTTGCATCAACAGGGTGATGCGATGGCCGAGAACATGTATCGACTGGTGGGTGACTGGATGCGCGGCACCGAAGTGGTGTTGCCGACGCAGGTATTAATGCCTGGCGTGCAAAGTTTTGGGAACCACGATTTGCGGCTGCTGAGTCTGGGTGGGCACACCGGCGCGGATCTGGCTATTCTCGACCAGAAAACCGGCGTGCTGTTTGCCGGGGATCTGGTGTTTTATCAACGGGCCCTGACCACGCCGAACAGCCCGGGGTTGTCGGTGTGGCTGGCGGATATCGCCACGCTTCAGGGGCTGCCGTGGACGCTGATCGTCCCCGGTCATGGCCCCGTGGCAACGGACAGCAAACCGCTTGAGCAAATGCGCGATTACCTCTCCTGGCTCGATCAACTCATGCACGACGGTGCGGCGAACGGCAGCGACATGGCCGAGATGATCCGCAGCCCCATTCCTGAACGTTTCGCCGGGATCAACCTGAGCCGTTATGAACTGATCCGTAGCGTCAGTCATTTGTACCCGCGCTATGAGCGCGCGCGGATGACGCGGGTGGATTCCGGCAAGGATCAGTAGTCCATCTCAGATACGACGCATCCTTTGTAGCAGCTGGCGAAGCCTGCGTTCGGCTGCGCAGCAGTCGTGAATCCGGCCGACACGTTCTGCCTGATGTACTGCAAGCTCTGGTTTTACGACTGCTGCGCAGCCGAACGCAGCCTCGCGGGCTCGGCAGCTGCTACAGCCGAACGCAGGCTCCGCCAGCTGCTACAAGTGGTGAGCCTTCGTTGGTTGGCATCATCCGACCCGCTACCAAGGAACTAGAAATCTCCGCATTGCGGGCAATTGTTGCAAGGGCGGCGGCGCCCAAGAATCTGCACCAGACCGGGAAAATTTCCCGGGTATAACAAAAACCGCAGAGGTAGCCGTCATGACCCAACCCGCACGTCGCCAACCCTTCGTCTTGAGCGTGCTGCTCAGTGCCATGCTGTTGTCCGGCCAGGCAATGGCCGCAGTCTCCGATCAAGACATCCTCCAGGATCCGAAGAATCCGGAACAGGTCGTCACCAATGGCCTGGGCGTCCAGGGTCAGCGCTACAGCCCGCTGGACACCCTCAATGTCGACAACGTGAAAGACTTGCGCCCGGTCTGGGCCTTTTCGTTCGGCGGTGAAAAACAGCGCGGTCAGCAAGCGCAGCCGATGATCAAGGACGGCGTGATGTACATGACCGGTTCCTACTCACGGGTGTTCGCCGTGGATGCGCGCACCGGCCGCAAGCTCTGGCAATACGACGCGCGCCTGCCGGATGACATCCGTCCGTGCTGTGACGTGATCAACCGTGGCGTGGCTCTGTATGGCGACCTGGTGATCTTCGGCACTCTCGACGCCAAGCTCGTGGCCCTGAATAAAGACACCGGCAAAGTGGTATGGAGCAAGAAAGTCGCCGACCACAAGGAAGGCTACTCCATCAGCGCCGCGCCACTGGTGATCAACGGCAAACTGATCACTGGCGTGGCAGGTGGCGAGTTCGGGGTGGTGGGCAAGATCGAAGCCTACGACCCGAAAAACGGTGATCTGCTGTGGACCCGGCCAACGGTCGAAGGCCACATGGGTTACGTCTACAAAGACGGCAAGGCCGTAGAGAACGGCATCTCCGGCGGCGAAGCGGGCAAGACCTGGCCGGGCGATCTGTGGAAAACCGGCGGCGCGGCACCGTGGCTGGGCGGCTACTACGACCCGGAAACCAATCTGCTGCTGTTCGGCACCGGCAACCCGGCACCGTGGAACTCGCACCTGCGCCCTGGCGACAACCTTTATTCGTCCTCGCGCCTGGCGCTGAACCCGGACGACGGCACGATCAAATGGCATTTCCAGAGCACCCCGCACGATGGCTGGGACTATGACGGCGTGAACGAACTGGTGTCGTTCAACTACAACGAAGGCGGCAAGGAAATCAAAGCCGCAGCCACTGCGGACCGTAACGGTTTCTTCTACGTGCTGGATCGCACCAACGGCAAATTCATCCGCGGCTTCCCGTTCGTGGACAAGATCACCTGGGCCAGTGGCCTGGATAAAAACGGCCGGCCGATCTACAACGAGGCCAGCCGTCCGGGTGCGCCGGGTTCCGAGGCCAAAGGCAGTTCGGTGTTTGTAGCGCCGGCGTTCCTGGGGGCGAAAAACTGGATGCCGATGGCCTACAACCGCGACACCGGCCTGTTCTATGTGCCGTCCAACGAGTGGGGCATGGACATCTGGAACGAAGGCATCGCCTATAAAAAAGGCGCGGCCTTCCTCGGCGCCGGTTTCACCATCAAGCCATTGAATGAAGACTACATCGGCGTGCTGCGCGCCATCGACCCGAAAACCGGCAAGGAAGTCTGGCGCCACAAGAACTTCGCGCCGCTGTGGGGCGGGGTGCTGACCACCAAGGGCAACCTGGTATTCACCGGTACCCCTGAAGGCTTCCTGCAGGCGTTCAATGCCAAGACCGGCGAGAAAGTCTGGGAATTCCAGACCGGCTCCGGCGTGCTCGGCTCGCCCATCACCTGGGAAATGGACGGCGAACAATACGTATCGGTGCTCTCCGGCTGGGGCGGCGCGGTACCGCTGTGGGGCGGCGAAGTGGCCAAGCGCGTCAAGGACTTCAACCAGGGCGGCATGCTGTGGACCTTCAAGCTGCCGAAGGACCTGGTTGCCAAGCACTAACCCTGGCAACCACAACCTGAGTGGCGATGAATGAACTGTGGCGAGGGAGCAAGCTCCCTCGCCACAAAAGCCCGCTGACACAGCGGCGCCTTCTACTACCAAATAACGAGAGTCCCCCTGCCAACGGCGCATTCGTCTGGCAGGCGGGGCTCTCTACTATCGGTTCATCGCCTGTTGGCCTGACAGGCATCGACCCAGACAGAGGCCCATCATGATCTACGCACAACCCGGAACACCTGGCGCCATCGTTTCCTTCAAACCGCGCTACGGCAATTTCATCGGCGGCGAGTTCGTCGCCCCGGTCAATGGCGAGTACTTCACCAATACCTCACCGGTCACCGGTGAAGTGATCGCCGAATTCCCGCGCTCCAGCGCCGCCGACATCGACAAGGCTCTCGACGCCGCCCATGCCGCCGCTGATGCCTGGGGCAAAACCTCGGCGCAGGACCGCTCGCTGGTGCTGCTGAAAATCGCTGACCGCATCGAACAGAACCTGGAAATCCTCGCCGTCACCGAAACCTGGGACAACGGCAAGGCCGTGCGCGAAACCCTCAACGCTGACGTGCCGCTGGCCGCCGACCACTTCCGTTACTTCGCCGGTTGCATCCGCGCTCAAGAGGGCGGTGCCGCTGAAATCAACGAACTGACTACCGCCTATCATTTCCACGAACCACTGGGCGTGGTCGGGCAGATCATTCCGTGGAACTTCCCGCTGCTGATGGCCGCGTGGAAACTCGCCCCGGCCCTGGCTGCCGGCAACTGCATCGTGCTCAAACCCGCCGAGCAAACACCGCTGTCGATCATGGTGTTCGCCGAGCTGATCGCCGATTTGCTGCCAGCCGGCGTGCTGAACATCGTCCAGGGCTTCGGTCGCGAAGCCGGTGAAGCGCTGGCCACCAGCAAGCGCATCGCCAAGATCGCCTTCACCGGCTCCACCCCGGTGGGCGCGCACATCATGCATTGCGCTGCCGAGAACATCATTCCAAGCACCGTTGAGCTGGGCGGCAAGTCGCCGAACATCTTCTTCGAAGACATCATGAACGCCGAACCGCAGTTCATCGAAAAAGCCGCCGAAGGCCTGGTGCTGGCGTTCTTCAACCAGGGCGAAGTCTGCACTTGTCCGTCGCGGGCACTGGTGCAGGAATCGATCTACGAGCCGTTCATGGCCGAGGTGATGAAGAAGATCGTCAAGATCAAGCGCGGCAACCCGCTGGACACCGAGACCATGGTCGGCGCCCAGGCGTCCGAGCAGCAATACGACAAGATCCTCTCGTACCTGAAAATCGCCCAGGAGGAGGGCGCCGAACTGCTCACTGGCGGCGCCGCCGAGCGGCTGGAAGGCGACTTGTCCAGCGGCTATTACATCCAGCCGACGCTGCTCAAGGGCCACAACAAAATGCGCGTGTTCCAGGAAGAAATCTTCGGCCCGGTGGTGGGTGTCACCACCTTCAAGGACGAAGCCGAAGCCCTGGCGATCGCCAACGACAGCGAGTTCGGCCTCGGCGCCGGCCTGTGGACCCGCGACATCAACCGCGCCTATCGCATGGGCCGGGCGATCAAGGCCGGGCGCGTCTGGACCAACTGCTACCACCTGTACCCGGCCCACGCCGCGTTCGGTGGCTACAAGAAGTCCGGTGTCGGCCGTGAGAACCACAAGATGATGCTCGACCATTACCAACAGACCAAAAACCTGCTGGTGAGCTACGACATCAATCCGCTGGGGTTCTTCTAACCCCATAAGCACAGCACAAACCAAATGTGGGAGCGGGCTGATGTGGCGAGGGGGCTTGCCCCCGTTGGACTGCGGAGCAGTCCCCGGAACTTCAGGTTTTGGGGCCGCTTCGCGACCCAACGGGGGCAAGCCCCCTCGCCACATCAGCCCGTTCCCGCATTGGTTCTGTGTGTGCTTGAAGGCCTTGCAACACCCCCTACCAACGCACGCCGCCACCTCCTTCGAAAGTAGCATTCGGGCAGTTGGCGCCCCGTGCATTAATGGCTCTACCGGAATCGTCCGGCACAAGAAGAGGAATGACCCATGTGGCATAAACCCGCGTTTACCGATCTGCGCATTGGCTTCGAAGTGACGATGTATTTCGCCAACCGTTGATTGATCGCCCGGTCAGCCGTCGCGTTGGCCGGGCCTGCTTTCTGGAGCCTGCCATGCACATCCGCGTTCTCGGTTCCGCCGCCGGCGGCGGTTTTCCGCAGTGGAACTGCAACTGCCGTCAATGCGCGGCGATGCGCCGCGGCACCCTGCACGCGCAACGCCGCACGCAGTCGTCCATTGCCCTGAGCGACGACGGTGTGGAATGGATACTCTGCAATGCGTCACCAGACATCCGCGCCCAACTCGAAAGCTTCCCGACGCTACAACCGGCCCGCCGCGTGCGTGACACGGCGATTGCCGGCGTGGTCCTGCTGGACAGTCAGATCGACCATTGCACCGGCCTGTTGAGCCTGCGCGAAGGCTGCCCGCATTCGGTCTGGTGCACCGAGCGGGTGCATGAAGACCTGAGCAGCGGCTTCCCGTTGTTCACCATGCTCAAGCACTGGAACGGTGGTTTGCAGTGGCAACCGATCGAACTGGACCGTGAGCCGTTCAGCATCGCAGCCTGCCAACACCTGCAATTTCGCGCCATTCCATTGGTCAGCAACGCACCGCCGTATTCCCCCAACCGTGGCAACCCGCAGCCGGGGGACACCATCGGCCTGTTCATCGAAGACCTGCGCAACGGAGCATCGGTGTTCTATGCGCCGGGTCTGGGGCAGGTCGACGCCGAGGTATTGAGCTGGATGCAGCGCGCCGATTGCCTGCTGCTGGACGGCACGCTGTGGCGCGACGATGAAATGCGCGTATGTGAAGTCGGCCAGAGCCTGGGCCACGAAATGGGCCACCTGCCGCAAAGCGGCCCCGGCGGTATGCTCGAAGTGCTGGAGGGCTTCAATCGCCAGCGCAAGGTGCTGATCCACATCAACAACACCAACCCGATCCTCGACGAAGACTCGGCCGAGCGGGCGTTGCTGGAACGACGGGGGATTGAAGTGGCTTATGACGGCATGAGTATTGAGCTGTAGCGGACTGCCTCATCGCAGAACCCAACGGTTATTCCCCGGAGAACCGCAATGACTGACACTCCCATGACCCCCACTGAATTCGAAGCGGCCCTGCGCGCCAAAGGCGCCTATTACCACATCCATCATCCATTCCACCAAGCCATGTACGCCGGGCGCGCCACCCGCGAGCAGATCCAGGGCTGGGTCGCCAATCGCTTCTACTATCAGGTGAACATTCCCCTGAAGGACGCGGCAATCCTCGCCAACTGTCCGGACCGCGACGTGCGGCGGGAATGGCTGCAACGGATTCTCGACCATGACGGCGCCCCCGGCAGCGAAGGCGGTATCGAAGCCTGGTTGCGTCTGGGCGAAGCGGTGGGGCTGGATCGCGAACAAATTCTCTCGCAAGAGTTGGTGCTGCCGGGTGTGCGATTTGCCGTGGACGCCTACGTCAATTTCGCCCGCCGTGCTTGTTGGCAGGAAGCGGCCAGCAGTTCGCTGACCGAACTGTTCGCACCGCAGATCCATCAGTCTCGGCTCGACGCCTGGCCCAGCCATTACCCATGGATCGACCCGGCCGGTTACGACTATTTCCGTACGCGGCTGAGCCAGGCCCGGCGCGATGTCGAGCATGGTTTGCGCATCACCCTGGCGCATTACGTCACGGTCGAGGGCCAGCAGCGCATGCTGGAGATTCTGCAGTTCAAGCTTGATGTGCTGTGGAGCATGCTCGACGCGATGAGCATGGCCTATGAGCTGGACCGCCCGCCGTATCACACCGTCACCACCGATCGGGTCTGGCACCGGGGGATCGCCCTGTGAACGCGATCGAGCAGCAACCCGGCCCACCGTTGTGGCTGTTGGCGGAGCTGACCTATCGCTGCCCGCTGCAATGCCCGTATTGCTCCAACCCATTGGATTTCGCCCAACAGGGTGAGGAGTTGAGCACAGAAGAGTGGATCAGGGTGTTTCGCGAAGCCAGGGAGATGGGCGCCGCGCAACTGGGCTTTTCCGGTGGCGAGCCGTTGGTGCGCCAGGACTTGGCCGAGCTGATCAAGGCCGCGCGGGACATGGGTTACTACACCAACCTGATCACCTCGGGTATCGGCCTGACCGAACAGAAGGTCCGCGACTTCAAGGTCGCCGGACTGGACCACATCCAGATCAGCTTTCAGGCCGCCGACGAAGCGGTCAACAACATGCTCGCTGGCTCGCGCAAGGCCTTCGCCCAGAAACTGGCCATGGCCCGAGCGGTAAAAGCCCAGGGCTACCCGATGGTGCTGAACTTCGTCACCCATCGGCACAACATCGACCAGATCGCGCAGATCATCGAACTGTGCCTGGAGCTGGAGGCGGATTTCGTCGAGTTGGCGACCTGCCAGTTCTATGGCTGGGCCGAACTTAACCGCGTGGGCCTGTTGCCAACCCGCGAACAATTGCTGCGCGCCGAGCGCATCACCAACGACTATCGCCAGCGGCTTGAGGCCGAGGGCCACCCGTGCAAGTTGATCTTCGTCACCCCGGACTACTACGAAGAGCGCCCCAAGACCTGCATGAATGGCTGGGCCAACCTGTTTCTCGACATCACCCCGGACGGCACGGCGCTGCCTTGCCACAGCGCTCGCCAGTTACCGGTGCAGTTCCCCAATGTGCGCGAGCACAGCGTCGAACACATTTGGAACGACTCCTTCGGCTTCAATCGTTTTCGCGGCGACGACTGGATGAAAGAGCCGTGCCGTTCCTGCGATGAAAAACATAAGGACCTGGGCGGCTGCCGTTGCCAGGCATTCATGCTCACGGGGGACGCGAGCAACGCTGACCCGGTGTGCAGCAAGTCGCCGCACCACAGCGTCATCCTCAAGGCCCGGGACGAAGCCGACGCGCCGGGGCAGGGCATGGAACACCTGACCTTGCGCAATGAAAAGGCTTCGCGGCTGATCTATCGCGGATAAATTGCGAACGCGAAGCCCCCACCCCAGGCAGTTGCTACCCATTGGTCTGATTGCATTCGCAGCCGGATGCTTTAGTGTTGGCTTTACCTTTCAAAACAATAAAAACAGGCTTTCCAATGAGCCAGAATCTCAGTCAACTGCGTAAATTCGTTTCACCTGAAATCATCTTCGGTGCCGGCTGTCGGCATAACGTCGGCAACTACGCCAAGACTTTCGGTGCCCGCAAGGTGCTGGTGGTCAGCGACCCCGGGGTGATTGCCGCCGGTTGGGTTGCCGATGTCGAAGCCAGTCTGCAGGCCCAGGGCATCGATTACTTCGTGTACAGCGACGTTTCGCCCAACCCGCGGATCGAGGAAGTGATGCTCGGCGCCGAGCTGTACCGGGAGAATCACTGCGATGTGATCGTCGCGGTCGGCGGCGGCAGCCCGATGGATTGCGGCAAGGGCATCGGCATCGTCGTCGCCCACGGGCGCAACATCCTTGAATTCGAGGGCGTGGACACCCTGCGCATGCCCAGCCCGCCGCTGATCCTGATCCCGACCACCGCCGGCACGTCGGCCGATGTGTCGCAATTCGTGATCATCTCCAATCAGCAAGAACGCATGAAATTCTCCATCGTCAGCAAGGCTGCGGTGCCGGACGTGTCGCTGATCGACCCGGAAACCACCTTGAGCATGGACCCGTTCCTGTCGGCCTGTACCGGCATCGACGCGTTGGTCCACGCCATCGAGGCCTTCGTTTCCACCGGCCACGGGCCGCTCACCGACCCGCATGCGCTGGAGGCGATGCGGCTGATCAACGGCAATCTGGTACAAATGATCGCCAACCCCGGCGACATCGTCCTGCGGGAAAAGATCATGCTCGGCAGCATGCAGGCCGGGCTGGCGTTTTCCAACGCGATTCTTGGCGCGGTGCACGCCATGTCCCACAGCCTCGGTGGATTCCTCGATCTGCCTCACGGTTTGTGCAACGCGGTGCTGGTGGAACACGTGGTGGCGTTCAACTACAGCTCGGCGCCGGAGCGCTTCAAGGTGATCGCCGAGACCTTCGGCATCGATTGTCGCGGCCTGAACCACCGGCAGATCTGCGGACGTCTGGTCGACCACTTGATCGCCCTCAAGCATGCCATCGGCTTCCACGAAACCCTGGGTCTGCACGGGGTCAGCACGGCAGACATTCCGTTCCTGTCGCAACATGCCATGGATGACCCCTGCATCCTTACCAACCCGCGCGAGTCCAGTCAGCGCGACGTCGAGGTCGTCTATGGCGAAGCCCTCTGACGAACAGCAACGGGCGCTGACCGGGTTACTCGGGCTGGGCAATCACTCGGCGCGCAAGAGTCATTACCCGGAACTGGCCGCGCGCCTGGATGAACTGGAAGCCGAGCGCAACCGCTACAAATGGCTGTTCGAAAACGCGGTGCACGGGATCTTCCAGGCCAGCCTGCAGGAAGGCATGCGCGCCGCCAACCCGGCGCTGGCGCGGATGCTCGGCTATCACGACCCGCAGGAGGTGCTGTTTTCCCTGACGGACCTGGCGGGCAGGCTGTTCGTCGGCGGCGCGCAAGAGCTGGAAAGCATCGGCGAAATCCTCCAGCGCGAACGCAGCTTGCTGGGCTATGAAACCCAACTGCGGCGCAAGGACGGCACGGTCCTCGACGTGTTGATGAACCTGCTGCTCAAGCCGGATCAAGAAGGCTTGGTGGAGGGTTTTGTCGCCGACATCACCGAACGAAAACAGGCCCAGGAGCGTTTGCAACAGCTCAATGACCAACTGGAACAGCGGGTCACCGCGCGTACCAACGAGTTGCTGGAAGCCGCCGAAGCCTTGCGCGACGCCCGTGATGCCGCCGAAGCGGCCAATCGCAGCAAGGACAAATACCTCGCCGCCGCCAGCCACGACTTGCTGCAACCGCTCAACGCCGCGCGTTTGTTGATCTCGACCTTGCGCGAACGGCATTTACCCGACGTCGAACAGGTACTGGTGGAGCGCACCCATCAGGCACTGGAAGGGGCCGAAGACCTGCTCACCGACCTGCTGGATATTTCCCGGCTCGATCAGGCTGCGGTGAAACCGGACATCGCCCTGTACCGACTCGATGAATTGTTCGCGCCACTGGTTTCGGAGTTTCAGTCGGTGGCCGCGGCGGCCGGGTTGAACCTGCGGGTGCACATGGGTGATTACGCGATTCATACCGACTTGCGGCTGATGACGCGGATTCTGCGCAACTTCCTCAGCAATGCCTGCCGCTACACCGACGACGGCAGCATCCTGCTGGGGGCTCGGCGCCGGGGCAACGCGCTGCGAATCGAAGTCTGGGACACCGGGCGCGGGATCCCGGCGGATCGTCTCGACTCGATCTTCCTCGAATTCAACCAACTGGACGTTGGCCGCGCCGCCGATCGCAAGGGCGTGGGCCTGGGACTGGCGATTGTCGAACGCATCGCCAAGATCCTCGATTACCGGATTCAGGTGCATTCACTGCCGGGGCGCGGTTCGATGTTCAGCATCGAGGTGCCTATATCCCATGAGATTCCACTGCCGATCAGTCAGGCCGCACCGCAGCCGAGTACCGGCAACCCGTTGCCGGGCCGGCGCCTGTTGGTGCTGGACAACGAAGTCAGCATCCTTGAAAGCATGAGCGCGCTGCTCGGGCAGTGGGGCTGCGAGGTGGTCACCGCCACCGATGAGGCCACCGCGCTGGCGGCCTTGCAAGGGCAGGCGCCGGAACTGATTCTGGCGGATTACCACCTCGATCACGGGGTGGTGGGCTGTGAAGTGGTCCGGCATCTGCGCGAGCATTTCAGCCGGGCGATACCGGCGGTGATCATCACCGCCGACCGCACCGACCAGTGTCGACGCTCGTTGCAGCGGCTCGACGCGCCATTGCTGAACAAACCGGTGAAACCCGGCAAGTTGCGTGCGGTGTTGAGTCAGTTGTTGGCGTAGCGAGCCGATGAAAAGATCGCAGTCTGCGATCTTTTCATTCCGGTTTTGGCGGTGATTTGGTTCAGTGGTTGTACGCCGCCTCGGTGTTATCGATCAGCGGGTTCTTTTCGGTCAGCACGATCTGGGCAATCTGATCCTTGCGCATGAAGCTGACCTTCGGATAGGACTTGGCGTAACGGATGAAACGTTCCACCGCCTCGACCATCGCCGGGGTGCCGCCGATCCGGTCATGCAGGCTCACCGACATCATCCGCCGCCGGCTGGCGCCTTCGGCGTACAGGCGATCGAATTCCAGCACCAATTGCCGGTAGAACTGTTGCGCCGAGAAGTGCCGGCCTTCAATCAGCACGATGTCGTTGTTGCGCAGGGTGTATGGCACCACGGCGAATTTCTTGCCACGGACCAGTGTCACAAACGGCTCGTCGCGGCTGACGTCATCGATGTGATAGGTGAAGTTCAGATCCTGCAGCACTTTCAGGGTATTGGGGCTGCGCCGCAGCCAATTGGCGTTGTAGCCCACCGAGCGCTGGCCGGTGAGTTTCTGCACCGCCTCGACGCCGTCGCCGATGAAGGCCTTCTCTTGCTCGTAGCTCATGTTGTAGGAGTCGGCCCAGCGCATGCCATGGGCGGCGACTTCATGGCCGCGATCGGCGATCGCCCGCACCAGTTCAGGGTGTTTCAATGCCGCTTCGCCCACCACATGGGACGTGACCTTGATGCCGTTGCGGTCCCACAAGTCGAGCATCCGCCACAGGCCTTCCTTGTAGCCATAGTCGAACCAGGTCTGTGCCGGCATGTCCGGGTAACCCTTGGGCAATGGAGTGCCGGAGAACGGACTTTCGGCACCGTCGGGCTGGCCGCCGGTTTCGAATTGCATAGAGAACGAAATCACCAGTTGCGAGCCATCCGGCCACGGGCGTTCCTGGGCGAACGCGAGGGACGGCAGCAGCAGGGCGGCGGCCAGCAGATTTTTCAGCCAGCGGGGGGAGCGTTGCCAATGGGCAGTGGTCATAGGGGGCACCTTTTGAGTTGAACAGTGCCGTGAGGGTGTCATTTGGATTGCCCCGGAAAAATCCGCTACGGGCGAGAAGACTTTTAAACAGAATTTACGAATCCCGCCGAATACACAGTCCAGTGTGGGAGAAGTCCTGTGGCGAGGGGGCTTGCCCCCGTTGGGGCGCGAAGCGGCCCCTATTTTTTCCTGCATGTCGAGTTGTCTGAATTGCGACTGCTTCGCAGCCGAACGGGGGCAAGCCCCCTCGCCACAGGCTCGTGTTTGCAAGGGTGTGTTCTCCCCGTGATTTTGCGGCAAACTGACCACACTCCTTGAACCAAGGCCATCGAATGGATCACTACACCCCGCGCGACTGGCAGCCCCACGAGCGGCCCAGCCTGCCCGGATCGCCCTCGACGCCGTTGCACTCCAACCCCAGGCGGCTGGCCTACGCGCTGGTGGGTGTGTTGGTGGCGTTGACCGGTGGTCTCGGGAACTCGCTGGTGGTCGCCAACCTTCCGTACCTGCAAGGCGCGCTGGGCGCGACCACCGCCGAGATGGCCTGGCTGCCGGCGGCCTTTGTCATGACCAATGTGTCGATGAACCTGCTGCTGGTGAAGTTTCGTCAGCAGTTCGGCTTGCGGGCGTTCACCGAAGTGTTCCTGATGCTTTATGCGCTGGTGACCTTCGGCCATCTCTTCGTCAACGACCTGAGTTCGGCGATCGCCGTGCGCGCGGCCCACGGCATGGTCGGCGCAGCGCTGAGTTCGTTGGGCCTGTATTACATGATCCAGGCCTTCCCGGCGAAATGGCGGATGAAGGCGCTGGTATTGGGCCTCGGCACCTCGCAACTGGCCTTGCCCATGGCGCGGTTGTTCTCCGAAGACCTGTTGCAAATCGCCGAATGGCGCGGGCTGTACCTGTTCGAACTGGGCATGGCGCTGTTGTCTTTGGGCTGCGTTTTTCTACTGAAACTGCCGCCGGGTGACCGTTTCAAGACCTTCGAAAAACTCGACTTCCTGACCTTCGCCATCCTCGCCAGTGGCGTGGCCTTGCTCTGCGCGGTGTTGTCTTTGGGGCGGATCGACTGGTGGCTCGAGGCGCAGTGGATCGGAGTGGCCTCGGCGGCTTCGATCGTGTTGATCCTCACGGGCCTGGCCATCGAGCACAATCGCAGCAACCCGATGCTGATGACCCGCTGGCTCGGCAGCGGGGCGATGATTCGCCTGGCCCTGGCGGTGATCCTGATCCGCATGGTGACGTCGGAGCAGTCCACCGGCGCGGTGGGGTTCATGCAAGCGCTGAACATGAGCAGTCAGCAGCTGCACAGCCTGTATGTGGTGATGTTGATCGGCAGTATCGCTGGCCTTGCCACCAGCGCCCTGACCATCGACCCCAAGCACCTGATCATGCCGCTGAACATCTCCTTGGCGCTGATGGCGGTCGGTTCGGTGATGGACAGTTATTCGAACAACCTGACCCGCCCGGAAAACCTGTATTTCAGTCAGTTTCTGCTGGCCTTCGGCGGGACGTTTTTCCTCGGGCCGACCATGGTCTACGGCATGCGCAACGTGCTGTCCAGCCCGCGCAACCTGGTGAGTTTTTCGGTGCTGTTCGGTATCTGCCAGAACCTCGGTGGCCTGATTGGCGCGGCATTGCTGGGGACGTTCCAGATCGCGCGCGAGAAGTTTCATTCCAGCCACATCGTCGAGCAGCTGACCTTGCTCGACCCGCGTGTGGCGGCGCGGGTCCAGAGCGGCGGCAACGCGGTCGGCTCGATAATTGCCGACCCGAGCCTGCGCAACCTGCAGGGCATCCGTAGCCTGGCCGTCGCCGCCACCCGCGAGGCCAATATCCTGGCCTACAACGACGTGTTCATGCTGATTGCCGTGATCGCGGTGCTGACCATGATCTGGATTTCCATTCGCGCCCTGTGGCTGATGAGCACTACCCAAGCCGTCGCCCCGGCGCCTGCCACTCCAACCAAACAATCCAGCGGTGCCACTTCTTCATGACCGAACCGACCACCACGACCACCAACACTATTGCCGCCACCCCCGAAGGCGTGACGCCGCCATCCTCGCCGGGCTCTGAACCGCGCTCGCTGGGGGTGCGGATCATCTCGTCCCTGGGCTTTGCGGCGATTGCTCTCGTCGGTGTACTGATCGTGTTGTACGCCTGGCAACTGCCACCGTTCAGCAGCGCGGTCGAGACTACGGAAAACGCCCTGGTGCGCGGGCAGGTGACGATCATCGGCCCGCAACTCAGCGGTTACGTGTACGAAGTGCCGGTGCAGGATTTCCAGTTCGTGAAGGCCGGCGATTTGCTGGTGCGTCTCGACGACCGCATCTACAAGCAGCGTCTCGATCAGTCCCTGGCGCAACTGGCGGTGCAGAAAGCCGCGCTGGCCAACGTGGTGCAGCAACGCAACAGCGCCGAGGCGACCATCAAGTTGCGTCAGGCCGCCGTCGCCGACGCCCAGGCGCAGTTGCGCAAAAGTGAAGCGGATCTGCGCCGCAACAAAGAGCTGGTCGGTGATGGCTCGGTGTCGAAACGCGAGCTGGACGTGACCCTGGCCGCCAACGCCCAGACCGTTGCCGCCGTGGCGCAAGCCCAGGCCAATCTGGACATCGCCCGCCAGGATCTGCAAACGGTGATCGTCAATCGCGGCTCGCTGGAAGCGGCGGTGGCCAGTGCTGAGGCGGCGGTGCAACTGGCGCGGATCGACCTGTCGAACACCCGCGTGGTGGCGCCGCGCGACGGTCAACTCGGGCAGATTGGCGTGCGCCTCGGCGCCTACGTCAACTCCGGGGCGCAGCTGATGGCGTTGGTGCCGAACCAGTTGTGGGTGATCGCCAACATGAAGGAAACCCAGATGGACAACGTGCGGGTCGGCCAGCCGGTGAGCTTCACCGTCGATGCGCTGAACCACCAGAAATTCCACGGGCGGGTGCAACGGATTTCACCGGCCACAGGCTCCGAGTTCAGCTTGTTGCAGGCTGACAATGCCACTGGCAACTTCGTCAAGATTGCCCAGCGGGTGCCGGTGCGGATCAGCGTCGATGCCGATCAGGAACAGAGCGAACGGCTGCGGCCGGGGATGTCGGTGGTGGTGAGTATTGATACCGCTGCCGAAGGGGATCCCAGTACCCCTGACTAACGCATAACTCTTGTGGGGGGTGACCTGTGGCGAGGGGGCTTGCCCCCGTTTGAGTGCGTAGCACTCACAGGATTTTTGGTACAACAGAAACTTTGGGGCTGCTTCGCAACCCAACGGGGGCAAGCCCCCTCGCCACAGGTCGCTCCTACAGATGGGGTGTGATTCAGGGGGCGATCATTGGGGGCAGGGTGCCCAGCAGTGAAACCGCCGCCACCGCGCCGATCCCCAGTAACCATTCCAGCACAACGCTGGCACGCAGCAGGCCCGGGCGCTGTTGGCAATCCTCGATCCGCAACCGATTGAACAGCGCCAACCCCAGCATCGCGATCACCAGCACAACCTTGATCAACAGAATCAGCGCAAACCCGGACAGCAACGGCGTCGGCCAGAACACGCCGGTCAGTACACGCACGTTGATCAGGCCGGTCATCACCAACCCTGCCACCAACGCGTAACCGATCCCGCTGAAGCGTTGCAGTATTGCGCTCAAGGGATGATCGTCCGGTTGGCGCAGGATCATCACCAGCAACATCAACCCACCGAGCCAGGCGCCGACGCATGTCAGGTGAACAATCTGGTTGAGGATCAGCAGCCGGCCTTGCAGGCCATCGAGCATGGCGCCATGACCGACCGGGGCCAGGGTCGCCAGCAGCAGGCTGGCAAGGCTGATGCGCCAGGCCATGTTGGAACGCCAGGGCGTCAACAACAATGCCACGAGCAACAGATTGAGCAGCAGATGCCAGCGCCACACCTGACCGAAAAAGGTATTGCTCAGCACCAGGCCTAGCGTCGCCGGGTCGAATGCCGCCTCCGGGGAACTGGCCATGCTGGCGGTGATCAGCAGCAACCAGCCGACGCCGCTGAGTAACGCCACCACGCTGAGCCAGCGGGTCACTCGCGCCAGGGCCGTATCCAGCAACACCGTTTCGCGGCCCAACAGCAAAGGCCTGAACACCCAGGCCCCGAACAACATCAGCACCACGGTGAAATGCAGGAAGCGGCACAGCACCAGCGCATCGGTCATGAATTACTGACCCACCTTGAAGCGGTAGGCGCCTTCACTTTTATGGGTGTCGACCGACACGGCGTGCCATTCGACTTTGTAATCACCTGCGGCCAACGGCGCTGCCGGGGTGACGACCAGGGTTTTCTTGTCGCTGCCTTCGGTGGCGAGGCTTTTTACCGGTACGTCGGCACCGTCCTTGCTGATCGTCACTTTGGTGAATGTCGCTTCAACCCCTTCGGAAAACACCAGGCGCAGTTCCGTAGGCGCGCTCACCGTGCTGTCGGCCGCCGGGGTCTGGCTTTTCAGATGGGCGTGGGCAAACACCGATGAGGCGGCGAGCAGCGAGCCGAGCAGGGCAGTGGTGGTCAGGGCGTTCTTGAGCAGCATCGTGAAGACCTCAGCGGCAGGTTCAAAGTGGCGGGCAGTTTACCTGCCGCAGGGCCGCTGTACGAAGTTTCGTTTTCCCCTGTCGCCGCGACGTAGAGCGGATGCTAGTCTTGAGCAACGCTGTTGTCAGGGAGCCCTCATGGGCAATCACAAGATCGAGATTCGTCGCAGTAACGTCGAAAAAATCCTGTTGGCGGCCGAAAAGGTCTTCGCCGAAAAAGGCTTCGGCAGCACCGCCATGGCCGACATCGCCGCCGAAGTGCAACTGCCGCGCTCCAACCTGCATTACTACTTCAGCACCAAGAGCGAGCTGTACAGCGCGGTGCTCCTGGGTTTGCTGGAGGTATGGAAGCAGGACGCCCTGTGCTTCGAAATGTTCGACGACCCGCGCGTGGTGCTCAGCAGCTACATCCGCGCCAAGATGAACCATTCCCGCAGCCGGCCGTACGGTTCGAAAGTCTGGGCCAACGAAATCATCCACGGCGCGCCGACCCTGGGTGAGAAGCTGGACGCGAGCCTGTACGACTGGGCCAAGATGAAGGAAGCGAAAATTCGCCAGTGGGTGGAAGACAAACGCATCCTGCCGGTGGAGCCTTCCAGCCTGCTGTACATGATCTGGGCCTCGACCCAGCACTACGCCGACTTCGATCATCAGGTGAACATCTTGAATGATCATCAGCCGTTGTCGGACATGCAGTTCGAACGGGCGGTGCAGACGGTGACCAGTGTGATCTTGCGCGGGATCGGGTTGGAGCCGTAACCAGATCATTCCCACGCAGAGCGTGGGAATGATCGGTGATCAAACCACAACGTGATACGGATTGCGGGGATCATGGTTCCAATCCAGAAACGGCTTGCCCGTATCCACCGGCACCATCTCGATGCAATCCTGCACCGGGCAGGTGATCTGGCACAGGTTGCAGCCCACGCACTCCTCATCGATCACTTGATATTTATGTGTGCCATCGGCCTGTTTGAGGCTGGCAATCGCCTGGTGCGAGGTGTCTTCGCAAGCGATGTGGCAGCGACCGCAACCGATGCACGCCTCCTGATCGATTTTCGCAATCACTTGATAGTTGATGTCCAGGTACTTCCAGTCCGTGGTATTGCCCACTGCGCGCCCGGAAAAATCCGACACACTGGCGTAACCATGACTGTCCATCCAGCGTGACAAACCGTCCTTCATCTCCTCGACAATCCGGAAACCATGCAGCATCGCCGCCGTGCACACCTGCACCGAACCGCTGCCCAGGGCAATGAATTCCGCCGCATCGCGCCAACTGCCGATGCCGCCAATGCCGCTGATCGGCAAGCCCTGGGTCTGCGGGTCGCGGGCGATCTCGGCGACCATGTTCAACGCAATCGGCTTCACTGCCGAGCCGCAATAACCGCCGTGGGTGCTTTGGCTGCCGACGGCGGGATTGGCGACCATGCGCTCCAGATTGACGCTGGTGATCGAGTTGATGGTGTTGATCAACGACACCGCATCGGCGCCGCCACGGTGGGCGGCACGGGCGGCGACGCGGATGTCGGTGATGTTCGGCGTGAGCTTGACGATCACCGGCAACGAGCAATAGGTCTTGCACCAGCGAGTGACTTGTTCGACGTATTCCGGCACCTGGCCGACCGCCGCGCCCATGCCCCGTTCCGGCATGCCGTGGGGGCAACCGAAATTCAGCTCGATGCCATCGGCGCCGGTGGCTTCCACCAGTGGCAGGATGTTTTTCCACGACTCTTCGACGCAGGGCACCATCAGCGACACGATCAGCGCGCGGTCCGGCCAGTCCTTTTTGACCTGGGTGATTTCCCGCAGGTTGATTTCCAGGGAGCGGTCGGTGATCAGCTCGATGTTGTTGAAGCCCATCACTTCACGGTTGGCACCGAAGTGCGCCGAGTAGCGTGACGACACGTTGACCGCCGCCGGGTCTTCCCCCAGGGTTTTCCAGACCACGCCACCCCAGCCAGCCTCGAAGGCACGGACCACGTTGTAGGCTTTGTCGGTCGGCGGCGCGGAAGCGAGCCAGAACGGGTTGGGGGCCTTGATGCCGGCGAAGACAATCGAGAGATCGGCCATTTACGCAGCCTCCACGTTGAGCATGAGTTGAGCGTTGATCGCCTCGGCGGCCAGCTTGCCGTGCTGCACGGCTTGCACGGTGAGGTCCTGATCGAGGCTGGTGCAGTCGCCACCGGCATACACGCCGGGAATGCTGGTGCGCAGCTGTTCGTCGACGAGGATGCGATCGCCCTGACGCTTGAGTTCACGGGCCAGCGGATCGGCGAGGGCGCCGGCGTCGAAGGCCTGACCGATGGCTTTGAAGATTGCGTCGGCAGCCAGTTCAAAGGTTTCGCCGGTGGTTTGCAGGCGACCTTCCACCAATCGGGTACGGGCGAAGCGCATGCCGCGCACATTGCCCTGATCGTCGAGCAGCACCTCTTCGGGTTGCGCCCAGGTCAACAGCCGCACCTGATTGGCCTTGGCGATGTCCTGTTCGTGAGCGGTAGCGCCCATATCCGCGACACCACGGCGGTACACCAGGTTCACGTCCCGGGCACCGAGACGGGCCATTTGCACGGCCATGTCGATGGCGGTGTTGCCGGCACCGAGGACGATGCAGCGCTCGGCCAGCGGCAGTTGCGTCAGGTCATCGGCCTGGCGCAGTTCGCGGATGTAATCGGTGGCGGGGAGCAGGCCGGGGGCATCCTCGTTGGGCAGGCCCAATTGTTTGCTGGCGGCCAGGCCGAGGCCGAGGAACACCGCGTCGAATTGCTGATGCAGTTCGCTCAGAGTCAGGTTGTCGCCCAGTTTCTGCCCGTGGCGAATCTCGATCCCGCCAATTCCCATCAGGAACTCAAGCTCCTTCTGCGCGTAATCGTCCACCAGCTTGTACTTGGCGATCCCGTATTCGTTGAGGCCGCCGGCCTTTTCCCGGGCCTCGAAAATCACCACGTCATGGCCGTGCATGGCGCTGCGGTGCGCGCAGGACAAACCGGCCGGGCCGGCACCCACCACGGCGATGCGCTTGCCGGTTGCGGCGGCGCGCTGGAACGGGTGTTCGCTGAAGTGTGCGTTGTCCACGGCATAGCGTTGCAGCAGGCCGATCAGTACCGGCGCGCATTCCTGGGCGTTGTTGCGCACGCAGGCTTGCTCGCAGAGGATTTCCGTCGGACAGACCCGGGCACAACTGCCACCGAGGATGTTGGCCGAGAGGATCTTCTGCGCCGCACCCTGCACGTTTTCCTGATGGATATTGCGGATGAACGATGGAATGTCGATGTCGCTTGGGCACGCGTTCACGCACGGCGCGTCGTAGCAATACAGGCAGCGCGAGGCTTCCAGATGCGCCTGACGCTCGTTGAGCGGTGGCGCCAGGTCGGTGAAATGGCCGGCGAGGGCGGCCGCGTCCTCATGGGGATGCGGGAGGTGGTTCAAAGTCTTGATCACGGTGTTGGCCTCACGGTTAATTGAGGTACTGCCTCTGGTGGGCATTGGTTTTGTGTTGTCTGGGCCGGCTTCTTCGCGGGCAAGCCTCGCTCCTACAGGGGAACGCATTCCAAATGTAGGAGCGAGGCTTGCCCGCGAAGGCCGAAGGCCTCGATTTCAGCGTTTCACTGCGGTCGGCTTGTGCAACTCGGCCCGCTTGCTCAGCAAATCAAACACCGCCGGATACGCCGGCCGTTCGATATACCGGCCCGCGCCACGCTCGGCGCGCAAATCACCATCGGCCCACACCACACGGCCCTGGCTGACGGTGTGACTCGGTACGCCACGCACGGTCTTGCCTTCGAAGATGTTGAAGTCGACCTGCTGGTGGTGAGTCTTGGCTGAAATCGTCCGCGTGCCTTCCGGGTCCCACAGCACCAGATCGGCATCGGCCCCGACACGAATCGCCCCTTTGCGCGGGTAGAGGTTGAAGATCTTCGCGGTGTTGGTGGAGGTGAGGGCAACGAAGTGCTGCATCGACAAACGCCCGGTGTTCACCCCTTCATCCCAAAGCACCGCCATGCGGTCTTCGATACCGGCGGTGCCATTGGGAATCTTGCTGAAATCGTCACGGCCAGCGGCTTTTTGCTCGGCGCAGAAACAGCAGTGGTCGGTGGCGGTGGTGTGCAGGTTGCCCGCTTGCAGGCCATGCCAAAGGGCTTCTTGATGACCGCGTGGACGGAAGGGTGGGCTCATCACGTAACCGGCGGCAGTCTGCCAGTCCGGGTGTTGGTAAACGCTGTCGTCCAGCAGCAGATGCCCGGCCAGCACTTCGCCGTAGACCGGCTGGCCCTTGGCGCGGGCGTAGGTGATTTCGTCGAGGGCTTCCTTGGTCGAGACGTGGACCAGGTACAGCGGCGTGCCCAACGTTTCGGCAATGCGGATCGCCCGGCTCGCGGCTTCACCTTCCACCTGCGAAGGTCGTGATAGCGGATGCGCTTCCGGCCCGGTGATGCCCTGGGCCATCAACTTGCGTTGCAGGTGATAGACCAGCTCGCCGTTTTCCGCGTGCACGGTCGGCACTGCGCCCAATTCCAGACAACGCTCGAAACTCGCCACCAGCGTATCGTCGGCGGCCATGATCGCGTTCTTGTAAGCCATGAAATGCTTGAAGCTGTTGACCCCATGCTGGCTGACCAGCTCGGCCATTTCCTCGCGGACTTGCTCGCTCCACCAGGTGATGGCGACGTGAAAGCCATAGTCAGACGCCGACTTCTCGGCCCAGCCGCGCCATTGATGAAAGGCCTCCATCAATGATTGTTGTGGGTTGGGTATCACGAAGTCGATGATCGACGTGGTGCCACCGGCCAATCCCGCCGCGGTGCCGCTGAAAAAGTCTTCGCTGGCCACCGTGCCCATGAAGGGCAGTTGCATGTGGGTGTGCGGATCGATGCCGCCGGGCATCAGGTATTGGCCGCTGCCGTCGAGCACTTGCGCATCGGCGGGAACATCGAGGTTTTCACCGATGGCTTTGATCACGCCGTCAGCGCAATAGACGTCGGCGCGATAACTTTCATCATGGGTAATAACGGTGGCGCCACGGATCAACAGAGACATTCCGAGTTCCTCGCAGGCATGACCGACTATTGCCGGTTCTAGATGTTTTATATGAAGCAGACGCCAATCGGTGTATTCCTGTCAGCGCTGTCAAGAATAGACGCTAGCTGCAGTTTGTGGATTGAGCAAGAATATTTTTTATAAGCTTATTACTGTTTTAACTGTTTGATAAATAACGATAAAAAGTGAAAATCACCAAAATGGTGAGGCCGCTCACCATTTTGACGCACTTGACAGGTTGGAAATATGGTCAAGATTTTCTATGTGAAATCAGCCGGTTGAGGATGGTCTATGGTTGATGCGCAACCTTTCAAAAAAAGATCGACGCACCAGATTGAGTCCTGACTGTTCGGACAACTTGCCTGGCATTCGGCCTGAGTGACAGGGCAACTGACCGGGGACTCGCTAGTTGGATAAATAAAGCTGATTAACATCAGTTGGTTAGCAAAATTTTATGGCACTGCCCGAGGCGCAAGCGGGGCACCCGGCACGTTTATTGATGCCGCCGCTGACACCGTGGCCGGTCCGTAAAAGTTGTCAGTTTCTCCGGCCATCGTCCGGCTCGCGCGCATTGCGCCAGCCTCTGATGAGCAAAAATAATCAAAAGAACAGTGGAGCGGCCATGCAACAGATCAGATCGCAAGTGACCGAGCGCGACGGCTTGTTTGAGCTCGAAGCCGGCAGCGATGTCCTCGACAGTCCCCGATACAACCACGACATGGCACCGACCAAGGTGCGCGAACGAACCTGGAACAAATGGCACATCACCGCTCTGTGGGTCGGCATGGCGATCTGCGTGCCGACTTACACCCTCGGCGGTGTGCTCACGGCCTACTTCGGCCTGACCGTGGGCGAAGCGCTGCTGGCGATTCTGTTCGCCAATATCATCGTGCTGATCCCGCTGACCCTGAATGCCTTCCCCGGCACCAAGTACGGCATTCCGTTTCCGGTATTGCTGCGCTCGTCCTTCGGCATTCTCGGTTCCAACATCCCGTGCCTGATCCGTGCTTTGGTGGCGTGCGGCTGGTTCGGCATCCAGACCATGTTCGGCGGGCTGGCGATTCACCTGTTTCTCGGCTCGGTGTTCGATGGCTGGAAGGCCCTCGGCGGTACCGGCGAGGTGATCGGCTTCATGCTGTTCTGGGCCTTGAACCTGTGGGTGGTGATTCGTGGCGCGGACTCGATCAAATGGCTGGAAACCCTCTCGGCGCCGTTGTTGGTGCTGGTGGGCGTGGGGCTGTTGGTGTGGGCCATGCCGAATGTATCGATGACCGAGTTGCTGGCGATCCCGGCCAAGCGTCCGGAAGGGGCCGGCGTGGCCAGTTATTTCGCCGCCGGGCTGACCGCCATGGTCGGCTTCTGGGCCACGTTGTCGCTGAACATCCCGGACTTCAGCCGCTACGCGAAAAGCCAGAAGGACCAGATCGTCGGGCAGATCATCGGTTTACCCCTGACCATGTTCCTGTTCGCCTCCCTCGGCGTGGTGATGACGGCCGCGTCGGTCAAACTGGTGGGTGTCACTGTCTCTGATCCGGTCACCCTGATCGGCCATATCCAGAGCCCGGTCTGGGTCGCACTGGCCATGGCGCTGATCATCATCGCCACCTTGTCCACCAACACCGCGGCCAACATCGTGTCGCCGACCAACGATTTCCAGAACGTTGCGCCCAAGTACATCAACCGCACCACGGCGGTGATGCTCACGGGGTTGGTCGGGTTGGCGCTGATGGCCCATGAACTGCTGAAAAAGCTCGGGCTGATTGTCTCGGATCTGAGCCTGGAGACGGTGTATTCCAACTGGTTGCTCGGCTATTCGAGCCTGCTGGGGCCGATCGCCGGGATCATGGTGGTGGACTATTTCCTGATCAAGAAACAGCAACTGGATCTGGCCGGCCTCTATCGTGATGACGTGTACCCGGCGTGGAACGGGTTTGGCTTCATCGCGTTCGGCGTGCCGGTGGTGTTGACGCTGCTGTCGCTGGGCAGCGATGCCTTCAGCTGGTTCTACAGCTACGGCTGGTTCACCGGCTCGGCCTTGGGAGGGCTGATTTATTACGGGTTGAGTTCGATGCGGCCGAGTCCGACTGTCGTGAAATCTCCGGTGTGATGAGTGATCGTTCCCACGCTCTGCGTGGGAACGCAGCCAGGGACGCTCCGCGTTCCAGGAGCGGACGCAGAGCGTCCAGGGATGAATTCCCATGCGGGGCGTGGGAACTAGCGAAGAAACCGATAACAACTGCCTGAGGAGATCACCATGAACGCTGCCGTTGACGTTCTGCAATCCACCCATCAGCACATTAATCGCGACCGTCTGTGGCAGTCGCTCATGGACCTGGCCAAGCTCGGCGCGACGGTCAAGGGCGGTGTCTGCCGGCTGGCCCTGACTGACCTCGACCGCCAGGCGCGCGATATCTTCGTGAAGTGGTGCGAGGAGGCCGGTTGCACCGTCAGCATCGACGCTGTCGGCAACATCTTCGCCCGTCGTCCGGGGCGCAATCCGAACTTGCCACCGGTAATGACCGGCAGCCACATCGACACTCAGCCCACCGGCGGCAAGTTCGACGGTTGCTTCGGCGTGCTGGCCGGGGTCGAAGTCTTACGCACCCTCAACGACCTCGGCGTGGAAACCGAAGCGCCGCTGGAAGTGGTGGTCTGGACCAACGAGGAAGGCTCACGCTTCGCCCCGTGCATGATGGGCTCCGGCGTGTTCGCGGAAAAATTCACCCTCGAGGAGACCCTGGCCAAGGTCGATGCCGAGGGCGTGACCGTCGGCGAAGCCTTGAACGCCATCGGTTACGCCGGGCCGCGCAAGGTCAGTGGTCATGCCGTGGGAGCGTATTTCGAGGCGCACATCGAGCAAGGCCCGATTCTTGAGGACGAACACAAAACCATCGGCGTGGTGATGGGGGCCCTCGGGCAGAAATGGTTCGACCTGAAACTGCGCGGCGTCGAAGCCCACGCCGGCCCGACGCCAATGCACTTGCGCAAGGACGCGCTGGTCGGCGCCGCGGTGATCGTCGGCGCAGTCAATCGCGCAGCCCTCGGTCATCAACCCCACGCCTGCGGCACCGTCGGCTGCCTGCAAGCCTATCCCGGCTCGCGCAACGTGATTCCCGGCGAAGTGCGCATGACCCTGGACTTCCGTCATCTGGAACCGGCGCGACTCGACTCAATGATCGCCGAAGTCCGCGAGGTCATCGAAACCACCTGCGAGCAACACGGCCTGAGCTTCGAACTGACACCCACCGCCGACTTCCCGCCGCTGTATTTCGACAAGGGCTGCGTCGAAGCGGTACGCGGTGCTGCTCAAGGGCTCGGTTTGTCGCACATGGACATCGTCAGTGGAGCAGGGCACGACGCAATCTTCCTCGCCGAACTCGGCCCGGCCGGGATGATCTTCGTGCCTTGTGAAGGTGGCATCAGCCACAACGAAATCGAAAACGCCGCGCCGGATGATCTGGCCGCCGGGTGCGCCGTGTTGTTGCGGGCGATGCTGGCGGCGTCGCAGGCGATTGCCAGTGGTAAGCAGGCGGCTTGACCACTGGCCTGGCGGGGATGCTCAACGGCGGGTTTGCAGCGCTTTGAACATCAGCATCCCCGCCAGCATGGCGATGGCGAACACCCAGGCCTGCCAGTGCCCCGTCGGCAACAACACCAGTGCCGGGCCGGGGCAGATGCCGGCAATACCCCAACCGATGCCGAAGAGCAGGCTGCCACCGATCAGGCGTCGGTCCAGCTCACGGCTGACCGGCAATTGCATAGGCGCACCCAGCAAGGACGTCGGTTGTTTCATGGCCCAGTGAAACGGCCCCCAAGCCACGGCAATGGCGCCGATCATGACCAGCGCCAGTGAGGGATCCCACAGGCCGGCAATGTCCAGAAAACCCAGCACTTTGGCCGGGTTCGCCATGCCGGCCAGCAACAGGCCGACGCCGAACAGCAGGCCGGCGAGGAAAGCGGTCAGTTTGCGCATGTTCAATACCCCAGCAGATGACGCAGGACGAACACGGTCACGAAGCCTGTGAACATGAAACTCAATGTCGCGGCAATGGAGCGTGGTGACAGGCGCGAGATACCGCACACGCCGTGGCCACTGGTGCAGCCGGAGCCATAACGAGTGCCGATGCCGACGCACAATCCGGCGACGATCAGCCCCACCGTACCGGTTTTGAATTCGATGGCCGGCCACACATGAAACAGCGCCCACACCAACGGTGCCGCCAACAGTCCAAGCAGGAACAGGGCTTTTTCACCTCGTCCTGAATCATTTCGCTCAAGCAGGCTGCCCAACAACCCGCTGATCCCGGCAACTCGCCCGTTGGCCACCACCATTACGCTGGCGGCGAGGCCAATCAGCGCTCCTCCCGCGAGGGCAGACCAGGGGGTGAAGTGAAGAGAATCAAACACCATGGCAACTCTCCGTATAGACAAAAAGCGGCACTAAACCACTCTTTCCGTATTGAGCATAGGGCTACTTTGGGAGGCCGCGGGTGCCGGGCTTTGCACTATCACAAACGCCTGCGGTCGTAATCTTCACTGGGCAGCGCGCAAAAGTGCCGCCGCAATTGTGGAGTTCCAATGAGCCAGGACGTCCTGAGCACTGAAACCAATCGCCGTCAGTTGCAGCAAATCATCGCTGGCCTGTCCGATGGGGTGATTCTGCTGGAGCTCGACCAGACCATTCTCTGGGCCAATGACGCCGCGCTGGCCATGCACGGTGTCAGCGAGATTGGCGAGTTGGGGGCCAATGCCGGGGAGTACGCCAAACGTTTTGCCTTGCGTTATCGCAACAATCATCCGGTAGCGATCGAGAACTATCCGATCAGCCGCGTGGCCCGTGGTGAGACGTTCAGCGATGTGATGGTAGAGGTGACGCAGCTGGAAAATGAAGAGCGCACCTGGGTTCACAGCGTGCGCAGTATGGTGCTGGCGGACCGTGCCGGTGAGCCGGAGTCGTTGGTGCTGATCATGAACGACGTCACCGACTGGGCCAGCGCCGAGCAGCGTTTCGAAAAGACCTTCAATGCCAACCCGGCCCCGGCAGTGATCTGCCGTCTCAGCGATTTACGTTACATCAAGGTCAACCAGGGCTTCGTGGAAATGACTGGCTATGCCCGTGATCAGGTGATCGGCGCTTCGGCTTATGAGCTGGATGTGCTGGAGCGCGCCGAGAACAAGGACTTGGCCAAGCAGCGTTTGCGTGACGGCGCCACCATTCCGCAGATGCAGGCCGAGCTGCGATTGGCCGACGGTGGCAGCAAGCAAGTGATCGTTGCCGGCCAACCGCTTGAGCTCAACGACGAAGCTTGCATGCTGTTTTCCTTCGTCGACATGGAGCTTCGGCACAAGGCCGAAATCGCCCTGCGCCAGAGCGAGGAACGGTTCGCCAAAGCGTTTCGCCTCACTCCGGTGCCGATCCTGGTGTGCCGCGCCGCCGACCAAGTGGTGATGGACGTCAACGAAGCCTTTCTCGAGTCTCTGGCGTACCCCAGTGATGAGGTGCTCGGCAAGACCGTGGCGCAACTCGGTTTCATTGATGAAGCGGGCGCTCGCACTCGACTGTTTACAGCTCTGGAGAAGACGGGGCGGGTGGATCGTGTCGATGTCAGGGTGCGCAGGAAGGATGCCGGGCTGATTGATTGTGCGGTCTCGGCGGACACCGTGAACATTCAGGATGGCTCTTGTTACCTGCTGGTGTTGATGGACATCACCGAGCGCAAACGCACCGAGCTGGAGTTGGTGTCGGCGATCGAAGAGGTGATGAAAGATGCGTCCTGGTTCAGCCGCACGCTGATCGAAAAACTGGCCAATGTGAAGAACGTCAATTCGCCGCAGTTACTCAGTGTGTCGTTCACCGACCTGACCACCCGGGAGCGCGATGTGCTCGGCCTGATCTGTGAAGGCCTGGCCGACAAGGAGATTGCTGCGCGTCTGAAGCTGGCACCCAATACGGTGCGCAATCATGTGTCGACGGTGTATTCCAAACTCGATGTGCATAGCCGTAGCGAGGCGATTGTCTGGGCTCGCGAGCGAGGTCTGTTCTCCGGGGTGAAGCGGATCAAGGGGCAACGTTAAGGTGCAAATGCACTAGTGCGGGTGGTGCAATTTCATGTATTGATCATATGGGGCTTTTTCTAGGCTGTCGGGGTGCGAGACGTGGCTTGGGCCCGGTATCGCGTCCTCTTCGATGCAGCTGAAGGAACAACCTCATGGGTGCGAAAAGAACAAGCGGGCAGTCGGCTTTACGCTGTCGCCAAGGTGAGTCGGGATGAGTTATCTGGTGCAATTGCGTATGCAGTTGGAGCGGAGCTTTTTGCCGTTGGCCTGTGAGTGTGCGCTTGCCGGGGATAATTCGTTGACGGTGAAGCTTTACCATCCGGCGACAGGGCAGGTGGATCTGGTGGTCAGCGGGTTGAACGTGGCGACGCTCCGGACGCCGGAGGCAGTGGCGGCGTTGATTGAAGAGCTGCGCTATGAGCTTGAAAGCAGTGGCTTGAATCGATCCTCCGCTCTTTAGGCGTCATATCCCGCAGGCCTGCGGTAATGGAATGGTCGCTGTCTTTCTGGCATTGGCGGGTAGCTAAGCTATAAGGAATGCGAGGGTATTTCTTTTCTGTGACAGGGCCGCGGGTTCGCGGGGTGGTTTTCGAGTCGCGGAAAATGTCGATTACTTACCGCGGGTCAGCCTATGAACAGTTTTGGGAAATGTGCTTTTTCACCACTGTCGCTCGCACTTTGCGTGGCGATTCTGGGTGGTTGCGCCAGTCCGCCGCCTCCACCCCCGGCCGTACCACCACCGACACCGGTTCGTACCTGTTCGACCACCGAAAGCACCGATGTACAGGGTGATATGAGGGCTGAAGGACAGGTGACCCGAACCACGACCCTGACCCGTTGCGTCACTCAGTAAACCGGGTCTGGTGTACCGCCAGTAGCACGTGCAACTGGCGGTGTATGACCTGAGCGTCGGTTCAGACTTCCTCGATCCTGACCCACCGCGACTCCCGTGCCGCCAGACGAATCGCCGTCGCCAGGCGTTCGACTTCCCACGCCTGCTCGAAATCGGTCCCGTCCTGGCCGAGACCGGCCAGCGCCATCACCAACTCATGCACTTCAAGAGTCTTGAGTTCGTTGTAACCCAACTGGTGCCCCGGCGCCGGGCTGAAGGCGGCGTAACCCGGCAAATCCGGCCCCGCCAGCAGCCGTTGGAAACCGCCTTGCCCGGCACGATACAGCCGCAGTTCATTCAAGCGTTCCTGATCGAACGCCAGGGTGCCTTGGGTGCCGCTGATTTCAAAACTCAGGTGATTCTTGTAACCGTGTTTGAGCCAGCTACTGCTGAACGTCCCTCGTGCGCCGTTGGCGAACCGCAGCAACGCGTGGACCTGATCGTCGACCGCGACCTCGCGTCGTTCCTGACCACCCGCCGTCACGGGGCGTTGCGCATGTACAGTCTGGGTATCCGCGCACACCGCCTCGACGTCGCCCAGTAGATGACGGGCCATGGCCAGCAAGTGACTGCCCAGGTCCGCCAGGGCGCCGCCGGCGTAATTGGCGTCGCAGCGCCAGGACCAGGGTGAAACGGGATCGGCCATGAAGTCTTCGCTGAACTCGCCCTGGAAACTGATGATCTGCCCCAGCGCGCCGTTTTGAATCAAATCCCGAGCCAGGCCGATGATCGGGTTGTGCTGATAGTTGTAACCCACCCGCGTCACCACGCCTGCGGCTTTGGCTGCAAGGTGCATGGTACTGGCCTGCTCGAGGCTCACGGCCAGCGGCTTTTCGCAATACACCGGTTTACCGGCGGCGATGGCAGCCATGGCCATGGGGTAGTGCAGATGGTTGGGGGTGGTGATGGCGATCAGGTTGACCTTGGGGTCATCAATCAGCTGTTGCCAGTCGCTGTGAGCAGCATCGAAGCCCCAAGCGTCGGCGCAGTGGCGGGCGCGCTGCGGGTCGGCGTCGGCAAGGGCGGCGAGTTTGAGCTTCAGCGGCAATTCAAAAACAGCGCTGACATTGCGAAAGGCCAGGGCGTGGGCGCGGCCCATGAAACCTGTGCCGATGAGTCCGATACCGAGTTCGCGCATAGCCGGGGTCCTTTGGATTTTTATTTTCAGGAGGGCTATTTATGGAATAAAAATTCGTAACATGCAATAAAGTGGAATAAATATTCTTTTTTTTGCGGGATCAGGAAGCACTGGGAATGGCTACATCGCCTTGCGTCATTACCTACAGCAACGCCGGAATCTGCTGGCTTGTGCGTCTTGCTAGCGGCCTCTATCGTTTCCAGGTGTGCAGATCAGCCACAAATCGCGGGCTTTGATGACGGGACAGACACCACAGATGTGTTGGCCACTAATTAATCAAGTTTGAGCAATGCAACCAAGCTCGAATAGCGGTGGCTATGTCGAAGGATCTCGAAAAAACGGCCTATGTTTTTGTTGATGGTGACCGTCATGAAGCAAAGGTTGTACGTGATTCTGCAGGATTCCAGCACGGCGGCATTGTCCGGCTAACGAATGGCAAATTCGCAAGCCGCGTCACCGAATATCTGTGTTGAAATCCAGCACCCACGTGGCACCGTCAAAGTGAACTGGCCAACTGAAAATGCTGCTGCCTGCGTAACCTTTCTCCGAGACCTGCTGAGATGATTCGCATCGACTCCATCTGGCTCGCCACGGAGCCGATGGACATGCGCGCGGGTACCGGGCCATAGTTGGCAACCTATCTCGTTACGCAAGGCTTTATGCAAGGAGGCATAATAATGACATCCATAAATTTCCATTTCATCGACGCGCGCGGCGCGCTTATCGATCACCGTGATTGGCTTCACACCCGCCTGTTAGAAACCTACGCAAAAGCAAGTGCGTTGATGCCGTTGCGCCCACTTGATGTGATAGTGAAAGCTGGCACTCATGTCATTCCAGAAAAGGGGCATCTAGGATATGCGTCGGAACCAGGTCTTATTTTTTTGACCGTAGATCCTGCAAGTGACATTTTCAGAGCAAACCAAGACGCGTCGCTCGAACGAATGTTTGCACATGAACTTCACCATGCCGCCCGATGGGATGGGCCAGGTTATGGATCATCATTAGGTGAAGCGCTTGTTTCGGAGGGGCTGGCGGGCGCTTTTGCACAGGAAATCTGTGGTGGTTTACCTGAACCATGGGAGCGCCTCGATGTGTCTGACATTCGACGCCATATCGGAATGGCGGAAAGCTACTGGAGTCGCAAGGATTATGGTCACGACGCGTGGTTCTTTGGTGCATCTGACCTCCCAAGATGGTTGGGCTATTCCCTTGGATTTCAGCTCGTAAAACGATTCCTGTTGGAGCATGAGGGCAGTACATCTTCTAGTCTCGTGGAGATAGAGGCACAAGCGTTTCGTGGAGTGCTCGCAGTTATCTAAAACGTTCGGGCTTAGGTCATCAAGATGGCCCCGCCAGTCATTGCTTGCCAAGGCAATGACACTACGCAAGATGGGATTGCCGGGCGCGTACGCCGTAATCGACCCTATGCGTGGAGAGCTGGCTGATAGCGTATGCCCGGACTTCAGCGCGATGAGTTTTTCGCACCAGACTCAGCAGTTTCACGCCCGGATTTCGTCGGTGGGGATGACACCATCGCGGCTCCACGCAGCGTATTTATAGCGAATGCAATTCCACTCTTCGTAATCCACCCACCTAGCCATGTAGAGGTCATTGCTTATACGTGAGTTTCTGCACTTGCCCTGTAACACTTTTCAGGCCTGATTTCGGTAATTCAAGCGTATGGAACTCAACGCCCATTGAGTCAGCGTGGTGTCGCTTAAGCAAGTAGAGCATGTCGCCAGACTCTGCTACCTGGCATCCCTCGTACTGGTCGAGATTTGCGTAAACCACTTGGCGAACAATACATTCTGAAGCGAGTTCCAGCGCCGCCGCCCGTCCTGCGTTCGATGGCACCCGCACCAAGAGATACCAAGCAGACATCAGCAGAAGCGCGAGTATGCAAATGGAGCCGACAACCACAAACGCGCCTCGATTTTCAACAGCCCGGTCGCGCATGTTGGCCATCCATTTCGGCACTATGACGGGCTTGCCCGTGTCGTTTCCTGGTTTCTCAAAAAGTACCAAAAGAAGGGTTACTGTTCCGACCAGAGCCATTGCGAACACCAGAGCTGCAAGGAAGGACCCAAACCCGGCGGCTCCGTAGGCCACGAACTGCTGCGCGCTGATGCTCACCCGATCAATCGGCACATCCAGTGTTAGATAAAATTTCTCCAGGTGTGCAAAACCGCTAAGGGTAAAAGCTCCCACCATGCTCGCTATAAACAGGGCTGCGTCGATACGCAGATGCTTTCTGAAGCTGCGGAGGCTTTCCTCTCTTGTGATGCGGTCCGTCAAAATGTTGATCTCCTTAAAGTAGTCAGGCTGAGCGTTGCCCCACGAGTATCATGGGGGACTTCCTGATGGTCGAGTTGAAGCCATTTCTCAGACGCTATGACCGGCCATCAAATCAGCTGCTGAGTAGACTTTCCATATCTGATTTTGTAGTGGGCGCGAGCATAACTGGCTGGCAGCATTGATGCCGAGTGGCGGTTCATGGCTGTGGATTCAACTGGTCGACACGAAGTTATTCAGCGATCACACCTTCTCAGCTTGTAACGGCTAGCGTCGTTGGTCGATCCCGCTATCATGCATGGCATAGGTCACGAATGTAGATAACGCTATGCCAAAATTGTCATTCGCCGTCAGAATTTTGTTCGCATGCTGCCTTTTCATCGCAACCGCTAATCACATTCGTGCAGACGTTTCGCATGGGTTGCTCTGGGACTACGGATACGGGCCTAACGCTTACTTGGCTAGCCGTATTTTCTGGGGGGCGCTTACGTTTTTTGACCCGCTCGCAGCACTGCTACTTTTCATCAGGCCAAGAGCCGGAATCGTGCTTACGGTAGCGATTATTTTGGTAGACGTAACCCATAACACTTTTTATGTTGCCTTGAAGCAGCAGTGGCTGGAGCCGTTCTACCTGTCCCAGATAGCTTTCCTTATCATAGTATTCTTACTCTCACCCATCGCTTGGAATCGCCCTATTCGAGGCGTAGCGCTCACCAATCCAGTCCGAATGTGATTCGCTCCATTTATGAAGTAGGAACTCTTCGATCTCACGCGGCTGCCTACGCATCGGGCGAGTGAAGTTGCTGACCTTCCGCCAAATAATTGGGCAATCAAATCACAGGATTAAAGGGAATTAACGATGGAAATAGATCACATTTTTATTTGTGTGAGTGATGACGGGCGAGGCGCTGATGCTCTGAAAGCCCTCGGGCTCGCTGAAGGGACGCCAAACGTACACCCAGGCCAAGGCACTGCCAATAGAAGGTTCTTCTTCCGAAATTCTTTCATTGAGCTTTTACATCTCACCGATGAATCAGAAGCTCAAAGTCAGTTAACGGCGCCAACCCAACTCTTTGACCGACTCAAGTGCGCAGATGGAGTCGCCGCGCCCTTTGGAATTTGCTTCAGACCATCCACCGTAGGCGAGAAGCCAATATTTCCGGTCTGGGAATATCGACCTGTTTACTTACCAGCTGCCCTGAAAGTCGACGTGGGGCATGCGCCTGTATCCGAACCGATGTGGTTTTTTCTTTCGTTTGCCAAGAGACCAGATGAGGCTCCGATTGAGCGAGCGCAGCCGTTTGAACATCCCAACGGCTTTCGCGACATTACATCTGTGCGAGTTACCACCCCCAACAGCCAAGCTTTTTCTACCCCTGCGAACTGCGCAAATCAGCTGAAAGGATTTGAAATTGTTCATGGTGATGAGCATCTGGTCGTATTGGAAATCGATCATGGCGCAAGTGGCCAGACACACGATTTCCGTCCTGGGTTGCCGATGATTATGAACTGGTGATGGATTGGCCTAACTATTCAGCCGACATCTCGTTCTGATCCCAACGCTGGGGGCGCTGGTGTGTACGTCATTGAAGTTTAGATTCAGCAGCGCGGTTGGCCGGGAGCTTATGAGTACGCCCCCCCAAAACCGATATGGCTCTGCGAAGTTGCTGCCACATAGATGGAAATAGGCTTAGCTCCGTAGAGCGTTTTTTGGCTCAGTGCGTGCTGTGCTGTGGACTAGAATGAGAACCTCACTCATTTGGATAGGGACGGATGTGAATGGAAGCGTTAGCCACTTTTGCTACTAAGAATTTCAAACCAACAGGCCTGAGCCCAACCCCCGAGATTACTACCTCCTTACCAGTGTCTATCAGCACCATGGAGAAATGCTACTCGGGTGCTATCGACGGTGTTTCCTCAACAGTTTTTACTGCGGCGTTCGATCAGACGACCAGGACGGGCAGTTACATCGCTATTGAGAGCTTCAAAGGTGCGGTGAATGGAAAAGAAGGCGCCTTCAATTTCATCCACTCTGCCTCCACAACCGGCACTGATCGGGCAGATGAATTTTTCTGCATAGTCGGAGGCAGTGGTACAGGTGATTTGAGAGGGATATCGGGATCAGGAGGGATCAAAGTCGATACCGATGGCACGCACCATATTTGGTTGAATTACCAACTCGAATAGGTCAGAAGTAAGTTTTGAGGTAATGCCGCAGAGGACCCCGTTGCCCTAGATGTTGCATCAGGGTGGGTGTCTTCACCGGATGCTTACGCTGGATTTGACTGGGAAGCCGGTTGAGTTTGTGCAGGGGGAATAGAGTCGTTCCTGGGTCCAGTCCCACGAATACAAACCATTACCCGACACCCGATGTATTTCAGAAACAGGCGAGAGTCTTCCACGAGTCCTCCGATCAAACACCAAAGGCAGCCCTGAGGCTGCCTTTGGTTTATTCGCAAAACCGAATCAGGACAGGAACCCGCCATCCACATTCAGCGAAACCCCGGTCGTATAGCTGGAAGCATCACTCGCCAGGTACAACACCGCACCGGCCATTTCACTCGGATCTGCCACGCGCTTGAGCGGAATCTGCTGCAATGCGGTGTTCAAAATTGCCTCGTTCTTCACCAGCGCCGATGCAAACTTGGTGTCGGTCAAACCCGGCAGCAAGGCGTTGCAGCGAATGCCGAACTGCGCGCATTCCTTGGCGAACACTTTGGTCATGTTGATCACCGCTGCCTTGGTCACCGAGTAGATGCCCTGGAAAATACCCGGTGAGATGCCGTTGATCGAGGCGACGTTGATGATGCTGCCACCGCCGTGTTCGCGCATCAGCTTGCCGGCTTCCACCGACATGAAGAAGTAGCCGCGAATGTTCACGTCGACAGTTTTCTGGAAGGCGCTGAGGTCGGTGTCCAGCACGTTGCAGAACTGCGGGTTGGTCGCGGCGTTATTGACCAGGATGTCCAGGCGCCCGAATTGTTCGCGGATGGCGGCGAATACCTGGGTGATCTGTTCCATCTCACCGATGTGGCAGGCAATGGCGGTGGCCTTACCGCCGGCGGCGATGATCGCGTCGGCGACGTGCTGGCAGCCGTCGAGCTTGCGGCTCGAAACGATCACGTGGGCACCTTGCTGCGCCAGCAGTTTGGCGATGGCTTCACCGATGCCGCGACTGGCACCTGAGACGAAAGCGATCTTGCCGTCGAGGTCGAACAACTGAGTCTTGGACATGATTTTTCCTTGTTATGGGGCCTGATCAGAGGCTGGATTTCTGAATGACCTGCAAGCTCATCTGCTCCAGCAGTTTGTTCATGTGAATGAACTGTGCGAAGCGTTTGTCCTGGGTCTGACCATGGAAGAAGCGGTAGTAGATCTGCTGCACGATGCCGGCCAGACGGAACAGGCCATAGGTGTAGTAGAAGTCGAAATTGTCGATCTGGATGCCGGCGCGCTCGGCGTAGTAATCGACGAATTCGCGGCGGGTCAGCATGCCGGGGGCGTGGCTTGGCTGGCGGCGCATCAGTTGCACCGGTGCCGGGTCGTCGGCTTCGATCCAGTAGGCGAGGGTGTTGCCCAGGTCCATCAGCGGGTCACCGAGGGTGGTCAGCTCCCAATCCAGCACACCGATGATCTGCATCGGGTTGTTCGGGTCGAGGATCACGTTGTCGAAGCGGTAATCGTTGTGGACGATGCTCGACGTCGGGTGATCGGCTGGCATCTTGTCGTTGAGCCAGGCCTTTACCGTTTCCCACTTCGGCGCGTCAGGGGTCAGGGCCTTTTCGTAGCGCTCGCTCCAGCCTTTGATTTGCCGCGCGACATAACCTTCGGGCTTGCCGAGATCACCCAGGCCATAAGCCTTGTAGTCGACCCGGTGCAATTCGACGAACTTGTCGATGAAGCTCTTGCACAGGGTTTCGGTCTTCGCTGAATCAAGACCCAGTTCCGGTGGCAGTTCGGAGCGCAGGATGATGCCCTTTACCCGTTCCATCACATAGAACTCGGCGCCGATCACCGATTCGTCAGTGCAGTGCACATAGGCTTTGGGGCAGTAGGGAAAACCGTCCCGCAGTTGATTGAGGATGCGAAATTCGCGGCCCATGTCGTGGGCGGACTTGGCTTTGTGGCCGAACGGCGGCCGACGCAGGACGAATTCCTGTTCGGGGTATTCCAGCAGGTAAGTCAGGTTCGACGCACCGCCCGGAAACTGGCTGATCACAGGCAAGCCACTCAGGCCCGGAATGTGCGCCTTGAGGTACGGATCGATCAGGCTGGCATCGAGTTCTTCGCCAGAGCGGATACGGGTGGACTGGTCAGTAAGCGCCATGCTTATCCCTTCTGCTTATTTTGGAGGCCAGACATCATTGGCTAATCTAATGGCGCGCCGGGGTGGCCACAAGCGCGGCACGGTCTTATAGGTTAGCGTGTTGCCGGATAATCAGCGTTCCTGATGTGCGCGAACAGGCGCGGCGGACTATGGTTCAGGGAGCGTCGCTTCCAGGAAGGAGATTCGACATGGGCTGTCCGCAAGTTTGCGCCACCGCGACCCTGCAATGCAGTTTCGGTGCGGCGCCGGCGGTACTCAACGTGCTGCCAGTGAACCGCACAATGACCGGGGGCATGCCGGCGGCGAACATCATGGACCACATTCCGTTGGTGAACGTCATGCCGTTCGGCACGTGCATGAGCATGGCCAACCCGATGGTCGCGGCCGCCACTGCCGCGGCGCTTGGCGTGCTGACACCGATGCCGTGCATCCCGGCCACCGCCACCCCATGGATCCCTGGCGGCGCGCCGACCCTGCTGCTGGGCGGCATGCCGGCCATCGATGCCAACAGCACCTTGATGTGCAACTGGGCCGGAGTGATCAAAATCGTGATGCCGGGGCAAATGCAGATGCTGATCCCCTGATCGCCACAACCTCTGTAGCAGCTGGCGAAGCCTGCGTTCGGCCGTAGCAGCTGTCGAGCTTGCGAGGCTGCGTTCGGCTGCGAAGCAGTCGTAAAACCTGAGATTGCGGTACATCAGGCAGACTGCGTCAGCCGGACTTGCGACTGCTTCGCAGCCGAACGCAGCCTCGCGCTGCTCGGCAGCTGCTACAGAACTTAGGCCTGCTCGGGATCGCTCCAGCGCCTGAACCACCAGCGCACTCGTGAGATCGGCTTGCCGTCGGCGTCCAATGGTCGTCCGTCGCTGGCGAAGCCCTGTTCCGGTTCCAGCAATTGACCGTTGAGATACCGGGCTTCGACGGCCGGCTTGCCGTTCGGATGAAAGCGTTGATAGCGCCCGTCGCGCACGCCGTCGCGGTAGAACTCGACCTCCGCCAGTTGCCCATCGGGAAAGTAATTGAACGCCTCGCCATGCAGCAGCCCCCGGTGGTAAGTCGCCTTGCGCTGCAGACTGCCTTCGGGGGCGTAGAAACTGGCAACCCCCTGCAGCTTGTCACGCATAAACGGCAACTGCGCCGAGACCTTGCCATTGGGGTGGTAGAGCAGGGAGGTGCCTTGCAGCTCGCCCTGGCTGTAGTGCAAATCAGCCTGCGCGCGCCCGTCATCCTTGATGTGCAGCGCACCGTCGAGCTGGCCATCGAGCAAGCGCCCTTTGAGCTGTTTATCGTTCTGTTGCAAATCCAGCGGTGTGATGGCCATGGGTTCTCCCGATCAGTTGACCTGCACCAGACCACCCTTGATGGTCAGCATGCCGCCACCATCCACGGTCTGCGAAGCGGCGCCCTTGTTGGTCAGGCTGATCCCGGCATCGTTGGTCATGGTCGTGCCGGCCTTGTTTTCCAGCGAGGTGCCAGCCTGATTGCTCAGAGAGGTCCCGGCCTTCTGACTGATCGACGTACTGGCCTCGGCCGCCAGATCGGCGCCGCTCTTGATCGAAAAACTGCCACCGCTTTGCAGGGTCAGGGTGCCGGTCACCTTGATGGTCAGGTTGCCGTCTACCGTCAGGCTGTAATCACCGGTGACCTTGTGCGTGTAATTGCCACCGGTACTGTGGGTCTGGTCGGCGCCCACGGTCACCGTGCGGCTGTCCTTCACATCGAGCGTGTCGCTGCCAGTCTGGATGGTCACGCTGCGTTTGCCTTTCTCCAGGGTCACGGTCTCGTCGCCGTCCTTCACCGTGCGCGTGCGGGCGTTCTGCACGGTGAGGGTTTCATCATGGCCGACCGTGGCGGTGGTGTCGTTGAGCACGTTGATCTTCAGGTCTTTCTGCGCCTGCAAAAAAACCTCTTCGGCGTCTTTCTTGTCCTCGAAGCGCAACTCGTTGAAACCGCCACCACCCTTGGACGATTGGGTCTTGATTCCTGACTGGGTCTGATTCGCCGGCAGCGCATAGGGCAGGGCGTTGTCGCCGTTGTAGACGCAGCCGGTTACCAGCGGTCGATCCGGATCGCCATCGATAAAGGTCACGATCACTTCCTGGCCGATGCGCGGCACGAACTGCATGCCGAAGCCCTTGCCGCTCCAGGGCAGTACAACTCGCACCCAACAGGAACTGGTTTCGTCGTTCTTGCCGTCGCGGTCCCAAGGGAACTGCAACTTGATCCGGCCGTATTCGTCGGTCCAGATTTCTTCGCCCGACTTGCCGACGACAATGGCGGTCTGGGTGTGCATCCGTGGTTTGGGCGTGGTCCGCGCCGGGCGAAATGGCGTGGCTTTGGGGATCGCTTCAAAGCGGTTGCGATAGCT
The DNA here is from genome assembly GCF_016861935.1 of Pseudomonas sp. 008. Lineage (NCBI taxonomy): Bacteria > Pseudomonadati > Pseudomonadota > Gammaproteobacteria > Pseudomonadales > Pseudomonadaceae > Pseudomonas > Pseudomonas sp. 008. Next base: position 972,509 of record NZ_BOMA01000001.1, on the reverse strand, counting down.
TTCGTGACTGGCTTCGTGGGTGACCGCCGTCACCACCCAATCGATGTTCAGACTCGCATCATCATGGCCCGCAAGGGTGAACCAATGCCCCGGCACCAACCAGCGGCAGTCGCTTTCTCCAACGAAACGCTTCTCCTGACTGCGCAAGCCGTCGACCCGCTGCTTGGTCAATGCATCGCCGCGCGCTTTGGCGTTGTAACCGCCCGGATGCTCGTACATTGAACGCGGCCCGGCCACCGCTTCGGCCTGGCCGTACAGCGATGTGGTCGGGGTGGTGAATTCATAATCCGTCGCCCGATACACCCCGGCCACCGCCTGCACGCAGACCTGCCCGGAGCGAATGCCATGCAATTCACGCTCGCCCAACTGCTGGCCGAGATAGCTGACCTTCGGCCCGTTGGGGATCGGCACGAACGCGTCGTTACTGTCACCCAGCACCAGCGTGTGCTTGCCGTCCTCATGGGTGAAAAACCAGAAAATCCCTTCTTCTTCCAGCAGCCGCGAAACGAACGCGAAATCGGTTTCGCCGTACTGCACGCAGTATTCGCGCGGGGTGTAAGTGCCGGTGAGTGAGAGCTTGAAGTCGGTGAAGGCATGGGCCTTGAAAATGGTGGTGACGATGTCTGAAGTGCTGAGGTTCTGGAACACGCGATTGTTGCTGGCCAGGGTCAGCCACCAGAGCCATGGCCGTAGTACAAGCTGATAACGCTCGGCGGTGGCGTCGGCGGGGAGTTGGCGGATTTCGGCGACCAGTGCGTCCAACGGGCGAGTCAGGGCGTCGTTGTGCAGGGTGGCGGTGATGTGGGTGGCGACGGCAGTGGTCAGGCTGAGCGAGGCGCCGTCGTTGAGGCCGTTGAGGATTTGCGAGCCGAGCTGGTTGAGGGCCTCTTCGCCGGAAAGGGATTCAGGGTAAAGCGCCGACAGTGAGGCGGCGGTGAGGGAGAGGCTGGTGTTGCTGTCGGTGGTGCGGGGCATTGAATGGCCTGCTATTGATAGTTCAATTCATGGATGTCGGTGTCGCCGTTGCCGTTTTGATAGTAGAAGTGCCACTTTGAGGTGAATGGCCAATATCGGGCAACGTATTCCCCCCAAAGAACGGCCTCGGCCCATGGTCCCGAATGAGTGTACGGCTCTGCCTTGTTGATGGCAGGCACGTTGTATTTGTCGGAGGGCAACAGCCAGGAAATATTGGTCCCATATCTGGCAAGATCGTCGTGGGAAAAAACCGGGTTGTGGTTGCCACTCGTATACAGGTTGTAATGACGAACCCTGATGAACCCTCCGAAGTTCTGAATGCCCACGCAGCAACCAGACAGATTGGCGGTAAGAAAAAGAAGAGGGTTGCCGCCAGTTGGTGTGGCCGGGAGATCGATATACAGGCCGCTGTCTTCTTTCCACGGTAAATAGTAGGCGCTATAGGTGGTGCCAGACACTATTGCAATCAGTGCTTTGCTCATGTCCAGATCAAGATCGAAGTTAACGACTCCGGCATGGGCGTTGGGTATGGTTATTTGAAGATGTCTGTGTTCTTGCTCAAGTCGCGCCTTTAGCATGATGAAAGATCCTCGATACCCGTCTTTTGCGTATCAATATGGAGTGTAGCGGTATGACTTGCGTGGCTCTTGTATTCTGCCGAATGTCTTTTTCCTGTCGTCTTTTTTTAGTTTCTTTAACGGCGCTTGATTGTTTAACTCGGCAAAATAGTGCACGTACCAGTTTTCGTTTCTGGCTTCTAGCCATGGCTCGCAGTTGTTGCAAGGTGTCAGGTCGATGTAAATGTGATTATTGTTGTTGTAGGTGAAAAAAGGCCCGTTTGCATTGGCGATTCTTTCGGCCGTCAAGATGGCTGATTGCTCAGCGTGCTCTTCAGCCAGTGAATTTGAGAAAGGTCGTGTTGATGAGAGATGTCCGTGGAAAGCGTTAAAGTCAGGATCCATGCCTTGGTACAATCTCGAAGAGCCAAAGCTAACGCTAAAATTCAGGTTACCTATATTGACCGGGGCGTACATGGCATTGTGGTTTATTGCCACCGCTGCGTTGCATGAATCGTAGCTAAGCCCCAATCCGGATTGACCAAGAACTTGTGTGAAGTGCGTAAGGCATTGAAGAAAAAGAGCGTGGCCAATTCGTTCTTCAGGAGTGGTCGGGAATAAACTGACGCGGTTCAGGCTAATGATTGGCATAGTGAGTACGTCCTTGTCGGTGATGGACAAACGGGTGTCCCCTTTCTTTTCTTATAAAAAAGGACTCAAGCGTGGGGCGGTGGTGCAGACAGATCAATCCATGGAAGAGCGTTGCCCAACAACATATTGATGGACGTATTCTCGGCACCAAAATGACTGACACCAAACAGAACGACGCAGCCAACAGCGTTTGTGACGGGGAGAGGTCCGGGAAATTGGGCCCTGAAGGCAGTGACGACCGTTGCATTGCGATTGGCAACGTTCTGCGGCATCGATACCCCGGGTCGATCTCCGGGATCCCAGGCATAGATAGCTATATTCAGCGACCTTGCCAGCCTCATCAGATGCGTAAAGGGAATCTGGTTGCCCGGCCATCGATTATCGACGTACCCAACCATCCGGTCGTTTTCGTCCTCGGTGAAATCGTCAAACAGAATGATTTCCAGGACCAGGCTGGTGACGAGTCCAGAAACCATCCATTCGTAGATGTAATGCCTGGCACTGTCGGAGTCGTGATGTTCACCCACTCCCAAAGCTCCATTTTGCAGCGCTGCCCTGGCGCCATTGATGAAGTGTATTTCCGGCATGTCCTGCTCCCCCAAAGATAAATCTCATTTCAGCATCATCAACAAAGCAAAAAGGCCGGGAGTCAGCTGAATCCCCAGAGGCGATAACCTTTTGATAACCCCTGACGGTAAGCAGTCGCTACCGCGCTCAGGCACAGTGCGATGCCGTCACTTCCCTCTAATTTGAACTCGCCGAAGTTTGGGTCGAAAAAGGTACAGCTACTGCTTTTGCCGAAGAAAACCCAGGGTCTGTAAAAGGCTACGGAGTGCCCACCCAATGTGCCTTTGATGGATAAAATGAAATATCGATAGCCCGAAGTCAGGACTAGTTGGCCAATGGGTTTTCCATCATCGGCAAAGCCTTGATAGGTTTGTGATTTCTTTTCTCCCAACGATCCCAACCCCCCAGTCCTTAGCGATGACAGCGTCGCGATGGAGGGCGAGTCAGGCGAGTCGCCGCTGATGTCCAGGTAGGACGTCTGGAAGTCTGAAGCCTGCCGTGCGGTCCGCTGTTCATGCAGCAGGCTCGTGCTGGCAGTCGGTGCCACAATTTCTTTAAGGTAGTCGTTACCGTTTTTCTTGGCGATCAGCCATGCGGTGCAAACGCCGCGACATATACCGTCTCGGTTGTCACCGACGAGGTTAAGAAAACTGGACTGGCCGAAATTGTAGATGCCTTCACCATGCCCCTTGATGGCCTTGCATATAGCGTCGTAGCTCATGATGCCTCCTTGATTCAACTGTGCTCGGCCACCGGGTGCGCTCAACTGCGCGACGTCCTATTCCAATACCCACTCCGCCAACTTCCCCGTCACCTGCGTCATCAACACATTCTCAACATCCCTCGCACCCGCAGCACTGCACTTGGCCAACACCGCCTGCACAATTCCGGCATCGAACTCGAACTGCTTCCCGGTCGCAGCCTTGTACCGCCCGCGCAATTTCTCCAGCTTCGCCAACACAATCCCTTCCAGCGTCGCCTCATCCAGCGGCCGATACGCCACCACCGTCATGCGCGCCAGAAACGCCGGGCGAAAGGCTTTCAGCAGCACGTGATGCAGCGCTTCGTTGAAGGCATCGGTGCCCAGTTGCGCGGTCGGTGTGTCGAGCAGCAACTCAGCCCCGACGTTGCTGGTGGCCAGCATCACGGTGTTTTTGAAGTCCACCACCAGCCCGGTGCCGTCTTCCATCACGCCTTTGTCGAAGACGTTGTAGAAAGCTTCGAGCACGTCCGGGTGGGCCTTTTCGATTTCGTCGAGCAGCACCACTGAGTAGGGTTTGCGCCGCACCGCTTCGGTGAGTACACCGCCGCTGCCGTAGCCGACGTAGCCGGGCGGGGCGCCTTTGAGTTGGCTGACGGTGTGGGCTTCCTGGTATTCGGAAAGGTTGATGCTGATCAGGTTGCGTTCGCCGCCATACAGTGCGTCGGCCAGGGCGTAAGCGGTTTCGGTTTTGCCGACGCCGGTGGGGCCGACCAGCAGGAACACGCCGACCGGTTTTTGCGGGTCGGTGAGGCCGGCGCGATAGGCTTGCAGGCGTTGGGCGATGGTGTTCAGCGCGGTGCTCTGGCCCATCACCCGCAGGCCCATGCGCTGGCCGAGGGTGCGTACGGCATGGGCTTCGTCGGCGAGCATCTTGCCCACCGGGATGCCGGTCCAGCCGGCGATCACCGCGGCCACGGTTTTGCCGTCGACCTGTTCCGGTACCAGCGGATCGTCCTGGCGAATGGCGTCCAGACCGGCCTCCAGGCGCACCAGTTCGGCGGCCAGATGATCGATGCGGCTATCAGTTGCTTCGTCCGGTTTATCGTTGTCGGCGCGTTCGCTCAAGGTGAGTAATTCGCGGCGGGTTTCCAGCAGTTCGCGCACGGCGATCCGTTCTTCGTTCCAGCGGGTTTCCAGTTCGCGAATGGCCTGCACGTTACCCACGGATTCGGTTTCCAGCAGGGTGATGCGTTCACGGTGATCGAGCCCGGTGGCCTGCTCGCGGCGCAGGCGTTCGACTTCCTCCTTGAGGCTTTGCTGGCGGTGACGCAGGCTTTCCAGCGGTGGCGGCACGTCATGCTGACCGAGGGCGACCCGGGCACACGCGGTGTCGAGCACGCTGATGGCCTTGTCCGGTAACTGGCGCCCGGAGATGTAGCGGTGGGACAGTTTCACCGCTTCGTGGATCGCCGCGTCGAGCACCTGCACACCGTGATGCTGTTCCAGTTTCGCAGCCACGCCACGGAGCATTTCCACGGCGGTGATTTCGTCCGGCTCCTCGACTTGCACCAACTGAAATCGCCGGGCCAGGGCCGGGTCTTTTTCAAAGTATTTTTTGTACTCAAGCCAGGTGGTCGCGGCCAGGGTGCGCAACTCGCCACGGGCCAGCGCCGGTTTCAGCAGGTTGGCCGCGTCGCTGCCGCCTTCCGCGCCGCCAGCACCAATCAGGGTGTGGGCTTCGTCGATGAACAGAATGATCGGTTTGTCGGCGCTGCGCACCGCGTCGATCACGCCTTTGAGCCGCTGCTCGAACTCGCCTTTGACCCCGGCACCGGCCTGCAACAAACCGAGATCGAGTACCCGCAGGCTGACTTCCTGCAATGACGGTGGTACATCGCCGGCGGCAATGCGCAAGGCCAGGCCTTCGACCACCGCCGTTTTGCCCACCCCCGGTGCGCCGACCAGGATCGGGTTGTTCTGCCGACGTCGGAGCAGGATGTCGATGCACTGTCGAATCTCACCGTCGCGGCCGACGATGGGATCGATGCGCCCGGCGTGGGCATCGGCGGTCAGGTCCTGGGTGAACTGGTCGAGCACTGAATCCTGTTTCGGTTGCGGATGGCCGGCACTGACCGGTCGCGTACCGCCAACGTGTTCGCGGGAGCTTTCGGTCCACTCCAGCAAATTACTGCGCAAGGCTTCCCGTGGAATTTTCAACAGCGACGAGGCGCTATTGAGCAGCAGACTGCGACGTTCATCACGGTCGAGCAGGGCCAGTAGCAGCAAACCGGAGCGGATGCTCTCCAGGCCAAGCACACTGGCCTGAACCACCGCGTCTTCAAGCAGGCCGATGGTGTGCGCCGAGAGCGCCGGGGTGCGGGTGCTGCCGGATTTGAACAGTTCCAGGGCCTTGTTGATTTCCGCCGTCAGGGCATCGCGCTCCAGCCCGAAACGCGGCAGCAGCCAGGCGAAGTCGCCGCCCTCGATGTCCAGCAACTCCAGCAGCAAGTGTTCGATTTCGACGTAATGATGACCCCGTTGCAGGCAGCGCTGCGCGGCCCGTTCGAGGGCGCGGCGGTTGTCCGGGTTGAGGCGTCCGATCAGACTGGCCAGTTCCATGTTCAGGTGATCTCCAGCTGACGAAGGCGGGTTTCGATCCGTTGCACGGCAAGGCTGGTCTGGCGTTGCAGGCCGCCATTCCAACTGAGCAGGGGCGGTGCCTGGCGACCGAGTTTCATCGGACTGGCACCGCGCACCAACAGCACCAGTGTGCAATCCAGGTCGGGGCCGAAATACAGCGCGCTGAGACTGGCCAGCGCCGGATGGGCTTCACCGTCCGGCAGAAACCGCGCCGCCTGCGCCGAGGTCAGCGGGCCGAGGGTCAGGCGGATACCGGCGTGTTCATCCCAGACCCGAGTGCCGGCCACCGCGTTGCGGCCCAGTTGCAGGTTGCGCCCGCCCGGTTGCAGTCGACTGCGACTGGCCGGTGGGATTTCCCGCCAGGCACCTTCATAGGCGCTGAGTTCTACCGGCAGTTCGAAGTGCTCGCGCACGATCGCGGCGAAGCCGGCCAGGGAGCGACGACCGTCGGCAAATAGCGCGCTGCACGCCAGTACCGCAGAGTCGGGTACGGCCTGGCGTTCCTGCAAGGCTTTGGGCAACAGCCCGGTCAGCGCCCGCAGTTGCGCCTGCACCGGCGATGCGCCGGGGGCTGTGAAGCCGACGGCGATCCGGTGTTTGCGCATCACCTTGTACAGCAGGCTGAGCAAGCGATGCTGGAACAGGTCGAGGAATTCGGCCGGGGCATAGTCCTTGGCGCGGGCCCGTTGTTGCAGCCATTCCTGATAGGCGTAGGGCAGGGGGCCGTCCGGCCCGCCGAGGCCAAACACTGGGGTCGTGAGCGTCGGTGGCTGGTCAGCTTCCTGAGTCAGGCTTTCGATTTCACTGGCGGAAAACAGCGGCGTAAGCGGCCCGCGCAGGCGCAAGGCTTCCGCTTGGGGGGCGGTGCCGCTGCCCAGGGATTCGGCTTGCGGGTGTTCGCGCTCCAGCAGCAACAATGCTTGCAGCAACTGGAACGCCTGCGGATCGCGCCGCAGCTTCTGACTCAGGCTCAGAGGGACAGCGGCATGCCGGCTTGGGGTTGCCATGTCTTGACCTCCTTGTCTGACTGGACCAGAACCGTGCGCACGAAGCGATTGGCCGTGGCATAGAGTGAAAAGAACTGCGCCAGCACCGCGGAAAACAACACCGCGCTGCTGCCGACGAAATGCTGCGGATCGAGTTGCAGCTGAACCTCCAGCCCATTGCGCCAGCCGCGCCAGGCGTCTTCACCAACATGGGCGATCACCCGTTCGCAGCCGAGGCTTAACAAACCGTCGATTTGCCGCAAGGCGCTGGCCTCGTCACGCAGGTTGTGCAACTGCAGGATTTCCTTGAGGGCATCCAGCGCTTGCGGCCCCTCGACCAGTGACAAATGATTGAGGGTCAGTTGCGACACCAGCCGCCAACGGGATTCGCCATCCAGTCGCGGCAAACTCTGCGGGCTCGGCGGGTTGCGCAAACGGGCCCAGGCCACCGGCCCCGGTCGTTCGAAACCCAGGGGGGTGCCGGCCGGCAGGCTCTGGGCCAGATGCCGGTTGGTGCACAGCAGTTCGGCGGTGAGGCTGTATTCGCTGGCCTCGGTCAGCGGATCGAGCCGGGTGTCCACCAGGCTCACCATCAGGTCGGTGCCCAGCCGATTCGGGGTCATGCCGCTGACCCGTCGCGCATGCCAATAGCACTGTTTGTCGCCGCCGATATGCTGGCTGCCGTAATACGCCGGTACCCGTTGCACGCCCTGGCTTGAGCTGGCGCGCATGGCGCGGATGCTGTGGATCTCGACGCTGTTTTCCCGGTGACTGTCGGCGACCAGGCGATACTCGCTGCGGGTGCCGTCCGGGCGCAGGGGCTCCGAGGTTCGTGGAAACAGGTTGATCACCGGTGCGCAGCCCAGGGCGAAGTCGCTGGCCTGAAGGTGCAGGCGGTTGGCCGGGGCACGGTCAAACACGATGTACAGGTACAGCGTCTGGCTGTCGCTGGCGGCGCCGGCCAATGGAATGTCGAAGAAGTTGAATTTGTCCGGGAATGCAAAGTACTCGGCGAGCAGGCGCATGCCCGGATGCACACCATCCTCGTCCGGCAACAGCACTTCGTCGCTGGCAAAACCGACGATCTGCGGCAGCCCGGCCAGCATGACCGGCACGCTGCCGACCGGTCCGGCCAGCACCTTCACCGCGTGGGCACCGAGCAGGTCATACAGGCAGGCGTTGATCACCGGCGAGGCGGCCAAGTGCACGCGCAATTGTTTGATGGCCAGCGTCGCCCACTGGCTTTCACCGAGGCAACGCAGGCTCAGGCGCAGGGCCGAACGCGCCTGCGCCACACCGGTCAGGGCCTGTGCTTCATCGCTGCCCAGCAGCAGCGCTTCGTTGATTTCCACCGGCCACAATCGAACCGCGGCGCTGGTGCGAAAATGGATGCTCTCGCCTTTGCTGGTGGTGACGAATAGCGGTGTATCGCGCGGCAATGGATAACCATCGTTCAGGTTGCCCTTGCTCGGGTCCGGCTCGAACTGCACGATCGCGCAGGACGGCAACGGCCGCATGGCCAACGGGTAAAGCTGTTCGAGCAAGGCGTCGCTGAATTCGGCGTAGTCGTCATCGAGCCGCCGTTGCAAGCGTGCCGCGAGCAGGGCGAAACCTTCAAGTAGCCGCTCGACATGCGGGTCGGGGCATTCACCGGGGGACAGTTCCAGGCGTCTGGCGACCTTGGGATATCGCTCGGCAAAAATGCTCCCGGCGTGGCGCAGCCAGGTCAGTTCGCGTTGGTAGTAGTCGAGCAGTTGCGGGTCAATCGAGTCGCTCATGACGCACCTCAAGGCCATGGCTGGCCTTCTCGATGACAAATGCCACGGGCCAGTGCTGCTGGCCGCTGCGCAACTCGCCCAGTAGCCGAATGCTCAGTTGCTGCGGATGGCCGGGGACCGGATTGACCTGGACCTCGCCCAGTTGCAGGCGCGGTTCGAAATGGCTGATGGCCTCGCGGATTTCCCGTGCCAACTGACGACGGTCATCGCTGCGCTGCTGTTGCAAGGCAGTCCAGTCAGCGATGCCGTAGTCGAGAATGCTCGGCGGAGAGGTCAGCGGACGTGAGCCGCGTCGGGTGTTGAACAGGCGCAGCAACTCCGTGTGCACCGAGTCGAGCAGCCCCTGGCGATCGAACACCTGCACGGTGTCGACCTCGCTGGCGGCGAGGCGCTCGAACAACGGTGGGAGCATGCCGGTGCCTGCCATGGCCGACGCGTCCGCTTACTTGACGAGCTTGTTGGCGGCCATGTCCCAGGTCGAGGCGGCCGTGCCTTCCTTGGTGCCGTCGTCTTTCTGGGCGGTGAGCTCCCACTTGATCTTGGTAAAGTTCAGGGAAATGGTTTCCACCGGTTTGCCACCCGTGCCGCCGCTGACGCTGACGTTGGACAGCACCACGTTGGTCAGGGTGTAGATGATGAACGGCATCAGCTGACCGCTGCCTTCGGCGGCGTTACGGCCGATGGTGATCTTGGCTTCGGGGATCGGTTTGCCGGCGCAGCAATATTCGTTGAGGGAAGGCGTCGAGCTGTCGACGAACTTGGTCAGGGTGAACTCGCCGATGTGCGGCTTGCCGGAGGTGCGCTCCGAGTTGCTGACGTCGTTGGTCACCTGCATGGCCACGTTGTGGCTGTAGGACATGACTTCGATCTTGTCCTTGTAACCCTCAAGCAAGCTATCGCCTTTGATGTCGCCGCCGAGGTCGAGAATGATTGCATCCATCGCATGAAACTCCTGAAGAAATTCAATTTAGACACGTGAACGGTTGCCGAACCCTTAACCTGTGGCGAGGGGGCTTGCCCCCGTTGGGCTGCGCAGCAGACCTAAAAGCAAGGGCCGCTGCGCGCCCCAACGGGGGCAAGCCCCCTCGCCACAGAGGTTTCACCGACTTTAGGCGGCTACCGGTGGCGGCAGGGTCGCGACCAGGCGGATCGACGCGGTCAGTTCCTCAAGCTGGAAGTGCGGCCGCAGGAACACCGTGGCTTTGTAGGCTCCCGGTTTGCCGGCGACTTCGGTCACGTCGACCCGGGCTTCACGCAACGGGTACTGCGCCTTGATCTCTTGCGGCGCGTTGTCGTTGATCAGCACGTAGTCGGCGATCCAGTTGTTGAGGTAGGTCTGCACGTTGTCGCGGGTCATGAAGCTGCCGACTTTGTCGCGCATGATCACCTTCAGGTAGTGCGCGAAACGCGAGGCCGCGAGCACGTACGGCAGCATCGCCGAAATCCGCGCGTTGGCATTCGCCTCGTTGGTGTTGTAGACCTTGGACTTGTTGGTGGTCTGGCCGCCGAAGAACACCGCCACGTCGCTGTTTTTCTTGTGGCACAGGGCGATGAATCCGAGGTCGTTGAGCTCTTTCTCGCGACGGTCGGTGATCGCCACTTCGGTCGGGCATTTGAGCGACAGGTCGCCGGAGGTTGTACGGAAGGTATGGGCCGGCAAGCCTTCCACCGCACCACCGCCTTCGGCACCGCGAATCGCCGCGCACCAGCCGTATTTGGCGAAGGCCTCGGTGATCCGTTGCGACAAGGCCCACGCGGCATTGCCCCACAGGTATTTGCCGTGGTCACTGCCATTGACGTCTTCGACGTAGTTGATGCCTTCCACCGGCGACGTGTCGGGACCGTAAGGCAGGCGCAGCAGGAAGTGCGGCAGCACCAGCGACACGTAGCGCGAATCTTCGCTTTCACGGAACGAGCGCCACTTGATCAGCTCCTGGCTCTCGAACACTTTCGACAGATCCCGTGGCACGGCCAGTTCGGTGAAGCTGTTCATGTCGAACAACCGAGGGCTCGCGGCGGCAATGAATGGCGCATGGGCGGCCGCCGCGACGTTCGACAGTTTCTCCAGCAGGCCGATGTCCTGCGGGTGCCGACCGAAGGTGTAGTCACCCACCAGCAGGCTGAACGGATGGCCACCGAAGGTGCCGTATTCCTCTTCGTAGATCTTCTTGAACAGCGCGCTCTGGTCGAACTCGACGGCTTTTTCCAGGTCGTTTTGCAGCTCTTTCTGGGTCACGTTGAGCAGGCGCAATTTCAGCCGGGAACTGGTCTCGGTGTTCTTAACCAACAAGTGCAGGCCGCGCCAGGAGGCTTCAAGTTTCTGCAGGTCCGGGTGGTGCAGCACTTCGTTCAGTTGAGCGCTGATCAGCTCGTCGATCTGGCTGATGCGGTCGTTGATCATCGCCACGGTGTCCTTGTCGACGGCCATGCCCTCATCGAGGACCTGGGTGGCGAATTCCGCGAGCATGTCGCGGGCGTAATCCTGTTGGCTGTCGTCATGGGCCATGCGGCCTTTGGCGATTATTTCATCGAGCAAGGACAAGGTCTCGGTCGTACTGTCACTGGCTTGGGTCTGGGCGGCGGATGAGGCGGGCATGGCAAAATTCTCCCTGGGTGGATGAGCGATCAGGCTTGCGGTTCAGCCGGTGCTTCGCTGTCGCCAGCAGGAGCGGGAGCGGCGGTGTCCGGACGAGCCGATTTGATCTCTTGCAGTCCCTCGGTGTTGGCAATGACGTCACGCAGCAGCTTGTCCAGATCATCGTTGCCATCGAGTTTGGTCAGCAGGTCGCGCAGACGCTGGCGAGCTTCGAACAGGCGCCGCAGGGGCGTGACTTGCTCGACCACCTTGACCGGATCGAAGTCATCGATGTGTTTGAAGTTGAGCTCGATGTTGAGCTTGCTGTCGTCGCCGCTGAGGGTGTTGTTGACCTGCAAGGTGGCGCGCGGGCCGATCGAGGCGAGGACTTCATTGAAGTTGTCGCGGTCGATTTCGGTGAAACGCCGTTCATTCAATTTCGGGAGTGGTTCGAGAGGCTTGCCGGAGAGGTCGGCAAGAATACCGACAACCAATGGCAATTCTTTCTTCTCGATCGCGTTGCCGATTTCGACGTCGTAGGTGATTTGCACCCGGGGTGGGCGAACCCTGTCTAGCTTGTGCTGAGTACTTTCTGCCATGGTGGCTGACTCCGATGCATGAGGCGGGTGCAATGCATCGGGAGGCCCGTTTCATCGCATTCCCTTACTGGACCGTAGGTTAGAAAGGGAGGGCAGAGGACCTGTCATTCCTTTGACGAACCTTCCACATTCGTCGTGCCGACCGAACTACCCAAGACGCTAGAACAGGTCTATAAAAAAGCAAACGAAAAACGTTTTTGGACCGTGTCGAGAAAAGGAAAATTCATTTTGTACGCACGTCTTTTTTCTTTGCTTGTGCTCCTGTCGTTCGCCGGGTGTTCGTTGTTCGGGCCTCGCGTCGATCTCGATAGCCTGACGCTGGACGTCGCGCCCCGCGCCAACGACGACACGCCGATAGCGGTGGACTTCATTGCGGTGAACGACACGGATCTGCTCAAGCAATTGTCGAGCATCACCGCCCGCCAGTGGTTCGCCGAACGTGAGCAGTATCAGCGCGACTACCGACAGCTGATGACGGTCTGGGGACTGGAGCTGGTTCCGGGTCAATTCATCGACAAACAACCCTTCCCGCTGGGGGGCAAGCGGGCGGCTGGACTTTTAGTCTTCGCCAGCTATACCACTCCCGGAGCACACCGGTTGCGGCTGGACGATCAAAGCAACGCCTGGCTCAAGTTCGACAGTCGCGAGATGACACTGGTCAGCGACCACCCGAACTGAACACAAAATTGTGGCGAGGGGGCTCTGTGGCGAGGGGGCTTGTCGGAACGCAGCACCGCCCCGTTTGAGTGCGTAGCACTCACAAGATTGTTGGTGCATCAGCGATTTTGGGGCTGCTTCGCAACCCAATGGGGGCAAGCCCCCTCGCCACAGGATTGCTCCCACAGGGGCTGATGTTCAAGTCAGGCACCACATGAGGTCGAAAGGAGTCGTATGAGTCTGCTTCCTGACGCGGTTTGCTGGCATGAGGGCATGCAGTTGTTGCCCCAGCATTTTCAGTTGCAAGGGCTGCGGGCCGAGGCGTTGGTAGCGCATTTCGCCCAGGCATGTAATCCATGGTTCTGGGGCGTGACCCGCGTTGAATTCGATCCCTCGGCATTGAGCGCCGGGTTGGTGCGCCTGCTCAATTTGCAGGCGACGTTGCCGGACGGTTTGCCGGTCAATTTGCAGGCCGGTGTCGGGCCGATGCTGGAGCTCGACGTCAGTGAGGCGATCGATGCCACGGACAATGCCACCGTCACCGTTTACCTGGCGGTCAGCCCGCTGTGGCGTGCCGGTCAGTTGCTGCCGCTCAAGGGGCGATTGCAGTCGGTGGTCGGCGATGCGCTGCCGGATCTCACCAGCGGCGAGTACCCTGAATCGATCACGGTGTGGCGTCCGAATCCGCGTTTGTGCACGCAACTGAACAAGGCCGATTCGGTCTGCCTGCCGCTGCTGAGGATTCGCAAGGAAGGTGGCGGCTTTCTAGCGTTGCCTTACACACCGCCGACGCCGTGCCTGTTGCCCGAGTCGGTGGTGGGCCGGCGCGTGGCGGGACTGTGTGCCAGGGCGCGGGAGAAATGCATGTTCCTCGCCGGTCGTTTGCGCCAGGCGCAGCAGGCCGGCAATCAGGATGATTCGATGGAAATCCGGCGTCAGTTGACGGCGCTGTGGGCGCGGTTGCCGGAAGTCGAAGGTCTGCTGAACAGTCGCGTGGCCACGCCGCAGGCGCTGTATGGCTCGTTGCTCGGGCTGACCGGCGCCTGGTCGGCGCTCGATCCATTGGCGGGTGTTCCGGCGTTCGCCCCGCTGGATTTTCTGGAGTTGCAGCGCGGCTACGAAGCGGTGCTCGACTGGCTGGAAAAGACCCTCGAACTGATCCGCGCCGGCTATCGCAGCCTGGCGTTCGAGCGCAACGAACAATCCTTCTCGATTCAATTGCCCGACGACCAACCGAGCCAACGGCTGGTCATCGGTTTGCGCATGCCCAATGGCGCCAGCGAGCAGGCCGCCAGCGAATGGCTGAGCGGCGCGATCATCGCCTCGCAGCCGCACATCCCGTTGCTCAGCCGCCAGCGCATGAGCGGTTTGTCCCATCAGGCCATGAGTCGCAATGAGCAAGTGGCCTACGGCGTCGGTGACGATACGCGGTTGTTCGTGGTGACGGCCGAAGGCCAATGGTTCGACGGGCAGTTGCCGTTGCTGATTGCCGCACCGGCTTCCAGGCTGGCCAGCAGTCCATGGCAAGTGGTGTTGTTTGTGGCCCAGGCGAGTGAAAGTGCTTGATCGAGGAAGGAACGTCATATGTCTGAGGGGAATGCCGGGACAGGTACACGAGGCCTGAACGAAGCGCCGCTGAGCAGCGCTTTTCGCCAGGCCTGGCAGCAATGGTCCCAGGACTGGAGCCAGTTGCCCAAAGACAGCGAAGACGAAGCGCTGGTGGAAGCGGTGGTCGAACTCTCCACGCAAATCTCCCAACGCCTCTGGCGAACGGCCTTCGCCAAAGTCGGTGACGCCGCCACTGAACAAGTCAAAGCGCTGGTCTATGCCTTTGTCGCGCTGGTCGATGAAACCTTGCTGTTCACGTCGTGGCCGGGTCAGTCCACTTGGCAGGAAAAACCCCTGGAATCGCGAATGTACGCCAGCCGTCAGGCCGGCGAACGTATACCGTTGGCGATCAAGGAACTGCTGGATGAGCAGCTTCCCACCACGCGCGATCTGGCCAATGTCTATTTGCAGTGCCTGGTACTGGGCTTTCAGGGGCGTCTGCGGGGCGAACAGAATCAGGCCCAGCATGAAAAATGGCGCCTGGCGCTGTTCACCTTTGCCTGGCAGCACGAGGCGGATTATGCCGACGTCAGTGCCCGGCTCGAACAACCTTCAGCGGTAACGCCGCTGCAATTGCCGGTGCGTCTTTCGTTGCCCGATGGCTTTCGCCTGGGGTTGGGAATTCTTGCCGTGGTCCTGTTGCTGACCGGTTTGGGGCAGTTGTTCTGGCGTGACATTCGCCAGGAGCTCGAACCGGTCTTGCAACTGACCGATTCGGTGGCCACCTCGGAGCAAGACTCATGAGCACGCTGGGGATTATCGGCCTGATCATCGTCGTGCTGTTGGTGCTGGCGATTGTCGCCGTGGCGGTCTGGTGGTTGCGCACGCAAAGCGGCGCGGCGATCCGCAGTTTTTACCTGGCGGTGCGGCAGATGGAGCAGGAGCAGGGCACCCGGGATCGCTACCAGATTCCCTGGCTGCTGTTGCTCGGCAACGAGACTCAGGGCACGCAGTTGTGCACCCAGTGGCGCTTGCAGCCCACCGACAAACCAAGCTGGTTCGGTCGCTGGTGGTCGGACCCCGAAGGTGCCGTATTGGTGGTGCCCCAGGCGCTGTTTTTGCCGGATGAAGGCATGCACCTGCAACGGGGTGGCTGGTGGCGCTTGCTGGGGTTGATCCTGCGCTTGCGCAGTCAGCGTCCGCTGGACGGCGTGATCTGGACGGTGTCGATCAGTCGGCTGGGCAATGCCGAGCAGGCGGCGGCCCTCGGCCTGGCGGCGCGTCGACGTTTTATCGATCTATTGCAGCGCTTCGGTTTGAGCCTGCCGGTGTACGTGGTCGTTACCGGCATGGAAGAGTTGCCGGGTTTTCAGGAGTTGATTAGCGCGCTGCCGGTCGAGGCTCGCGAACGTACGCTCGGTTGGTCCTCACCCTACGGGCCTGATGCGGTGTGGCAGGCGCAATGGAGCGATCAGGCGCTGGATCAGGTCAACCGGGCCCTGGCGGAATCGATCATCGAAATCGGCGCCTTGTCCGGGCAGTTGAGCGTCGATCTGTACGGCTTGCCGGAACGCTTCGAAGCCTTGCGGCGCAATCTGCAATCCTTGCTGGAACCGGTTTTCCAGGGTAATGCGCAAGGCGAGGCGCCGCGTTTTCGCGGTGTCTATTTCACCGCCAACCAGCCCTCGGACGACAGCGCCGACGGGTTTTCGGCCTACGACACCGGCTTGCAGCAGAGCGCTTTCGCCCGGCAACTGTGGCAGCGGCGGGTGGTCGCCGAGCGCGGTCTGGCTCAGGTGGTGCCGCGTCTGTTACGCCTGCGTCAGCGCTGGCAGCGCGTGACCGGTGGGGTGGCGCTGGTGGTCGCGCTGCTCTGGGGCGCTGGCATGCTGTGGGTGTGGCAGGACTCGGAAAAGGATGCCCATGAGTTGTCGCGTCTGATGCAAGGGGCGCAGAAAAATTACGTGGCGGTCACGGATGAATCTCATCGGCTGGAGGCGACCCGGCGCAACGTCCAGGGTTTCTGGCGGGTGCTGGAGAAGGCGCAGCGCTGGCGCTTCACCTCGGTGGTGTTTCCGACCTCCTGGTTCTCCTCGCTGGATGCGCAGTTGGAGAACGAATTGCGCCTGACCGCACAAAGTCACTTGTTGTTGCCGCTGCGCGATCTGTTGAGCGCGGATCTGGCGCAACTCAAGACCATTCGCAACACCGAACGACGGGGCAACGTCGAAAGCGAAGACCCGGCCCAATGGCAAAACTACGTCAAGGCCACGGAGCTGGTCGAGCGTGCGGTGAGTCTGGAGCAGCAGAACCAGTGGTTCAGTCAGGCGCTGAACAACACCAAGGCGCCGCTCGAAGACCTGGTGTTGCTGAGCAACAACGCCCTGTCGCTGAACCTCAACGCAGGCACTCTGCACCGCGCCGGCTTTTACAACCGGGCGCTGCTGGATGCCGACAACAGTGAGTTGAAGCCGCTGGACCTGACCGTCGAGCGCGCGCAGATCGAGGAAAACTTCCTCGGGCTCATGGAGCGCTGGCTGGACCAGTATTTTCTCGCTGACAACTTTGTCCGTCAGGCCGGTTATCTACGTTTGCACCTGGAGCGGCTGGAGGTCGGCAGCGGCAATTCCCTCACCGAGCTGGAAGATCTGCGGGCGTTGATCGACGACCTGCAAGCGCTGGTCGGCTTGACCAACTCGGCGTGGAGCCGGGGCAAGGGACAGGATCTGGTGCCCGGTTACCGGGCGATGATGGACAAGGTGCGCCAAAGCACATTGCTTGGTCCGCAGGTCGAACAGCAACTGGATCAACAGGCGTCGAAGTTGCAGCAGAGCTTTCGTGACCAGTGGATCACCCAGACCGGGGCCAGGGACAATTTGCTGATTCAGCAAGGCAGCGGGCAACTGGTCTTGCAGGAGCATGTGGTGCAGTTGAACAACGCGGTGCAGGCACTGTTCAAGCGTGATTTCGTCGCCATCGCCTTGCAGGCGGATCAGTCCGACGTCCCGGATGGACAGGGGCGCGGTGTTGATGGCGACGACCTCGACAGTGCGCTGAACTACTTCGCCAGTTACAAGAGTTATACCGCCGAAGAGCTGCCGCGCATCCCCCCGGCGTATCGCGGCGCGTTGCTGCAAGCGGCCGAAGGCGCGGTGGTCAAGGCCATGTTGTCGAGCCTGCGCGAGCACAATGCGCAGGTCCAAAGTGGTGTCTTCAATGTGCAGGCCTCTCAGGCGATTGCCTTGCAAAAGGCTTTTGTCGAAGTGCGCCGCAGCGATCTGGCCACGCGTTTGCAAACCGCTTTGAACCGCCGCGCCCTGGCCGACATCGTCAGTGGCCTCGATGAAATCGTCGCCCAGCCGCTGTTCAGCGGGCGCACCGAAATCAGCCAGTGGGACGGCTCGAAAAACTTCGGCCTGCAACTGTACGGCGCCAATGACGTTCAGGATCTGAAACTGAGCCTCAAGCAGCAGTTCAACACCATGCTCGGCATCACCGAACGCCGCACGTCGGCGCTGGAATGGCTGAAAGTCCAGCAACAGAACCTCTCGGCACTGGATTACGAACGGGTGACGCAGTTCAGTGCGCTCAACGATGATCTGCTCAAATACAAAGAACAGAACCCCGCCAGTTCGCCAGCGCAGATCGAGCAGTTGGTGAGCCGCGACTTCATCGAAATGGACGTCGCGTCCTGTGGCCAGATCCTGCAAACCGCCAACCTGTCCGGCGGGCGCGGAACGTTGGCATTGCGCGCCGTGGATCTGCAACAAACCGCCATGCAACGCTGCCAGTTCCTGCAACAGCAGCAGGCTGCGGCGGCCTGGAATGAGCTGGCCAATTATTTCAACCAGTACCTGGCAGAGCGCTTTCCGTTTGCCAATGGCTTGCAGGCCAGCGACGCCGACCCGGCCCGGGTCCAGCATTTGCTGGAGCTGATCGACAAGCGTTTGCCGGTGGCGCAGGCCGGATTGGCTCCGAGCCAGACCCCGGAACGCCTGGCCGCCGAGGACTTTCTCAATCGTCTGAAGCAAGCCAGCACCTGGCTGGGGCCGATGTTCGTGCGCGACAAGAGCGGCGTGCTGGGGGTGGAGATGGATGTGCGCTGGCGCACCGATCGGGAGGAAGAGCGCGGTGCCGACCAGGTGATTGCCTGGGGCTTGAATGCCGGTAATCAACAGATCAACTACCCCGGCGAGGCTCAGCAGAACCTGCGCTGGATGGTCGGCCAACCAGTCCGGCTGACCTTGCGTTGGGCCAGAAATGGCTATCAGCGTCCGGCCAACGATCCGTTACAGCCGAGCCTGGTGGTGCGGGATCTGGAAGCGGGTTGGGAGTACAGCGGTCCATGGTCGCTGTTGCGCTTGATGCGATCGCACATGTCGGTGCAACGCCAACCCAGCATGGACTACACGGATTTTCCGTTGACCTTGCGCCTGCCCGTGACCACGCAGGCCAGCGCAGCGGAGCAAACCCTGATGTTTGTGCGCCTGTCGTTGATGACCCAGGGCTCGAAATTGCCGTTGTCCATCCAGCCCTTGCCGACCCGGGCTCCGCGTTCACCGTTCCTGGTGACGCGCTCAACCGCGGCGATTGAATCCCATGAGGAGGAGGGCCTGTGAATCAACCATCAACACCGTTGCCGGAACTGATTGCGCAACTGCTCGAACCGATCAGCAAGGAGGCGCCTTGTGGTCAGGATTTGCGTTATGAACCCGAGTTCGACCGGTTGCGCGAATTGCGCCGCGAGGATGACACCAGTTTGCCGACGGGGGTGTGGCAGTCGTCGATCAAGCGCGCCCAGTGGCCGGAGCTGGAAAAACTGGCCACGAGCCTGCTGCTCGAACGCAGCAAGGATTTGATGCTCAGCGCCTGGCTGGGGGAGGCCTGGCTGCATCAGGACGGGCTCGATGGGTTGCCGGGCAGCCTGGCGCTGGTGGCCGGGTTGTGCGAACGCTATCCCGAACACCTGCACCCACAGGCTGAGGATGGCGACCTGTCGTGGCGAGTGATACCGCTGGAATGGTTGGCTCGACGCTACGCTGAAGTGTTGCTGACCCGAGTGCCGTTGTTCGAACCGCGCAACCACGAATTCGATGGGTTCTGTCTGGACGCCTGGCGCCGGTTGCAGTTGCAACAGGTGCAGGGCAGCGACAGTAAAGCCGCCAAGACCTCGGCCGAGAACGCGCGCAACGAACAGAAAAAAATCACCGAACAGATTCGCGCCACACCGTTGTCATTCTGGTTGCGCAGCCAGGGCAGTCTGCTGCTCAGCCAGCAGCACTTGCAGCGCCTGGCGGTGTGGAGCGACGCTTTTCTCGGAAATCAGGCCCCAGGCTTCAAGGCGCTGCAGGACGTGATCGACGCGTTGTTGACGCTGGTTCAGGAGTTTATCGCCATGCATCCACGAAAACCGACCCCGGCACCTCCGGTCGAAACGCCAGTGGTGGCTGCATCGAGCCCCAGCCCGACCGCCGCGCCTGAAGTCCTTGCAGTGCCCCAGGTGTTCAGCGAACCGGCGAATCGTGAAGAGGCGTACCGGCAGTTGCTGCTGATCGCCGAGTACCTGGCGCGCACCGAACCCCACAGCCCGGTGCCCTATTTGATTAAGCGGGGCGTGGAGTGGGGCAACAAACCCCTGAGCGAGCTGCTGGGCGAACTGATCAGCGCCGATGCCGAATCCCGACGACTCTGGACACTGTTGGGCGTTCTTTAGTGATTGAGTCGGGTGGTTGTCGACGGTGGCGGCAACGCAATGGGCGTCAGTACCGGTTGACCGGAAAAAAACGCCGTCAGGTTTTTGCCGGCCAGTTCGACGGTGCCTTGGGTGGCCTCCGGGGACAAGCCGGCGACATGCGGCGTCAGAATCACGTTGGCCAGCCCCTTGAGGGCGTCCGGTACCTGGGGTTCGTGGTCGAAGACATCCAGCGCAGCACCGGCGATCCGCCGCTGTTCGAGCGCGGTGATCAGGTCTGCCGTGACAACCACACTGGCTCGGGCGATGTTGACGAGGAATCCGTTGGGCCCCAGGGCATCGAGCACTTGCCGGTTGATCAGGTGTTGGGTGCCGATCCCGCCTGGGGTGGCAACTATCAGAAAGTCTGAATGGCGTGCCAGCTCGGTAGGCGTCGAGCAATAG
Organism: Pseudomonas sp. 008; assembly: GCF_016861935.1. Lineage (NCBI taxonomy): Bacteria > Pseudomonadati > Pseudomonadota > Gammaproteobacteria > Pseudomonadales > Pseudomonadaceae > Pseudomonas > Pseudomonas sp. 008. The sequence continues at coordinate 952,137 of NZ_BOMA01000001.1, read as the reverse complement.
CTGTACGGCACATCGCTGCGATGCTGACGGTTGTGGTAACTCACTCTCATATCGAAGCCGTTGGCGGCACGTTTGGCGATAGCGAGGCCAACGGCACCGAGGCCGAGGATGCCTATGTGTTTGCCGGCCAGCGAAGGACGCATGATTTTCGGCCACTCGCCCCGACGGACGGCAGCATCTGCCCGAGGGATGTCACGAACCAGTGCCAGCAGCAACGCCATGGCGTGATCGGCAACGGAGGAGGCATTGACGCCGGCACCGTTGGTGACAGTGATGCCCCGGTTGACGGCGGCCTGCAGGTCGACGTGTTCGTAACCGGCGCCGATCACGCAAATGATCTTGAGGTTGGGCAGGGCGGCGATTTCATTGGCATACAGGCCCAACGGGCCACGCGTCAGCACCGCATCGATCTGGCTGCCCTGTCGGGCAATGGCGGCAGCGCGCTCGGCCGGGGTTGGGGCCAGGATCAAATGAAACCCTTGATGTTCGAGAATCGGCAGGTATTCATTGATGGTTTCAACCAGTACCAGAACGGTTGCGGTCATGCTGGGCTCCTGTGGGCAGCGGAGTGTCGGGGCTCGAACGTCGCGTCAGATTGCTGACTCCAGAGCAGATTGGCAATGGTCCGAGATCATAGGCTATTGGTTGGCAAGCACCTGTGCAGGCGTTGGCGATACCGGCGAGCTTCTTAGATACAACACTAGATCAGTGCGCGGCAGGTGGAGAGGATTTGTCCGCGATGAAATTGCCGTAGCAGCTGTCGAGCCTGCGAGGCTGCGTTCGGCTGCGCAGCAGTCGTAAAATCAGGCACTGCGGTCCGTCAGGCACACCGTACATTCAGGGTTTACTAAAGCGTGTCAGAAAACGACACATCGCATACCCACTGCCGACAGTTATTTTTCTAAAAGCGACAGGCCTTTGATCTGCTCCGCACAACCATTGCTCAGCTAAGCCTTTGCTTCTGCTCGTTTATCGCGGAGAATCCCGCCCCTGTTTCGGCCGGAGCATGTCTGTCGGTTTTTTCCGACGCGTCCTGACCGAGTGGCAAGTGACCGGAAAGCGGAGATCCGACCGGATGAATGATCAGGCCAATAGCGTCGACGAACGCTATGTAGCGGCGACACCAGCGAGCCTCGAAAGCTGGAATCGCCATGACACCACCTGGATGCTGGGCCTGTTTGGCACGGCAATCGGGGCCGGTACCCTGTTTTTACCCATCAACGCGGGGCTGGGCGGCTTTTGGCCGTTGCTGATCCTGGCATTGCTGGCGTTCCCCATGACGTTTTACGCACACCGTGGCCTGACCCGCTTTGTGCTGTCCGGTCGTGAAGGTGCAGACATCACCGAAGTGGTGGAAGAACATTTCGGCATTAAGGCCGGCGCGCTGATCACCTTGTTGTATTTCTTCGCGATCTTCCCGATCCTGCTGATCTACAGTGTGGCCCTGACCAACACCGTGGGCAGTTTCCTCGAACATCAGCTGCACATCATGCCGCCACCGCGCGCCGTGTTGTCGTTCGTGCTGATTCTCGGCCTGCTGGCGGTGGTGCGTTGCGGTGAGCAGGTGATCGTCAAGGCCATGAGCCTGATGGTGTATCCGTTCATCGTCGCGCTGCTGTTCCTGGCGGTGTTCCTGATTCCTCACTGGAATGGCGGCATCCTCAGCACCGCGTCCACGCTGCCTGAGTCGTCGGCGCTGCTGCACACCCTGTGGCTGGCGATTCCGGTGATGGTGTTCTCGTTCAACCATTCGCCGATCATTTCGGCGTTCGCGGTGGACCAGAAACGTCGCTACGGCACTCATGCCCAAGAGCGCAGCTCGCAGATCCTGTCCCGCGCCCACCTCTTGATGGTGGTGATGGTGCTGTTCTTCGTCTTCAGCTGCGTGCTGACCCTGTCGCCGGCGCAACTGGCGGAAGCCAAGGCGCAGAACCTGTCGATCCTGTCGTACCTGGCCAACCACTTCAGCAACCCGACTATCGCCTTCGCGGCGCCGTTGATTGCCTTCGTGGCCATTTCCAAGTCATTCCTGGGCCACTACATCGGCGCCAGCGAAGGCTTGAAGGGTTTGATCGTCAAGAGCGGCAAACGCCCGGCGCCGAAGACCCTGGACCGCATGACTGCGGCATTCATGCTGGTGGTCTGCTGGGTCGTCGCGACCCTGAACCCGAGCATTCTCGGCATGATCGAAACTCTCGGTGGCCCGGTCATCGCGGCGATTCTGTTCCTGATGCCGATGTACGCGATCCGTAAGGTGCCGGCAATGGCGCGTTACCGTGGCCAAGCCTCCAACGTCTTCGTGACGCTGGTGGGCCTGGTGGCCATTTCGGCGTTGATCTACTCGCTCACCGCCTGAAGCAGCGGGCGATCAATCGGGGCTGCCCCGGTTGATCGCCCCCTTCGAATGCCTGGCCAGACGACCTTTGGTTCGCTGGCGGCAATGCTCGATAGCCGCAACGGCTTTTTCGCAAGCCTTGCACAATGTGGCCGGCGCAGTGGCTTGCTGCGGTGCGAACCATTCGGGGCAGAAGCTGATCACGCCGTCCGGCGAGTGCATCCATTGACTGACAACATGTTGAACCGTCCCGCCCAGTCCCTTTCTGGCTCGTAACGCGTTGAGCTGTGGCGCACAGAGTTGGTCCAGCATCAGCCGGTGGGTCTCGCGCAAGAACGGTGAAATCTGTACCGAAAGGTAGGCAATGCCGAACTTCTCCCGGGCCACACGTGCGCCCAACGCCCAAAATGAGCCCACCACCACGATATCCTCATGGCGCCGCGCTGCGATGTAGTCATAGGTCGGTTCGAGCAGGTGCGAGACCGCGTTCCACTGCTCTGCCAAAGCGCTTTTCGAGTCTCGCGGGCGGGGCGTGTCGTCGCAGCTTTGCTGGCCTAACGGCTCGAATTCCAGCCCGTACTGTTCGACGGTGGCTTTGAACGCCGGCAGGCTGCACAAGGTCGCGCGATGACCGCGCAGGTTCAGCGCATTGGCCAGGCCAATGAAGGGGAAAACGTCACCGGGCGAACCGATGGCGATCAAGATGACCCGCATGACTCCTCCTTGAGATAAGGCCCGTGGGGCCTCGTGGCACGCCGTCCTGGTGCCGACATCAGGCAAAGATAGCTGGGTAATTGGCGTCAGGCATAAAAAAACGCCGCTCATCTCACGATGGGCGGCGTTTTTTCATGGCTTTGTAGCGTTAGGCTTGAACGACCGGGATGTTGGCGTTCGCAGCAGCTTCACGGAACTCGGCGATCTGGTCGAAGGACAGGTAGCGGTAAACGTCGGCCGCCATGCTGTCGATCTTGCCAGCGTATTCCATGTACTCCTCGACGGTCGGCAGGCGACCCAGGATGGACGCAACGGAGGCCAGCTCGGCCGAAGCCAGGTAGACGTTCGCGCCATCACCCAGACGGTTCGGGAAGTTACGGGTCGACGTCGACACCACGGTGGAGTTCGGCTCTACACGTGCCTGGTTACCCATGCACAGCGAGCAGCCTGGCATTTCCATGCGTGCGCCGGCCTTGCCGTAGATGCCGTAGTAGCCTTCTTCGGTCAGCTGGTGAGCGTCCATTTTGGTCGGCGGCGACAGCCACAGACGGGTTGGCAGCTGACCTTTGACCTGTTCCAGCAACTTGCCGGCAGCGCGGAAGTGACCGATGTTGGTCATGCACGAACCGATAAACACTTCGTCGATTTTCTCGCCAGCAACGCTGGACAGCAGACGGGCGTCGTCCGGATCGTTTGGTGCGCAGAGCACAGGCTCATTGATGTCCGCCAGATCGATTTCGATGACTTCGGCGTATTCGGCGTCAGCATCGGCTTCCATCAGTTGCGGGTTGGCGATCCAGGCTTCCATCGCTTGAGCGCGACGTTCCAGGGTACGTGCATCGCCGTAGCCTTCGCCGATCATCCAGCGCAGCAGGGTGATGTTGGACTGCAGGTACTCGGTGATCGACTCTTTCGACAGCTTGATGGTGCAACCGGCAGCCGAACGTTCGGCCGACGCGTCGGACAGTTCGAAAGCCTGTTCCAGCGTCAGGCCTTCCAGGCCTTCGATTTCCAGGATGCGGCCGGAGAAGGCGTTTTTCTTGCCTTTCTTCTCGACGGTCAGCAGGCCATTCTGGATGGCGAAGTAAGGAATGGCATGAACCAGGTCACGCAGGGTGATGCCAGGTTTCATTTTGCCTTTGAAGCGCACCAGGATCGATTCCGGCATGTCCAGCGGCATGACGCCGGTGGCTGCGGCGAACGCGACCAGACCGGAACCGGCCGGGAACGAGATGCCCATCGGGAAACGGGTGTGCGAGTCGCCACCGGTACCCACGGTGTCTGGCAGCAGCATGCGGTTCAGCCACGAGTGGATGATGCCGTCGCCCGGACGCAGGGAAACGCCGCCGCGGGTCATGATGAAGTCAGGCAGGGTGTGGTGGGTGGTCACGTCGATCGGCTTTGGATAAGCCGCGGTGTGGCAGAAGGACTGCATCACCAGATCAGCGGAGAAGCCCAGGCACGCCAGGTCTTTCAGTTCGTCACGGGTCATTGGACCGGTGGTGTCCTGGGAACCCACGGTGGTCATCTTCGGTTCGCAGTAGGTGCCAGGACGAACGCCTTTGCCTTCTGCCAGGCCGCAAGCCTTGCCGACCATTTTCTGCGCCAGGGTGAAGCCCTTGGTGCTTTCGGCCGGTGCTTCAGGCTTCTTGAACAGGTCGAACGGTGGCAGACCCAGTTCGGCGCGAGCCTTCTCGGTCAGGCCACGGCCGATGATCAGCGGAATACGGCCGCCGGCGCGGACTTCGTCCAGCAGAACCGGGGTCTTCATTTCGAAGGTGGTCAGGACTTCGTCGCTGTTGTGCTTGGTGACTTTGCCAGCATGCGGGTACAGGTCGATCACATCGCCCATGTTCATGTTGGAAACGTCGAACTCGATTGGCAGTGCGCCGGCATCTTCCATGGTGTTGTAGAAGATCGGAGCGATTTTGCTGCCGAAGCAGAAACCGCCAGCGCGCTTGTTCGGCACGTAAGGAATGTCGTCGCCGAAGAACCACAGTACCGAGTTGGTAGCGGATTTACGCGAGGAACCGGTACCGACCACGTCACCGACGTAGGCGATAGGGAAACCCTGGCCGCGCATTTCTTCGATCTGCTTCATCGGGCCGGTCTTGCCTTGCTCGTCCGGAACGATGCCGTCACGGGCCATTTTCAGCATGGCCAGGGCGTGCAGCGGGATGTCTGGACGCGACCAGGCGTCTGGAGCAGGGGACAGGTCGTCGGTGTTGGTTTCGCCGGTCACCTTGAAGACGCGCAGGCTGATCTTGTCGGCCAGCACCGGGCGCTTCTTGAACCACTCGCCGTCAGCCCAGGATTGCAGCACGGCCTTGGCGTGAACGTTGCCGTTCTTGGCTTTTTCAGCCACGTCGTGGAAGGCATCGAACATCAGCAGGGTGTGCTTGAGTTCTTCGGCAGCCACTGGCGCCAGTTCGGCGTCGTCCAGCAGGTTTACCAGGGTCACGATGTTGTAGCCGCCCTGCATGGTGCCGAGCAGTTCAACAGCGCGCTTCTTGTCGATCAGAGGGGATTTGGCTTCGCCCTTGGCGAGGGCAGACAGGAAACCGGCCTTTACATAGGCGGCTTCGTCCACTCCTGGCGGAACGCGATTGGTGATCAGGTCAACGAGGAAAGCTTCTTCGCCAGCCGGGGGATTCTTCAGCAGCTCGACCAGGCCTGCAGTTTGTTCGGCGTTAAGCGGCTGGGGAACGATACCCAGTGCTGCGCGCTCTTCGATATGTTTGCGGTAGGCTTCAAGCACAGTTATTACCCTCATCAGTGGTCCCAAATGGGTGTCCGGGACGCTCATCCCGAAATTACCGTACTCATGCGCTGCGTGGCGTTGTGGGCCGCTTAGCCAGAATTACCGGCAATTCCTTACAGAAGCTGCTTTCAAAGTTTTACGCCTGCAGAACGGGGAGCTGATGAGGGTTGGCGTTGGGCTTTTCCCCGCTGGAAAAACCCTTCGCCAACACCGCTCTGAAGGAACGACTGTGCTCGTGACGCTTTGAAAACAGCTTCTTAACGGACATTGGCGCCTTAAAAGGCTGGCTGATTCTACGGCAAAAAAATTTGAAAGGTAAGTTAGGTCCAAAACTTTGAGGGGTGATGAATGTTAGACAAAGGGCTAACATGCCGGCCTGTTCTGCTTTCCCGTGTTTTGTCTACCTATGCCCAATCAGACCATCAAGACCCCCTGCGTCGGCCTCTGCTCCACTGTTTACGGTGATTTGGTGTGCCGTGGCTGCAAGCGTTTCCATCACGAAGTGATCCACTGGAACGGTTACAACGAGGAAGAAAAACGCGCGGTGTGGTTGCGGCTTGAGCAGCTGTTGTCGCAGGTGATGGCTGCCAAGGTAGAAATTTTCGATCCCGCGCTGCTGAGAATGCAGCTGGAACAGCGCAAGATCCGCTTTGTGCCGCATCAGTCGGAGTATTGCTGGGCTTATCAGCTGATCGCCCGGGGCGCGCGGGTCATCAATAATCTGGAAGCCTACGGAATGGTGCTGCTGCCGGAGTTCCGCGACTGGAACCTGCCGGAATTGCGCGATGCCATTGATCGGGAATTTTTCCTGCTCTCGGAAGCGCATTACCAGCGCTACATTGCGCCGGGGTTCCTAAAAGACGCCTTCGGCGGCTGATTTTTAAAAGCTTCGCGGGCAAGCCTCGCTCCTACAGTCTTGCGTTGCTTACCCTGTAGGAGCGAGGCTTGCCCGCGAAGGCGATCGACCCGACGCCGAAAATCTCAATGCCGGGTCACGATCTCTTCCAGGTGATCCATGATGTCGTCCGGCTTGAGCACCAGCACATCGCTTTCCAGTGCATCAAGCACCACTTCTGCCGTATTCCCGATCAACGCCCCGGACAACCCGGTCCGCGCCACCGTGCCGATTACCGTCACGGAGGCCCCCAGCTTATGGGCCATGAACGGAATCAATACATCCGCCGGGCCTTCCTCGATGTGCAGGTGGTCGTCGTCGATGTCGAACTCGGCCTGGAACGCCTGGCACTGCTCGCGGTAACGGGCCTCGATGGTTTCCTTGAGCTGCATCGTCGGGTCGGCCGCCGACAGCATCGGCGACGGATGGGCGCTGATCACGTGCAGATGGGCCTTGGCCAAGCTGGCAATGTCGTAGCCATGATCGATGATGCTGGCATGCAAGGTGCGGTGTTCGCCGTCCATGTTGCCGACATCGATGGCCGCCAGGATCACGCCACCGGTCCAGGGTTTGGCGGTTTTCACCAGCAGCACCGGAGTCGGGCAGTAGCGCAGCAGTTTCCAGTCCGCCGGGGTCAGCAGGGCCTTTTTCAGTGGGCTGTCGGGATAATGCTGCTTGACTACCAGCCCGCAACCTTCAGCCTGCTGCACATCGATAATGGTGTCGTGCAGGCTTTCGTTCCAGGCTTGCTCGGTGGTGACGTTGTACCCGTCCGCCAGCAGGGCCGCCTTGAGCACGCCGAGCATCGCGCTGTGATCATGCTTTTTATCGCAGACCAGCAGGTGCAGATGAGCCTGGGTCACGCCAGCGATCAATTTGGCCCGTTTGAGCGCCAGGCTTTCCGAGTGTTCGGGTTCAATGACCACCAGAATGCTGCGAATGGCTTGCATGGTCGGGATCTCCAGGAAGGTAAAAACACTGCGTTGGACAACTATAGTTGCTGGTCGGGCATTCGCGACTTGATGCATATCAACGGTGGCGACTGGTGGTCTGTCGGCAGGCCGGTATAATCGGCGCCCTTCGTTTTGAACCTTTTATCCGTGAGCCCCATGATCCTTCCCGAAATTCACGAGTTCCTCGGCTGCCGCACGCCCGACGGTTGGGTCCAGGCCGCGCTGGCCGATCAGGAAACGCTGCTGATCGACCACAAAAACTGCGAATTCAAGGCGGCCAGCACGGCGTTGAGCCTGATTGCCAAGTATCACTCCCACGTCGATCTGATCAACCTGATGTCGCGTCTGGCCCGGGAAGAGCTGGTGCACCACGAGCAGGTCATGCGCCTGATGAAAAAGCGCAAGATCGAGCTGCGTCAGTTGTCCGCCGGGCGTTACGCCTCGGGGCTGCGCAAAGTGGTGCGCAGCCACGAGCCGGTGAAACTGGTGGATACGCTGGTGGTCGGCGCGTTCATCGAAGCCCGCAGTTGCGAGCGTTTCGAGGCGTTGGTGCCGCATCTGGATGAGGAACTGGGCAAGTTCTATTTCGGCCTGCTGAAAAGCGAGGCCCGGCATTTCCAGGGGTATCTGAAATTGGCCTATCAATACGGTGACGCCAAGGACATCGCCCAGGTGATCGACAAAGTGCGCGACGCCGAACAGGCGTTGATCGAGTCGCCGGATGTGGAGTTCAGGTTTCACAGTGGTGTGCCGGTCGCGGCGTGACAATGTTTCATCTTCAATAATTGTTAAAAACTCTTAAAAGAATGAAACATCGCCAAAAACCGGCCCCCGTGGCCGGTTTTTGCTGTCTGCGATAACCGTCCCTTCACCGATTGGCGCCATAATGCCGGCCATTTCATTCAAGGGTTGGCAGACGGTCATCATGGAGAGTCTGGGTTTTGGCAAAGTATTGCTGGTGGAAGACGACGAGAAGCTCGCCGGGCTGATTGCGCATTTCCTGGCCCAACACGGTTTTGAAGTTCGACAGGTGCACCGCGGAGACCTCGCGGTAGCCGCTTTCCTTGAATTCAAACCGAAAATCGTCGTACTCGACCTGATGTTGCCGGGCCAGAGCGGCCTGCACGTGTGCCGCGAAATCCGCAGTGTGTCCGACACACCCATCGTCATCCTCACCGCCAAGGAAGACGACCTCGATCACATTCTCGGCCTGGAATCCGGTGCCGACGACTACGTGATCAAGCCCATCAAGCCCCCTGTGCTGCTCGCTCGTCTGCGTGCCTTGCAACGCCGTCAGCTGCCGGACAGCAGTGTGTGCAGCTCACTGGAATTCGGTCATCTAAGCATCGATCGCAGTTGCCGCGAAGTGCGCCTGGCGGGCGAGGGCATCGAGCTCACCACCATGGAATTCGAACTGCTGTGGTTGCTGGCCAGCGCTGCCGGCAAGACGCTGTCCCGCGACGACATCCTCAACCGCATGCGCGGTATCGCCTTCGACGGCCTCAACCGCAGTGTCGACGTGTACATCAGCAAACTGCGCGGCAAGCTCAAGGACAACCCGCGCGAACCGGTGTGCATCAAGACCGTGTGGGGCAAGGGTTATCTGTTCAATCCGTTTGCGTGGGAGCTGTAAATGCTGCGGTTATTTTTGGGACTGTTTCTGGTGATGACGGTTGGCCTGGTACTGGGGCTGCAAACCGTCGAGCGCACGTTCGATGCGCTGCTCGACGGTCAGATGCGCAGCTACAACCAAGAGGCGGTGCGTGGTCAGGCCTGGTCGCTGGTCGAGCAATTGCGCGGCCTGGACAGTCCGGCCCGGGAGCGTCAGCTGGAAGCCATACGCCCTCACTACGGTTTGGGCCTGGCTCTGGTCGAGACCGATCAATTGTCTCTGACCGATCAGGAACAAGCCGAGTTGGCCCAGGGCCTGCTGGTGATGCGCGACAAGTACACGCAGTTCATTTCGCGCATTGACGACGGTTCGCAACTGCTCAGCATCAAGCTGCCAGCCGAGCCGAGTCTGATGCCGTTCTACATTGCCGCGGCCTATCTGATGATCGCGGTGATGATCGGTTTTGTATTGTTTTTCTGGGTGCGCCCGCATTGGCGCGATCTGGAGACACTGCGCTTGGCCGCCGAGCGCTTTGGCGACAACGACCTGTCGGCGCGTATCCAGCTGTCCAAGCGCTCGAACATTCGTGACCTGGCCGAACACTTCAACCTGATGGCCGCGCGCATCGAGGGGCTGATCGCCAACCAGCGCGAGCTGACCAACGCGGTGTCCCATGAGCTGCGCACACCCATCGCGCGGTTGTCGTTCGAACTCGACCAACTCAAGCAACAGCCCGACCCAACCCAGAACCGCGAGTTGATCGCCGACATGTACGCCGACCTCGGCGAGCTGGAAGAAATGGTTTCCGAGTTGCTGACGTACGCCAGTCTTGAACGCGGCGCCACGGTGATTACCCGGGAGAACATTCAGGCCAGCCATTGGCTAGACAGCGTGGTGGGCAGCGTGACGCTGGAGGCTGAAGCCGCCGGGGTGCAACTGCTGATTGTCGAATGTCAGGTTGACGAAATTCGTATCGAACCGCGCTTCATGGCTCGGGCAGTGATCAATTTGCTGCGCAATGCCATTCGTTATGCCGATCAGCGGGTGGAAGTGTCGTTGGTGCGCACCGGTGATCATTACGAAGTGCAGGTCAACGATGATGGGCCGGGCGTGCCGCTGGACGGGCGGGAGAAAATCTTCGAGCCGTTCTCGCGCCTCGATGCCAGCCGCGACCGCCGCACCGGTGGTTTTGGCCTGGGCCTGGCGCTGGTGCGGCGGGTGTCTCAATCCCATGGCGGGCAAGTGGAAGTGGCGGATTCGCCGTGGGGCGGGGCGTCGTTTCGCATGACCTGGGCGCATTTGGATTAGCTCGGGGTTGCTCTCACTGACGCCATCAACAACACCGCATCATCAAAAGGTATAAACCACCTGACCAGCCAACGACATCTGCATCCGCCGCTCCACAATCGTCAAAGACTGTGAACGGGATTACCGACTTAAGCCCAGGCGAATATGCCACTGGGCAATGGACTCTACGGGGTAGACCTCGAATTGCTGGTCCCCCGGATACACCTCGACTTCCACCCACGGCGCCTTGGAGCCGAGCATCAGATGCGTGTGCTCGGGCGGCACCGGCAACGGGGTGTCGATGGCCGAGGCAAACGGGTGAATCAGCTCCGGCCATTCAGGGCTGAACAGCCATAGCCCCGAACCGCACAGGGAGCAGAAATGTCGCTCGGCGGTGCTGCGCCGGGCGCGTTTATCGCCTTCGTCCTTGAGCCGCGCATGGTAAATCGAGATGTGCTTGCGACCACGCACCTTGAGGCTCTGGGCGTCGCCCGCCAGGTTGATCGCATAACCGCCACCGCCCTGGGTCTTGCGACAGATGGAGCAGTAGCAACGCTGATAAGGGTAGGGGTGGGCGCTGGTCAGGCTGAACGACACCGCGCCGCAATGGCAGGAGCCTTCGAGCTGCATGGGAGCCTCCGATGGGGTTGGGATGACTCAAGACAGACTAGACCGTAAGCGTTTCTGGACAGTTGAATTTATGCTGGCCGTTCGGGCGCCTTCGCGGGCAAGACACAAGCGGGCTTGCTCGCGAAGAACGATGACGCGGTCTGCGCTACGAGCACTGCCCCTGCGGCACCCTCAGGCAATGAGCCTCGCGACCCTCCCACTTGGCGATCACCAGTGGCGCCAGTGCATTGCCAAGCACATTCAGGGCGGTGGTCGGCATCTCCATCAACCGATAAACCCCGGCAATGAACGCGATGCCTTCCAGCGGTAATCCGGCACTGGCCAGGGTGGCCGAGAGAATCACGAACATGAACCCCGGCACACCGGCAGCCCCCTTGGACGTCAGGACCATGGTCACCACCAGCAACGCCTGATCGCCCAGGCTCAGGTCGATGCCGTACAACTGGGCGACGAACAAGGTGCCGATGCCGAGAAACAGCGACGCACCGTCAAGGTTGAAGGAATAACCCACCGGCACCACGAAACTGACCAGCGACGGCGGCACGCCATAGGTCTCGAGTTTCTTCATCAGTTGCGGCATCACCGCCGCCGAGCTGGCGCTGGAGAAGGCCAGGACCAGTTCATCCTTGATGTGGCGCATCAACGCGAACAGGTTGATCCCGCACAGTCGCGCCACCAGGTTGAGCACCACCAGCACGAAGAACGCGATCGCCACGTAACTGACCATGATCAGCTTGGCCAGTGGCAGCAAAGAGCTGAAACCGAAGTTGGCCACGGTCACCGCAATCATCCCGAACACACCGATCGGCGAGTAGGCCATGATCATCGACGTGACCTTGAACATCGCTTCCGAGACCCCGCGCAGCAACGCGATCAACGGCTCCTTGCGTTCGTTGCCAAGCTTCGAAACGCCGAGGCCGAACATCACGGCGAAGAACAGCACCGACAGCAGACTGCCCTGGGCCATCGCGTTGACGACGTTGTCCGGAATAATGCCGACGATGATCTGCCCCAGGCTGTGCCCTCCGGTTGCGCCGCTGGTCGGCAGGGTAACGGCGGCTGCCTTGAGGCTCGCCAGATCCGTGCCGGCACCGGGTTTTAACAGGTTGCCGATTACCAGTCCGACGATGATTGCCAGGGTGGTGATGCTGAAGAAATACGTCAGCGACTTGACCCCGATGCGGCCCAGGGATTTGCCGTCACCATGACCGGCAATGCCGACCACCATGCAGGAAAACACAATGGGTACGACGATCATTTTCATCAGCTTGATGAAAATGTCGCCGGCCGGTTGCAGCAGGTTGTTCACCAGCCATGGACGAGATTCGGGAAAGCTGTGCAGCAGTGCGCCGATGGCAATGCCGGCGAGCAGGCCGATCATGATTTGCCAGACCAGCGCGATACGGGGCTTGTGCATGGGGGATGCCTCATTTGATGACATGATTATGAGTGTTGTTCTAGGCAGTCAATGAGCAGCCGTCCGATGGCTGTCGGGTGTAGCGATCAGCCGTCAGCGCAAGCGTTGGCACGCTTCTTTGAGACGACGGCAACCTTCTTCGATCACGTCCAGCGCACTGGCAAACGACAGACGGATATATGGCGACATGCCGTACGCCGCACCGCTGACCGTGGCCAGGCCGTGCTCCTTGAGCAGGTAGGCGACCAGTTGCGAATCGCTGTCGATGCGCTCGCCGCTGGTGGTGGTTTTGCCCATCAGCCCGCTGACGTTGGCGAACACATAGAACGCCCCGTCCGGAGGGGTGAAGCTCAGGCCGTTGATCGGTTGCAACAGTTCGAGCATGCGGTCACGGCGTTGTTGGTAAACCTCGCGCATGCCGGCAATCGGTGCCTGATCCCCGGCAAAAGCCGCGACCGCCGCCGCCTGGCTGACCGAACTCGGACACGTGGTGGTCTGCGACAGCAGTTTGCCGATAGCCCCAATCAACCACGCCGGACCTGCGCCAAACCCAAGACGCCAACCGGTCATGGCGTAACCCTTGGACGCGCCGTTGACAATCAGCGTGCGCGATTTGAGGTCTGGGACGAGTCGGGTCAGCGGCACGTGCCGGGCATCGCCATAGACGAACTGCTCGTAGATTTCGTCGGCCATGATCAATACGTGAGGATGCCGACGCAGGACGTCTGCCAGTGCCAACAGCTCGGTTTCGCTGTAGACCGCGCCACTCGGGTTGTTCGGCGTGTTGAGGATCACCCATTTGCTTCGCGGGCTGATTGCCTGCTCCAGCGCCGCTGGCGAGAGCTTGAAGCCGTTGGATTCATCACCGGGAATTATGACTGGCGTGGCGTCGTTCAACCGGGCGATGTCCGGGTAAGACACCCAGTACGGCGTGTGCACGATCACTTCATCGCCCAGGTTCAGTGTTGCGGCCAGGGCGTGGTAGATGATGTGCTTGCCGCCGCAGCCGGTAACCACTTCGTCGAGCCCGTAATGCAGACCGTTATCGCGCTCAAGCTTGAGGCAGATCGCTTTGCGCAAGGCGAGTGTGCCGTGGGTGGCCGTGTAGTGCGTGTCACCGCTGTGCATCGCGGCGCTGGCGGCGTCGAGGATATGTGCCGGGGTGTCGAAATCCGGTTCGCCCATGGTGAAGTTGACGATGTCCCGACCCTGGGCGCGCAACTCGGTCACCAGTGCGTTGGCGGCGATGCTCGGCGAAGGCTGAATGCCCAGCACCCGATCAGACAAGAATGAAGTGCTCATTGTGTTCCCCTTAATCGGCCAGGCCGGCCTGCTGCAAGACCTTGTCCATCCAGCTCTGACGCAGGGCGCCGGTGGCGATTTCGGCTTTGACTTGTTCTTCGTGGGCCGCATGTTGTGCGGCGCGACGCAGCACTTCGGCCGCATCGGCCTGGGAAAACGCCACCAGGCCGTCTTCGTCGCCGACCAGCAAATCGCCCGGTTGAACCAGCATGCCGCCAATCGACACCGGTACGTTGATTTCGCCCGGACCGCTCTTGTAAGGGCCGCAGTGCACGACGCCGCGGGCGTAGCAGGGGGTATCGTCGAAACTGGCGACATCGCGAATCGCGCCGTCAATCACGAAACCGACGCAGCCACGCTGCTGGGCGTAGAGCTTGACCAGTTCGCCGATCACCGCGTTGTTGGTATCGCCCTGGGCGTCCACCACCAACACATGGCCGGGTTGCAGCATGCTCATGGCCTTGTAGATCAGCAGGTTGTCGCCTGGACGGGTTTTGACGGTCAGGGCGGTGCCGACCAATTTGCCGCTGCGGTTGTAGCGGGTCAGGCCGCGAGCACCAATGTGCCGGCCGAGGTTGTCGCTGATGTGCGGCGTGACCACATTGGCGAACGCTTCGAGCACTTCGGCAGCGGCCAGCGGTGGGTTGGGAAGAATGCGTGAACCGGGCAAGGACATGGCTGATCTCCTGAAGAATGAGTTAGCAGCCGATCAGGGCTGTGGCTCGATCTTAGGAGTGATAAACAAACAGTTTTAGCGATATTTTATTATGCGGTAGTATCGCTTTTTTTCATGTGGTGTTTGCAATGATCACCTTTAAGCAGATTGACGCGTTGTTCTGGATTGCCGAGTTGGGCAGCTTCGAAGCGGCAGCGAACAAGCTGAACATGTCTCAGTCGGCGATTTCCAAACGTATCCAGGAGCTGGAAGAAACCTTCGACGTGGAGATTTTCGACCGCAGCAAGCGCAACGCACGGCTGACCGAGAAGGGCGGCGAACTGCTGGATTACGCCAAGGATTTGCTGGAACGCCGTGACTATTTGCTGGAGCGGGTCAGCGCCCGTGAAGTATTGGTGCGCAGGTTTCGCCTCGGGGTCACCGAACTGACGGCGTTGACCTGGTTGCCGGCGCTGGTCGAGTCGCTGCGGCAGGCTTACCCCAAGGTGCAGATCGAGCCTTCGGTGGAGCTGAGTAGCGAACTGTTTCGCAAACTGGAAAACGATCAACTCGATCTGGTCATCGTCCCGGATGTCTACAACGATGCGCGGTTCGTCAGCACCCCACTGAAGTCCGTCGAAAACGCCTGGATGTGCGCGCCAGGTCTGATTACCGACCCGGATCCGGTGAGTATCGAGCGCCTGGCCGGTTGCACGGTGTTGACCCAGGGATCCCAGTCCGGGACAGGCTTGATCTACGAGCGCTGGATGGCTTCCCACAATGTACAGATGCCTAAAACCATCACCAGCCATAACTTGCTGGTGCAGGTCGGATTGACCTTGTCCGGGGTTGGTGTGAGTTATTTGCCCAAGGCCTGCCTGTCGCACTTGATCGAACGAGGCGCATTGCGCGCTCTGGTGACGACGCCGGGCCTGCCGCGGATTCGCTACGCCGCGCTGCACCGTACCGATCGTCAATTCGGTCTGAATCAGGATGTCGCAAAACTGGCGTTGCAGTGTTGCGATTTTTCGCGGCTGTTGCTCTAAGCGCTCTGCAGCCGCCGGGTTTGCCCGCGATGAACGATAGCGCCGTCTACCGGTTAGGCACCCGCCACAAGTACCACGCCGCCACCGTCCGATAAGGGCTCCACGCCAACCCGATATCAATCATCTGTTTGCGACTCGGCTGTTGTTCCACCCCCTTCAACCGGCGATATCCCTCACGCACCCCGAAGTCATCGGCCGGCAAAACGTCTGGCCGTTCCAGGCTGTAGATCAGCAGCATCTCTACGGTCCAGCGGCCCACTCCGCGCAAGGTGATCAAACGCTCGATCAATGCTTCATCGTCCATCGCCAGCGCCGTGGCGTAGTCCGGCACCACGCCGTTCAGAGCCGCCTGGGCGATGCCCTGAATGGTCGCGATCTTGCTGGCGGAAAAGCCGCAACCGCGCATCTGCTCGAAGTCAGTCGCCAGGATCTGCTCGGGTCTGGGGAAGGTGCTCGCGGGAAACAACGCCAGCAGCCGGCCGACAATCGCATCGCCAGCCTTTGCATGCAGTTGCTGATAGGCAATCGCCCGCACCAGCGACTCATAAGGATCGCGCGCCGCATGGGGCTGATGCAGGCAGGGGCCGATGGCGCTGATGTGGCGCTGCCAGTCGGTATCGAGGGCCGAGAGGAATTGGCTGGCCAGTTGATAGGTGTCGGGCATGGAGCATCCTGAGGGGCGGGTGGCAGCGGGAAGACTAGTCGTCTCCCCGCAGCGCCGCACTCCATTGCTTGCGGTCAAACTTTCCCGGTCGGGGCCAGCAGGGCGTTCACTTGGCTGTAGGTGAAGGCCTTGAGGTGACTGCTGTCGAGCGTGCCGGTTTGCAGAAAGCTTTTGGCCAGGCCGGCCATGGCGCCGTAGAGGAATTCGGCGATGCCCGAGCCGGCGCTCAAACGGCGTACGCCAAGGGCTTGCAGTTCTTCAGGCGACGGCAGGCCCGGGAAGCCGAGCACGTTCAGCGGCAGCGTCGTGCCGTGGCACAGGGCGTCGATCTCGTACGCCGCCGTGACGCCAGCGGCGAACAGTCCGTCGGCACCGGCCGCCTGATACAACGCGGCGCGTTTGAGCGTCTCGGCGACACGATCTTCGGCCGGCACCAGCCCCCTGAGGTACACGTCAGTGCGGGCATTGATGAACAGCTTCACATCCCGGCGATTGGCAACCTGGCGCGCGATTTCGATCTTGCGGGCCAGCAGGTCGGGCGGGGCAGCACCGTCCTCGATATTGATCCCCACGGCACCGGCGGCGATCACCGCGTCGACCACTTGCGCAACTCGCCCCAGGTCATCGGAATAACCCGCCTCGATGTCCACGCTCAACGGCACGCTGATGACCCGGGCGATGGATTCGACGGTGGAAACCAGCCGCTCAAGCGGCAAGGTGTTGCCATCCGGATAACCATGCACCCAGGCCACTGCAGCGCTGCTGGTGGCCACGGCTTTACTGCCCAGCTGTTCCACCAGTCGCGCCCCGGTGGCATCGGCGACGTTGGTCAGAATCAACAGCCCGCTCTGGTGCAGTTGATGGAATTGAGTGTCGAGTGTGTCCATCGAATGTCCTTCCTTATGACTCTTTATTGGAAAACCTTTTTTTGAAAAGCCGTGGAGTGATCAGAATGCCAGTTGTTGGGTGATTTGCACCGCGGCGCTTTCCAGCCTGAGCAGAAACGCTTTACGCGGTTGTCCACCACCATAGCCGGTCAACGAGCCGTCTGCGCCGATCACCCGATGACAGGGCAGCACAATCGCCAGACGGTTTTGTCCGTTGGCCATGCCCACGGCGCGACTGGTGCCGGGCTTGCCCAGTTGCGCGGCAATCGCGCCATAGGTGCTGGTCTGGCCGTAGGGGATCTTCATCAATTCGCTCCACACCTGCTTGGCGAACGCGCTGCCGGGCAGGTGGAGGGGCACGTTGAATTCGCTCCGTTTGCCGGCGAAGTATTGCGCCAGTTCCTCTTCGATCTGCTGCAAATGCCCGTTGTGGCCGGGGGCCACGGCGTAGCCATAATGGTTCTGCAGTTCTTCGATTTCCTTGGTCAATGCCGGTCGGTCGAGAAACTCCAATAGCACCAGCCCACGCTGTTCGGCCATGGCGATCATCGGCCCCAGCGGCGTGGTCAATCGGGTGAACAGCAGCGGCTCGCTGTGGGCGGCGCGACCGGGCGTGATGTGGAATGACTTTTGAAACGCATCGCGAAAACCGCTCAAGGATTCGTAGCCGGAATCGAACGCCGCGTTGTCGATGGATTCGCCTTGCTTGATGCCACCGAGGGCGATGCCCAGGCGTCGGCTGCGCAGCCAGGCGTGAAAGGTCATGCCGAAATGCTGCTTGAACCAGCGCCGCAGTTTCAGCGGCTCGATGCCCTCGGCGAGCAATTGGGCATCGGTCCAGCGCTGGTCGGGGTCGGCGTCGACGGATTTCAGCAGTCGTTGCACCCAGTCCGGCGCAATGGCCGCGGCGTCCAGCGGCTTGCACCGCAGGCAGGCTCGATAACCCGCCGACATCGCCTCATCGGCATGGGCGAAGAACTCGACGTTTTCCGGCTTCGGTTTGCGCGCCGTGCAACTGGGGCGGCAGAAGATGCCGGTGGTTTTGACCGCGGTAAAGAACACCCCCTCGTAGGCGGTGTCGCGTTCGAGCATGGCGCGAACCATCTCGGCGTGGGGCGGAAGCACAGCGTTTTGTAAGTTCATGGGCTGAGCATAAGCGGCGTTGCCTGGCGCCTCCACCGGAAAATCGACAGAGAATTTTTGTACCCTGAGCTACAGTCATCGGGTCACCGGCAATGCTGTAAACGATATTTTCAGGAATCCATCCCAATGCAAGCATTCACGATTAAACACATCGATCACATCGTCCTGCGCGTCGAGGACCTCGAACGCAGCATCGCGTTTTACGGCGAGGTACTCGGCGCCGAACTGGTCAAGCGCCGCGACGATCTGGGCCTGGTGCATTTGCGTGCGGGCACCTCGATGATCGACCTCGTCGATATCCAGGGCGAACTCGGCCGCACGGGCGGGGCTGCCGCTGGTCGCGAACGGCGCAACGTCGACCACTTCTGCCTGCGCATCGAACCGTTTGACGAGGAAGCGCTGGTCAGTCACTTGCAGTCCTTCGGCCTGAAACCCGAGAAAGCCGCGGTGCGTTTTGGTGCCGAGGGCAACGGGCTGTCGATCTATTGCTTCGATCCGGACGGCAACCAGGTCGAACTGAAAGGACCGTCCCAAGCGTAAAGGTCAGGCCCGTTTCGCCATCAACAGCACCGAAGCTGCCGCCGACAGCAACCCCGCGCAGCAACGGTTGAACATCCGCTTGCCCCGTGGTTCGGCGAACCAGCGGCGCATGTGCAGGCCCATGTAGGCGTAGGCGCTGATGGCGATCCATTCCAGCAGCAGGAACAACGCGCCGAGCACCGCGAATTGCGGCGCCACCGCCTGGGTTGGGTCGACGAACTGCGGCAGGAAGGCGGTGAACAGCAAAATGGCCTTGGGATTACCCGCTGCCACCAGAAACTCCTGGCGCGCCAGGGCCAGGATCCCCACCGGCGTGCCGGTGATGTGCTGCTCGGCCTCGGGATTGGCGCGCCACAGTTGCCATGCCAGGTACAACAGGTAAGCGGCACCGATGATCTTGATCGCGTAGAACAGCCATTCCGAGGTTTTCAGCACCACCGACAATCCGGCGGCGGCCAGGCCAATCATCCCGGCAAATGCCAGCAAACGCCCGACGCCGGCCACACAGGCGCGACGATAGCCATAACGGGTGGCGTTGCTGACCGACAACAGATTGTTTGGGCCGGGGGCCATGTTCAGGGCGAAGCAGGCCGGCAAAAACAGGAGGAGGGTGGCGAGGTCCATGAACGGGGCTCCAGGAACGAGAGCGGTATTTTTATCACGGGTGGTTGGTGATTTGGCCCATACAGCGGTGGATGCAAATAGCCGTACAGAGAAAAACATGGGACAGACCACGATTGTTCGGCATTTGCCTTGAGTCGTGGTCTGTCCCTTCTTGCGTTTACGGATCGCAGCCTTCGGCAGTTCCTACGCCGGACGCGGTGCTTCTACGGGCGGGGTGCCGTCGTGGAACATTGTCTTCAGTTGAGCACGCAGTTCTGGTGAATCGGTGTGCTTGTGAACACTGACCGCATGCTGTGCCGCGGCCTCCAGCAGTTCGTTTTCAGAGTCTGCGGACAGGGCGACCGAGCATTTGGAAGCGCTTGGGAACTCGCGGCAGTCGATGTATTTACGCGCCATGATCTTCTCCTCCCTACGATGAAGGCAGGCTGTGGCCTGCGTGAACGATCACTCGACGCGCCCCGCATCGAGTGTGCCGACTCTTGAAGTATAGGCCCGCCATAAGGTGCCTCGTGACAGTCTTGCAACCTACAGGGCGCGACATGCATCGCGGAACAGGCAAGGGTTGTTTTCTTCAATACAGCATTTCCCTGGCTCTTTACCTTGAGCCCTGGTTCAACTGAATTGAAGAAGGTATGCAATGAGTCTGATTCTTTCCATGGCGGCGTTTGCCTTGGTCGCTTCCATTACACCGGGGCCGGTGAACATTGTGGCGTTGAGTTCGGGGGCGCAGTTCGGTTTTCGCGCCAGTCAGCGACATGTCGCCGGAGCAACGCTGGGTTTCGTTTTATTGCTGGTATTGATGGGAATGGGGTTGCATGAGGTATTGCGGTTGTGGCCGGCGCTGACGCAAGTGGTGCAACTGGCGGGTGTTGCGTTTCTGTTGTTCATGGCCTGGAAACTGGCGGCGGACGATGGCCGCATCGATGCGGATAAATCGCGCCGGGCGCCGTCGATGTTATATGGCGCGATGATGCAATGGCTCAATCCGAAAGCCTGGCTGGCCTGTGTAGCGGGCATGGGCGCGTTCGTCGCGGACGGCGAGGCGCGGCTGGTCTGGCAGTTCGCGGCGGTGTATCTGGTGATCTGCTATGTGTCTGTCGGCTGTTGGGCGTATGCCGGGACATGCCTGCAGGGTTATCTGAATAATCCTGTAGGCATGCGATTGTTCAACCGGCTCATGGCATTGTTGCTAGGGCTGAGTGCGGTGTATTTGTTGCTTTCCTAAGCCACACACCCTCAGGCATTCACCTTAATCGAGTCCGTGCAGCAAACTGAACTCTTGTTTTGTCAGCGGTGTGAACCGGTTGTTTCGAAGCTGACTGATGGCATACAGGGCACGACCCGTACGGCCATTACCGTCGCCTAGACCGTGGAAACCTACGACGGTCGCCAGCAACTGTTTGTCGAAATGCTCATGACTGGAATTCAGTGTTTTCAGATGTTGTTCCATCGCGGCGAATCCACTGATGTTGCTGGCGTATTTCTTGTCATTGACGCCCACGCGCACGACGTCCGAGGTGGCTGGCGCGATACGGGCATGCAGCTGTTTGATCACGGTCGGATCAGTCAGTGTTTTTTGATTGCCGGCGTACTCGCGCAGTACCGCAACGATGCTGTCGAGGTCGTTGCCAGGGGAGGTAGAACCATTGACGATCCAGGCGCCGGCCCTTTGCGAGTTATCGGTAAAGCCCATTGAATTGAAGGCTGACTCTGGCATGACCTGATTAAACGGTGTCTTGCCCAGGTCTTGCTGTAATACGTTTTGTTGGTAATTCTTCATGTAGGTGACGTTTTTCGTTTCGACCTGGGCAAAGGTTGCCAGCGTATCGGCGTAACTTTGGGCAGCGGATGCGGAGCGGGCGCTGGTGTAGCTGTATTGAGCTTTTTCCAGGACGGCTTTGAAAAGATCATCAACAGCCGTTCGGCCGATCAATGCCTGCAGATCTTGTGTTTGCCTGAGTCCGGTCGCCGATTCAACAAGCGCATTGTTGAACAGATGCTCCAGTTCGGACGGCAGAGCGCCATCTGGCAGTCGACTGTGCTTGTTGCCCAGGCGGGTCACAATCTGTTCAACGGTTTGAATGCCATCGTCCTTGAACAGCGCACGACCATGGGCAACCGTGTCCAGCGACATTCGAATCCGTGGGGCCGCGCCGGAATGGTTGATGGCCTTGATCAAGTCGTAGCCGTTTACACCGGACATAAAACGCAATTGCTGTCTGGCCAGGTGAGAAGCGGAGCGGGCGTGGCCGCTCAACTTCATTACACCTCGAGCCAGCAGCTTGCTGCCATCGGTGAGTAACTTTGCAGGATCGTCGATGGGAGTGAAGAGGCTGATGACGGTACTGCCAACCACTTTGGAAGTGGAAAGCAGTTTCGAAACCAGGGTTGTGGCCTTCGCGCTGATAGCGGCCACTTTAATGCCGATGACGGCAACGGAAACAGCGAGGGCCGCGGCATCCATGATACAGCCGAAAATGGCGCGGTTTTGTCGGGCAGGAACCCCCGAGGAAAGCTCCTCGACGCACTCCTTGAACGGAATGATCAGGTTCAGAATGAACGTGTATATAGCTTCGGTCTTTTCAATCGCTTTTTCACGTTTGGTCTGATCGAAGCCCAGTTGCATCAGTTCATCTTCAGTGAAATAAGGATTCTCTTTTGCAATAAGATTGCTGATTGCTTCTTTTCGCGTCGAACGAAAGTAGGGGTTCGGTGTGGTGGTGTCTGCACTTGCTGATGGGTTGAACTCACCGATCTTGTGGATGAAAAAAGCGGATTTTGAATAGCTGCGGGGGGCTGTGTTCGCTCGATAAGCCTGTATATCCAGACGGCCTTCCAAATGTTGTTGGTGGTCCACAAATGTTGCGCCGGCTATGGGCCCGTTGGCCATTACCAGAGGACGAAACACTTCGCTGAGTTCTTCGCTGAATACACATTCCGTCCTCATCGGGAACAGTTGATAACAACGAAGTTCCGAATGGAGCACCGCACAGATGAGAACGCCGTAACGAGCGGTCTTTCCGGGGGTGGGCGTTGCCGGTCTTACGACGCCCGGCCAGCCGGGAATATAAGGAGCTCGGGTGGTTGTGTACTCCTGAACACAATAGATACCCAGGTGGCCGTCCTCAATGAACGACCTGTCCGTCAGGCTTAGTTGCGAAAATGTAACATTGATAATGGCCGACAACGCTTCGGTCATTGAGTTGTAATGATTGTGGATCGCTTGCTGAAATAAATCTGCAACGGGGTACATGTCAGCCAGATCAGGGAAGGACTGGTAAATGCTGGTCCCTTTGGCTCGATCCCAATCCTGGGTGTGAAGCTCGTCGCCCAGGTAAAGATCGACAACCGATACCCGCCTTCCTGCGCCGCCGCCCGTTCCGCGATGTTTGACCAACAGTTCCTCGGGGTCACAATCCGGCACCTGGGATTTCAGTTCTTTAAGCGCGAGCGCCTTGCGATGGGGCAGCGGTTTGCCTAGATCAATCAAGGCGCTCGTCATCATGTCCGCATGTTGCTTGTACTCATCCATCGCCACCGTAACGGCTTGCTGATTGAGGTTGCCCTCTGAGTCCCGGGAGATCAGGTCGTTCATCAGCGCCCAGGTGATCACCGGGTCAGCCGAGTGTGCGGTAAACACTGCTTTGAGCTCGGGTGTCAATTGCGATGCGCGGGCGAACCCCAGCAGGTGTTGGTAGGTCATGCTCCGGGAAACACCGGGGGTGATCGCTTCGGCAAAGTGTACGGCCTGGGTGAAGACGACCCACGCCGGTGTGCCGATACGCAGATTGGACGGCAGTTCATCGGCAAGATACTCCGGCGCCATGCCACCCAGGACCAGTTCCGCGACGAGCGGGGCAACCATGGCGTCGAGCTTGAGTTGGCTGACCAGATGCTGTTCAAGTTGCGTGCGGACCGCTGAGGGGGGAAGCAGCAAATAACGCTTCGAGTAGAGGTCAAAACCTGCAAACGAGGTATTGGCGCTGTCCAGTTCCGGATCAAGGTCAAGCAGCATCACCGCAATCATCAGCTGTTCGATGAACTGCTCGGTGGGCTTGGGGCCGTTTTCATCAGCGAACCAGCCTAATGCCGTCATGAACGCATGCCCATTATTCGCGCTCGACACTGCAATATCGATCAGCCGTGTCAGACGGTAACCTTGGCTGGTGGGCAGTTTGTCGGCGGAAAAGCTTTCAAGTTTCAGCGCATGGCCATAAATCGAAACCAAAGGAAGTTCGCCTCCGGTTTCTTCCTCGATCACATCGCGAATGAGGGCGCGATTTTTCTCCGTGAGTTCGAACGGTGAGTCTTTGGGAGGGCTCAGCAACTCCCAGTAGTTCCCATAGGGCGACGGTGCTGGAAGTGTGGTGACATTCAGTAAATCAATTAACTCTTTTGCACTTTCCACGCTGGCCGGAAGTGGCATGCCGTGAAAACGCAACCACTGGCTTATTGTGATTTTTTCGGTGGACGTCACCCATCCGCCGGTCAGCTTGGCACTGTCTGAAAGGAGGCGTAGCTGTTCATCGATATCGGCAACGCCGGTGTAGTGATGGGCGATGTCGTTACGCTCGGAGAAGAAACCAACGGTGACCAGCTCGCCGTTGACTTCACGGGTACTGATATTGTCATAGGCGTAAAAGAGTTGGCCGTGTTCATTGACATGAAAGATGTTTGTTTGGGGGATGCCTTGTTCGCCGCCGATTTTTTTGAAGTCGGGTTGCCGGCTGAGCCTCGCCAGGCAGGTAGTAGCTGGACGATGTAGCTGGGAGAAGTTGGAATTCGGGTCACAGGTAACGGATACACGATCCCACGACCATCCAACAGTTGCCATGACGTCTTCATCGCTGAGGAAGTTGGCGATGGCTTCAATGACTGATTGTTTCTCGCGTTGGTTGCTGGAATGAAGTACGTGGTTATTCGACGTGTTCAAGTAAGAAGCTCCATCTTCTGATATTGGGTTGTCGCGTGGGAAGGGAGCTTAAATAATAGTTTGGAGTGTTGTCATGTTAGTTATATGACTTTGTATGACTTTTGTCGGTATGGCTCGTGGTTTGATATTAACTAATCTGTTTTTAACAGGGGCGTTTGTCGGCGTATTAACTTACCCGCGATATTGCCCCGGTGTCGCCGCCAGATGTTGCTTGAACGCCCGCTGAAAATGCGCCTGATCGGCAAACCCGGCTTCCAGTGCTACATCGGCGATCAGCCTGCCGCTGCGCAGTCGATCCCGGGCGAACTGGATGCGCCGGTTGACCAGAAATGCATGGGGCGTCATGCCGTAATGCTGTTTGAACGCGCGGATAAGGTAGGACGGCGACAGTTGCGCCGCTTCGCAAATGTCTTCGAGCTTGAGCTGATGCGTGCAGTTATCGCGGATGTAGTCGGCGGCCCGTTCCAGCTTGAAGTTAGGCTCGCGCAACGGTTGATCTACAGGGTTGAGCCGCTGTTGCACCTCGGTGAAAAACTCCACCGCCGCGCTGTGCTTGCGCAGCACGTCTTGCTGCTGATCGATCAACACCTCGTATACGTTCTTCAGGCCGGCAAACAGCTCGACATCGCGATTGTGGGTGATGGAAAACCGGCGAAACGCCGAATCCTGGCTGAAGCCGAGCTGATGCTGCAAGTCGGTCAGCCAAGGCGTCTCGACGTACAGCATCAGGTACGACCAGGGCTGGTCGTCGATCGGATTGCAGGCATGCACATCGCCGGGGTTCATCAACACCACGGTGCCGGCGCTGACCTGAAACTCCGATTGCTCATGGATGTAGGTGCTGCGCCCGGCGGTGATTGCACCGATGGAAAAGTGTTCGTGGGAATGCCGTGCGTAGCAGACCTCGCGGCCGTCGGCGATGGAGCGGGCTTCGATGAAAGGCAGGGCGTCGTCGCGCCAGAAACGCGGGGCTTTGTCTGCATCTTTGGCGACGGTGTGCTTCATCTCGATGTCCTCGGCGGGCCAGTGCCTGAGTGTATTAGCTCTGGCCGGCAAAGGCTCGTTCCAGTTCGGCTATGTCGAGCTTTTTCATTTGCAGCATCGCTTGCATCGCGCGCTGGGACTTGTGCGTATCGGGGTCTTGCATCATGTGCATCAGCGCGATCGGCACGATCTGCCATGACACGCCGAATTTATCCTTGAGCCAGCCACATTGCTGCGCCTGCACAGGCCCGCCGGCGGACAGGTTGCCCCAGAAGTGGTCGACTTCCTCCTGATTCTGACAATTGACCTGGAACGACACCGCTTCGTTGAAGGTGAACACTGGCCCGCCATTGAGACCGGTGAAGGTCTGGCCATCGAGCTCGAAGCTGACCGTCATCACCGAACCTTCCGGGCGGCCGTGGATTTCCTGACCGGCCTTGCCGTAATGGGTGATGGCGGTGATTTTCGAGTGATCGAAGATCGAGCAATAAAATTTCGCCGCCGTTTCGGCCTGATCGTCAAACCACAGGCAGGGCGTGATTTTTGGAAAGCGTTGCATGGCGGTTGTCCTCGGCAGGTTAAACACACTGGATTATCAGATTAGCCAGTCCGCAGTAGACGGGTGGCGCCGTAGATCGCCAAGTCCGTAGCAGTTGCCGAGCTGCTACGGGACGGGAGCGACCGGTGGTCGATGAACATGGCTTGTGGGTGAAATTGCGCTTAGCTGTAGGGATGACCCAAGGCGCCGCGTAGGTATTTCGCTGCCACAGCGGCGCCCCTTCAGAACACCGTGAGTCTGAGGAAATCAGCCATGCTGACCCTGAATATCAATGGCAAGGACCAGGAACTGGATGTCCCCGCGGACATGCCGTTGCTCTGGGTTCTGCGCGATGTCGCGCACCTGACGGGCACCAAATTCGGTTGCGGCATGGCCCAGTGTGGCGCCTGCACCGTACACGTCGACGGCGCGCCGCTGCGCTCTTGCATCACGCCCGCTACGGCGGTGGCCCACGGGCAGAAAATTCTCACTATCGAAGGCCTGTCCAGCGACGGCTCGCACCCGGTGCAACAGGCCTGGGCCGAACTCGATGTGGTTCAGTGCGGTTATTGCCAGTCCGGGCAGATCATGTCGGCGGCCGCGTTGCTGGCGAAGATCCCCAAGCCTACCGACAGCGACATCGACCAGGCGTTGTCCGGCAACATTTGCCGCTGCGGCACCTACCCAAGAATCCGCGCCGCGGTCAAACGCGCCGCCGAGATCGGGTGAGGCGACGTTGAAGCCACGTTGAAGGGAGTCTGAGCAATGAACAGCATCAACCCTGTCTCGCGTCGCGGTTTTCTCAAGGGCAGTGCCGTGTTGGGTGGCGGTCTGGTGGTGGCGTTTGTCATTCCTGGCGGCCATCGCTTCGCCTTCGGTGCCGAGAGTCAAGGAGAGGTGTTCGCGCCCAATGCCTTTTTACGCATAGGCAACGACAACAGCGTCACTGTGCTGCTCGGCCATTCGGAAATGGGCCAGGGCATCTGGACCGGCCTGACCATGTTGATCGCCGAAGAACTGGACGCCGACTGGTCGAAAATACGCGTCGAACACGCGCCAGCCTCGGCCGCCGAGTATGGCCTGCCGGCGTTTGGCGGGATGCAAATCACCGGCGGTTCGACCTCGACCTGGATGGAGTTCGATCGCTATCGTCAGGCCGGCGCAGCGGCGCGCTTGATGCTGATCGACGCTGCGGCCAAGCGATTCGACATGGCGCCTTCGCAGATCCACACCGAATCGGGCGTGGTCATTGCCGGCGACAAACGCGTCACTTACGGCGAACTGGCGGATGACGCCGGCAAGTTGCCGGTGCCGGATCCAGCCTCGATCAAGTTCAAGGAAGCCAAGGACTGGAAGGTCATCGGCAAACCCACCAAGCGCCTCGATACCCCGGAGAAAATCACCGGGCAGGCCAAGTTCGGCATGGACGTGCAATTCGACGGGCTCATGACTGCGGTGGTCGCTCGGCCGCCAGTGTTCGGTGGCAGCGTCAAATCCTTCGAAGGCGCCGAGGCGCTGGCGGTGCCTGGCGTGCACAAAGTGGTGCAGGTGCCCACGGGGGTCGCGGTGATTGCCGATCATTATTGGGCGGCGAAGCTGGGGCGCGATGCGCTGAAGGTTGTATGGGAACCGGGGCCGAACGCCGGGCTCGACAGCCAGCAACTGCTGGAAAGCTTCCGTAAACTCGCCGCCACCCCCGGCACCTCGGTCAGCCAGGCCGGGGACGCGACGGTGATGTTGGGCAGGGCGGCGAAGACTATCGAGGCCGAATACAGCGTGCCGTACCTGGCCCACGCGCCGATGGAACCCCTCAATTGCACGGTGAAAATCACCAAGGACACATGCGAAATCTGGACCGGCACGCAGTTCCAGACCCTGGATCAGATGATCGCGGGGAAGATCACCGGGCTCAAGCCCGAACAGGTCGAGATCCACACCCAATTCCTCGGTGGCGGCTTCGGGCGTCGGGCCAACCCGACCTCGGATTTTGTCAGCGAGGCGGTGTACGTCGCCAAAGCGGCGGGCGAACCGGTGAAAACCGTCTGGTCCCGAGAGGATGACATTCGCGGCGGTTACTATCGCTCGGCATTCCTGCATCAGGCACGCATCGGGCTGGACGCCGACGGTATGCCGATCGCCTGGAAGCATGTGCTGGTCGGGCAGTCGATCATGGCCGGCACGTCGTTCGAGGCGACCATGGTCAAGGACGGTGTCGACAAAACCTCCGTCGAAGGTGTGGCCGACAGTCCTTATTTTGAGGGGCTGGCCAATCACCTGATCGACCTGCATTCCCCGCAAACCGGCATCAGCGTGTTGTGGTTGCGGTCGGTGGGGCATACCCATACGGCATTCGTCATGGAGTCGTTGATCGATGAGCTGGCAGAGGCGGCCGGCAAGGATCCGGTGGAATACCGACGAACCTTGCTCAAGGCGCATCCACGGCATCTGGGGGTGCTGAATCTGGCGGTGGAGAAAGCCGACTGGAAAGCCCCGTTGCCGGACGGCCACGCATTGGGCGTGGCGGTGCATGAGTCTTTCGGCAGCTACGTCGCCCATGTGGCGGAGGTGTCGCAGGACAACCTGGCGATTCGCGTACACCGGGTGGTGTGTGCGGTGGATTGCGGCATTGCGGTCAACCCGCAGAGCATCGCCGCGCAGATGGAGTCAGGCATCACCTTCGGTCTCGGATTTACCTTGCACAGCAAACTGACGTTCAAGAACGGCCAGGTGCAGCAATCCAATTTTCACGACTATCAGGTGCTGCGCCTGAACGAAATGCCCGTGGTCGAAGTGCATATCGTCCCCAGCACCGACAAACCCGGCGGTATCGGGGAGGTTGGTGTACCGCCCGTGGCGCCGGCCGTGGCGAACGCGGTGTTTGCCCTGACCGGGCAGCGTCTGCGGGAACTGCCGCTGCAACTGTCGGGGGTGTGACATGAAACGACATCTGTTGCTGGGCGCGGTGGTGCTGATCGGGCTGACTGGCTATGCCTCAGACCTGTTCGCTGATGAAAAAGAGGCGCTGAAGGCGTTTGACACGGTACAGAAGGTGTTCCAGAGCCCGCGCTGTCAGAACTGCCATATCCCCGGCGATTCGCCTTTACAGTTCGACGCCGGCAATCCTCACGCGATGAGGGTGGTTCGCGGGATGGATGGCAAAGGGGCGGCCGGTCTGCCGTGTGCCAGTTGCCATGCCGACAGCAATCCGCCCGCCAGTTATGGGCCTCACACACCGCCTGGAGCGCCGCATTGGAGCCTGCCGCCAGCCGCGCACAAAATGGCCTGGATCGGCCTGCCGCCCGACAGGTTGTGCGCAATGATCAAGGACCGTTCCAGTAATGGCGATCGTGATTTTGCGGCACTGATCAAACATGTCAGCGAGGACAAACTGGTGCTCTGGGGCTGGCATCCAGGTGAGGGACGGACGCCGGTGCCGGTGCCCCACGACATTTTCGTCACCCAGTTCAAACTCTGGGCGGACGCTGGAGGGCCGTGTCCGGTGGCGGGTAGCTGACCAGCGGCGCGTTTATAGGGAGTCAAACCGGGTGTGAACGACTCTAACGTTTATATCCATCAAGGGAGTGAGTAATGCTAACCCCAGACAAACCGCTCAAACCCGGCGTGGGCACGCCGAACGTCCTCGACGGCGCCGTGCAGGACCGCGATGTACTGCGCGACCTGGCGCGCAAGGCCGAGCAAGAACTGATGGGCGTGCAGATGGCGAGCATGGATGAGTTGACGCTGCTGTCCAATCGTCATGGCTTCGAGGCTCTGGCCCAATTGGCGCTGGAGGCCTGTCGGCAGTTGGGCCAACCTGCGACCTTGTTGTTTTTCGACCTTGACGACTTCAAGCGCATCAACCGGTTGTATGGGCGTGCCGAGGGCGACAACGCCCTGAAAACCTTTGCCGACGTGCTGCGCATCGCTTTTCGTGAAAGCGATGTGATCGGTCGGCTGGGCAGCGATGAGTTTGCCGCCTTATTGACCGGCGCCAACACGGTGGAGATTGCCGCAATCAGGGCGCGCCTTGAAGAAATACTCGATGAGCGTAATGCCACGGTGCATCGTGGCTATGACATTCGCTTCAGTGTCGGGCAGATCGAGTTTGATGCTCAGCTAACCCAAACGGCGCAAGACCTGCTGGCTCTGGTCGATAAGGCGTTGCGTGCCCGACAGTTCGATGCTCGTCATTCTTGAATGGCGCCTTGCAAAACCGCTGCAACGTGCTCGGCCGTTCGTAACAGCCGACCATCCTCTCTGAACCTTCCGATCATCTGTAGCCCGACAGGCAACATGGCTTGGCCGGGCCTCAGCGGGATGTTCAGTTGCGGCCAGCCAAACGCCCCCCAGAACTTGATGAAATCCGACGGTCCGGTGCTTTCCAGGCCGACCGGCGCGACCATCCCGCAAGAGGCGCCGAGCATGGCGTCGAAGGGGCGGCAAAGCTCGCTCAAGCGTGGGGCAAGATCAGCCAGGCGCGCCTTGGCAGCGGATTCCTGTTGCCAGGTTGTGGTTGCCGCCCGCTCGAACATGGCCAGGGTCGAAGGGCTCAATTGTGTTCGGTGTTGTTGAAACTCCTTTGCCAGCGAGCGGGCACCTTCGCAATCGTTAATCAACTGATGATCGTCGAATACACCGGCAAACTCATCCGGCAGCCGTACATCGCTCACGTGATGGCCGGCGCTGCGCAACTGATCCACCGCCTGTTCCAGGGCAAGGACCACGTCGGGGTCCACTTGATCCCAGCGCGACGTGCGGCAGAACCCCAAGTGCAGCGGACGCCGCTCGATGTCCGGCATCACAAACCCGGGAATCAACACGCGCGCTACCAGGTGCAGGTCGCGCACTGACTGGCCATACCAACCCACGGTGTCGAAGCTCGGCGCCAACGGTTTTACCCCTTCCAGCGACACCAGGCCCAGCGACGGTTTGAAGGCGAAGAGGCCGCAGTAGGATGCCGGTTTGAGCAACGAGCCAGCGGTCTGGGTGCCCAGCGCCAGGGCAAAGAACCCTGCAGCCATCCCGGCCGCCGAGCCAGCGCTGGAGCTGCCCGGCGTTCGCGTAAGGTCGTGGGGATTGCGGGTTGGACCGGTGTGCATGTACGCAAACTCGGTGGTATGGGTCTTGCCCATGATCAGCGCTCCGGCCTGGCGCAGTAGCGTCACGACGTGGGCGTCCCGGGAGGGTTGATGGTCGGTATAAATGGGCGAATAGAACTGCGTGGGGTAGGCCGCGGTGTCGAAAATGTCCTTGATGCCCACGGGGACGCCGGCCAGCAGGCCACGGCCGTTGTGCTGCGCCGCATCGGCGCGGACCTGCAGGGCGTCGAACGAGACAAAAGCCTGGATATCCGGCTCTTGCGCCTGAATGCGCTGAAGAAATGTTTCGGCGATGATGGCGGCGGTAGTTTCGCCATTGACCACCGCTTCACTGAGGGTGGTGGCGTCAAGGGGCGAGCGGATCATTTGGCGAACAACTGATTGATATTTTTGAACGCCTTGAACTCCAGAGCATTGCCGCAGGGATCGAAAAGAAACATCGTGGCTTGTTCGCCCACCAATCCCTGAAACCGGATGCCCGGCTCGATCACGAAGTGTGTACCCAGGGCTTTCAGGCGTTCGGCCAGCGCCTCCCATTCTTCCATCGGCAATACCACGCCGAAATGCGGTACCGGTACGTCGTGGCCATCCACGGCGTTGGTATGGGCGGCTTCCTGAGAAGCGTTTTTCGGGGCCAGATGAATCACCAGTTGATGGCCGAAAAAGTTGAAATCGACCCAGTGATCGCTGGAGCGACCTTCTTCCAGGCCGAACACCTCGCCATAGAAACGCCGGGTAGCGTCCAGATCGTAAACCGGGATGGCCAAATGAAAAGGGGACAGTTGCATCGGATGTGCCTCGACGGGTTGAGCGTTGAGGCTGAGTTTAGTCCTGTGCTTTTTGATTAAAAGACGATAATTTTTGCAGCGAGCTCAAATTATTTCGATCAATTGGGGGCAGTATGCTGCGGGAACTGAAAACCTTCATTGCTGTGACGCGCCATGGCACGTTCGCAGCGGCAGGCATGCACATCGGCCTGACTCAGTCGGCGGTCAGCGCGCAGATCCGCAATCTGGAGCAGGCGTTGGGCATCCGTCTGTTCGATCGCACCGGGCGTCAGGCACTCCTCAATGCCGCAGGGCAGCGAGCGTTGCCGATGGCTCAGGAAATGCTCGAGATCTTCAGTCGCATGGCCGTCAGTGATGACATCAGCGAGTTTCGTGGCGAATTGAAGATCGGCGCGGTGGCCACTGTCCAGACCGGTTTGTTGCCACAGGCGTTGTTGCGACTCAGGCAACAGGCGCCATTGCTGGAGGCGAAACTGGTGCCGGGGGTATCCCTGAACTTGCTGAGCCAGGTGGACACTGGCGAAGTGGACCTGGCGATTCTGATCAAGCCGCCGTTTGAATTACCCAAGGAATTATCGGTGCAAGTCATTCGCCGGGAGCCGTTTGTGCTGATCGTGCCGGCCGACCTTGAGGGGGATGACCCGCTGCAGTTACTCGCCAGCCATCCCCATGTACGCTACGACCGCAATTCATTCGGTGGGCGATTGGTGACGCGTTTTTTGCGCGAGCAGCAGATTGATGTGCAAGTAGCGCTGGAGCTCGACGAGCTGGAAGCGATCGTGAAGATGGTTGAATGTGGACTCGGCGTTTCACTGCTGCCCGAGGCGGGGCTGTGGCTTGAGCATGGGGCGAAGGTCCGGATCATCCAGTTGGGTAAGTTGACGTTTTATCGCGATATCGTCCTTTTACAGCGCTACAGCCAGCGCACACAGCCGATCCAGCAGCTATTCGCCAACTGCCTCACACAAATTGCTGGCTAAAGCAGATGTAGCAGGTATGTGCTGTAAAGAATGTATTTTGGCTCTTGACGACACTAAAACTGTTATTTCTGGCAGTGATGCTTTTTTCAGTTTTCGCACTATCGTGGCCCTATCAAACGGACTCGGCCGTCTGTAGGAATGGTTTGTGGCATTCCTCGGATTGCATGAAACCAACAATTCAGGAGGATGACCGCATGACAGCACAAGCCAGCATGGAGCAAACACCAGGTGATCTGGATTTGGGATTTGCTGAAGTAGGCATGATCAATATTCCGCAAGATTCGTCTCAATGTGTCGTTGAAACAACTGCAGAAAAACTTCTTTACGCGGCTCAAAAAGGCAATTCCCAATGGGTGTATCGTGCCGCGTCTGGTGGCACTCCCGATCGTGATTTCACAACGTTTGAGTGGAGCTTCGCCAAAGGCCAGTTCGAAAAGCCTACACGCTTACTGGCTCGAGAAGACGGCAAATTCCTGTTGATTGGTTACACAGGTAGTGACCCCTTTATCAGGCAGGCTGCGATTACGCAATTCAATGAAGAAGGAAGTCCTAATTTAGTCTTTGGTACAAGAATTTTCCCTTTGCCCGTTGATCCTGTCCCTCCGGGGCAGGGTTTGCAGACCGACGAACCCACGGGATGTCTCACGGCTGACAACCATGTTTTAGTGGGTGCAAGTTACCAATTGTCTGACAACGATGGCATCACCATCGATTCGGCAGGTCGCGTATACAGCCTTGATGATCAAGGTAATCCCGATACCGGTTTTAACGAATCAGGAATGATCGAAGTCAGGTTTAAAGGTCCGATAACGAAGATCCTTAGCCTCTCCGTCTTGCCAGATGGGCGTATTGTTGTGTTTGGGATCGTTGATCGCCCGTCTCAAGAACAATCAAACTCAAGGGCAGCCCTGGCTTGCTATAACCGGGACGGCACGTTGCACAAGGCCTTCGGCATTGACGGTTTTTGGGAAAATGATGATTACACCAATTTTGGCGCGATGGTGCTGGACGGCGACAAGATAGTCATTGTTGCTGTCACGTCGATCAACGACGATGGTAAACGTTATATTTCCGTGCAACGCCTACTGGGTAATGCCACCGCGGATCCGTCCTTTAACGGTGGAAATACCCAAGTGGTTGATCTGGATACCAGCTTTTTAAATATCCCCTCCATCGCCGTACAACCGAATAGAAAAATCGTGGTTGGAGGGAGTGAGGATTTTCCTGCGCAGAAGCTGTACTGGCTACGCATCACAGAAGGCGGTGTGCTCGACGTTTCTTTTGGTCGCTCTGGGGTGGTTCGGGAGCAAACAGGTCGCGTGAGCGACATTATTGTCCAACGCACCGGAAATCGAATCATCATTGCGGCTGATCTGAACTCAGGTGAACGTCCAGGTCCGAAAGTCCTGGGTATCCAGAGCTGACGGTAACCGCTGCTATTTCAGGCATAAAAAAACCCGCCAGAAATGGCGGGTTTTTTAACGGCTAACCGAAGATCACTCTTCGATGTTGCCCATGGCGGTGGTGTTGAAGCCGCCGTCTACGTACATGATTTCGCCGCTGATGCCGGACGCCAGGTCCGAGCACAGGAAAGCGCCGGCGTTGCCGACTTCTTCGATGGTGACGTTACGACGCAGCGGGGTTTGCGCTTCGTTGGCGGCCAGCATTTTGCGGAAGTTCTTGATGCCGGAAGCGGCGAGGGTGCGGATCGGGCCAGCCGATACGCAGTTGACGCGGGTGCCGTCCGGGCCCAGGGAGCCGGCCAGGTAACGTACGCCGGCTTCCAGGGAAGCCTTGGCCATGCCCATGACGTTGTAGTTCGGCATGGTGCGCTCGGCGCCCAGGTACGACAGGGTCAGCAGGCTGCCATTGCGGCCTTTCATCATTTCGCGACCAGCCTTGGCCAGGGCCACGAAGCTGTAGGCGCTGATGTCGTGAGCGATGCGGAAACCTTCACGGGTGGTGGCTTCGGTGAAGTCGCCGTCCAGTTGGTCGCCCGGGGCGAAGCCGACGGAGTGCACGATGCAGTCCAGGCCGTCCCACTTCTTGCTCAACTCTTCGAAGACCTTGGCGATTTCGGCATCGCTGGCCACGTCGCACGGGAAGCACAGCTCAGGGCTCGAACCCCAGCCTTGTGCGAACTCTTCGACACGACCCTTGAGTTTGTCGTTCTGATAAGTGAAGGCAAGCTCAGCGCCCTCGCGATGCATGGCGGCAGCGATGCCGGATGCGATGGACAGCTTGCTGGCGACACCGACGATCAGTACGCGCTTACCGGCGAGAAAACCCATGTGTTGCTCCTCTCTTTCAGGTTTATTGCGCAGTGGCTGGTGCCAGAAAAGCGGCTTCCAGCAACTGCTGTGTATACGGATGTTGGGGGGCGGCAAAGATACTTTGCGCGTCTCCCTGTTCGACCACTTGGCCATGCTTGACCACCATCAGCTGGTGGCTCAGCGCTTTGACGACAGCCAGGTCATGGCTGATAAACAAATACGTCAGGTTGTACTTGGTTTGCAGTGAACGTAGCAGCTCCACCACTTGGCGTTGCACGGTGCGGTCGAGGGCCGAAGTCGGCTCGTCCAGCAGAATCAACGCCGGTTTTAGCACTAAAGCCCGGGCAATGGCGATTCTCTGCCGCTGCCCACCGGAAAATTCATGGGGGTAGCGGTGCCGGGTTTCCGGATCCAGGCCTACCTCCTTGAGTGCCGCAATAATCGCTTGTTCCTGCTCGGCCTCGGTGCCCATCTTGTGGATCCGCAGGCCTTCGCCGACGATCTGGCTCACGCACATCCGTGGGCTCAGGCTGCCGAAAGGGTCCTGGAACACCACCTGCATTTCCCGCCGCAGCGGCCGAACCTGTTGCTGCGTCAGGCAGTCTAGCTGCTTGCCTTCAAAACGGATTGCCCCTTTGCTGCCGATCAGCCGCAAAATCGCCAAACCGAGCGTCGACTTGCCGGAACCGCTTTCTCCCACAATCCCCAGGGTCTGTCCCTGGGGCAGGCTGAAATTGATGCCGTCCACCGCCTTGATGTGGTCGACGGTCTTTTTCAGAAAGCCTTTCTTGATCGGGAACCAGACTTTCAGATCCTCGACTTGCAGCAATGGCGGGCCAATTACATTGGTCGCAGGCTTGCCGCTGGGCTCCGCTGCCAGCAGTTCCCGGGTGTACGGATGCTGCGGCGCGCGGAACAATTCTTCGCACGATGCCTGTTCGACGATGCAACCGCGCTGCATGACACATACGCGATGCGCAATTCTTCGTACAAGGTTCAAATCGTGACTGATCAGTAACAGCGCCATGCCCAGGCGGGCCTGCAATTCCTTGAGCAATTCGAGGATTTTCAGCTGAACAGTCACGTCCAGCGCGGTGGTCGGTTCGTCGGCGATCAGCAGTTCCGGCTCGTTGGCCAGGGCCATGGCGATCATTACCCGTTGGCGCTGGCCACCGGACAATTCGTGGGGCAGGGCCTTGAGACGCTTCTCGGGTTCCGGGATGCCGACCATCTCCAGCAGCTCCAGCGTGCGCCTGGTCGCGACTTTGCCGGTCAGGCCCTTGTGGATGCCCAATACCTCGTTGATCTGCTTCTCGATCGAATGCAGGGGATTGAGCGAGGTCATCGGCTCTTGAAAGATCATCGCGATCCGGTTGCCGCGGATATGGCGGATGGTTTTCTCTTTCAGCTCCAGCAGGTTTCGGTCGGAATAGGTGATGGTGCCGGACGGATGCCGGGCGAGCGGATAGGGCAGCAGCCGCAGGATCGAGTGGGCGGTCACCGATTTGCCGGAGCCGCTTTCACCCACCAGCGCCAGGGTTTCGCCGCGCTTGATGTCGAAGCTGACGCCTTCGACCACCCGCTGAACGTGCTCGCCAACGACAAATTCGACGGCCAGGTCGCGCACTTCGATCAGATTGTCCTGATTCATTTCACTTCCTCGGGTCGAAGGCATCGCGAGCGGACTCGCCGATGAATACCAGCAAACTCAACATCAACGCCAGCACCGCAAACGCACTCATACCGAGCCACGGCGCTTGCAGGTTGGATTTGCCCTGGGCCACCAACTCACCCAGCGACGGGGCGCCCGGCGGCAAACCGAAGCCGAGGAAGTCGAGGGCGGTCAGCGTGCCGATGGCGCCGGTCAGGATGAATGGCATGAAGGTCATGGTCGAGACCATGGCGTTGGGCAAAATGTGGCGGAACATGATCGCACCATTCTGCATGCCCAGCGCCCGGGCCGCGCGTACGTATTCCAGATTCCGCCCGCGCAGGAACTCGGCGCGCACCACATCCACCAGGCTCATCCAAGAGAACAGCAGCATGATCCCCAGCAGCCACCAGAAGTTCGGCTGCACGAAACTGGCAAGGATGATCAGCAGGTACAGCACCGGCAGCCCGGACCAGATCTCCAGAAAACGCTGCCCGGCCAGGTCGACCCAGCCACCATAAAAACCCTGCAAGGCACCGGCGATCACGCCGATGATCGAGCTGAGAATGGTCAGCGTCAAAGCGAACAGCACCGAAATCCGGAAACCGTAAATCACCCGGGCCAACACGTCGCGGCCCTGGTCATCGGTGCCCAGCAGGTTGTCGGCGGACGGCGGCGCGGGGGCCGGGACTTTCAGGTCGTAGTTGATGCTCTGGTAGCTGTAGGGGATTGGCGCCCACACCACCCAGGCGTCCTTGGCCTTGAGCAGTTCGCGGATGTACGGGCTCTTGTAGTTGGCTTCCAGCGGGAATTCGCCGCCGAACGCGGTTTCCGGATAGCGCTTGAGCGCCGGGAAGTACCAGGCGTTGTCGTAATGCACCACCAGTGGTTTGTCGTTGGCGATCAGCTCGGCGCCGAGGCTTGCGCCGAACAGAATCAGAAACAGCCACAACGACCACCAGCCACGCTTGTTGGCCTTGAACAGCTCGAAACGTCGGCGATTGAGAGGGGACAGGTTCATCTCAATGCTCCCGGCTTTCGAAGTCGATGCGCGGATCGACAAGGGTGTACGTGAGGTCGCCGATCAGCTTCAGCACCAGCCCCAGCAGCGTGAAGATGAACAGCGTGCCGAAGACGATCGGGTAGTCGCGGTTGATCGCTGCTTCGAAACTCATCAGGCCGAGGCCGTCGAGGGAGAAGATCACTTCCACCAGCAATGAGCCGGTGAAGAAGATCCCGATGAGCGCTGAAGGGAAACCGGCGATCACCAACAGCATCGCGTTGCGAAACACATGGCCGTAGAGCACGCGGTGACGGGTCAGGCCCTTGGCTTTGGCGGTGACCACGTATTGCTTGTTGATTTCGTCGAGGAAGCTGTTTTTGGTCAGCAGGGTCATGGTCGCGAAGTGGCCGATCACCAGTGCAGTGACCGGCAGAGCCAGGTGCCAGAAATAATCGAGGATCTTGCCGCCGGTGCTGAGCTCATCAAAGTTGTTCGAGGTCAGGCCCCGTAGCGGGAACCAGTCGAAATAGCTGCCGCCGGCGAACACCACAATCAGCAGGATGGCGAACAGGAACGCCGGGATCGCGTAACCGACGATGATCGCCGAACTGGTCCACACATCGAAGTGGCTGCCGTGTCGCGTCGCCTTGGCGATCCCCAACGGGATCGACACCAGGTACATGATCAGCGTGCTCCACAGCCCGAGGGAGATCGATACCGGCATCTTTTCCTTGATCAGGTCGATGACCTTGGCGTCGCGGAAGAAGCTGTCGCCGAAATCCAGGGTGGCGTAGTTCTTGATCATGATCCACAAGCGTTCCGGCGCCGATTTGTCGAAGCCGTACATGTGCTCGATTTCCTTGACCAGCGCCGGGTCCAGGCCTTGCGCCCCACGATAGGCCGAGCCGGCCACCGACACTTCGGCACCGCCGCCGGCAATGCGGCTGGTGGCGCCTTCGAAGCCTTCGAGTTTGGCGATCATCTGTTCCACCGGCCCACCGGGGGCGGCC
This sequence comes from Pseudomonas sp. 008, assembly GCF_016861935.1. NCBI lineage: Bacteria > Pseudomonadati > Pseudomonadota > Gammaproteobacteria > Pseudomonadales > Pseudomonadaceae > Pseudomonas > Pseudomonas sp. 008. The sequence continues at coordinate 913,413 of NZ_BOMA01000001.1, read as the reverse complement.
TGGATGATCACGAAGTTGATCAGCAGAATGCCAAACAGGGTCGGGATGATCAGCAGCAGTCGCCGAAAAATATACGCCAGCATCTGATTACTCCGTGCCCGCAGGGTCGGCTTGCAGTTTGGTTTCGACTTCTATCGCAGGTGTCGCGTCGGGCTTGACCCACCAGGTATTGATGCCGATGTCATATTTGGGCGAAACCTTCGGGTGGCCGATGTGGTTCCAGTACGCCACGCGCCAGGTCTTGATGTGCCAGTTGGGGATCACGTAATAGCCCCATTGCAGCACCCGGTCCAGCGCCCGGGCGTGGGCCACCAGGCTTTTGCGCGAATCGGCGTTGATCAGTTGCTCGACCAATTGGTCCACCACCGGGTCTTTAAGGCCCATGGAATTGCGGCTGCCGGGTTTGTCGGCGGCGGCGGTCATCCAGAACTCGCGCTGTTCGTTACCCGGCGAGTTGGATTGCGGGAAACTGCCGACGATCATGTCGAAGTCCCGGGAGCGTACGCGGTTGATGTATTGCGAGACGTCGACCCGACGGATCACCAGATCGATGCCCAGGTCGCTGAGGTTGCGCTTGAACGGCAGCAGCACCCGCTCGAACTCGGTCTGGGCCAGCAGGAACTCGATGGTCACCGGTTTGCCGGTGGCGTCGACCATCTTGTCGTCGACGATCCGCCAGCCGGCCTCTTGCAGCAGTTGATAGGCTTTGCGCTGCTGGGTGCGGATCATGCCGCTGGCGTCGGTCAGCGGGTTCTGGAACGCCTCGCTGAACACTTGCTCGGGAATCTTGCCGCGGAACGGGTCGAGAATCGCCAGTTGATCGGCGTCCGGCAGGCCGGTGGCGGCCATTTCCGAGTTTTCGAAGTAACTGCGGGTACGCACGTAGGCGCCGTTGAACAGTTGCTTGTTAGTCCACTCGAAGTCCAGCAACAGGGACAGCGCCTGGCGCACGCGCACATCCTGGAACACCGGACGACGCAGGTTGAACACGAAGCCTTGCATGCCGGTGGGGTTGCCGTTGGGGATTTCTTCCTTGATCAGCCGCCCTTCGGTCACCGCCGGAATGTTGTAGGCCTTGGCCCAGTTTTTCGCGGATATTTCCAGCCAGTAGTCGAACTGACCGGCCTTGAGTGCTTCCAGTGCAACGGTGTTGTCGCGGTAATAGTCAGTGGTCATCACGTCGAAGTTGTAGAACCCGCGATTGACCGGCAGGTCCTTGCCCCAGTAATCCTTGACCCGTTCATATCGCACGGAGCGCCCGGCTTTCACTTCGGTGACTTTGTACGGGCCGCTGCCCAGCGGTAGTTCCAGGTTGCCCTTATTGAAGTCACGGGTGGCCCACCAATGTTTGGGCAGCACCGGCAACTGGCAGAGGATCATTGGCAATTCGCGGTTGTTGTTGTGCTTGAACTTGAACAGCACTTTGAGCGGGTCTTCGGCGATCGCTTCCTCCACGTCGCTGTAATAGCCGTGGTAGAGCGGGGCACCTTCCTTGATCAGGGTCTGGAAGCTGAACACCACGTCTTCGGCGCGCACAGGGTGGCCGTCGTGGAAACGTGCTTCGGGGCGCAGATAGAAGCGCACCCAGGTGTTGTCCGGGGCTTTTTCGATTTTGCCTGCGATCAAGCCATATTGAGTGAACGGCTCATCGAGACCCTGTTTGGCCAGGGTGTCGTAGATCATGCTGATGTCGTCGGCCGGCACGCCTTTGCTGATGAACGGATTGAGGCTGTCGAAGCCTCCGAACCCGGCCTGACGGAAGATCCCGCCCTTCGGCGCGTCGGGGTTTACGTAATCGAAGTGCTTGAAGTCGGCTGGGTATTTCGGCGGCTCGTTGTACAGGGTCAGGGCGTGTTGCGGGGCGGCGCAGGCCAGCCCGGCGAACAACAGACCGCTGGCCTGCAAGAGCAGGGCGCGTAAGGGAGTCATTGATCTTTCTCCGAAGATTTCAGCCACCACGCGCTCAGGCCCAGGGTGTAGGGCGGCGTGGTGACGAAGGCGAACCGGTTGCGGTAGGCCAAGCGGTGATAATTGAGGTACCAGTTGGGAATGATGTAGTGCTGCCATAGCAGCACCCGGTCGAGCGCCTTGCCGGCGGCGACTTGTTCATCCCGGGTCTGGGCGCCGAGCAGTTGTTCGAGCAAATGGTCGACCACCGGGTCGGCGATGCCTGCGTAGTTCTTGCTGCCCTTGATCCCGACCTGGCTGGAGTGGAAGTACTGCCATTGTTCCAGGCCCGGGCTGAGGGTCTGGTTGAGGGTCATCAGGATCATGTCGAAATCGAATTGATCGAGGCGCTGTTTGTACTGGGCGCGATCGACCGTGCGCAGCCGTGCGTCGATACCGATGCTGGCGAGGTTCTCGACGTAAGGCTGAAGGATCCGCTCCAGGTTCGGGTTGACCAGCAGGATCTCGAAGCGTAGCGGTTGGCCGATGCTGTTCTGCAGCCGCTGGCCATTGAGCTTCCAGCCGGCTTCGGCGAGCAGGCCCAAGGCCTTGCGCATGGTTTCGCGCGGAATGCCGCGGCCTTCAGTCTGCGGCAGGCTGAACGGCTCGGTGAGCAGCTTGGCGGGCAACTGATCGCGATAGGGCTTGAGCAACAGCCACTCGTGGCCGACCGGCAGTCCCGTGGCAGAGAACTCGCTGTTGGGGTAGTAACTCATGGCGCGTGTGTAGGCGCCACTGAACAGCGTGCGGTTGGTCCACTCGAAATCGAACATCAGCCCCAGCGCTTCACGGACCTTGATCTGGGCGAAGGTCGACCGCCGAGTGTTCATGAACAGGCCCTGGCTCTGGGTCGGGATCTGGTGCGGGATCTGCGCCTTGATCACCTCGCCACGGCGCACGGCCGGGAAGTCGTAGCCGTTGTCCCAGTTTTTCGCCTGATGCTCGATGTAGATGTCGAACTCGCCGGCCTTGAACGCTTCGAAGGCCACGTCGCTGTCACGGTAGAACTCGACTTCCATGCGATCGACGTTGTACTTGCCGCGATTGACCGGCAGGTCCTTGCCCCAGTAATCCTTGACCCGCTCGAAGACGATCTGCCGCCCAGGGGTTACCGAAGTGATGCGATACGGCCCGCTGCCCAATGGCGGTTCGAAGGTGGTGGCCTTGAAATCGCGATCTTTCCAGTAATGCTGGGGCAGCACCGGCAACTCGCCCAGGCGCAGGATCAGCAACGGATTGCCGGAGCGCTTGAAGACGAAGCGAATGCGCTGCGGGTTGAGGATGTCGACCCGCGACACTTCCTGGAGGTTGGTGCGGTATTGCGGATGACCTTCCTTGAGCAGCAGACGGTAAGAAAACGCGACATCGTAAGCGGTGATCGGCGTGCCATCGTGGAAGCGCGCTTCGGGGCGCAGGTTGAACACCACCCAACTGCGGTCCTCGCTGTATTCCACCGATTGGGCGATCAGGCCATAACTGGACGTTGGCTCATCGCCCGACGGCGCGTACTGGCCGGTGCCGACCATCAGCGGTTCGTTGAGTTCGTTGATGCCGTATTGCAGGAAGTTGGCCGTGGAAACCGGGCTCGAACCTTTGAAGGTGTAAGGGTTGAGCGTATCGAAGGTGCCAAACGCCATCACCCGCAACGTACCGCCCTTGGGCGCTTGCGGGTTGACCCAGTCGAAGTGGGTAAATCTGGCCGGGTACTTGAGCGTGCCGAACTGCGCATAACCGTGGCTTTCGCTGATCGTCGCGCTTGCGGGGGAGCTCAAGGCCAGGCTGATCAGGAGCAGGAGGAGGGGACGCTTCAAGTCAGAGATCCGATCCAGGCGGCTTGGGCTTTGTGGGCCGTACAGTAACAGCTTGTATCGACAGGAAAAAGACGGGGCTTAATGTGCGATTAATTGTTAGGGGATTGGCCTGCAAGCGCGATACCTGTGGCGAGGGGGCTTGCCCCCGTTCGGCTGCGAAGCAGTCGTGAAACCGGTGCGCGCTGTCTGTCAGAAGAAACCCGTTGCAGGTTGAGGGGGCTGCTTCGCATCCCAACGGGGGCAAGCCCCCTCGCCACAAAAGCCCCTAGGCAGGGCGTGCTGTTTAATGCGGGGAAGAAACCGTCAGCATCTGACCCGGCTTCAGCGCCTGGCCTACCCGAGGGTTCCAGCGCTTGAGGTGTTGCATTTCGACATTGAAACGTTTGGCAACCATGTACAACGAGTCGCCTTGCTGGACCTTGTACTGGGTCTGCGGCTTCTGTTTGTCCGACTTGCCGCTGGTTTTGCTGTTCGCCGCCACGACAGTGTTGATGCGACCGCCGCTGCGCTTGGTGGTGTCCTGCATCACAAGGGTCTGGCCGACCTTGATGTTCTTGCCGTTCAGCTTGTTCCAGCGTTGCAGGTCCTTGACGTCAACCTTGTTGGCCCTGGCAATGGAGGCCAGATTTTCTCCGCGCTTGACCCGGTAGGCGCGCTTGATGCTGGCGATTTCGTTGTCGTCGGCACCTTCGAACACCGGCTTGAGCGGCCGCTGGCTGATCAGCTCTTCAGGACGCATGGTCGACAGGCTGGCAGTCAGCAGTTGCGCCTTGGACGTCGGCACCAGCAGATGCTGGGGACCGTCGATGGTAGTGCGTTGCTTGAAGGCCGGGTTGAGCTGGAACAGTTCGTCTTCGTCGATGTTGGCCACCGCGGCAACCTTGGACAGGTCCATGCGCTGGTTGATTTCGACGACCTGGAAGTACGGTTCGTTGGCGATCGACTTGAGGTTCACACCATAGGCATCGGGCGCCAACACCACTTGCGACAGAGCCAGCAGCTTCGGCACATAGGCCTGGGTTTCCGCTGGCAGCGGCAGGTTCCAATAGTCGGTTGGAAGACCGAGCTTCTCGTTGCGCTCGATGGCCCGGCTGACCGTGCCTTCGCCGGCGTTGTAGGCCGCCAGGGCCAATAGCCAGTCACCGTTGAACATGTCGTGCAGGCGGGTCAGGTAATCCATGGCCGCGGTGGTCGAGGCGGTGATATCGCGACGGCCATCATAGAAACGGGTTTGACGCAGGTTGAAGTAACGCCCGGTGGAAGGAATGAATTGCCAAAGACCCACCGCGTCGGCTCGGGAATAGGCCATCGGGTTGTAGGCGCTTTCAATGACTGGCAACAGCGCCAGTTCCAGCGGCATGTTGCGTTCTTCAAGGCGTTCGACGATGTAGTGAATGTAGAGGCTGCCGCGTTCGCCGGCGTTTTCGAGGAAGGACGGGTTACTGGCGAACCACAGGCGCTGCTGCTCGATGCGCGGGTTGACGCCCAGGTTGTCCTGCAACTGGAAGCCCTGGCGCATGCGCTCCCAGACGTCCTGGGGAACTTGCGGTGTTGGTTTTTCGCTGAGCCAGATTGGTTTTTGCTTGGCTCGCGCGGCGATATTCGGTGTGTGTGTCGCTTCGGTCTGCGGCACATGGCTTGAACAGCCCGCCAAAGTGGCGGACACAGCCACCGCGATGGCTTGAGCCAAGCGGGTCAATGCGTCTGAATTGGTGGCTTTACGAATAGGTGACGACATTGGCTGGAAGTAAGTTCCGGGCGAAAATGTCGGGCGATTCTAGAAAGCACACCCCCTGCGGTCAACCATTCAGAATTTTTGTACCATTGCGCAGGCAGCTTAGAACGTATCTTTCCAAGCCCGCAATGCAGCAAAGACCGCACTCGGCGCCCGGTTTTCGGTTCCATTCCGTTCGTCCACTTTTTCTTTAACGGATGTTTCGCCGGTACGCAAAAACGGATTGGTGAGCTTTTCCAGCGCCAGGGTCGAAGGCAGCGTCATGATTCCGGCTTCCCGTTGACGGGTGACTTTGGCCAGTCGTTCGAGGGTGTCGGGATTGCCCGGTTCGACCGCCACGGCAAACTTCAGATTGCTCAGGGTGTACTCGTGGGTGCAGTAGACCAGCGTGTCTTCGGGAAGCGCCGCGAGGCGGCTCAGCGAGTGATGCATTTGCTCGGGCGTGCCTTCGAACAAGCGTCCGCAACCGGCAGCGAACAGGGTGTCGCCGCAAAACAAATGACCACGGTGGTAATAGGCGATATGCCCCAGGGTATGGCCCGGTACTGTGATGACATCGAGGTCCCAGCCCAGCACGTTGATCCGGTCGCTGTCCTTGAGGGCCACGTCCCGTGCCGGGATGGTCTCGCTGGCCGGGCCATAGACGGTTGCGTCTGTCGCTTTTTTCAGCCGCTCGACGCCGCCGACATGGTCATGATGGTGATGAGTGATCAGAATATCGCTTAACACCCAACCCGGGTGCGCCGCGAGCCACGCCTCTACGGGCGCGGCATCGCCCGGATCGACTACGGCACAGCGCTGGGTGCTGTGGTCTTGTAACAACCAGATGTAGTTGTCGGTGAAGGCGGGCAGGGCACTGATCTGTATCATCGTCGGATTCGCCAAGCGGAAAACATTGGCGCATCTTAGAGCTTCCTGGCGCGTTGGAGAATGCAATGACCGATAAAGCGTTCGCTCAGGCTGATCCTGACTGGCTGGCATTGATCAGCGCGGCTCGTGACTGGCTGTCCGGTCCCATCGGGCAATTTTTGCTGGACGAAGAACGACGCATGCTCGAAGACGAGTTGGGGCGCTTCTTCGGCGGCTATCTGGTGCATTACGGTCCCTCGGCACAGACGCCACCGTCGGCGCCGCAGGTGCAGCGCAATGTGCGACTCGGCGCGCCGTTGCCGGGGGTCGAGATCGTCTGCGAAGAGCAGGCTTGGCCCTTGAGCGAGCATGCCGCCGATGTGGTGGTGTTGCAGCATGGGCTGGATTTCTGCCTGTCGCCCCACGGCTTGTTGCGCGAAGCGGCGAGCAGTGTGCGCCCCGGCGGGCATCTGCTGATTATCGGGATCAACCCCTGGAGCAGTTGGGGCCTGCGTCATGTGTTCGCCCATGACGCCTTGCGCAAGGCGCGCTGCATTTCGCCGTCGCGGGTCAGCGACTGGCTGAACCTGCTGGGCTTCGCGCTGGAGAAACGCCGCTTCGGGTGCTATCGTCCGCCGCTTGCGTCACCTGCCTGGCAAGCTCGTCTGGCCGGTTGGGAGCGCAAGGCCGGTGACTGGCAATTGTCGGGTGGCGGCTTCTATTTATTAGTCGCGCGCAAGATCGTGGTGGGGCTGCGGCCGGTGCGCCAGGTACGGCGCGAACCGATGGGCAAGCTGATTCCGTTGCCGATGGCCAAGGTCAATCGTCGTCACATCGAACCGTAATACACTTTTTTATATTCCCGGCCGGGTATGCCCCGGCCTCGGGCATCGTCGGTCACCGATCGGCGAGCCAGCGCATTTTCTGGATAGATTGGCATGAGCGATAGCGTAGAACTCTTCACCGATGGCGCCTGCAAGGGCAATCCTGGCCCAGGCGGCTGGGGCGCGTTGCTGGTGTGCAAGGGCGTCGAAAAAGAACTCTGGGGCGGCGAAGCCAACACCACCAACAACCGCATGGAGCTGATGGGGGCGATCCGTGGCCTGGAAGAGCTCAAGCGTTCTTGCGACGTGCTGCTGGTGACCGACTCCCAGTACGTGATGAAAGGCATCAACGAGTGGATGGCCAACTGGAAGAAACGCGGCTGGAAAACCGCCGCGAAGGAACCAGTGAAAAACGCCGACCTGTGGAAACTGCTCGACGAGCAGGTCAACCGCCACAACGTCACCTGGAAATGGGTACGCGGGCATATCGGCCATCATGGCAACGAACGGGCCGACCAACTGGCCAACCGTGGCGTGGATGAAGTGCGCGGGTACAAGCAGGCTTGATTCCGGCGTAACGCGGTCTATCTGAAAGACCCACGCGAGCGTGTTAACATCGCCGCTTTTGCACGATTGACCCGTTGAGAGCTGAGCACTGATGGCCACCAGATCCGTTGTACTCGATACCGAAACCACCGGCATGCCGGTGACCGACGGCCACCGGATTATCGAAATCGGTTGTGTCGAGTTGCTCGGTCGGCGCCTGACCGGCCGGCATTTTCACGTTTACCTGCAACCGGATCGCGAGAGTGATGAAGGCGCCATTGGCGTCCACGGCATCACTAACGAATTTCTGGTGGGCAAGCCGCGTTTCACTGAAGTGGCCGATGAATTTTTCGAGTTCATCAAGGGCGCACAGCTGATCATCCATAACGCGGCGTTCGACGTTGGCTTCATCAACAACGAATTTGCCCTGATGGGCCAGCACGATCGCGCGGACATCACACAGCACTGCACGATCCTCGACACCCTGATAATGGCCCGGGAACGTCACCCGGGGCAGCGCAACAGCCTCGACGCCTTGTGCAAACGCTATGGCGTCGACAACTCCGGCCGTGAACTGCACGGCGCCTTGCTCGACTCCGAGATTCTCGCCGACGTTTACCTGACCATGACCGGCGGCCAGACCAGCCTGTCGCTGGCCGGTAACGCGTCCGATGGCAACGGTTCGGGCGAAGGTGCCGATAATTCCGCCACGGAAATCCGTCGTCTGCCGGCCGATCGTCAGCCGACCCGGATCATCCGCGCCAGTGAAGAGGATCTGGCTCAGCACGTTGCGCGCCTGGAAGCCATTGCCAAATCCGCCGGCGCGCCGTCGCTGTGGCAGCAATTGGCCGAGGCCAAGGCCCAGGCCTGAGTCCCTTCGAGCGGAAGGTTTTTTGTGGCGAGGGAGCTTGCTCCCGCTCGACTGCGCAGCAGTCGCAAATCCTGCCAATATGGTTCCGAGCGAATGCAGGGGGGGCGCTTCGCAGCCCAACGGGAGCAAGCTCCCTCGCCACAGGTATCTTTCTCGACACCGAGTTTGCTGGCCACATGATGGTGCGCCGGCCGGCCCACTTCAGGGCATCCCCCTCGCCACATGCGCTCCAACCCTCTACCCTGAGGTGATTGGCAGGCCACGATCTGCCGCTTCAGGACGCCGAGCCTCATGTATAAAGATTTGAAATTCCCGGTCCTGATCGTCCACCGCGACATCAAGGCCGACACCGTTGCCGGTGATCGTGTGCGTGGCATTGCCCGGGAGCTGGAGCAGGAAGGTTTCAGTATCGTTTCAGCAGTCGATTACACCGAGGGGCGTCTGGTCGCCTCGACCCATCACGGCCTTGCCTGCATGTTGATTGCCGCCGAAGACGCCAGCACCCACGCGCATCTTCTGCACAACATGGCCGAACTGATCCGCCTGGCGCGGGTTCGGGCGCCGGACCTGCCGATCTTCGCCCTGGGTGAACAGGTCACCCTGGAAAACGCCCCGGCTGACGCCATGGCCGAGCTCAATCAGCTGCGCGGCATTCTCTATTTGTTCGAAGACACCGTGCCATTCCTTGCCCGTCAGGTTGCCCGTGCGGCGCGCAAGTACCTGGACGGTCTGTTGCCGCCGTTCTTCAAGGCGCTGGTGCAGCACACCGCCGACTCCAATTATTCCTGGCACACGCCGGGGCATGGCGGCGGCGTGGCGTATCACAAGAGCCCGGTGGGGCAGGCGTTTCACCAGTTTTTCGGGGAAAACACCCTGCGTTCGGATTTGTCGGTGTCGGTACCGGAACTAGGTTCGCTGCTCGATCACACCGGTCCCTTGGCCGAGGCGGAAGCGCGAGCGGCTCGCAACTTCGGTGCCGATCACACCTTTTTCGTGATCAATGGCACCTCGACAGCCAACAAGATCGTCTGGCATTCCATGGTGGCACGCGATGATCTGGTGCTGGTGGATCGCAACTGCCACAAATCGGTGTTACACGCGATCATCATGACCGGCGCGATTCCGCTGTACCTGTGCCCGGAGCGCAATGAGCTGGGGATCATTGGCCCGATTCCGTTGAGTGAGTTCAGCCGCGAATCAATCCAGGCCAAGATCGACGCGAGCCCGCTGACCCAGGGCCGCGAGCCCAAGGTCAAGTTGGCGGTGGTGACCAACTCGACTTATGACGGCCTCTGTTACAACGCCGAACTGATCAAACAGAGCCTGGGCAACAGCGTCGAGGTGCTGCATTTCGACGAGGCCTGGTTCGCCTACGCGGCATTCCACGAGTTCTTCGCCGGCCGTTATGGCATGGGCACGTCCCGCAGCGAAGACAGCCCCTTGGTGTTTACCACCCATTCCACGCACAAACTGCTGGCGGCGTTCAGCCAGGCGTCGATGATTCACGTTCAGGACGGCGGTGCACGGCAGCTGGATCGCGATCGTTTCAACGAAGCGTTCATGATGCACATCTCGACCTCGCCGCAGTACAGCATCATCGCCTCGCTGGACGTGGCCTCGGCGATGATGGAAGGGCCGGCCGGTCGTTCGCTGCTACAGGAAATGTTCGACGAAGCCCTGAGTTTTCGCCGGGCGCTGGCCAATCTGCGCCAGCATATCGCCGCCGATGACTGGTGGTTTTCCATCTGGCAGCCGCCCTCGGTCGAAGCCATCGAGCAAGTGGCCGCCGAAGACTGGCTGCTGCAACCCGACGCCGATTGGCACGGCTTTGGCGGCGTGACTGACGACTATGTGCTGCTCGATCCGATCAAGGTCACGCTGGTGATGCCGGGGCTGACGGCGGGCGGCGCGTTGAGTGCGCGCGGGATTCCGGCGGCGGTAGTCAGCAAGTTCCTCTGGGAGCGCGGGCTGGTCGTGGAAAAGACCGGGCTGTATTCATTCCTGGTGCTGTTCTCGATGGGCATTACCAAGGGCAAATGGAGCACGCTACTGACCGAGTTACTGGAGTTCAAGCGCAGCTACGACGCCAACGTCAGCCTGGCCACCTGCCTGCCGTGCGTGGCGCAACAGAACATGGCCCGTTATCAAGGCATGGGGTTGCGCGATCTGTGCGATCAATTGCACGCCTGTTATCGCAGCAACGCCACGGCCAAACACCTCAAACGCATGTACACGGTGTTGCCGGAAGTCGCGATGAAGCCAGCGGACGCCTATGATCAATTGGTACGCGGGGAAGTGGAGGCCGTTTCGATCGATGCCCTGGACGGGCGGATCGCGGCAGTGATGCTGGTGCCATACCCGCCGGGGATCCCGTTGATCATGCCCGGCGAGCGTTTCACCGAGTCGACCCGCTCGATCATCGATTACCTGAAGTTTGCCCGGGCGTTCGACAGCAGCTTCCCCGGGTTTGTCGCCGATGTGCATGGCTTGCAACATGAAGACGAGGGCAATGGACGGCACTACACCGTCGATTGCATCAAGGAATGAGGACCTTTGCGAGTATGCAGCCCGTCATGAATCCCAAATACCCGGGCCTCTCGGTGCGTGTCGCCGATGAGGGTTTTGCGGCTTATATCTGGGGCAGTGATTTCAGTTTTGAAGTCGCCGCCTATGGCGCAGCAGAAATCGGCAAGCCGGTGGCGCAGTGGCCAGTGACGCCAATCACCCCGTATCGCAAGTGCTACGGCATCGATCCCGAAGAGTTCAGCAGTTTTCGCGACGCCGCCGACAGTGCGATTTTCATGGCCTATCTGGATGATGAGCCGGTGGGCCACCTGGTGGTCAGCACCAACTGGAACGGTTTCGCCCATATCGATGAATTGGCGGTGCATGCACCGGCGCGTCGCCATGGCGTGGCCAAGGCGTTGCTGGACGTAGCGCAGTTCTGGAGCCGCAAGAAAAAGCTGCCGGGCATCATGCTGGAAACCCAGAACAATAATCTTGGGGCCTGCCGGCTGTATGAACGCTGTGGCTACGTGGTTGGCGGGATCGATCATCTGCGTTATCGCGGGATCGACCCGAACACCGCCGAAGTCGCATTGTTCTGGTATCGATTGTTCGATAACCCGCTGGAAAAACCGATCAGCTCGCCAGCATCGCCACGGCTTGTTCCGTGATGATGTCCAGCAGCGTCTGAACCGCCGGAGAGGGCTCGGCGTTTTTCAGGCGCAGAGCGTAGACGCTGACCGGTACCGCAGGCGCCAGCGGGCAGGCATCGAGCCCGGCCGATTTGGCGCCGAGGGCGGTAAATGGATCGACAATCGCCAGGCCTTCACCGGCCTCGACCATGCTGCGCATCATTTGATGCGTCTGCACCCGGGTCTGGATGACCGGGGCAGGGCGCAGCGCATGCAGCTTGTTGTCCAGCGCCGGGCTGAGCGGGTCGTGACCTTCAAGGCCGACCATTGACTGGCCGGCCAGGTCTTGCAGCGAGATGTACTTCTGTTTCGGTTGCAGCCAGCCATGGGGTGCCAATAGCTGCAGCTTGCCCTGGGCGATGACCTGGCAATCGATATCGGCATGGTCCGGGTCGTGCAGGCTCAGGCCCAGATCGCTTTCGCGCAGCAGCAGGCTTCTGACAATCTCGCGGGTCGGTTGGCTCAGGAGGGTGCAAGGTGCATCGGGGAGACGTCGGCGCAGCGCCGCGATGCTCTGCGGCAACAGTTGTTGCGCCAGCGGCGGGGTGCAGATGATTCGCAGGGGCGGGGCCAGATATTGCTTGAGGCTGCTGGCCAGTCGCTGGACCGGCTCAAGGGCCTCGTAGACGCGGGCGATCTCGACTTGCAACTCCCGCGCCTCGCGCGTGGCTTGCAGACGGCCACGCACGCTGGCAAACAGCATGAAACCCAACTGATCCTCGGCATCGCGCAACGTGCGTTCAACCTCGGTCACGGGCAACTGCAACCATTCGGCCGCGGTGCCCAGGTGACCGGTCTGCAGGAGCGCCTGGATCACTTCGATATGACGTAAACGCATGCGTGAAGTCCATGTTCAGCAGGTGAGGGAGTCAGTGACTGAATCCTAACTCAAGTGCGCGCATATGACTTCTGCTCATAACAGCGGGTTATGAAGCGACGTTCGTTTCAGGTTCGCGAATGAGGGTGACACCGGTTTGCACCAGCACAAACGCGTTGTCGTCGAGTTTGTTGACCCGATCGCCAATGGCCAGTTTATAGGTGGTGACAGGCGCAGAGCCGGCGAGGCCGTCGTGCGACAGGGTGGATTCCTGGAACTCATGCACGGAATAAACACGGCCTTCCGCGTCTCTTGCATGGAACTGACCGACGAGTACTGCTGCCATCTGCTTAGAACCTCTGGAGATAAATCACTCAATTTGCGGTTCTGTAGACCGTGGTTGGGCGAGGTAAGTTTTCCTACAGGAAAAAAATAGTCAGGGGCGGCGATTTTCCGTCGCCCGCTGGTTGAATCGTCATTTGATCATCTATAACTAGAAGCTCTTTCCATCGAACAGTCGAGTATCTTCCATGAGCAACGTCTACGAGATCGCCGTTCTGGTCGGCAGCCTGAGAAAAGCATCGATCAACCGCAAGGTCGCGCTGGCGCTGGCCGAGCTGGCGCCTGCCAATCTGAAGCTGACGATCGTCGAAATCGGCGATTTGCCGCTGTACAACGAAGACATCGATGGCGATTCACCGCCGGCAGCCTACAGCACTTTCCGACAACAGGTGCGTTCATCCGACGCGGTGCTGTTCGTGACCCCGGAATACAACCGTTCGGTGCCGGCGCCGTTGAAGAATGCGATTGACGTCGGTTCGCGTCCCTATGGCCAGAGTGTCTGGGACGGCAAGCCGGGTGCGGTGATCAGCGCTTCACCGGGCGCCGTCGGCGGATTTGGCGCCAACCACAATGTGCGCCAGTCGATGGTGTTTCTCAATGTACCGTGCATGCAGCAGCCGGAAGCTTATCTGGGCGGCGCGGGTTCAGCGTTCGACGAGGCGGGCAAGTTGTCGGAGTCGCTCAAGCCGTTCCTGCAGAAATTCATCAATGCGTATGCGCAGTGGGTCGAGCAGCATAAAAAGCCATGACCGCTTCCTTTTAGCTCGTAGCGGCTGTCTCGCAGGCTCGGCAGCTGCTGCATCGGGCATTTCATCCCACCTTCACTTTACGGCCTATTCAAACCTCCCTATATTCCGCGCTTCGTTTTTCCGTCGGGCTGGAACCGGGTTTATATGCTCATCGCATCGTTGATTTTTTTGCTGACCATCACCCTGGTGATCTGGCAACCCAAAGGCCTGGGCGTCGGCTGGAGTGCGGTATTCGGCGCGGTGCTGGCACTGCTGTCCGGGGTGGTGCACCTGAGCGATATTCCGCTGGTATGGCAGATCATCTGGAATGCCACTGGCACCTTCGTTGCGCTGATTATCATCAGCCTGCTGCTGGATGAGGCGGGGTTCTTTGCCTGGGCCGCGTTGCATGTGGCCCGTTGGGGGCGGGGCAGCGGGCGCAAGCTCTTTGCTTATATGGTGCTGCTCGGCGCACTGGTCTCGGCGTTGTTCGCCAATGACGGCGCGGCGCTGATTCTTACGCCGATCGTGATTTCCATGCTGCTGGCGTTGCGTTTTTCCCCGGCGGCGACCCTGGCGTTCGTGATGGGGGCCGGTTTCATCGCCGACACCGCGAGCCTGCCGCTGGTGGTGTCGAACCTGGTGAACATTGTTTCGGCTGACTTCTTCAAGATCAGTTTCAACCGCTACGCCGCGGTGATGATTCCGGTCAATCTGGTAAGCGTGGCGGCGACCCTGGCAATGTTGATGGTGTTTTTCCGTCGCGACATCCCCCGTGATTACCATCCCGAGCAGTTGGCAGACCCGGCCACCGCGATTCACGACACTGCAACGTTTTATGCCGGTTGGGTGGTGTTGGTGATTCTGCTGCTCGGCTGCTTTGCCCTTGAGCCGTTGGGCATTCCGATCAGCGCGATCTCCGCGGTGTGCGCTGCATTGCTGCTGGCCATTGCCGCCCGTGGCCACAAGATTTCCACGCGTAAGGTGATGAAAGAAGCGCCGTGGCAGATCGTGATTTTTTCCTTAGGGATGTACCTCGTGGTGTATGGCCTGCGCAACGCCGGGCTAACCGGGTATCTGGCCGGTTGGCTGGATGGCTTCGCCGGTTACGGCGTGTGGGGCGCGGCCATGGGCACCGGGGTGCTGACGGCGTTGCTGTCGTCGGTGATGAACAATCTGCCGACCGTGCTGATCGGCTTGCTCTCGATCGATGCCAGTCAGGCGACCGGCGTGGCGAAAGAGGCGATGATCTACGCCAACGTCATCGGCAGCGACCTGGGGCCGAAAATCACCCCGATCGGCAGTCTGGCGACCTTGCTGTGGCTGCATGTGCTGCAGCGCAAGAATATCCGGATTGGCTGGGGCTACTACTTCAAGGTCGGGGTTGTGCTGACGGTGCCGGTGTTGTTGGTGACGTTGGCGGCCTTGGCGTTGCGGTTATCCATCTAGACCGGGCGGGCACTGCAAACGCTCAACCACTGCCCGGCACATTCGGCCAAAGATCGGACACCAGAAACAGCCGCTCGGCCTCTTCCCAATCCCCTTTGGCATTCTCTGTCAGCCGCACCATCAATTGCGCCGGTGCCAGCGGGTCCAGATCACTCAGCCACGCCTTCAGCTGTTCAGCGCTCCAGGTCTGCTCCTCGGGATAGTGCGCCGGCGCCAGCCAGGCATGGCGGGGCAGGGGTTGCCAGCGACCGAACGGACGCTGCACGACAAACTCCGCCCAATCCTTCTGGTGCAGCCAGCTACCGCGTAAATGCTGAGGGTGTGCGCCACTCGGTGGTTCGGCCTGCCCAGGCCACGGATAGAGCAGATAACCGCCCAGCCATAGATGCGCGCTGAACTGCTGGATATCCAGCGACGCCAGCACCTCACGGCTTTCCGCCCGTGCGGAAATCGGCAGTTGATGCCGGCTCAGGTGTTCCAGTTTGCGGTCCAGCCGATCATGGCAACCCGGTCCAAGCCATTGCGCGGTGTCACGGCCGTCACCGTTCTGCGGGCCGAGATAGAGCTTGATCGCCAGTTCCAGGTGATGCACACCATCGCGATCGCGCAGCAGCATGTCCAACTCGCCGAGGGTATGGCCTTCGCGACGGATCGGCATGTTGGCGGCGATCAGCTCGATCCCCGGCGCGTGCCGCACGGCGTACTGCCACAGCCGTTCGTAGTACAAACCCAGGCGCCGGGTCCTGGCCTGGGCCAGCCAGTGCAGCAAATCGTAACTGTCACGATCCAGATGCCTGAGCCAGTGTTCCAGGCGCTCCGGCGCCTGCACCCAATCGCTGCCGGCCAGGGGATGACGCTGCGGCCACGGGGTGGCGTCGAGCATCGGCGGCGCGAGGATGACCCAAGCCAGGTCGCGCACTTCAGGGTGGCGCAACTGGTGAGGTAACTGGAGCAAGTCTGGAAATAGGATCATCTTGCGAGCATAGCCCGAAACTAGAGCACACCGTTGTGGCTGAAAGGGTTTTGTCTACGCCGCGCTTTCGCCCATAATCGTGTTTTTCGCCGCCACACGCGTTAGGGGCCTCATGGAGCAATTTCGTAATATCGGCATCATCGGTCGCCTGGGCAGTTCTCAGGTGCTGGATACCGTCCGCCGACTGAAACGGTTTCTGCTCGATCGTCACCTGCACGTGATCCTCGAAGACACCATCGCCGAAGTCCTGCCGGGCCATGGCCTGCAAACTTCGTCGCGCAAGATGCTCGGTGAAGTCTGTGACATGGTGATTGTGGTCGGTGGTGACGGCAGCCTGCTGGGCGCTGCCCGGGCGCTGGCCCGGCACAACATCCCGGTGCTCGGTATCAACCGTGGCAGCCTGGGATTCCTCACCGATATTCGCCCCGATGAGCTGGAAGTCAAAGTCGCCGAAGTGCTCGACGGCCATTACCTGGTGGAAAACCGCTTCCTGTTGCAAGCCGAAGTCCGGCGCCACGCCGAGGCCATCGGCCAGGGCGATGCGCTGAACGATGTAGTGCTGCACCCCGGCAAGTCGACGCGAATGATCGAGTTCGAGCTGTACATCGACGGCCAGTTCGTCTGCAGCCAGAAGGCCGACGGCCTGATCGTTGCCACGCCGACCGGTTCGACCGCTTACGCGCTGTCTGCGGGCGGCCCGATCATGCATCCCAAGCTCGACGCTATTGTGATTGTGCCGATGTACCCCCATACCTTGTCGGGTAGGCCGATTGTGGTCGATGGCAACAGTGAGCTGAAAATCGTCGTGTCCAAAGATATGCAGATTTACCCGCAAGTCTCCTGTGATGGGCAGAACCACTTCACCTGCGCGCCCGGTGACACCATCACCATCAGCAAGAAAGCGCAGAAGCTGCGGCTGATTCACCCACTCGACCACAACTACTACGAAGTCTGCCGGACCAAGCTCGGCTGGGGCAGCAAGTTGGGTGGTGGAGGCGACTGATGCTCGATCCCGCGCGTAGCTACGACCTGATCGGTGACGTGCACGGTTGCGCTCTGACCCTTGAGCACTTGCTCGACCGGCTCGGTTACCACAAACAGGCAGGTGTCTGGCGGCATCCGTCGCGCATGGCGGTGTTCCTCGGCGACATCATCGACCGCGGCCCGCGGATTCGCGAGGCGCTGCACATCGTCCACGACATGGTCGAGGCCGGCCAGGCGCTGTGCATCATGGGCAACCATGAATTCAACGCCCTCGGCTGGAGCACGCCGGCGCTGCCGGGCAGCGGCAAACAGTTCGTGCGCGAGCACACCCCGCGCCACGCCCGACTGCTTCAGGAAACCCTGACCCAGTTCGAAGATCACCCCCAGGATTGGCACGACTTCCTGCAATGGTTCTACAAGCTGCCATTGTTCGTCGATGCCGAGCGTTTCCGCGTGGTGCACGCCTGTTGGGATGCCAGCCTGATCGAGCCGTTGCGCGGGTTGTTCCCCGACGGTTGCATCGACGAACACTTCCTCCAGGCCTCCGCGGTGCCGGGCAGTTTCGCCTGCACCGTGTTCGATCGTCTGCTGCGCGGCACCGACATGCGCTTGCCCCACGGCTTGACCATGACCAGCGGCGACGGCCTGACGCGCTCGTTCTTCCGCACTAAATTCTGGGAAGACGACCCGCAAACCTACGGAGACATCGTGTTCCAGCCCGACGCCTTGCCCGAGCCGGTGGCCCGCACGCCGCTGTCGTCCAGCGAAAAAGACAACTTGCTGCGCTACGGCATCGATGAGCCAATGCTGTTCGTCGGCCACTACTGGCGCAGCGGCAAACCGGCGCCGATCCGCCCGAACCTGGCGTGCCTGGATTACAGCGCGGTGCTCTACGGCAAACTGGTCGCTTATCGTCTGGATCAGGAAACCCGTCTCGACCCGCATAAATTTGTCTGGGTCGACGTCGAGCGGCCGGAGGTGTTGCAATGACGGCGGTGGCGGTATTGCGTCTACCACTGGCGGTAGATTTGAGCGGGTTCGTCAAACTGCTGCAGCGCATGCAAGTGCCCCATCGGGTCAGCGAAGAGGCGGGTGAGCAGGTACTGTGGGTACCGGCCAGCATCAGCGAAGACGTGCGCTCGTTGTACGAACGCTTTCCGGCCGGCGACCCCGATCAGCAACTGGATATCCCGGTGGCGCCGACCCTGCAACGTCCGGGTTTTGTCGAGCAGTTGCGACACAGCAAGGCCACGGCGTTCGTGCTGTTGCTGAGCCTGATCGTCGGCGTGGTGACGTTGCTGGGCGAAAACCTCGAGACGATGCGCTGGCTGACCTTCCTCGATTTCCGCGTGGTCGGCGAATACATCCATTTCACGCCACTGGCCGATAGCCTTGCGGCGGGGCAGTGGTGGCGTCTGGTGACGCCGATGCTGATCCATTTCGGCATCCTGCACCTGGCCATGAACGGCATGTGGTATTGGGAACTGGGGCGGCGCATCGAGTCGCGGCAGGGCAGCATCAACCTGATCGGCCTGACGTTGCTGTTCAGCCTGGTATCCAACTATGCCCAGTTCCTTTTCAGCGGCCCGACCCTGTTTGGCGGGTTGTCCGGGGTGCTGTACGGCCTGCTCGGGCATTGCTGGATCTTCCAGCTGTTGTCGCCGAACCCGGCTTATCGCCTGCCCCGAGGGGTGTTGGTGATGATGCTGGTGTGGCTGTTGTTGTGCCTGTCGGGGCTGGTCTCGATGATCGGCTTCGGCGAGATTGCCAACGCGGCCCACGTCGGCGGGTTACTCATCGGATGCTTCACCGGTTTGTTGGGCGGTTTGTACAACCGCCGTAAACTGGCCGTCTAAACAGTTATGAATAAAGAGCGCGGAGCCCTTGATGTCCTCTTTTAACGAAATGATCAAAAACATCACCCCGGATATCTACCAGAGCCTGAAACTGGCGGTGGAAATCGGCAAATGGTCCGACGGCGGTAAACTCACCGCCGAGCAGCGCGAACTGTCCCTGCAAGCGATGATCGCCTGGGAAATCCAGAACCTGCCCGAGGAAGAGCGCACCGGCTACATGGGCCCGCAGGAGTGCGCGTCGAAGTCGATCGAAGTGCCGAATATCCTGTTCAAGTCGGATGCCATCCATTGATCGAGATTGGCCGCGGTGCAATCAGCAAAATGTCGGCGCGCCTTGACGGGCCGAACGTGCAGTACGCTTTTCGTCTGGGCGACGCCGAGGTACCGGTCAATCCGTTGATCGGCACCACGGTGCGCCTGGAGTACCTGGGGGCGATCCACTGCACCCATTGCGGACGCAAGACCAAAACCAGTTTCAGCCAGGGTTACTGCTACCCGTGCATGACCAAACTGGCCCAGTGCGACATCTGCATCATGAGCCCGGAGCGTTGCCACTACGACGCTGGCACCTGTCGGGAGCCTGAGTGGGGCGAAAAGTTCTGCATGACCGACCATGTGGTTTACCTGGCCAATTCGTCGGGGATCAAGGTCGGCATTACCCGCGCCACCCAACTGCCGACCCGTTGGCTCGATCAGGGCGCCAGCCAGGCCTTGCCGATCGTGCGCGTCTCGACCCGCCAGCAGTCGGGCTTCGTCGAAGACCTGTTCCGCAGTCAGGTCGCTGACAAGACCAACTGGCGTGCTTTGCTCAAGGGCGATGCGGTGTCGGTGGACCTGGCGCAGGTTCGCGATCAACTGTTTGAAAGCTGCGCCGAAGGTTTGCACAGTTTGCAGGAACGATTCGGCCTACAAGCAATCCAGACGATTACCGATGTCGAACCTCTGGAAATCCGCTATCCGGTCGAGCAGTACCCGGCCAAAATCGTCAGCTTCAACCTGGACAAGAACCCGATTGCCGAAGGCACGCTGTTGGGGATCAAGGGTCAATACCTGATTTTCGACACCGGCGTGATCAATATTCGTAAATACACGGCCTACCAGCTCGCCGTGCATCAGTAAGGACTCCAGCATGCGCACCGAACAACCGAAGATGATTTACCTGAAGGACTATCAGGCGCCCGAGTACCTGATCGACGAGACGCACCTGACCTTCGAGTTGTTCGAGGACCACAGCCTGGTCCATGCGCAACTGGTGATGCGCCGCAACCCTGAGCGTGGCCCGGGCCTGCCGCCATTGGTGCTCGACGGCCAGCAACTCGAGCTGCTGTCGGTGACCCTGGCCGACCAGGAGCTGAGCGCCACCGACTACCAACTGACCGAGAACCATCTGACCCTGCACCCGACCGCAACAAGCTTCACGGTCGACACCAGCGTCCGGATCCACCCGGAAACCAACACCGCGCTGGAAGGCCTGTACAAATCCGGCACCATGTTCTGCACCCAGTGCGAGGCCGAAGGTTTCCGCAAGATCACCTATTACCTCGACCGCCCGGACGTGATGAGTGCATTCACCACCACGGTGGTCGCCGAGCAGCACAGCTATCCGGTGCTGCTGTCCAACGGCAACCCGATTGCCTCCGGTCCCGGCGAAGACGGCCGCCACTGGGCGACCTGGGAAGACCCATTCAAGAAGCCTGCCTACCTGTTCGCGTTGGTGGCCGGTGACTTGTGGTGTGTCGAAGACACCTTCACCACCATGACCGAGCGCTCCGTGGCGCTGCGCATTTATGTCGAGCCAGAAAACATCGACAAGTGCCAGCACGCCATGAACAGCCTGAAGAAGTCCATGCGTTGGGACGAAGAAGTCTACGGTCGCGAGTACGACCTGGACATCTTCATGATCGTCGCGGTCAACGACTTCAACATGGGCGCCATGGAGAACAAGGGCCTCAACATCTTCAACTCCAGCGCCGTGCTGGCCCGTGCCGAAACCGCTACCGACGCCGCGCACCAGCGGGTCGAAGCGATCGTCGCCCACGAATACTTCCACAACTGGTCGGGCAACCGCGTGACCTGCCGCGACTGGTTCCAGCTGTCGCTCAAGGAAGGCTTCACCGTGTTCCGCGATTCGGAGTTCTCGGCCGACATGAACTCGGCCACGGTCAAGCGCATCCAGGACGTGGCGTACCTGCGCACCCACCAGTTCGCCGAAGACGCCGGCCCCATGGCTCACGCCGTACGCCCGGACAGCTTCATCGAGATTTCCAACTTCTACACCCTGACCGTGTACGAAAAGGGTTCGGAAGTGGTCGGCATGATCCACACCTTGCTCGGGGCCGATGGCTTCCGCAAAGGCAGCGACCTGTACTTCGAACGCCATGACGGCCAGGCCGTGACCTGCGACGACTTCATCAAGGCCATGGAAGATGCCAATGGCGTCGACCTGACCCAGTTCAAGCGCTGGTACAGCCAGGCCGGCACACCGCGTCTGGCGGTGAGCGAGTCCTACGACGCCACGGCGAAAACCTACAGCCTGACCTTCCGCCAGAGCTGCCCGCAAACCCCGGACAAGGTTGAGAAGCTGCCGTTCGTGATTCCGGTGGAGCTGGGTCTGCTTGATTCGAAAGGCGCGGCGATTGCATTGCGTCTGTCCGGTGAAGCCAGTGCTCAAGGCACTTCGCGGGTGATCTCGGTGACTGAAGCCGAGCAGACTTTCACTTTCGTCGACATTGCTGAAAAACCGCTGCCGTCGTTGCTGCGCGGCTTCTCGGCGCCGGTGAAACTGAGCTTCCCGTACGACCGCGATCAACTGATGTTCCTGATGCAGCACGACAGCGACGGTTTCAACCGTTGGGATGCCGGCCAGCAGTTGTCGGTGCAGGTGCTGCAAGAGTTGATCGCCCAGCAGCAGAAGGGCGAGGCGCTGGTGCTGGATCAGCGTCTGGTTGCAGCGCTGCGTACCGTGCTGTCCGACGAGACGCTGGATCAGGCCATGGTCGCTGAAATGCTCTCGCTGCCAAGCGAGGCGTACCTGACCGAAATCAGCGAAGTGGCTGATGTCGAAGCCATCCACACCGCTCGCGAATTTGCGCGCAAGCAACTGGCGGACACTTTGTTCGAAGCACTATGGCTGCGTTATCAGGCCAATCGCGATCTGTCGAAGAAGACTCCGTATGTGGCCGAAGCCGAACACTTCGCCCGTCGCGCCCTGCAGAACATTGCGTTGTCCTACCTGATGCTCAGCGACAAGCCAGAAGTATTGGCGGCGACCCTTGAGCAGTTCGACAGCTGTGACAACATGACCGAGCGCCTGACCGCGTTGGCCGTGTTGGTGAATTCGCCGTTCGAAGCGCAGAAAGCCAAGGCACTGGCGAGCTTCGCCGAGCACTTCAAGGACAATCCGCTGGTCATGGATCAGTGGTTCAGCGTTCAGGCCGGCAGCACGTTGCCCGGCGGTCTGGCGCGGGTCAAAGCCTTGATGCAACACCCGGCGTTCAACATCAAGAACCCGAACAAGGTGCGGGCACTGGTCGGCGCATTTGCCGGACAGAACCTGATCAACTTCCACGCGGCGGATGGTTCCGGGTATCGGTTCCTGGCGGATCTGGTGATTGAGCTCAACGGCTTCAATCCGCAGATTGCTTCTCGCCAACTGGCGCCGCTGACGCGCTGGCGTAAGTACGACAGCGCCCGTCAGGCGTTGATGAAAGGCGAACTGGAGCGGATCCTCGCTTCGGGGCAGCTGTCCAGCGACGTGTACGAAGTGGTCAGCAAAAGCCTGGCCTGATCTGGTTGCCTGCTCTCTCAAGTGTTCACTCGGACCTTGTGGGGGCGGGCTTGCTCGCGATGGCGGCCTGATAGCCGACCGGGATTTTTGATGGAGTACATATCCATTTCTGCGGTAACGGCTACTTAGGGTTTCGCCCTTACGGCGAGGCACTTTTGGCAAACGCCCCAAAAGTACCCAAAAGGTCTCGCCCCAAGCGTCCGGCCCCTCGCTGAGGCTCGGCGTTCCTTCGCTCCGGTATCCATCTGGGGGCATCGCCCTACGGTCTGCTTCGCTACGACCTACATGCGATGGGTTCGACTGCGTCGAACGGCGCTGCGCGCCAATCCCCAGATGAACACCTGCGCTCAGCCTCCCGAAGGGGCGGGTAGATCAAGATCAAGATCAAAAGCCAAAGCAAAGCAAAGCAAATGCAAGATCAAAAGATCGCAGCCTCGCTTCGCTCGACATCTCCTACAGGGAAATGCGTCCGCTTGAGATCAGGCCGGCCGGTAGGCCGCCTTGTTTTTGATTTTGACGCACCGCCCCCTCGAGAGGCCGAGTGGAGGTTCTGCGTAGTGGGCAACCCGGCATGGATGCCGGGTTAGCCGCCCCCGGCCATGGATGGCCGATGGCGGCGGGCCCACGGAGCAGGACCGGAGCGAGGGCATGCCGAGCCTGGGCGAGGCACCGAACGAAAGGGGCAAAAGCGCTTTGGTTACTTTGGCGCTTTTCCAAAGTGACCCGCTGTAAGAGCGGAACCAATAGCCGCCGTTACCGCAGAAACGGATATGTACCCCAGACCCCAGACTCCAATCACCGCTCCGAATGCCTCCCCATTCACCCACACCCCATATCCCCCCGGTTAACAAAACATAACGTGGCGTCGATTGTCAGACCTTTCCAAACCCCGATAGGATAAGCCCAGCTTCCGAAGGGGCTCTGGATTGCGGGTTTCAGGACTATGCTCTGGAATAGGGCAGTCCCGGTGAGCACCCCCTTACGGCGCCCTGAAAGGTTGAATGACCTAACAATAATAATGGGGGAAGGTCTATGAGTGAGCCTGTCATGGGTGTGAGTATTTGCCGCCCGCCGGCGTTACGCAGGTTCGCGTTGCTGGCTACAGCGCTCTCGCTGTTGGGTTGTGCCGTGTTGTCGGCTCCTGTGCTGGCCGCTGCCGCGCCGACCACCGACGTGGTTTATTCCATTGAATCCGCCAAGGCCAGCAAAGGCCTGATGCTCGATGTCGTGCATGCCGGCAAACGCCTGGTGGCGGTCGGCGATCGCGGGCATATTCTTTATTCCGATGACCAGGGCGCGACCTGGACCCAAGCCAAGGTGCCGACCCGGCAACTGCTGACAGCGGTATTTTTTGTCGATGACAAGCACGGTTGGGCCGTCGGCCATGACGCGCAGATCCTCGCCAGTGAAGACGGCGGTGTCACCTGGAGCAAACAATTCGAAGACCTGCGACGCGAATCGCCGCTGCTCGACGTCTGGTTCAAGGACGTCAACAGCGGCTTTGCCGTGGGCGCCTACGGTGCCTTGCTGGAAACCACCGACGGTGGCAAGAACTGGGAAGACGTCAGCGATCGCCTGGCCAACGAAGACCAGTACCACCTCAACGCCATCGCTGCAGTCAAGGATTCCGGCATTTTCATCGTCGGCGAGCAGGGCAGCATGTTCCGTTCCGGCGATGAAGGGCAGACCTGGGAAAAGCTTGAAGGCCCCTACGAGGGCTCGCTGTTCGGCGTCATCGGCACCGCGCAACCGGCCACGCTGCTGGTCTACGGCTTGCGGGGCAATCTTTACCGCTCCACGGATTTCGGCACCACGTGGGAGCAGGTCGAGCTCAAGGCTGCACGCGGTGCGCTGGAATTCGGCCTGTCCGGCGCCACGTTGCTCGACGACGGCTCCATCGTGATCGTCGGCAACGGCGGCAGTGTCATTCGCAGCAGCGACGACGGCGAAACCTTCAGTGTGTTCAACCGTCCCGATCGCATTTCCGTCTCGTCGGTCACGGCGGCGGGCAACGGTAATCTGATTCTGGCAGGCCAGGGCGGCGTTCGCGTCACCTCGCCAACGGGTGCAGAGAATGGAACAAACGGGTCGTCCAAATGAGCCGGGCAAATAATAAGAAGGCGGGTCTATGACATCCTTAAGCACTCCTCATCAGGACAAGGCGACGTTTCTTGAGCGCCTGATCTTCAACAACCGCCCGGCGGTGATCGTCATCTGCCTGCTGGTCAGTATTTTCCTGTTCTGGCAGGCGACGCTGATCCGGCCGTCCACCAGTTTCGAAAAAATGATCCCGCTCGAGCATCCGTTCATTGAAAAGATGATGGAGCACCGCAACGATCTGGCGAACCTGGGCAACACCGTACGGATTTCCGTTGAAGCCACCGATGGCGACATCTTCTCCAAGGAGTACATGGAGACTCTGCGCCAGATCAACGACGAGGTGTTCTACATCTCCGGCGTCGACCGTTCCGGCCTCAAGTCGCTGTGGAGCCCGAGCGTGCGCTGGACCGAGGTGACGGAGGAGGGCTTCGCCGGTGGTGAAGTGATCCCCCAGAGCTATAACGGTTCCCAGCAAAGCCTCGACCTGTTGCGCAACAATGTGCTCAAGTCCGGGCAGGTCGGGCGCCTGGTGGCCAACGACTTCAAGTCGAGCATCGTCGACATCCCGCTGCTGGAGTCCTATCCGGACCCGCAAGACCAGGGCAAGTTACTGGCGCTGGACTACCGCAAGTTCTCGCATGAACTTGAAGACAAGATCCGCAACAAGTTCGAAGCCCAGAACCCCAACGTGAAGATCCACATTGTCGGGTTCGCCAAGAAAGTCGGCGACCTGATCGATGGGCTGGTCATGGTGGTGATGTTCTTCGGCGTCGCCTTCGTCATTACCCTGATCCTGCTGTACTGGTTCACCAACTGCATGCGCAGCACCGTGGCAGTACTGAGCACGACGCTGGTGGCGGTGGTCTGGCAGCTCGGCTTGATGCACTTTTTCGGCTTCGGGCTGGATCCGTACTCGATGCTGGTGCCGTTCCTGATCTTCGCCATCGGGATTTCCCACGGCGTGCAGAAAATCAACGGTATCGCCTTGCAATCCAGCGAGGCAGAGAACGCACTGACCGCGGCGCGGCGAACATTCCGTCAGTTGTTCCTGCCGGGGATGATCGCGATTCTCGCGGATGCGGTGGGTTTTATCACGCTGCTGATCATCGACATCGGCGTGATTCGCGAACTGGCCATCGGCGCGTCCATCGGCGTGGCGGTGATCGTATTCACCAACCTGATCCTGCTGCCGGTAGCCATTTCCTACGTGGGTATCAGCAAACGCGCCGTCGACCGCAGCAAGAAAGACGCGCACCGAGAGCATCCTTTCTGGCGCCTGCTGTCGAACTTCGCCAGCGCGAAAGTCGCCCCGGTGTCCATTGTCCTGGCGCTGATCGCGTTCGGTGGTGGCCTCTGGTACAGCCAGAACCTGAAAATCGGTGACCTCGACCAGGGCGCGCCGGAGCTACGCCCAGACTCGCGCTACAACAAGGACAACAGCTTCATCATCAACAACTATTCCACCAGTTCCGACGTGCTGGTGGTAATGGTCAAGACCAAGCCCGAAGGTTGCTCGCGCTATGAGGCCATGGCACCGATCGACGAGCTGATGTGGAAGATGCAGAACACCGAGGGCGTGCAGTCGGCGATCTCGCTGGTGACCGTGTCCAAGCAAATGATCAAGGGCATGAACGAGGGCAACCTGAAATGGGAAACCCTGTCGCGCAATCCGGACGTGCTGAACAACTCCATCGCCCGTGCCGATGGTCTGTACAACAACAATTGCTCCCTGGCGCCGGTGCTGGTGTTCCTCAACGATCACAAGGCCGAAACCCTGGATCGCGCGGTTCATGCGGTGCAGGACTTCGCCAAGGACAACAACAAGGAAGGCCTGGAATTCCTCCTCGCCGCCGGTAATGCCGGGATCGAGGCCGCCACCAACGAAGTGATCAAGCGTTCCGAACTGACGATACTGGTGCTGGTGTACATCTGCGTCGCGACCATGTGCATGATCACCTTCCGTTCCTGGGCGGCGACCTTGTGCATCGTGCTGCCGCTGGTGCTGACCTCGGTGCTCGGCAACGCACTGATGGCGTTCATGGGCATCGGTGTGAAAGTGGCGACCTTGCCAGTGGTGGCACTCGGGGTGGGGATCGGCGTGGATTACGGGATCTACATCTACAGTCGCCTGGAAAGCTTCCTGCGTGCCGGTCTGCCGCTGCAAGAGGCGTACTACCAGACGCTGAAATCCACCGGCAAGGCTGTGCTGTTCACCGGTCTGTGCCTGGCAATCGGCGTGTGCACCTGGATTTTCTCGGCGATCAAGTTCCAGGCCGACATGGGTCTGATGCTGACCTTCATGCTGCTCTGGAACATGTTCGGCGCGTTGTGGTTGTTGCCGGCGCTGGCGCGGTTCCTGATCAAGCCGGAAAAACTGGCAGGACAGAAGGGCAACTCGCTGTTTGCTCACTAGGCGTCAGCCTGACCCAAAAAGCCGCAACTCAGGTTGCGGCTTTTTTTATGGGGGACCGAGTCACTCAGCGTGGTTGTAGCGTCAGGAATGCACTGTTGGCCAGTTCCTTGCTGATGATCCCGCGGTGGATATCGATTTTCTGTTTCGGATCTGTAGCCTTGGCCATCGCCGACTCGTAGGTTTCGAAGCGTTGTTCCCTGGTTTTCAGATGGGCCTGGGTATATTGCGTCTTGGCATCATCGAAGCGCTCATAGTGAAAATGTGCGTACCCCCAGGGTTGATCGTCTTTGTTCAACAGGACGTACTCCTGCATGAAGTCTTTACGTCCGGTTTTCAGTTGTACGCGATTGCCAATCATGCGTGGGTAAACCTCCTTGCACCGTAACAGAAACTCCACACCCTCACTGCTGGGGGGCTGGGCCAGTGTCATGCGGATGCGCAGTTCCGATGCCTTACTGTCGAGGGCTCGCGCGTGATCGCGTAAATCGCGGATTAACGAGGCATCTTGTTCCCGGTTTGGCGAGGGTGCCTCGTGGTGTTCCAGGCCCTCGGCATACCCGGTCAGCTTTTGTGCTTCGCGTTGCAATTGCTCTTCAATTTCCTTGGGTGAGCTTGCGCGTTGCGCGTAACCTTCGATTTTCCTTACCTGCTTTTCGACATTGGCGATGGCCTTGCGGGCATCCCCTTTGAGCTGTGCGTAGGAGTGTGCGGAGGTCTTGGGCGCGGGCTGCCTGACCTCGACCATTTCTACCCAGACATTCGGTTCATGTTCATGGAACGAAGCCAGTGGTGCATCTTCGAGTGGGCCGTTGATATCAACAATGTCTCCACCCTGGTTAGCCACGCGGGGGCGAATATCACCGATCAGAGTGCCCTTGGCGGTTTTGATGACCCGCTTGCGACTGGCCCATGAAGAGGGGCGCTGGATCGGGGGCTTGCTGGCTCCGGGTGAAGACGGACCAGGCTCGGAGACCGAAGGTTGCGGGAGATTTTGAAGGTCGTCGGCCAGACGTCGCTCGGCATCGAGGCGCAGTTCACCGATGATCTCTCGCAGGCGATTGAAGGCCGCCGGCTGTAATTCTTCGGCATTGAAGATGCCGATACTTTCAAGCCCGTCCAGTGCTTTGCGGTAGTGATCGACCAGGTTGTCCAGAACGGCGATCCGATCGCTGTTGTTATAAGTGCGAGACGTTTGCAGTTCGGAATGGGAGCGAGACAGTAACATCAGGGGATCGAGCGCGCGTTCGAGTGGGGTCATGGTGGCGCTTCCCAGTTCCTTCAGGCTGAGAATACGCAAGATGCTCAGTTGGTAGGATTTGACTCGCAATGCGGTCAATTCATTTTCGGAGCGATTGTCGGTCAACCGTTTCCAGTCCTCGAAGCCCAAGCGAGACAGGTGTTTAAGCTCCGCAAGTCGGCTCTCTGTTTCTTCGTAGAACCTGATCATGGTTTCGTTGACTTCGGAGGTCCTGCGCATGAATTCGAAGTATCGATCCAGCACGACGTTGCCCTTGTCCTTGATTGCTTCGCGCAAGTGTTCGATACCGCGGGTCAAGTCCGCGTAAGTTCGATGGGTGGCTTCCCGTTCCCGGTCGGCGATGACAATACGTTTGCGCGCGTTGTTGATGAGATTCTCCAGCAGGCTGCGCTGCAGGTTTGGATCGGGATCAGTTTTGCTCAGAGCGCTTTTTTCGCGGATTTCGGCAAGCGCCGTGACATAGGTTGCGCTCTGTTTATCCAGTTCGTCCGCGAACCGTTGGCGAAAAGTGGCGCGATCCTGCTCGCTGCTGGCGGGGTCGTTTCTTTTCAGCTCCATCAGCTTTTCCGCGATATCAACGCGTTTTTGCACCTGTGTTTGTTGCTGCAAAAAATCCTGGTGGTTCAGTGCCAGCAGGCTGATGCGTTGCTGTTTGCTCTCGCGCAAGGCATCCCGCCTGGCGTTACGTCCTCCGCCGAGCAGTTTCAGCCCTTGATCCAGCGTCCACCGGCCATACCCATCGGTTTTGAGCTTGATTCCCGGATGGTCGGGATGCTCGGGATGCACCAGGTAGACCTCACCGAAACCGGGCACGACACTCACGCGAAACAGCAGGCCGGCGACCGTGACGTGCCATTTGTCGTCGATCCGGTACAGACCCTTGAACGGACCGCTTGCAACAGGCTCTGGCAGGGACGCGGGCCATGCAACCTTGACCGCTTGCAGCCTGTTGAACAGCCGCGCCGAGGTCGAGTCCCGAGCGGTCGACAGGTTGAAATCCAGCAACGTATCGCCACTGCCTGGCGGTTCGGAGGGCAGTCCGGGTGTTTCTTGAGTGATGTTTGTCTCGGGATTCAGCAAGTCCAGTGGCAACAGACGGCGCAGCGGATCGAGGGTCACCGGAGCGTTTTCGCCCATGCGCTCTGGCGCCAGTGCAGGCCGTTCACCTTGAGTTCGTGCGACATGCAAAAGGAGCAGGCCGATGTTCAAGAGCACATCGACCCAGGCCAGATTCCGGGTAGTTGGGTCATCACTGTCCAGTGCGGGCAGGTCGTTGATCAGGCTATGGGTGATTTGCAGCATCCAGCCCACCAGCATTGCCGGGCCGCGCAACAGTGGCAGTACCAGGTTGTTAAAGACCAGCCAGCCACCCTCAAGGATGATCGCCCAACGGCTTTCGGCATTGGACACCGATTGCCTGTCAGCCAGATCGGCCAGCGCCCGGGCGTTGCTGGCGAACAGGCTGGCCGGCAATCGACCTTCCTCCAGTGCACTGAGCCACTGGGCCGCAACTTCGTCGCCTGCCAGAATCGCCGGTTTCGGCTTGTCGGGCGGTGAGAACTCGTCGCCGATGTGAAAGTGGTTGATATGCGGTTCGTTGAAACCGTTGTTGTCGTAAACCGGACGTGCGCGGTCCGGGAGCCAGGTCAGCACGCTGGTTTGCAGCGCGCCCTGTTGCGCGACCGCTTTGAGCAAGTCGCTGCGTGCGGCGTATTGCTGCAGTGACGGGGTGTACAACGGGCGATAGAGGATATGTGGACCACTGGCCTGCAAGTCTTTGGGCTCGATGATGAACATGTTGGCGGCCACATCACAGTCGGCGCCGTCCTTGCGTTGGAAGGCCAGGGGCCGGATGACCACGGCCTGTTCATCGACGACCCGTTCGGCGGCGGTGCGATTCATCAACGCATTGACATAGCGATACCCCAGATGGGTGAACCCGTGCTCACCCTTGATCGAATGCTCGAGGGCCAGCAGGGGGAGATGAACCGACAGTTCCAGCGCGAACAATCGTTCCCGCTTCCGTGCGTCGTCGGTCTGGCCGAGCAGTAAGGTTTCAATCAGTTCGGGATAGTGCTGGCCGACATTGACCCGGCTCACCAGGTCCAGCAGATAGGCGTCGGTAGTCCACTGCTGAATCAGTTGGTCTCCCGTGTGACGGACAGTCATGCGGCCCTTGGGTTTTGCGGCGAGATTGTTGATCGCCAGCTCGGTCAGGGTCATTTTGACGGTTTCGATGTAGCCGCTGCCGAGGTCACCGACGGGTACATGAAAGGTCAGTTCCAGCTCGTCGGAGTTGTAACCGGGCGCCAGCGGATAATCTTCCTGCATCTGCTTGTGCAAGGCTTTTCGGGCAAACGTACGAAGGTCGTCGATGCCATCGTTGAAGGTGCGCCCCTGGGTCTGTTGCTTGACGCTGGCCATGGCCAGGACGTGCTTGCGATAGGCCATGCGGTCAGTGGGTGTCGCTGCTTGCAACCACTTGGGAATCGATGCCTGTATTGGTTGAAAAACGGCATCGACCGGTTGGCTGTCGATGAACAGCGTGGCGACTTCGGTGATCGCCTCAACGTGTTTCGCCAACTCGCCCAGGCCCTGGCTGGCGGGCAATTTGAGCGCAGCCAGATCTTCCAGTTGCCGGTTCAGGAGCAGGGCAGCCTGAATGTCAAAGATGTTACCGTCCGGCTCAAATCGCTTCCAGGTGATGACATCGGCTTTGCATGCCTGCTGAAACCGTGCGCCCCAAGCCAGGCCGAAAGCTTCCAGGGAAGAGAAGGGCTCGATTTTGCCGGTCACGCTGCACAACAAGTGGGTTTCACCACAAGTCACCAGGAGCTCGGAGGCCAGCAGCGTAATCGAAACGTCACCTCTGGTCAGGGTGGTTTGCAGGGTGCAGGCTTGTATTGGGCCTTTTGACCGGGGCTGCTGGAGTCGCTGCAGGTTGTCCGGGTAGCTGGCCAGTTCCGTGAGAATCCCGGCCTGCACCGGGTCGCTTTTCGACAGGCGGGTCGCGGATGCCTGCAGGACACCGGCCAGCAAGTCTCCCAGCCATTGCCAGCGGCTGACGCCGGTCTCGTCCTGCTGGTTCCAGTAAAGGGTCAGCGATTCCTGAAGCCCGATGTGCAGCAAGTCGGGCAGCTCAAGGATGACCCCCGCAATCATCTGGAGATCAGGCAGGCTCGATGTGGTTTTGCCGACAGTCAGTTGCGCGGGCGCACGGTTGGTCAGAAAGCAGGCACGACTGAACTGCTCGCTGAAATCGACAGGTGTGCCGCTGGCCAGATAATCCAGTACCAAGTCCAGCAGCAACGTGAGGCGCCAGGCCCCGTTGGGTATCGGCTGCGCGATTTTGGTTCGCTCAGGGTCGAAGTCCAGTTGCGGGTACTTTTCCAGTACGCCGTCCTTGAGCAGGCGAGCGGTTTCCGAGCGCAGGGTGGGGCGGGAGCTGAAGCGGGCGCTGACGGCGTGCGCGATGATGTTGGTCATGTCCGCCGTGGCAGGGGGGGATGCAGGTATCGGCATGATGCAATCCTTTGCATGGGTTGAGTTACGCAAAGTAAGGCGAGGCCGGAATGGATGTGCGGTAACGGGATACCGCAGATCCGACAATTCGATGATCTAAGTGATGACTACGTGGCGGCAATGAGCCCAGGGGAATTGTGGTGGTTATGAGGGATCGGTGCCGAGCACCACATTCAGCGCATTACGCGCATCGTCCAGTTGCACCAACGTCGCATGCCGCGCACCCAGCGCATCGCGATTCTCGATAGCCGTGAGAATCGCCTTGTGCCGAGGCAACGCCAGTTCATGCAGGTTCGGCCGCTGGTTGGAGTGTTTCAAGGCTTCGGCAATCGCCACCGACAACATGTTGCACAGGTTCGCCAGCAAGTCGTTGTGGGTCGCGTCGGCGATGCGGCTGTGGAAATCCAGGTCCGGTTGCAACAAGGCTTCAGGCGTCGGCGCGGCTTCCATGCGTTGGTAGGCTTCACCGATGGAGGCGATGTCTGCGTCGGTGGCGAACTGCGCGGCCAGGGCTGCCGCGGCCGGTTCGATGATGCTGCGCACGCTGGTCAGCAGGCTGAAGAACTCATTCTGCGGGCTGCTTTGCATCAGCCAGTGCAACACGTCCGGGTCGAGCATGTGCCATTCCCGGCGCGGCTTGACCACGGTGCCGACCCGCGGACGGGAATACACCAGGCCCTTGGCAACCAGCACTCGGGTCGCTTCGCGCAGGACTGGCCGGCTGACCGCGTATTCCTCGCACAACAGGGCTTCGGCGGGCAGTTTGTCGTCCGGTTTGAAGCGTCCCGAGACAATCTGCATGCCCAGTTCCTGGACGATGCGCGAGTGCATGCTTTTGCGGTCGGAGGGTTTGCGGTAATCCATGGGGAACGGCGCGGTCCTGTGCGATGGGGTGCTGCGCATGATAGCAGGCGCGAGTGGTGGGCGATCCAGCCCTTTGATGATCGTTCCCACGCTCTGCGTGGGAATACAGACCGTGACGCTCCGCGTCACTTTCCGTGCGGGGACGCGGAGCGTCCCTTGAGGCATTCCCACGCGGAGCGTGGGAACGATCGGCGAAAGGGTCAGTGAGAGTGACGCGGCACCTCGGCTCCACGACAACCGACGAGGAAGTCGAAGTCGCAGCCCTGATCCGCCTGCAGCACATGGTCGATGTACAACTGGCGATAGCCGCCCACCAGCAACTGTTGTGGCGGTTGCAGATCGGCCATGCGCGCGGCCAGTTCGGCATCCGGAATGTCCAGATGCAAACGTCCACTGGCGCAATCGAGCTCGATCCAGTCGCCTTCCTTCACCGCCGCCAAAGGCCCGCCGGCTGCGGCTTCCGGTGCCACATGCAAGACCACCGTGCCGTACGCCGTGCCACTCATGCGTGCGTCGGAAATCCGCACCATGTCGGTCACGCCTTGAGCCAGCAGCTTCGCCGGTAACCCCATGTTGCCGACTTCGGCCATGCCCGGATAACCCTTCGGCCCGCAGTTTTTCATCACCAGAATCGAGTTGGCGTCCACGTCCAGTTCCGGATCGTTGATCCGCGCCTTGTACATGTCGAAATTCTCGAACACCACCGCGCGCCCACGATGTTGCATCAGCTCGGCACTCGCTGCGGAGGGTTTGAGCACCGCACCCAGTGGCGCCAGGTTACCGCGCAGCACACAGATGCCGCCGTCGGCGCGGATCGGGTTGTCGAGGGTGCGGATCACTTCGTCTTGGCCATAGATCGGCGCGTCCTTGGTGTTTTCGCCGAGGGTTTTGCCGTTGACGGTGAGGGCGTTCGGGTTCGGAATCAGGTTGGCTTCGCCCAGGCGACGCAGCACCGCAGGCAAGCCACCAGCGTAGTAGAACTCTTCCATCAGGAAGCGCCCGGACGGTTGCAGGTCGACAATGGTCGGCATGCCGCGACCGATGCGGGTCCAGTCATCCAGGTCCAGTTCGACACCGATGCGCCCGGCGATGGCTTTCAAATGGATCACCGCGTTAGTCGAGCCGCCGATGGCAGCGTTCACCCGGATGGCGTTTTCGAAGGCTTCCTTGGTGAGGATTTTCGACAGCTTCAAATCTTCGCGAACCATCTCCACCGCACGCATGCCGGACATGTGCGCAAGTACATAACGGCGGGCATCCACCGCCGGAATCGCCGCGTTGTGGGGCAGGGAAGTGCCCAGTGCTTCAGCCATGCAAGCCATGGTCGAGGCGGTGCCCATGGTGTTGCAGGTGCCGGCGGAACGGGACATGCCGCCCTCGGCCGCGAGGAAATCATCAAGGGTGATCGTGCCAGCCTTGACCTGTTCGCTGAGCTGCCACACCACCGTGCCTGAACCAATGTCCTGGCCCTTGTGCTTGCCATTGAGCATCGGCCCGCCGGTGACGACGATCGCCGGCACGTCGCAACTGGCCGCGCCCATCAGCAGCGCCGGAGTGGTTTTGTCGCAACCGGTGAGCAGCACCACGCCATCGATCGGGTTGCCGCGAATGGCTTCCTCGACATCCATGCTCGCCAGGTTACGGGTGAGCATGGCGGTGGGGCGCAGGTTCGATTCGCCGTTGGAGAACACCGGAAATTCCACTGGAAAGCCACCGGCTTCGATCACCCCGCGTTTGACGTGCTCCGCGATCTGGCGGAAATGCGCGTTGCACGGGGTCAGTTCCGACCAGGTGTTGCAAATGCCGATGATCGGCTTGCCGTGGAACTGATGGTCGGCGATGCCCTGATTCTTCATCCAGCTGCGGTACATGAAGCCGTTCTTGTCGGCAGTGCCAAACCATTGGGCGGAGCGCAGGGTGGGTTTCTTATCAGTCATGATCGGTTCTCTTATTGTATGACTATATTGTTCGAGCTGTGGCGTAACATAAGCGCAATTTCGGCTGTTTGGAAGTGTTGTTGGTTAAATAGTAATACTATATAGTCGATTTCAACGGAGGGATGGCCCTGGTGGTTTTCCGCGAGAGGCGTCCCCCGAGGTTCTATAACAACAACAATCGGAGACCGAACTCATGAGCCAGGAATTGCGGCTTATCCGTCGCATCACGTTGAAACTGATTCCCTTCCTGATCCTGCTGTACCTGATCGCCTATGTGGATCGCTCCGCCGTGGGGTTCGCCAAGCTGCACATGGGCGCCGACGTCGGCATTGGTGACGCGGCTTACGGATTTGGCGCCGGGCTGTTCTTCATTGGCTACTTTCTGCTGGAGATCCCCAGCAACCTGATGCTCGACCGCTTCGGCGCCCGCCGCTGGTTCGCGCGGATCATGGTCACCTGGGGTGCTATCACCATCGGCATGGCGTTTGTCCAGGGCCCGAACAGCTTCTATGTGATGCGTTTTCTGCTCGGCGCGGCCGAAGCCGGGTTCTTTCCGGGCGTGCTGTACTACATCACCCAATGGTTCCCGATTCGCCATCGCGGCAAGATCCTCGGGCTGTTCATCCTTTCCCAACCCATCGCCATGATGATCACCGGCCCGGTGTCCGGCGGCTTGCTCGGCATGGACGGCATGCTTGGTCTGCACGGCTGGCAGTGGCTGTTCATCGTCATCGGCACGCCAGCGATCCTGCTGACCTGGCCGGTGCTGCGCTACTTGCCGGACGGCCCGGACCAAGTGAAATGGCTGGATCAATCCGAGAAAGACTGGCTGACCGGGGAACTGAAAAAAGACCTCGCCGAGTATGGCCAGACCTGCCACGGCAATCCGTTGCATGCACTGAAGGACAAACGGGTGTTGCTGCTGGCGCTGTTCTATCTGCCGGTGACCTTGAGCATCTATGGCCTCGGTCTGTGGCTGCCGACGCTGATCAAGCAGTTCGGTGGCACGGACCTGGTGACCGGGTTCGTGTCATCGGTGCCGTACATCTTCGGAATCATCGGTTTGCTGATCATTCCGCGCAGTTCCGACCGCCTCAATGATCGCTACGGTCATCTGGCGGTGCTGTATGTGTTGGGTGCCATCGGCCTGTTCCTCAGCGCCTGGCTGTCGGTGCCGGTGCTGCAACTGGCGGCGCTGTGCCTGGTGGCGTTCGCGCTGTTTTCCTGCACGGCGGTGTTCTGGACCTTGCCGGGGCGCTTCTTCGCCGGCGCCAGTGCGGCGGCAGGAATCGCGTTGATCAATTCGGTGGGCAACCTCGGCGGCTACATCGGCCCGTTCGTGATCGGTGCGCTGAAGGAGTACACCGGCAACCTGGCGTCGGGGCTGTATTTCCTGTCCTGCGTGATGGTGTTCGGCCTGGTCCTGACCGGCGTGGTGTATCGCCTGCTCGAACGCAAGCACGTGCTGCCGGCCGACCAGTTCGCGGCAAGTGCCCGCGGTGCTACCCGTACCTGACGCGAGATTGGCCAACAAGTTTTGCATTAACAGGAGAAGGTTCATGCGTTTAGTTCAGTTCGAATTGAGTAATGGCGAACGCCGCGTCGGCGTGGTCGAAGACGGTCTGGTGCGTGAAGTGCAGGATGCGCACACGGTGCGGGATCTGGCGCTGGCGGCGATCGAGGCGGGCACCAGTCTTGAGCGACAGGTTCAAACCCTGGGGCTGGGCATCAGCCACAACTATGCCGAGCTGCTGGCCAAGCTGCGCATCCTGCCGCCGCTGGATCACCCGGACCCGGCGCATATGCTGGTCAGCGGCACCGGCCTGACCCATTTGGGCAGCGCCTCGGCTCGGGACAAAATGCATCAGCAGGCCGGCGATGAAGCGGCGATGACCGACACCATGCGCATCTTCAAGTGGGGTGTGGAGGGCGGTAAACCTGCAGCCGGCCAGGCCGGTGTACAACCGGAGTGGTTCTACAAGGGCGACGGCAGCATCGTCGTGCGACCGGGCAAGCCTTTCCCGCTACCGCCCTTTGCTGAAGATGCTGGGGAAGAGCCCGAGCTTAGCGGCCTCTATGTCATCGGCCACGACGGCAAACCGTATCGCCTCGGTTTTGCGGTGGGTAACGAGTTCTCCGATCACGTGATGGAACGCAAGAATTACCTTTACCTGGCCCATTCGAAACTGCGCAGTTGCAGCTATGGCCCGGAGCTTCGGGTCGGCGAATTGCCTCAGCACCTGGCGGGCACCAGCCGCATCCTGCGCGACGGCGAAGTGCTGTGGCAGAACGAGTTCCTCAGTGGCGAAGCCAACATGTGCCACAGCCTGGAAAACCTCGAGTACCACCATTTCAAGTACAGCCAGTTCCTGCGCCCCGGCGACGTGCACATCCACTTCTTCGGCACCGCGACCCTGTCCTTCGCCGATGGCATCCGTACCCGGCCGGGTGATGTGTTCGAGATCAGCCAGGCCGAGTTCGGCGCACCCTTGATCAACGGCATCGCTCCGGTTGAAGCAGCGTTCGAACCCGGCACCGTCGGCACACTTTAAGGAGACACCCATGACCCGGATTCTTGGTCACAACTACATTGGCGGCGAGCGCAGCGCTGCCGGCACCGTCAAACTGCAGAGCGTCGATGCCAGCACTGGCGAGGCCTTGCCCCACGATTTCTACCAGGCCACCGCTGCAGAAGTCGACGCCGCCGCGAAGGCTGCCGCCGCCGCTTACCCGGCCTATCGCAGCCTGAGCGCCGAGCGCCGTGCGCAATTTCTGGACACGATTGCCGATGAACTGGATGCCCTGGGCGATGAGTTCGTGGCCGTGGTCTGCCGCGAAACCGCGTTGCCGGCGGCGCGGATTCAAGGTGAGCGTGGGCGCACCAGCGGCCAGATGCGTCTATTCGCCAAGGTGCTGCGGCGTGGTGATTTCTATGGCGCGCGGATCGATCTGGCGCTGCCGGAACGCCAGCCACTGCCGCGTCCGGACCTGCGTCAGTACCGCATTGGCCTGGGGCCGGTGGCGGTGTTTGGCGCGAGTAACTTTCCGTTGGCGTTTTCCACGGCGGGTGGCGACACCGCTTCCGCCTTGGCCGCCGGCTGCCCGGTGGTGTTCAAGGCCCACAGCGGCCACATGGCAACCGCTGAATGGGTGGCCGACGCGGTGATTCGCGCCGCTGAAAAAACCGCCATGCCGGCCGGTGTGTTCAACATGATCTACGGTGGTGGAGTAGGGGAAGCACTGGTCAAGCACCCGGCGATTCAGGCGGTCGGTTTTACCGGTTCACTGAAAGGCGGTCGGGCGCTGTGCGACATGGCCGCGGCACGGCCGCAGCCGATTCCGGTGTTCGCCGAGATGTCGAGCATCAACCCGGTGATCGTGTTGCCGCAGGCGCTGGAAGTTCGTGCTGAAAGCATTGCCCGTGACCTTACGGCTTCGGTGGTGCAGGGCTGCGGGCAGTTCTGTACCAATCCGGGGCTGGTGATCGGCATTCGTTCGCCGCAGTTCAGTGCGTTCGTGCAACAGGTGGCCGGGCTGATCGGCGATCAGCCGGCGCAAACCATGCTCAACGCCGGCACCTTGAGCAGCTATGGCAAAGGCCTGCACAAGCTTCTTTCGCATCCGAAAATCGAGCACTTGGCCGGTAATCCGCAACAAGGCAATCAGGCGCAGCCGCAATTGTTCAAGGCGGATGTGAGTCTGTTGCTCGATGGCGATGAAGTGCTGCAAGAGGAAGTGTTCGGCCCGACCACGGTGTTTGTTGAAGTGGCGGATCAGGCGCAACTCAGTGCTGCGCTGAACGGCCTGCACGGGCAACTGACGGCAACGATTATCGGTGAGCCGACGGACTTCGAACGCTTCGGCGAGCTGACGCCGTTGTTGGAGCAGAAGGTCGGACGGATCTTGCTCAACGGTTATCCGACCGGTGTGGAAGTCTGCGATTCGATGGTCCATGGCGGACCGTATCCAGCGACTTCCGATGCGCGCGGCACTTCGGTGGGCACCCTGGCCATCGACCGTTTCCTGCGCCCGGTGTGCTTCCAGAACTACCCCGACAGCCTGCTGCCGGACGCGTTGAAGAATGGCAATCCGTTGCGCATCCAACGTCTGGTCGATGGCAAACCATCACGAGAAGCGCTCTAACGGCTGTGGCGAGGGGGCTTGTCGGAACGCCGCACCGCCCCGTTGGGCTGCAAAGCAGCCCCAAAATCTCTGATGTACCAAAGATTTTGTGAGTGCTACGCACTCAAACGGGGGCAAGCCCCCTCGCCACAGTCCGCTCCCGCATTGAGCTATCATTGCCCTTTCCCATTCAAAGATTGACTGCCATGACTGCCGTAAACGACACCTTGCTCAACGCCCTCGAACATTGCGACATGCTGGAGATCGACGGGCTGCACGCTTTCGACTTCTCTCTCGATGAAGACGACAACCTGCACATCGAATGCATGGACGGTCGGGCGCTCAAGCGTTGGGAGTTCAGCATGGCGCAGATCAAGGCGGCGACTTTCGATCCCGATTTGAAGAGCTGGATCATCATCGGTGATTCCGGTGAACACCGGCTGGTGCCTATGGAAGCGTTTGGTGGTCAGGATGACGAGGACGAAACGAATGAGGATGCGTAACTTCTGGCCACTGTTGATCGCCGGCAGCGTCGGCGCGATGGGCGTGCAGGCGGCGTCGGTCGACAGCTACGAGTTGCTGGTGGGGTCGTACACCGCCGGCCAGAGCCAGGGGATTTATCGCCTGAACTTCGACAGCCGCACCGGGCAGATCGATGCCAAGCCGCTGCAAGTGGTGAAGAGCGCCAACCCGTCCTGGCTGACCGTGTCCAAGGATCAACGTCACTTGTTCGCGGTCAACGAAAACGGCCCGGGGCAGGCCGATCCGGTAGGGCGCGTCAGCAGTTACGCAATCGATCCGAAAACCCATGAACTGAGCCTGATCAATCAGGTGCAAACCCTGGGCAACGAACCGACCCATTCGAGCATCAGCGGTGATGCCAGCCATCTGTTTGTCAGCAACTACTCGGTGGCTGAAGACCCGGGTGGCACCCTGGCGGTGTTACCGGTGGGCAGCGATGGCACGCTTAAACCGGTGGTGCAGATGAGCAGTCATCCGGCCAGCCGGGTCAACCCCGAGCGGCAGATGTCGGCGCACGTGCATTCGGTGGTTTCTTCGCCGGACGGCCGCTACGTGTTTTCCAATGACCTGGGCGCGGACAAGATCTTTGTCTATCGCTTCGACCCCAAGGCCAATCCGGAACGGCCGTTGACTGCCGCCAAGCCCGCGTCCGTCCAGTTGCCACCCGGCAGCGGGCCGCGACATTTGCTGTTCAGCGCTGATGGCAAGCACGCCTGGCTGACCCTGGAAATGAGCGCGCAGGTGGCGGTGTTCGACCATCAGGACGGCAAACTCGAGCAAACGCAGTTGGTCGATCTGGCGGCGGGGCTGCCCACATCGGGCAAGGCTGCGGCTGCGCTTCACGCCTCGGCTGATGGCAAGTTCCTTTACGTCAGCAACCGTGGCACCGCCAATCAGTTGCTGGTGTTCGCCATCGACCCGGCAACCGGCCACCTCAAGGAACT
Organism: Pseudomonas sp. 008; assembly: GCF_016861935.1. Lineage (NCBI taxonomy): Bacteria > Pseudomonadati > Pseudomonadota > Gammaproteobacteria > Pseudomonadales > Pseudomonadaceae > Pseudomonas > Pseudomonas sp. 008. The sequence continues at coordinate 873,015 of NZ_BOMA01000001.1, read as the reverse complement.
TCAGCGTCGCTCGGTGGACGGCGATCACCCGCGCGAGTTCAGTCTCGACCCGAGCGGCAAATTCGTGCTGATTGCCAACCAGAAGAGCAACCAGATTGTCGTCATCGAGCGTGACGCCAAGACCGGCCTGTTGGGCAAAACCGTGCAAAAACTGCCGATGGATGCCCCGAGCGATCTCAAGTTTCTGCTGCGTCAATAGGCCGCAGGCCCCGGTTGATGGGGCCTGCAACCTTCTATTAATGAGACTGATATCGGCTAATGCTACAAAGCATTTCAAGGCGCCGACCCTCGGGAGTTAAGTTTGCTTCACGGCCCAACCGGGCAAGCAAGCCAACTGAATCGAGGAATACCGCCATGAACTTCAATCTCTTCTCTGTTATCGCCGCTTCCGCTATTTCCGCCACTGTTGCACTGCCTGCCAGCGCCAACGTTGAAATCAGCGACAAAAAATCCCACACCCAAAGCTACACCCAGAAATACCTGCAACAGAGCGCCAACTTCTACGCCGCGCTGGATCACAAAAACCAACACTGAAATGTCAGCCCTGCACCCTTTATGCAGGAGCGAAGTCACTTGCCAATCGGCCCACAGGCGTCGAAAAGCCCCGAAGTGATGTCGCTCCTGCATAACGCATTTACGACAGCATCATATTGCTATCAATGTAGTGCTTGATATCACATGGCCATGTGTTTAAATTTGACGCTGATTTTTTGACTCCTTCCCTAAAAGGATCGACAGCATGGCGATGCGTCTGGCAGTGGTTCTCCTGTTTCTCTATTCCACCCCGATTCTGTCGGCTGCCCAGCCCGTTCCCAACGAGCCGGATGCGGCCCGTGAGCGCTTGATGAGTTTTATCGAGGACTGAAACACGCTGGGTTCAAGATCAATAAAACTGATAGCTACTATGCATAAAGGTCGCTAGTTATCTTCTGTTTTTTGATCGATTCTGTGGGCACTGAAACATGCCCACGGAGAACACCATGGCCAGCACCATCCTCACTTCTGCCAAACACGGCGCCTACCTGGCCATTGGTCTTTACGTGGCCATGGTGTTGGTCGTCAGCCTTTCGGCTCAATCGCAACACAGCCTTCAAGCACCGATTCAGATCGCTTATCCCGGCATCCAGTTCGAACACCGCGCCCAACACGCGGTGGTTGATGACGCCGACTTGGCGGGAGTGGCAGGGGCATGAAAGGACGCAGACTCTGGGTCATCGCCTTCCTGGCGTTCATGACCAACGGCGCTTCGTTGTTGGGGATCGGGCAGGGCTCGGCGGGGTCGGTGGCGCGGGCCATCGAATGCAACCACAACATCGCCCACAACATCCAGACCGCCAAAGCGCTGGAGTTGCTGGTGGGTAATCCGCCGAGCAAATCCAATGGCGAATTTTTCGGGCCATTCCAGGTGGATTGCTCGGCGTTGGGGATGTGTGAAGTGTTGGCCTGATTCCCTTACCTGCACACACCCACACCTGTAGCAGCTGCCGAAGGCTGCGTTCGGCTGCGAAGCAGTCGTAAAACCAGAGCTTGCGGTGCATCAGTCAGACCGCATCAGCCGAGTTTACGACTGCTACGCAGCCGAACGCAGCCTCGCACGCTCGGCAGCTGCTACAAAGGCTACTTCTGCATCACACCCGTGAACAATTCTGACTCGATGAAGCGCTGCAACCAGCCCTGCAATCGCACATAAGGCGTCTGCCCGAACCACTCGCGATCCACATGGGCGAATTGCCGCACGAACGGCATCAAGGCGACATCCGCCAGGCTCGGGTGCGCGGCCAGCAAGTAGGCGCGCCCCTCCAGCAACTGATCCAGCTTGCGCAAGAACACCTCGCCCTCGGCGCGATAAAACGTCATTGGCTGCTCGGGATAACGCTCGGCGTATTTGTAGCGATTGAGGTGCACCTTGAACACCTGATCGTTTTCTTCGATCAGCCTGGCGATGTATTGCTGCCCGACAGGGTCATCCTTGAGCAGCCAGTCCTGCGGATCGTTCTGCGCCAGCGCCCAGCGCATGATTTCCAGGCTTTCATCGATCACCCGGCCGTCCACGCTCAGCACCGGCACCGTGCCTTTGCTCGACAGCGCGAGCATTTCGGCCGGTTTGGCCTTGAGGCTGACCTCGACGATATTCACCGCAACCCCCGAATAACGCAGGGCCATGCGAGCGCGCATGGCGTAGGGGCAGCGGCGGAACGAATACAGCGTGATCATTTCACCTCCAGGGTACTCAGGCCGTTGCCCTGACGGTGGACCCGGATCTGCACCGGAATCCGTTCATGCATTTCCTGTACGTGGGAAATCACCGCGACCTTGCGTCCCTGCGCCTGCAGGCCGTCGAGGGCGTCCATGGCCAGTTGCAGGGATTCGGGGTCGAGGCTGCCGAAGCCTTCGTCGATGAACAGCGATTCGATTTTCAGCGTGCTCGATGCCATCGATGCCAAACCGAGCGCCAGCGCCAGCGACACCAGGAACGTCTCGCCGCCGGACAGCGAATGCACCGAGCGCAGTTCATCGCCCATCTCGGTGTCCATCACCAATAACCCGAGCATGCTGCCGCCCCGTTTCAGGCGATAGCGCCGCACCAGTTGCCGCAATTGGACGTTGGCGTGATGCACCAGCAGGTCGAGGTTGTAGGCCTGGGCGATTTTGCGGAAGGTGTCGCCGGTGGCCGAACCGATCAGCGCACTCAAGCGCGCCCAGCGCTGGTACTCGGCGTAGGCGTCGGCGATCTGCTGCGCCAGCGCCTGATTGGCGTTTTGTCGACGCTGATCTTCGGTTTGTTCGGCACGCAATTCGGCGCAGCGATGCTCGCTGGCGGTGAACAGGTTTTGCAGCTCGGCCAGTGCCATGGCCAGTTGTTCGGCGTCCAGGTTGCCGTTGTGCTGCGCCTGATGATCGCGCAAGCGCTGATCGCGCTCCTGCAACAGCACCTTGGCTTGCGCGATGTCTTGTTCGCTTTGCTGCAATCGTTGACGCAGCTCGCTGAGCTGTTGGTCGTTGACGCCGAGCAGCGCTTCCAGCCCGCCGTCGTCCAGTTCTGGATGCTGCGCGCGCCAGTCGGCGATCTTGCTGCTCAGCTCGCGGTCTTCGCTTTCCAGGGCTTGCGCACGTTCCTGTTGCGCCTTGAGTTCGGCGGCCAGTTGCACCAGCCCCGTGCGCACGCTTTGCAGTTCCTGATTGGCCGTCGCTTCGGCATTGCGTGCCTGCTCGACGGCCTGATCCAGTTGCTGCTGCCATTGTTCGGCGCTGGCGTGTTCGCCCAGCAGTTGCGTCAGTTTTTCCTGGCAAGCCTGTTGTTGCCCGGCCAGCGCGCTGAACTGCTGCTGCGCGGCGTCCAGTTGCTGGGTGCGGGTCTGCTGGCGGTCCTGTTCTTTGTCCAGCGTCTGCTGGCGTTGTTGCTGTTCAGCGAGTTCATCGCGCTGCTGTTCGAGTTGTTGCAGGCGCTGGGCGATCTGCTGGTCGAGCTGCATGAAAGTCGCGGCGGGTTCATTGCGCAGCGCTTCCAGCGTCTCGGCTGGCAGCAGGCTGCTGAACGCGCTCAGTTCTTCGTCCAGGCGTTGGCGATCGCTGCTCAACTCCCGTTGCTGGTTGAGCAGGTGTTGTGTCGCCTGTTGGTTCGCCGCTTCGGCGCTGCGCAGTTGTTGCGCCAGTCGCGCGGCATCCTGTTGCAGGGTGAGCAGGGCGGTTTGCCGCTGTTCGTCCTGGGTGATGCTCTGGTTCAACTGGTTGCTTTGTTGGATCAGCCAGGCATCGCGTTTGTTCGCGTCCTGGGCCAACAGTTGGGCGGACAACGGGTGCGCTTCCAGGCTCGGCGCCAGGCTCTGTTGTTGAGTGGCGAGTTGTTCTTGCTGCTGCAGCAATTCCTTTTGTTGAGCAATCAAGCCGCCAACTTCTGCGCGCAGCTCGGTGAGTTTTTCCTTGAGCAAGTCCACGGCTTTCTGGGCGTTGGCCTGTTCGCTTTCATCGTGGCGGCCGAGGCTTTGCAACAAGGCTTCGGGCTGATGATAAGGATGGTCCGGGCTGCCGCAAACCGGGCACGGCTGATCGTCCTGCAGTTGCGAACGCAGCTCTTCGACGCTGGCACTGCGTGCCAGGCGCTGACGTTCCAGCAGTTCGCGGGTGACGGTCAGGGTCTGTTCGGCAACGGTCAATTCGGCCTTGGTCTTCACCCCGTCCTGGGTCAGGCGATCACGCTCTTGCTGAGCCGCGAGCTGGCGCTGCTGAAGTTCGGCGCCGCGCTTGTCCAGTTCCTGTTGGCTGGCCCACAGCCGCGACAGTTCTTCAACGGCCCGCAGTTGCTTGCGGTTGTCCTGTAGCAGGCTGCCGAGGATCTGAATCTGCTCGGCCACGGCTTCGGGCTCGGCGCCGGCCTCTTTGTACAGCACCTCAAGGCTCTGGCGCTGGGTGGCCAGATCCTCGGCGGCGCGGGTGGCGCTTTGCTCCAGGGCAGCCAGTTCGGACTGGCCCTTGTTCAAGCGATTGCCGATCAGCATCAGTTGCTGCAGACGATCGCGGTAGGCATTCCAGGCATCGCTCAGCGGCGTCAGATGAGTGCTTTTCTCAAGCTCACCGGCAATTTGCTGCAACCGTTCTGCGACTTGTTTCTGCTGGTCAAGCAAGCCCTGAATCGTGCTTTGGCCCTGCGTGCAGGCCAGTTCCGTCTGCTGCTTGAGGTCGGCACTGAGTTTGGCGTCCTTGACCAGGCGGGCGAGGGTGCTTTGCTCTTCGAAGGCCTGACGCAGCAGTGGTGCGCTGTGGCTGTGTTGGCTTTGCGCCGCGGTCAGTGCCGTTTGCGCCGCACTCAGGCTGTGTTCGAGCTGAGCCTGACGCGCGTTCAGTTCAGTCTGCTGTTGAATATGCTGCTGAATCTGCGCCGCCAGCGGTGTGAGCTGGGCGGTCAATTCGGTCTTGCGCGCGAATTGGTGCCGTTGCGGGGCCAATTGCTCCAGACGGGTCAGCTTCAAGCGATCGCCGGCCAGGCTGTCCCAGTGTTGTTGAGCGGACTGCAGTTGCTCGGAGGCGCTCTGTTGCGCGTCCTGCAACTGACGCAAATCCTTGAGCCAGGTGTGTTGCAGCTCCAATTGCTTGAGCTGCGCCTGCTGGGTCTTGAGTTGCTGCTGCGCGTCATTGAAGCGCTCATCGAGCTCGGTCCGGGCTTCAGGCGACAGTGGCGTGACCCCAGTGGCCTGGTCCTGCAACAGCTTGTGGGCTTCGCGCGCTTCTTTGGTCTTGTCGAAGGCGCGGCGACCGAGGCGGGTGTAGAGCGCGGTGTCGGTGAGCTTTTCCAGCAGTTCGCTGCGGTCGTTGTCGTCCGCCTTGAGGAACGCACTGAACTCGCTCTGCGCCAACAACACGGCGCGGGTGAACTGTTCGAAGTTCAGGCCCAGTACGGACTCGATCTGACTCTTGAATTCAAGTTTCTGGCTGGCGAGCAGTTGATCCTGATCGATGTCGCGCAGGCTCTGGCGACTGGCTTGCAGCTTGCCAGCAGCCTTTTCCCTGGCGCGATTGGCTTCCCAGCGCGCGCGATAACGGCGGCCATCGATGCCAACAAAATCCACTTCGGCAAAGCCTTCACCGGTGCCGCGACGCAACAGCGTACGCGGATCGCCAGTGCTGATTTCACCATCGGCGTCCGGGGTTTTGGCGGAAGCTTGAGCGTTGTTCAGCCGCGGCACGGCGCCAAACAGCGCCAGGCACAGCGCATCGAGCAGGGTGCTTTTGCCGGCGCCGGTCGGCCCGGTAATCGCAAACAGGCCGGCACTGGCCAAGGGTTCGGCGGTGAAGTCGATTTCAAATGGCCCGGCCAGGGAGGCGAGGTTTTTCAGGCGGATCGCGAGGATTTTCATGGCTGTTCGCTCTCCATCTGCACGTCTTGCAGCAGCTCGGCGAAGTCCTTGAGCGTTTGCTCGTCGACCTCGCTGCCGTAGTTGTCCTGCCAGGCGCGGCTGAACAGTTCCTGCGGCGTCAGTTGGTCCAGTTCGATCAAGGTGGAGCCGTCCTCGACGCCGTCGCGGCTGCCGTTGCCGGCGTATTCGGCGGCAATCCGCACCAGCCGTACAGCTTTGCCTTGCAGGGCTGTTTCCACTTGATGGCGCAGGTCCGGTTGCGGTTCATCGAGGCGCACCCGCACTTCCAGCCACGGCTGGCGCTGGATGTCGGCGAGCAGGTCGATGTTGGGCAGGTCGGCCAGTTGCAGCAGGATTTCCGCCAGCGGCGCGGGGCCGAGGCGTTGCAGGTTCACTGGTCGGGGAATGAGCTTCGGTTCGACGCTGAGCAGGGTTTCGCCATCGAGTTTGATGTCGAGAATCTGATGTTGATAACCGATCTCGGAGAACGACAACGGAATCGGCGAGCCGCTGTAGCGGATGCGTTCTTCGCCGTTGACCTTCTGCGGCTTGTGCAAATGCCCGAGGGCGACATAGCTGATGCTCGGCCCGAACAGGCTGGCAGGCAGGGCTTCAGCGTTGCCGATGATCAGGCTGCGCTCGGAGTCCTCGGACACCGAACCGCCGGCCATGTGCGCATGGCTGATAGCGATCAGCGCCTGACCCGGTTTGCGCTTGGCGTTCGCCGCCTCGATCAGCCATTCGTGAACCTGGCCGATGCCGCGCAAATAGTTGTCACCCAGGTGCGCGCCGGTCACTTCGGCGGGGCGCAGGAACGGCAGCGCCAGGCACCAGGCAGCGATTGCGCCGCTGGCATCCGGCAACGGCAGCAACAGGCGTTCGGCATCCAGTTGGCCGTCATCCAGCCATAGCACGCGCCCGAGAGCGTGAGTGCGCAAGCGCCGCATCAACGGCGCGGGCAGTTCGATGCGCGAGCCGGAGTCGTGGTTGCCGGCGATCATCACGATGGTCAGCAAGGGTTGCTGCTCGTGGGCGCTGACGATGAAATCGTAGAGGCGTTCCTGGGCTTTGACCGGTGGGTTGACGGTATCGAAGATATCGCCGGCAATCAGCAGCACATCAGGCTGGTCCAGCTTCAGCTGACGCAGCAGCCAGTCGAGAAAACAGGCGTGCTCGAAATCGCGTTCCTGGCCGTGCAGATTCTGCCCAAGGTGCCAGTCGGAGGTGTGGAACAGACGCAAGGCGTACTCCGCAACAAAATAAGGTGATGGCCGCGGGGGAAATGATGGCGGCTAAAGAGGGGAGAGTTTACTGGCAAACACATGGGATGTGGTCAGGCACTGATTTTGTGGCGAGGGGGCTTGCCCCCGTTCGGCTGCGAAGCAGTCGTGAATCCAGGCGACTCGGTGGCACTGAAGAATTGTAAGGGGCGCTTCGCACCCCAACGGGGGCAAGCCCCCTCGCCACAACAGCCCCTTCATCCCATTGGTCGGGATTATTTAGGGTAAAGCGGCGGCAACCCGCTATCGCCGACCACGCCTTGAACCCCTTCGGCCGTCGGGATCGCCCGGATGGCGCGCCAGAGTTCTTCACCTTGCCAATACTGCCCGGTCTCGCTGTAGAGCGCGCCGTTCAGGCCGTCGAGGGCATCGGACAGCGGCACGAAACGGGCAGCCATGTCGGCCAGGGTTTCCGGTTGTTGCCGGGCCCAGGCGTCGAGGGCCTGGCGGGTGGCGTGGGTGTCGTTGGCCTGGCAGGCGCGTTTGAGGTCGTCGAGCAGCGTGCGTGGGCTCGGGCCGGTCTGCGCTGCCCGCAGGACTGCCGGTTGCGAGCGGGCGCGCCACCAGAGGCCGAAGCCCAGCAGGGTGGTGCAGGCCAGAATTGCCGTGCTGAGTTTCCACCACCAAAGGGCTTCGTTGCTGGCGCCGGACATCACCAGCGGGCTGCTCGCCGGGGTGTCGACGATCAGGCTCGGATTGCTCGCCACTTGCAGCGTGCGTGCGGGCAGGCTGGTGTGTTCCAGGTGATCCTCGAAGGTGTTCCACCAGACTACTTCAACGCTCGGCAAGTCGATGTCGCCGGTGCGGATCGGAACCAGGGCTTCACGGTCCTCGCGACTGCCGACCAAGCCACGCTCCCCGCTCTGGTTGCTCAGCACCGGTTGATCCGGGTAGCGCCGCAGGCCGTTGATCTCGGTGGCGGGCAGTGGTGGCAGTTGAGAACTGGCGAGGCCTTCGGCACTTAAGGTCAGGCTGCGGGTCAGCGAGTCGCCGACCTGCGCATGATCCGGTTCCGGGCTCCAGCTTTCACTCAGGCTCAGGCTGCGGGCCGGCAGCCAGGGAGTATCGGCTGGATAACTGCCGGGCTTGGCCTTGACCGTCAGCGGAATCTCGGTGGAACTGACGCGCATCAATTTGCCCGGTTTTGGCCCCTGGGGCGATCCGTCCTGGGACGGTTGGGCATCGACCAGTGTGGCACTGAACACCTGCGCCGGAATGGTCAGTACGCCGCTGTGTTGCGGGTAAATCGCGTAGCGCATTTCGATCACGCCGTGGCGCAAACCGTTGATGGCTTTCTCGTAGGTGCGCGACTCGCCCAGTTGTTCGATGCGCGCATCGGGAATCTGCAACGGGGTCAGGCTGCTGTCGTCGTACAGCGACACCGAATGGTAAATGCGCAAGGTCAGGATCGCCTGAGCCTGCACATAGACGCTGTTCTGGTCGAGGCTGGCTTCGATGAACACTGGTGCCAGCGTATTGCTGCTGTCCTGGGTTTCGCTTTCGATCACCTGCACGGTAATCGGTTGGCTCTGCGCCTCGCCCAGTTGCAGTGACGGAATTACCACACTGCCGTTCTGCCGGGGCAGCAGGGTGATGATCCAGCGGGTAGTCGCTTGAGTGTTGCCGTTGAGGGTGTTCAGTTGGTTGACCTGACGGGTGCCGCGCACCTCGAACTGCGGCTCCAGCGGAGTCAGGTCGGGTTTGCCGAACTGGGTCACGTCGCTGGATTCCAGAGTCAGTTCGACCGTCTCCCCGGAATTCAGGCGACTGCGATCGACACTGGCGACCAGCTCCGCAGCCTGGGCCTGAGCGGTCCAGAAAAGCAGTGCAAGCAAGAAGGCGGTGAAGCGGGTCATCGAGTTTTTCCCTGATCCTGATGTTGTTGCTGTTCGTACCAGAATTTGCGTCTGAGCAGTTCGCCGGGGTCATCCGGGATCTTGCGCAACCATTGCTCCAGCGCCTGTTGCTGTTCGCCTTCGAGCATGTCGCTGGCGGGGCGCCGTGGTGGCGTGGTGCTTTGTTCATCCCCCAATTCGCTGCCCGGAACTTCATTGGCGCCCGGTTGCGGTGGTGCCGCGGGCGGCTGCTCGGCGTCCGGCGTGGCCTGTTGGGCATCGGTTTTCGGCTCGCCATCGCTCGGCTGGGTGGCGCTGCCCGGTGGCGGTTCCTGAGGCATGGTTTCGGTTTCGCCCTCGGCGGTTTTGTCCGGCTCGACGGGCGGTGTAGCGGTTTTCTGCTTGAGCAGTGTTTCCACCAGAGCCTTGTTGGTCAGCGCCGGGCGCAGGTCTGGCTGAAGTTCCAGCGCTTGCTCATAAGCGTCCAGCGCCGCTTCCAATTCGCCGCTTTTGGCCAGCGCGTTACCCCGATTGTAGTGGGCGTGGGCGTCGTTGCCTTGGGCAAACCGCTGGGCGGCGCCACTGTAGTCGCCGGCTTCATAGAGCGCCACACCTTGCCATTGCGGGTCTTCGAAATGCTGCGCGGCTTCGGCAGGGCGCTTTTGTTTGAGCAAGTGCAAACCCTGCTGATCAGGCCGCAGCCACAGGTCTTCGAAATCGAAGGCGTAACTCGGTTGCGGCAGCAGGAACAGCAGCGGCAAGCAGAACAGCCAGCCGCGACGCCCGGCACAGGCGGCCAGCAACAACAATGGCAGCAGCAGCCAGTAACCCTGATCAGCCCAAGTGTCGAGGCGCAACGTTTGGCCGTCGTTGCGCAGGTCCCGTGGGCCGTCGAGCAGGCCGAGGTCGCGCAGGTCGGCATCGTCCAGGCGTGCCTGGGCGTAACCTCCACCCAGGCCATTGGCAAAGGCTTTCAGGCTGGGGCCGTCCAGATGCGGCACCAGAATCGCGCCCTGATCGTCCTTGAGGAAACTGCCGTCGTCCTGCGCGACCGGCGCACCTTCGGCGGTACCGATGCCGAGCATCAGAAATTGTGTGGACTTGGCGTCCAGCGCCTGACGAATCCCTTGGCGTTCGTGTTCCGTCAGCGACGAACCGATCAGCAGGATCCGCCCCTGGCCGAGGGCACCCCGATCCAACAGCGTCAGGGCCTTGGCCACCGCCAGGTCGGCGCGATGACCGGCCTGGGGCATCAGCGACGGCTTGAGTGCATCCAAAAGATTGCGGCTGGTCGACAGGTCGTCCGACAGTGGCACCAGCGTGTGGGCGCTGCCGGCGTAGACGACGATGGCGGTCTGCGCGTCGCTGCGGTTTTGCAGCAGATCCAGCAGTTTGCGCCGGGCCTGTTCCAGCCGGTTTGGCGCAACGTCGGTGGCGAGCATTTCCGGGGTCAACTCAAGCAACACCACCAGCGGGTCAGCGGGTTTCTGGCCGGTTTGCTCGACGCGTTGCCAGCTCGGCCCCAGCAGGGCCAGCACGGTCAGCACCCAGGCCAAGCCCAGGGCGACCCACGGCAGTTTGCTCTCGCGACCGCTGCCACCGCTGAGCAAGGCGGCATGGAAGGCCGGTGGCAGAATCATTTGCCAGCGACCCGCGCGCTTCTGTCGGTGCCAGAGTTGCCAGAGCAACCAGCCCAGCAGCGGCAGCAATAACAGCCACCAGGGGCGGAACCAGTACGGCCAGAGAGCAATCATCGGCGCCTCCGCAGACGCAGGCGTTTGAGGCGCTGACGCCAGTCTGGCAGTTGCGTATGCAGAAACCGCTCTTTGGTAAACAGCTGCTTGGTTAACAGCCGTTGCAACGGGTTATCCGGCCAGCGCTCACGGATCACCAGCAGCATGCTCAACAGTAGCGCCATCGCCAGAGGCCAGTGATACAACGCCTGGGCCGGACGGGCCTGCGTAGGTTGCTGGGCTACCGGTTCCAGTTTGTCGAGGGTGGTCTTGATCGCCTGCAATTCCTGGCCGTCGCGGGCGCGGAAATACTGGCCTCCGGTGGCTTGGGCAATGGCTTTCAAGGCCGGCTCGTCGAGGTCCAGGCTCGGGTTGATGCCCAGGAAGCCCAGGGTGCCGCTTTGTTCCGGGTCGGCGCCAATGCCGATCGGGTAGATTTTTACGCCTTCATTCGCCGCCAGGCGTGCGGCGGTCAGCGGATCGATTTCGCCGCCATTGTTGGCACCGTCGGTGACCAGAATCAGCACGCGGCTTTGTGCCGGGCGTTGGCGCAGGCGTTTGAGGGCCAGGCCGATGGCGTCGCCGATGGCGGTGTTCTTGCCGGCAATACCGATTCGCGCTTCGTCGAGCCACACCCGCACGGTGTGGCGGTCGAAGGTCAGCGGCGCTTGCAGATAGGCCTGGCTGCCGAACAGGATCAACCCGACCCGGTCGCCATCGCGACTTTCGAGAAAATCACCGAGCAAATGCTGCACCAGTGACAGTCGGCTGACGTCTTCGTCCTGCCACTGCATGTCGGGGAAGTCCATTGAGCCGGAGACGTCCACCGCCACCAGCAAATCGCGGCCACTGGCGGCAATCGGTAGCGGTTCGCCGAGCCATTGCGGGCGCGCTGCGGCGATCAGCAGCAACAGCCACATCAGAATGAACGGGGCTTGCTGGCGCCAGGTCGGCAGGTTGGCCCGGGCGCGGCGGCGAGCGAGGCCTTCGAGGTCGCTGAGGAAGCTGACCTTGAGCGCCGGTTCGCCACTGTCGGCCACCGGTAACAGCACCCGCATCAGCCACGGTAGCGGCAGCAGGGCGAAAATCCACGGCCAGGCGAACTCAAACATGTTTGCGAATCCAGGTGTCGACGGCTTGGGTCAGGCCGGCGATGGCTTTGTCGTCGAGTTTGCATTCGGGCTTGTAGGCACCTTCCACCAGCACCATCCAGCGCGTGAGGCCGGCAGCCGGGCAGCGGTTATCAAGGAATGCCAGCCATTGGCGCCCGTTGAGGGTGTGGCTCTGGCTGTAGGGGTAATGGTTGCGGCACAGGCGTTTGAGCAAGCCGTTGAGTTGCTGCAGCCACGCACCGGCCGGGGCGCCGTCGTAGGGTTTGGGCATCAGTGCGAGTTCGGCCAGGGCGGCGAGGCGCACCGGGTCCAGCGGTTGTTCAGCGCGCACGACAGGGCGCTTGTCCGGAATGAAGCGTCGCAACTGCCATACGCCGAAACCGATCAGCGGCAGCAACAACAGCAGCAACCACCAGCCCGGTGCCGGCGGCCAGAAGCCGATCGGTGGCGGGGAAATCAGCGGTTGCAGTTGATCGAGGCTGCTCATCGACCTTTCCCCGGACGTTGTGGGTTCAGGTATTCACGCAATTGCTCGACCATTTCGCTTTGGGTGCTCAACGGCATCAGCAACACCCGCAGCTTCTGCGCCAGCAGTTCCCAGCGGGCGATGCGTGCTTCCGCTTGGGCGCGATAGGCCTGGCGCAGGTCGAAATTCAAGGTGTCGAGTTCCAGTTGCGCGCCGTGTTCGGCAAAACGAAGCAGGCCGGCGGCGGGCAGGGCGTGATCCAGCGGGTCGGACACCGGCAGCAGCAACAGGTCGCAATGGCGCGACAACAGGCTCAGTTGCTGCTCGGCACTGTCGGACAAGGCGCGTTCGTCGCAGATCACAATCACCAGGCTGCCGGGGCGCAGCACTTCCCGGGCGCGGCGCAGGGCTATGCCGAAGGCGTCGCGGTCAGGTTCGCGCTCGGCGTGCAGCGATTGATTGACCCGCACCAGCCGGTTGAGCAGTTGCAGCAGGCTCTGCTTACTGCGTCGCGGCTTGATTTCGTAATGCTCGTTGTCGCCGAACACCAGCCCGCCGACCCGGTCGTTATGCCCCAGCGCGGCCCAGCCAATCAGGCTCGCGGCCTGGGCGGCCAGCACCGACTTGAACATCAACCCGGAGCCGAAAAACAGCCGACGGCTCTGTTCAACCATGATGAAAATCGGTCGTTCGCGCTCCTCATGGAACAGCTTGGTGTGCGGTTCCTGGGTCCGGGCGGTGACGCGCCAGTCGATGCTGCGCACATCATCGCCGGCCTGATAGACCCGCACCTGATCGAAGTCCACCCCGCGCCCGCGCAGTTTGGAGTGGTGCAGGCCGATCAGCGGGCTGCGCTGGCTCGGCGTGGAAAACAGCTGCACTTCGCGCACGCGATGGCGCATCTCGATCAGCTCGGCGAGGCTGATGCGGATGCCCGGCTCGGGCGGCAGAAGGGTGTTCATCGGGGTCAAGCGACGGCTACGACGTCGAGAATCCGCTGGACCACCCGGTCCTGGTCGATGCCAGCGGCTTCGGCTTCAAAGGAAAGAATGATGCGGTGACGCAACACATCGAACAGCACCGCTTGAATGTCTTCGGGGCTGACGAAGTCGCGACCGGCCAGCCAGGCGTGGGCCCGGGCGCAACGGTCGAGGGCGATGGAACCGCGTGGACTGGCGCCGTAGGCGATCCATTCGGCCATTTCCGGGTCGAACTTGGCCGGGATCCGCGTGGCCATGACCAGTTGCACCAGGTATTCCTCCACGGCGTCGGCCATGTACAACCCGAGGATTTCCTTGCGCGCGGCGAAGATCGCCTGCTGGCTGACCCGGCGTTCAGGTTTGGTTTCGCCGTGCAGTGCTTCGCCACGGGCCTGTTGCAGAATCCGACGTTCGACGGTGGCGTCGGGGAAGCCGATTTTCACGTGCATCAGGAACCGGTCGAGCTGCGCTTCGGGCAACGGGTAGGTGCCTTCCTGCTCGATGGGGTTTTGCGTGGCCATGACCAGAAACAGCGGCGACAGCTCGTAGGTGCTGCGCCCGACGCTGACCTGGCGTTCGCCCATGGCTTCGAGCAGGGCCGACTGGACCTTGGCCGGGGCACGGTTGATTTCGTCCGCCAGCACCAGGTTATGGAAAATCGGGCCTTGCTGGAACACGAAGCTGCCGGTTTCCGGGCGATAGATTTCCGTGCCGGTGATGTCGGCCGGCAGCAGGTCGGGGGTGAACTGGATGCGATGGAACTGTGCTTCGATGCCTTCGGCGAGTTCTTTGATGGCCTTGGTCTTGGCCAGCCCCGGGGCGCCCTCGACCAGCATGTGACCGTCGGCGAGCAAGGCGATGAGCAAGCGCTCAATGAGTTTTTCCTGGCCGAGAATCTGCGTTGAAAGAAAGGTTCGCAGCGCGAGCAGCGCTTCACGATGTTCCATCGATGACTGTTCCTGGAAAGGGTGACCGAAGACGTTCGAATAACGCCAGGGCTGGGGGCGTTACTTTAATCCATCGCGGGGGGCGCCGACTAACGGCATTTTGTAGAAATGTGCGGATTAACGCTCGTTCCCACGCTCTGCGTGGGAATGCAGAGCGTGGGAACGATCACCTCAAAACCGGTAGGAGCGAGCGGTGCGGCGATCCGACTTGCCCGCGAGGGCGCCCATTCAGCCACCATCAGATTTCGCTGATGTAAGTACCAATCCCCTCGAGAATGTTCTGCAGCGTCTCTTCCACCTCGGCCAGATCGCTGGCATCGGTACTGTGCAGGATTTCCAGCGAATCATTGCCACCCAGCGCATCGGCGTCCACGGCGGCGATTTCGATCAGCAGACGGTCAGGGCTGAGGGTGACTTTCACGCCATCCAGGGCCGAAGGCTTGTCGTGGAAGATTATCTCCAGCTCGTCCTCGTCCGGGAAGCGGCTCATCAGGAACATTTCGCCCTCGGCGCTGGTGCAACAGAGCATGGCCAGATTGTCTTCTTCGTCGTCGCACGGGTTGACGATCAAGAGGTCGGTTGTCATTTGCATGGGAAAAATCCTGGCTCGGCGAGCGTTGTGAACACAACAAACGGCAATTCTGCCAGCCCTCGGGAATTTCTGCTTGGCTGAGTGTCAGAGGATGTGTCGTGAACATCCGATGCATCTCGAGTCATTTCTGGTACGAAGGTGCCGTAAATCCGGGCATAAAACGCCCATTTTTCTGCACGGCTGCTAGTGTTGTTCGAGGCGCATGCCACGAGTTACGTGCCGATGACCGAATATGTCGCAGCGCTGCAAGCACGGCCCTTGCCGCACTGGTTAAGCTGCGCAACGGATGAGCACCCGTAAAGGCATTGTCGATGGCTCAATGGTAGCCCCGACAGTCGTTTTTGCAGATGCCCATTCAATGGAAGGTGAATGTGACCTGAGTGTCTCGTCCAGCTTCACCCAACTGTCGTCCTGTTTCCTCTGCCCGAGAATCAGGAACAGGGTGACGGAATACCCCGAAAGGGGTTTGCACGCGACGCTTCCATCAATAACAAGCCCAAGCGGAGTACCACAGATGGCGTTCTTCACCGCAGCCAGCAAAGCCGACTTCCAGCACCAACTGCAAGCGGCACTGGCGCAGCACATCAGTGAACAGGCACTGCCACAAGTGGCGCTGTTCGCCGAACAATTTTTCGGCATCATTTCCCTCGACGAGCTGACCCAACGTCGGTTGTCCGATCTCGCCGGTTGCACCCTTTCTGCATGGCGCCTGCTTGAGCGCTTTGATCACGCTCAATCGCAAGTGCGTGTCTACAACCCCGATTACGAACGCCACGGCTGGCAGTCGACCCACACCGCGGTCGAAGTGCTGCACCACGATCTGCCATTCCTGGTGGATTCGGTGCGTACGGAGCTGAACCGTCGCGGCTACAGCATTCATACCCTGCAAACCACTGTGCTGAGCGTGCGTCGCGGCAGCAAGGGTGAGCTACTGGAAATCCTGCCGAAAGGCACCCAGGGTGAAGGCATTCTGCAAGAATCGCTGATGTACCTGGAAATCGACCGTTGCGCCAACACGGCCGAATTGAATGTCCTGACCAAAGAGCTGGAGCAGGTTCTCGGTGAAGTCCGCGTTGCGGTCGCCGATTTCGAACCGATGAAAGCCAAGGTCCAGGAGCTGATCGAAGGCATCGACAATAGCCAGTTCGCCATCGACGCCGAAGAAAAATCCGAAATCAAGAGCTTCCTGGAATGGCTGGTGGGCAACCACTTCACCTTCCTGGGCTACGAAGAGTTCGTGGTGGGCGAGGATCAGAACGGCGGCCACATCGACTATGACCAGAGCTCGTTCCTCGGCCTGACCAAGCTGCTGCGCGCCGGTCTGACCGTCGATGACCTGCGCATCGAAGACTACGCCGTCAACTATCTGCGTGAACCGACGCCGCTGTCGTTCGCCAAGGCGGCACACCCAAGCCGTGTGCACCGTCCGGCCTACCCGGACTACGTGTCGATCCGCCAGATCGATGCCAACGGCAAGGTCATCAAGGAATGCCGCTTCATGGGCCTGTACACCTCGTCGGTGTATGGCGAAAGCGTGCGGGTCATTCCATACATCCGTCGCAAGGTCGAGATCATCGAGCAGCGTTCGGGCTTCCAGGCCAAGGCTCACTTGGGCAAGGAACTGGCCCAGGTGCTTGAAGTGTTGC
Source organism: Pseudomonas sp. 008 (assembly GCF_016861935.1). Classification (NCBI taxonomy): domain Bacteria; kingdom Pseudomonadati; phylum Pseudomonadota; class Gammaproteobacteria; order Pseudomonadales; family Pseudomonadaceae; genus Pseudomonas; species Pseudomonas sp. 008. Next base: position 856,572 of record NZ_BOMA01000001.1, on the reverse strand, counting down.
CTCGCGATGACCTGTTCCAGACGCCGGTGGACGAGTTGTTCGCCACCGTGATGTCGATCGTGCAGATCCAGGAACGCAACAAGATCCGCGTATTCCTGCGCAAAGACCCGTACGGTCGTTTCTGCTACTGCCTGGCCTATGTGCCGCGTGACATCTACTCCACCGAAGTGCGCCAGAAGATCCAGCAAGTGCTGATGGATCGTCTGAAAGCCTCTGACTGCGAGTTCTGGACCTTCTTCTCCGAATCCGTGCTGGCCCGTGTGCAGCTGATTCTGCGGGTCGACCCGAAGAACCGTCTGGACATCGACCCGGTTCTGCTGGAAAAAGAAGTGGTGCAGGCCTGCCGCAGCTGGCAGGACGACTACGCCAGCCTGGTGGTCGAGAGCTTCGGCGAAGCCCAGGGCACCAACGTGCTGGCCGACTTCCCGAAAGGCTTCCCGGCCGGTTACCGCGAGCGTTTCGCCGCCCACTCGGCTGTGGTCGACATGCAGCACCTGCTGAGCCTGAGCGAAAAGAATCCGCTGGTGATGAGCTTCTATCAGCCACTGGGTCAGGTATCGGGCCAACGTGAGCTGCACTGCAAGCTGTATCACGCCGACACGCCGCTGGCGTTGTCCGATGTACTGCCGATCCTGGAAAACCTCGGCCTGCGCGTACTGGGGGAATTCCCGTATCGCCTGCGCCACAACAGCGGCCGTGAGTTCTGGATTCACGACTTCGCGTTCACGGCTGCCGAAGGCCTGGAACTCGACATCCAGCAACTCAACGACACTTTGCAGGACGCCTTCGTCCACATCGTGCGTGGCGATGCCGAGAACGATGCCTTCAACCGTCTGGTACTGACCGCCGGCCTGCCATGGCGCGACGTGGCGCTGCTGCGTGCCTATGCCCGTTACATGAAGCAGATCCGTCTGGGCTTCGACCTGGGTTACATCGCCAGCACCCTGAATAACCACACCGACATCGCTCGCGAGTTGACCCGGTTGTTCAAGACCCGTTTCTACCTGGCGCGCAAACTGGCCAGTGACGACCTGGAAGACAAGCAACAGCGCCTGGAACACGCGATTCTGAGTGCACTGGACGACGTTCAGGTGCTCAACGAAGACCGCATCCTGCGTCGTTACCTGGACCTGATCAAAGCGACCCTGCGGACCAACTTCTACCAGACCGATGCACACGGTCAGAACAAGTCCTACTTCAGCTTCAAGTTCAACCCGCACCAGATTCCAGAGCTGCCGAAGCCGGTTCCGAAGTTCGAAATCTTCGTTTACTCGCCGCGCGTCGAAGGCGTGCACCTGCGCTTCGGCAACGTGGCTCGCGGCGGTCTGCGCTGGTCCGACCGTGAAGAAGACTTCCGCACCGAAGTCCTGGGCCTGGTAAAAGCCCAGCAAGTGAAGAACTCGGTCATCGTGCCGGTGGGTGCGAAGGGCGGCTTCCTGCCGCGTCGCCTGCCACTGGGCGGCAGCCGTGACGAGATCGCGGCCGAGGGCATCGCCTGCTACCGCATCTTCATCTCGGGCCTGTTGGACATCACCGACAACCTGAAAGACGGCGCGCTGGTACCGCCGGCCAACGTCGTGCGTCATGACGACGATGACCCGTACCTGGTGGTGGCGGCGGACAAGGGCACTGCGACCTTCTCCGACATCGCCAACGGCATCGCCATCGACTACGGCTTCTGGCTCGGCGACGCGTTCGCATCTGGCGGTTCCGCCGGTTACGACCACAAGAAAATGGGCATCACCGCCAAGGGCGCGTGGGTCGGCGTTCAACGCCACTTCCGCGAGCGCGGCATCAATGTTCAGGAAGACAGCATCACCGTGGTGGGCGTCGGCGACATGGCCGGTGACGTGTTCGGTAACGGCTTGCTGATGTCCGACAAGCTGCAACTGGTTGCAGCGTTCAACCACCTGCACATCTTCATCGACCCGAATCCGGAGCCTGCCAGCAGCTTCGCCGAGCGTCAGCGCCTGTTCGACCTGCCACGTTCGGCGTGGTCGGATTACGACACCAGCATCATGTCCGAAGGCGGCGGTATCTTCTCCCGTAGCGCGAAGAGCATTGCCATCTCCGAGCAGATGAAAGAGCGCTTCGACATTCAGGCCGACAAGCTGACCCCGACCGAACTGCTCAATGCCTTGCTCAAGGCTCCGGTGGACCTGTTGTGGAACGGCGGTATCGGCACGTACGTCAAAGCCAGCAGCGAAAGCCACGCCGATGTCGGCGACAAGGCCAACGATGCACTGCGCGTGAACGGTAACGAACTGCGCTGCAAGGTTGTGGGCGAGGGCGGTAACCTGGGCATGACCCAACTGGGTCGCGTCGAGTTCGGCCTCAATGGCGGCGGTTCCAACACCGACTTCATTGACAACGCCGGTGGCGTGGACTGCTCCGACCACGAAGTGAACATCAAGATCCTGCTGAACGAAGTGGTTCAGGCCGGCGACATGACCGACAAGCAACGTAACCAGTTGCTGGCGAGCATGACCGACGAAGTCGGTGGTCTGGTGTTGGGCAACAACTACAAGCAGACCCAGGCACTGTCGCTGGCGGCCCGTCGCGCGTTGCCACGGATCGCTGAATACAAGCGCCTGATGAACGATCTGGAAGCCCGTGGCAAGCTGGATCGCGCCATCGAGTTCCTGCCGTCGGAAGACGCGATCAACGAGCGCGTCGCGGCAGGCCATGGCCTGACCCGTGCCGAGCTGTCGGTGCTGATCTCCTACAGCAAGATCGACCTCAAGGAGCAGTTGCTGGGCTCCCTGGTGCCGGACGACGACTACCTGACCCGCGACATGGAAACCGCTTTCCCGCCGACGCTGGTCAGCAAGTTCTCTGCCGCCATGCGCCGTCACCGCCTGAAGCGCGAAATCGTCAGCACCCAGATCGCCAACGATCTGGTCAACCACATGGGCATCACCTTCGTTCAACGGCTCAAAGAGTCGACCGGCATGAGCCCGGCGAACGTGGCCGGTGCATATGTGATCGTGCGTGACATTTTCCACCTCCCGCACTGGTTCCGTCAGATCGAGTCCCTGGACTACCTGGTCTCCGCTGATGTGCAACTGGAGCTGATGGACGAGCTGATGCGTCTGGGCCGTCGCGCTACGCGCTGGTTCCTGCGTGCCCGCCGCAACGAGCAGAACGCCGCCCGTGACGTCGCGCATTTCGGTCCGCACCTGAAGGAGTTGGGCCTCAAGCTTGACGAACTGCTCAGTGGCGAGATTCGCGAAACCTGGCAGGCCCGCTATCAGGCGTACGTCGAAGCCGGTGTGCCGGAGTTGCTGGCACGCATGGTGGCTGGCACCACGCACCTGTACACCCTGCTGCCGATCATCGAAGCCTCCGACGTGACCGGCCAGGACCCAGCAGATGTGGCCAAGGCCTACTTCGCCGTGGGCAGTGCGCTGGACATCACCTGGTACCTGCAACAGATCAGCGCCCTGCCGGTTGAAAACAACTGGCAAGCCCTGGCCCGTGAAGCGTTCCGCGATGACGTCGACTGGCAACAACGTGCGATCACCATCTCGGTCCTGCAACAGGGCGACGGCACCCAGGACGTGGAAACACGCCTGGAGCTGTGGATGGAGCAGAACGAAGGCATGATCGAACGCTGGCGCGCGATGCTGGTGGAAATCCGTGCCGCCAGCGGCACGGATTACGCCATGTACGCAGTGGCCAACCGTGAATTGCTGGATGTGGCGTTGAGTGGTCAAGCGGTAATACCTGCCGCTGTAACTACTAGTACTGCGGGCGCCGAGCTGGAACCGGCTGCCTGATTGAGCGTTGAATGAAAAAGCCCCGCTCTCGAAAGAGGCGGGGCTTTTTTATGCCTGAAGGTTTTGTGGTGGCTGATGGCCTCAGCTATCAGTTTTCCAAAGGAATCAACACTTTCTCATCCGGGGCCAACACCATGAACACCAATAGCTTGGCAGGTTTTGTGGCGCTGGCGTTTTTCGACACCAGATGTTCCGAACCGGCTGGTTCATACCAGAATTCGCCAGCCTTGTAGGTGGTCGCTTTTTCGCCTTTGACTTGAGAAGTGATCTCCCCCGACAGCACGTAGGCCATGGCCGTACCCTGGTGTTTATGGGCAATGGAAGATTGGCCCGGCTGGTAATCGACTTCGATCATCAAGGCTTTTTTGCCAGGTGCATTTTTCAGCATCTGGTCCTGCAGAATGGTGACGTTTTCCGAAGGGGCGGCGGTTTTGTCGGCGAATGCCGAGGCTGAAACGCTCAGGGTCAGGGCGGTGAGAGAGGCGGCAAAAAAACGAAGTGCATTCATGGTTGATTACCTGTGGTGGTGAGTCGTCAGGGACCACAGTAAGCCGCGCTATCGGCTAATCAAACGGCCAATTTTCCGGAAGGTGAGGGGACCACTCACTGATGTTACGTTCCCTGTAGCAGCTGCCGAGCTTGCGAGGCTGCGTTCGGCTGCGAAGCAGTCGTCAAATCAGAACTCGCGGTGCGTCAGACAGATCGCGTCAGCTGGACTCACGACTGCTTCGCAGCCGAACGCAGCCTCGCAGGCTCGACAGCTGCTACGGGGTTGCGATCTTTTGATCTTGTTTTTTAAACGATTGGAAAACTGTTGAAGTCGACGGCATTGGCCAGTCGGCTGTCGATCAGGCCGATAAAACCTTGCACTTCGGGGCGATTGAAATGCGCTTGCATGGCCGCTTCCGATTGCCAGCGGGCGCTGACCGTCCAGCGGGTGTCGTCTTCCGGGCAGCGGTCGACCATATAGCCATCACAGCCCGGAAGTTCGCGCAGGGTGTCGACAATCTTTTGCAGTTGTTTGCCCAGTTCGTCCGAGCGACCGGCGGCAGCTCGTATCTTTACAGTGTTGAACACTTGGTTGGACATTACTCACACTCCTGAATCAGGCCGGACGAATCCTGCTCATTGAGGGATAACGCTCATACAGGATAGGCCTGCACCCCCGGACCGCCAATAGCCAATCACCGGATAAACCCGCAGACCAATCCCTCAGCCAACCTGCTGCAAAATGTCCCGCAAGCGGTCCAGGGCGATGTCGATGTCCAGGGTTTCGATGGCCCCGAATCCCAGAAAAAGCCCGGCTCGTGGCGCTTGCTGGTAAAAAAAGTCGTCCAGGGTATAGAGCCCCACTTCCACTTTTTTCGCGAGTTCGATCACCAATGGAATATCGACCGGCACCTTGCACAGTACCGCCATGTGAAACCCGGCCGTGGTCGGCACCGCTTCGAACCATGGCGAAAGGTCGCCCGCCATCCGCGCCAGGATCCGTTCGCGGCGCCCGGCGTAAATCGTATGGCAACGCCGGATGTGTTTGAGCAGACAGCCCTCGGCAATGAACTTGGCCAGCGCCCATTGGGGCAGGGTGGAGGTGTGCCGGTCGGTGAGTTGCTTGGCGCTGATCACCGCTTCGAGAATCGCCGGCGGCAAAATCGCATACCCCAGCCGCAACTCCGGCAACAGGGTCTTCGAGAAGGTGCCGACGTAGGCGACGATGCCTCGTTCATCCAGGCTTTGCAGCGAGTCGGTGGGCCGTCCTTCATAGCGGAACTCGCTGTCGTAATCGTCCTCGATGATGATCGCGCCCAGTTCGTGGGCCCGTTCCAGCAACGCCAGCCGACGCTCGTGGCTCATGGGCATGCCCAAGGGGAACTGGTGCGAGGGGGTGACATAAATCAGCCGCGTGCCGTCGGGAATGTGCTCGACCTGGATGCCTTGCGCATCGACCGGCACACCGACCACCGTTGCGCCATGAGTCCCGAACAACAGGCGCGCCGGAGGGTAACCGGGGTCCTCCATGGCCACGAGGCTGCCCGGTTGGGTCAGCACTCGGGAAATCAGGTCCAGCGCTTGCTGCGCGCCATTGCACACCACCACGTCTTCGTCCCGACAATTGACCCCGCGGGAAAATGCGATGTGCTGTGCGATTGCATTGCGCAACGCCGGCAGGCCTTCGGGCTGGCTGTAGAAACCCTTGGAACCGGCGATCTGGCGCAAGGCATGGGAGGTACAACGGCGCCAGTCGTCCTGCGGAAACTGGCCCTTGCTGGTTGCACCACCGATAAAGTCGTAGCGCAGCGAGCCTTCCAGCGTCGGGTGGCGCAAGAACGTCGGCAGCTTGCGCCAGCTCTCGATGACATCGAAGCTGGCCAATTCCGAATGGCTCTGTTTACGGACGACTTTTGCCGCCCGGGCATTGACGTAGGTGCCTTTGCCGATCACCCCGGTGAGGAAGTTTTCGTAGGTCAGTTGCGCATACGTGTCGGAAATAGTCTTGCGCGAAATCCCCAGTTGTTCGGCCAGCAAACGGCTGGGCGGCAGCTGCGTGCCGGCTGCCAGGCGCCCGGATTCAATGGCGCTGCGCAGTTGCCGGTACAGCTGGCCTGCCAGATCCTTGCGGCCGTTGATGACAACGTGAAGTTCCATACCGGCGGGGCTCCTGGGCGATTGTGAGGCGACTGTGCGTCGCGCCAGATTACCTGCATGAGTGACTGCACAGAAGTTGTGCGGGCGAAAAACCGGCAATTGGTCTTCTGTTGGGTGGTCCATGGCTTTTTCGCTGAATTGGCTCTGTAACGCTCGTGCATCAGCGCCTAACGTGGAGATACCGATTCGCGCCACGAGACCGCCGCCATGACCGTTCGCCTGGATTACTACAGCGCATCGCCCAAGGCGATGAAAGCCATGATCGCCATGGAGGCCTTGACCCGTGATCTGAGCATCGAACCGGCGTTGCTGAACCTGATCAAGATCCGCGCCTCGCAGCTCAATGGCTGCGCCTTCTGCACGGACATGCACTCGGTGGATGCACGTCGTATCGGCGAGACCGATCGGCGGCTGTATGCGATCGTGGTCTGGCGCGACAGCGGTTTTTTCAGCCCTCGGGAGCGGGCAGCCCTGGCCTGGACCGAAGCGGTGACCCTGCTTGCGCAAAGCCACGTGCCGGACGATGTTTATGCACTGGCCCGGGAGCAGTTCGGTGAAGGGGAACTGGTCGACCTGACGATGGCCATCAGCGCCATCAACAGCTGGAATCGCCTGGCGGTGAGTTTTCGGCAAACGCCCAGCAGTTGATTATTGGTTTGGTTTTTACCCGTTTGTCACATCAGATTCATGAACGATCAGCAGGATGAAACGCTCAAGGACAGATCGACAGGGAGTCATCGATGTCATTCATGGAATCCGCCGGGCGTCAGGGCGTGGCCGAGTACCGTTCGCCCGTAGAACACAGCAACGCCTCTCACGCACGGATAGCCGGAATCGATCCGGTGTTGCTGCAGGCTTTCAGGGTCAGCGCCCGCTGTGGCTGTTTCATGCAAGCGGCCCGCAGTCTCAACATCAAGTCGACCCAGTTGCGTAAACAATTGGCGCAACTTGAAGCGCAACTGCAGCGCTCGCTGTTCTGCCATTCGGGCAATGGCTTTGCCCTCAGTCGTGACGGGTTGCAGCTTCAGGCGCAGTTGATGGCCTTGGCCCGTGAGCGCGATTTGCCAGTGATCGAACAGCCGTTGGTGCGCCTGGCCGTGGCCGAGTCGATCCTGCACGACATCCTCGGTCGCGACCTGGTCGCGCTGCTGCGGCGCAACGCCAGTGTGCGCCTGGACATCATTTCCCTCGATAGCGAGTTGTCCCTGCGGGCGATCAGCGCCGATGTGGTGGTGTGGCTGACGGGCACCGATTCGCCATCGCCAGGCCCCAGTTTCGCCATCAGCGAGCCCCAGCGCCTGGCACGGCTGGACTATCTGCCGCACATTGCCAAACGTTACTCGCGGGTCGCGGCCCGCCCGGACAGCCTGGGTGACCTGGCCGATTTCATGCTGGTGCAATGGCAGCACGACCGCCAGGTTGAGACCTTTGGGCCGTGGAACCGTCTGGTGGAGCAGCGTCTGGCGGGGGTGGTGCAGTTGCATTCCTATGAGTTGATGCTGGAGATGATCCGTTGCAGCGCCTGCATCGGTTTGCTGCCGCACTACATGAGCCGATTCGATCGAGGGCTGCTGGCGTTGCCCGGGCTGTTCAACCAACCGATGCAGCGCCAGGTGTGGATGGCGGTCAATGCTGCCTCCCGGGACGAGGCTGAGGTGCAGGGGATCGTCGAGCTGATCCGCAACACCTTCAACGAGCGGCGGGAGTGGTTCGAACAGCTCGACTGATCTTCTGGCAAGAGCGTTTTTGTGGCGAGGGGGCTTGCCCCCGTTGAGTTGCGAAGCAGCCCCCATTCTGAGAACCCGGTTTGCCTGATGCACCGAGTCGAATGGTTTGGGGCCGCTGCGCAACCCAACGGGGGCAAGCCCCCTCGCCACATGGGTTTGCACCGTTATAGAGTAAGCGGCCATGTACGCATCAAGGACGAAATACTCATGCCCGCTGACTCCGTCATTACCCTCGAACGCTTCAACGAATCCCACATCGAGGGCATCACCGCCCTCTATAACGACCCGGCCGTGGCCCGTCAGGTGCTGCAAATGCCGTTTCAGTCCACCGAAGTCTGGCGCCAACGCCTGATGGCGGACAACGAACGGGCGGTGAAATTGGTGGCGCTGCATCAGGGCTCGGTCATCGGTAACATCGGCCTGGAACAGTTTTCGCGAATCCGCCGCAGCCATGCAGGCAGCTTCGGCATGGGGGTTGCCGTGGCTTGGCAGGGCAAGGGTGTCGGTTCGAAACTGCTGGCGGCGGCGCTTGATGTCGCCGACAACTGGATGAACCTGCAACGGGTCGAGCTCTCGGTGTACGCCGACAACGAAGCGGCCATCGGCCTGTACCGAAAATTCGGCTTCGAGACCGAAGGCCTGTTCCGCGACTATGCCGTGCGTGACGGTCGCTTGGTCGATACCCTGAGCATGGCGCGCCTGCGTCGCACGCCCAAGGCCGATTGAGTCAGTCGCCCAAGGCAAACGCCACCGCCGCCTGCGCATGCAGTTCGGTGGTGTCGAGCAGGGGCAGGGCGCTGTGCTCGGGTTTGATCAGCAGGCCGATTTCGGTACAGCCGAGGATGATCGCCTGGGCGCCGCGTTTGGTCAGCGTTTCGATCACCCGTTGATAGACTTGGCGCGATGCCTCGCTGATTACCCCGACGCACAACTCGTCATAGATGATCCGGTGCACCGCCTGACGCTCTTCAGCCTCCGGCACCAGCACCGTCAGGCCCTTGGCCGTCAGACGTGCCTTGAGAAAGTCCTGCTCCATGGTGAATGCAGTACCGAGCAGGCCCACCCGCAGAGCTCCGGCGTCCAGCGCCGCCTGAGCGGCCGGGTCGGCAATGTGCAGGAACGGAATATCAATCGCAGACTGAATCTGCCCGGCCACCTTGTGCATGGTGTTGGTACACAGCACCACGCACTCGGCGCCACCCGCTTCCAGACGCCGCGCGGCATCCACCAGAATCGCCGCCGCATCGTCCCAGCGCCCGGCATGCTGGGCCTGTTCGACAGGGCCGAAGTCGACGCTGTACATTAGCAATTTCGCCGAACGCAACGGCCCGAGGCGGTCGCGTACCTGCTGGTTGATAAGACGGTAATACTCGGCGCTGGACTCCCAGCTCATGCCGCCGATAAGGCCGATGGTGTGCATGTCGTGCTCCTGTGAATGGCAAACCCTTGGGGAGAGTGTCCAGTGGATCCTTGTTCCGATCTATCAGGAAATTTCACATGCCCGGTGTGCTGAGCGAGAACCTGTTGGGCGGCAGACTCTGCCTGCAACTCTTGCCCCGTGCGCCGTACAGCGCGCGGGATCCGGCGCAGTCACAAACCCTCGGGGTGACGCTGGAACGTCAGCAGGGCGTGCATGCGATCGATTCTGACCGGCGGACGGATTTCGATACCTGGCCGGGCGTATTGGCGTACACGCCGGTCGGCGTGGAGGTGTTTTCCGAATCGGCCAGCGGTGGCGAGTATCTGTTGATGCGGCTGGACGAACAGTTCGCCAGCGAACAATTACCCAGTGTCGCCCACCGTGTGCAGTCTTGCGGCAATCGACGTGCGCTGACCATCGCACGTGAGATTCGTCGTCAGTTGCTCGCCACGCAGCCCGACCTGCTGGCGCTTGAGCAATGTGCCGTGGCGCTGGTTGGCGTCGCGGGTTCGATAACCGATACAACGCAGCGTGCCACGTCCAAGGCCTTTGCCCGAGTCATGGAACAGATCGCCGAGCAGTTCCAGCACCCCCTGACGCTGGAACAATTGGCTGTCACCTATGGGCACAACGAACTGCGCTTTCTGCGCGATTTCACCCAGGCTATTGGCCTGACGCCTCACGCCTACCTCATTGAAGTGCGGCTTCAGGTCGCACGCAGGCTGATCGAGCGCACGGCTCTGCCCTTGGCCAGCATCGCTCTGGATGTCGGCTTCGCCCATCAGTCCCACATGGGCAGTGCCTTTCGCAAATACCTGGCCATGACCCCAAGCCAGTACCGCTCGCGCTTTTAGTCGTACGCCGGCAGCGCGCATCTGCCATGCTCAAAGTCCGCAGCACCGCTTCAACCAAAGGAACATCGCAATGGACGACGTACAGCAACTGGGCGAGATGCTTCGCCACTACGCAGAAAGCGAAGCGCACAAGAAGCAACTGTTTGAGGCGCAATCGGCCGTGTGGGCGACGCGCATCGGGGAGTTGTTCGATCAGATCCAGCAGTGGCTGGCACCGGTCCTGGCGCCGAACCTGCTGGAAGTGAGCCGCGAGGCGTATGTCGCATCCGGGCCGAGTGTGCCGGTGGAGACGTCGACGTTCAAGACCGAGAAACTGAGCGTCGTTATCGCCGGCAAACCGGTGGAGTTTGTGCCGGACGTGATGGGTGTTGGTGGGCAGATTTCCCTTGCCGTGATGGGGTTGACCGCGGCGCGCTATGGCAGTATTTCGCTGGTGTGCCTGCCACCGTCCAGCGCCTGGCAATGGCGCAAGACCAACGGCCTGAAAGACCCGGACACGTTTGCCTTCGATGCAAACTTTTTGGCGCAGCAACTGCAGAGCCTGATTCCCCGCGAGCGCAACTAATGTCCATGTGATCGACACTCAACCCTGTGGGAACGGGCTTTTGTGGCGAGGGGGCTTGCCCCCGTTGGGCCGCGCAGCGGACCCAGAACCTGCGAGCGCTGCGCACTCGAACGGGGGCAAGCCCCCTCGCCACAAGCCCGCTCCCACAGTGAATTGGGTGTACCTCAGATTTCGAGGTTGCCCCAGCCCGGCTTCGCCTCTTCCGGCGCCACCGCTTTCACTGTCTTGCCGGTAGCCAATTCCACCCGCCGCGCCACCTCGGGGTCATCGGCAAACGGAATCAGGCTGGCATCGTCCAGGCTCTCGGTCGTCTGCTGTTTCAAGCAGTATTCGATCGCCAGCCAAAGCCCCAGCACACCCAATAAATTCAACGCCATTTCGATCATGTCAGGCTCCTTGCCTCAGGCATACTGCGCTTCAAGTTCGGCCATCTTCACATCCGCAACCCGCACCGTACGCCACACGTTATAAGCCATCAGCAGCATGCCGCTGAGGAAGAACACCCCGCCGACAAACCGCACGATGAAGCCCGGATGGCTGGCCTGCAACGCCTCGACGAACGAGTAGGTCAGCGTGCCGTCGTCGTTGATCGCACGCCACATCAAGCCCTGGGTGATGCCGTTGACCCACATCGAGGCGATGTACAGCACGGTGCCGATGGTCGCCAGCCAGAAGTGCAGGTTGATCAGCGGCACGCTGTGCATTTGCGCCCGGCCGAAGACTTTCGGGACCATGTGGTAGATGGCGCCGAAGGTGATCATCGCCACCCAGCCGAGCGCGCCGGCGTGCACGTGGCCGATGGTCCAGTCGGTGTAGTGGGAGAGGGCATTGACCGTCTTGATCGCCATCATTGGCCCTTCGAAGGTTGACATGCCATAGAAGGCCAGGGACAGCACCAGAAACCGCAGGATCGGGTCGGTGCGCAACTTATGCCAGGCCCCCGACAGCGTCATCATGCCGTTGATCATCCCGCCCCAGCTCGGCGCCAGCAGAATCAGCGACATCGCCATGCCCAGAGACTGCGCCCAGTCCGGCAACGCGGTGTAGTGCAAATGGTGCGGACCGGCCCAGATGTACAGGGTGATCAGCGCCCAGAAATGCACGATCGACAAGCGATAGGAATACACCGGCCGACCCACCTGTTTCGGCACGAAGTAATACATCATGCCGAGGAACCCGGTGGTGAGGAAAAAGCCCACCGCGTTGTGCCCGTACCACCACTGCACCATGGCGTCGGTGGCCCCGGAGTACACCGGATACGACTTGAACCAGTCCACCGGAATCGACAGGTGATTGACCACGTGCAGCATGGCGATCACCACGATGAACGCGCCGAAGAACCAGTTGCCGACGTAGATATGCTTGGTCTTGCGGCGCACCACGGTGGTGAAAAACACGATGGCATAGGCGAGCCAGACCACCGTCATCCACACCGCGCCGGAGAACTCGATCTCGGCGTATTCCTTGGTGGTCGTGTAGCCCAGCGGCAGGCTGATCAGCATCACCACGATCACCGATTGCCAGCCCCAGAAGGTGAATGCAGCGAGTTTGTCCGAGAACAGCCGAGCCTGGCAGGTGCGCTGCACGGCGTAGTAACTGGCGGCGAATTGCGCGCTGCCGGCAAAGCCGAAAATCACCAGGCTGGTGTGCAGCGGGCGCAAGCGGCCGAAGGTGGTCCACGGCAGGTCGAGGTTCATCTCGGGCCATACCAGTTGCGAGGCGATCCATACCCCCATCGCCATCCCGACGACGCCCCATACCACGGTTGCCACGACGAATTGGCGGACGACCTTGTAGTTATAGGCCAGTCCGATTGTTGCTGTGCTCATGGTCAGTTCTTCCACGGTTGCAAAGTCTTGCCAGGCCACCCGGTCTGGCATGCGATGAACTGTAGAAACCCTGCCGGAAACAAAACAGTCTCAGGAAACTTTCATTTATACGGATCAGATGCGGGGCACGCCTGCGGCCATCAGTCGCGTCCTGATACGGTTTTTTAGTGTTTAGCTGAATCTGTAACACGCTGCGCTGCTGCCGCATAGTTGCACCCCAAGAACGAGCCGCAGAGTTCGATCCACCGCAACTCCTGTGGGAGCGGCCTGTGGCGAGGGGGCTTGCCCCCGTTTGAGTGCGTAGCACTCACAAGATCTTCGGTGTATCAGAGATTTTGGGGCTGCTTCGCAACCCAACGGGGGCAAGCCCCCTCGCCACAGGAGCTCCCACTGGTTCTGCGCAAAATTCCTGATGAGGTGGCAGCCACATGTATCAATACGATGACTATGACCGGGCCCTGGTGTTCGAGCGTGTTGCGCAGTTTCGCGATCAGGTCGAACGTTTCATGGCCGGCGAATTGAGCGAAGAAGAGTTCCTGCCCCTGCGTTTGCAGAATGGCCTGTACATGCAAAAACACGCCTACATGCTGCGCGTGGCGATTCCTTACGGCACCCTCAGCGCACAGCAGATGCGCACCCTGGCGAGCATTGCCCGGGACTACGATCGTGGCTATGGCCATTTCACCACCCGGCAAAACATGCAGTTCAACTGGATCGAACTGGCCCAGGTCCCGGACATCCTCGAACGCCTGGCCCAAGTGGAAATGCACGCGATCCAGACCTCCGGCAACTGCGTGCGCAACATCACCACCGAAGCCTTCGCCGGCGTTGCGGCGGACGAGCTGATGGACCCGCGCCCGCTGGCGGAGATCCTGCGGCAATGGTCGACCATCAACCCGGAATTCCTGTTCCTGCCGCGCAAGTTCAAGATCGCCATCTGCTCGGCGAAACAGGACCGCGCGGCGATCATGATGCATGACATCGGTCTTTATCTTTATCGTGACGACAGCGGGCAAATGCTCTTGCGGGTGATCGTGGGCGGCGGGTTGGGGCGTACGCCGATTCTCGGTCTGCAGATTCGCGAAGGCTTGCCGTGGCAGCATTTGCTGTCTTATGTCGAGGCGGTGCTGCGGGTCTACAACCGCCACGGACGGCGCGATAACAAGTACAAGGCGCGGATCAAGATTCTGGTCAAGGCCCTGGGGATAGAAGCATTCGCCAAGGAAGTGGAGGAGGAGTGGCAACACCTCAAGGACGGCCCGGCGCAGTTGACCGACGTCGAGTATGAGCGTGTTGCCAGTGCCTTTGTGCCACCCGATTACCGTTCACTGGCCGGCACCGACCTGGACTTCGGCACGCGCCTGGCCGAGCACCCGGCGTTCGCCCGTTGGGTGGCGCGCAACGTTCAGCCGCACAAGGTGCCGGGTTACGCCAGTGTGGTGCTGTCGACCAAACCGGGTATCGCCGCGCCGCCGGGGGATGTTACTGCCGAACAAATGGAAGCGGTGGCGCAATGGTCCGAGCAGTTCGGTTTCGGCGAAATCCGCATCGCCCATGAACAGAACATCGTCCTGCCGGACGTGCCCAAGGCAGACCTTTATGCGCTGTGGTGCCTGGCCTGCGAGCAAGGCCTGGGGAGTGCCAACATCGGCTTGCTGACTGACATCATCGCTTGCCCCGGCGGCGACTTCTGCGCCCTGGCCAACGCCAAGTCGATCCCCATCGCGCAAGCGATTCAGGCACGTTTCGACGATCTGGACTACCTGCATGACCTGGGCGACATCAGCCTGAACATCTCCGGCTGTATGAACGCCTGCGGCCATCACCACATCGGCAATATCGGCATCCTTGGCGTCGACAAGAACGGCAGTGAGTGGTACCAGATCACCCTCGGCGGCGCCCAAGGCAAGGACAGCGCGTTGGGCAAGGTCATCGGCCCGTCCTTCAGTGCCGCCGAAGTGCCCGATGTGATTGAACGGATCATCGGCACGTTCGTGCGCTACCGCGAGAGTGAAGAACTGTTCGTCGATACCCTGGCGCGCATCGGTCTGGAGCCGTTCAAGGAACGTGTCTATCCGAAAGTGCTGGAGGTGTCGGTATGAACAATCTGCTGCGTTTGCGAGAGGGCGGCGCCGAGTGGGTGCGCGACGACCCATGGCAGTTGATTCGTGAAACGACCGGTGAACTCCCGGCCGGGCCGCTGATCCTGCCGTTACCCCAGTGGCTGGCCCTTAATGCCGACACCACAACCGCGCTCGAAGGTGTCTGGCTCGGTCCTGACGACGAAGTGGCAAATCTGATTCCGTGGTTCCCCGACCTGCCGCTGATTGCCCTGGACTTCCCGAGTTTTCGTGACGGACGCGCTTACAGCCAGGCCTATCTGTTGCGCACGCGATTCGGATGGCAAGGCGAATTGCGCGCGATTGGCGATGTGCTGCGCGATCAACTCAGCCACATGCGCCAATGCGGTTTCGACAGCTTTGCCGTGCGTGAAGACAAGTCTGCCGAAGATGCGCTGAAGGGCCTGGCGGGGATGAGCGTGTTGTATGGGCGTTCGGTGATTGAGCCGCGGCCGTTGTTTCGGCGACGCTGACAAGTCAAGACGCAGAACCTGTAGGAGCGAGGCTTACCCGCGAAGAATGCGCCGAGGTGTCCAGGTATTACGCGTCATCGTTCTTCGCGGGCAAGCCTCGCTCCTACAGGGATTTCCCTCGTATGGGCATTTTTGCTTGGGCCACTGATGGCATTTTGATAGGGTCCGCGTCTCATAAGGAGTGTGGAGCCGCTGCAGTGGTCCTACGGCGTTGCGCCGATTTTCATGGAACAGGTCAAGATCAAACCCCTGAGCCGTAACCTGTCTTCGGTCAACAAAAGTGCCTACGCCGAACTTGAGTCCCGGCCCATCGACGTCCAGGGGCGTGCGACCGATTTTCCGTTCGACACCTACCGTTACGGTTACAAACCGGTGTTGTACTACCTCAAGGGTAACGAGCGCGTCGACCTGCGCTTCAAAAACGTCACCACCAGCATGCAGATGTCCAACACCTTTACGCTGATCCAGAAGTACAACCGTGTCGAGTACATCAACGAGAAAAATTCGCTGATCAGTGAGCAGGACTACAAGCCCTACGGCGCCAACGAATGCGCGTTCAGCGTCGAGCGCAAGGGCTCGTTCAAGGTGATTGTGTTGCTGTTGTTGCTGGTGATGTGCCTGCCGCTGCTGCACGTGTTCTATCGCGACGAGCCGGGCATCGACTTTCTCGCGACGCTGGTGAGTATTGGCGCGATCCGGGTGTTCCTGGTGGGGCCGTTGAACGATTTCCAGTTGTACACCATCGACTTCCTGTTCGGCGCGGTGATCATCCTGGTGGGCACGGTATCGTTGATCAAGGCGATGCGGGCCAATAGCCGGCGGGAGTTGGCAGCGAAAAGCGGGTCTTCGTGGTGATGGCCGCAACCGTGGCGAGAGCTGAAAATTGTGATTTTCGATACAAAAACGCCGGGCATTAGCTATACCTGTAACTCTCGTAGGCAATACCGTTGCCGTCCTTCTGACAGGAGTTAAAGCATGAAGCTTGCGTTAATGATGAGCACACTGTGCATCGCCTCTCTCGGGGTGGTGGGTTGCGCCAGCAAAGTCGTCGAGCCAGACCAGTACTCCGGCTTTCTCAAGGACTACAGCCAGCTCAAGGAAGCCAAGTCGCCATCGGGCGCCGTGGTGATGCGCTGGGTCGATCCCAAGCTCAACGTCAACAAATACACCAGTGCCTACATTGAGCCGACTCAGCTCTATCCCAAACCGCAGCCAACAGCGAAAATCCCTCAGACCACGTTGAACGGCATCACCAGCTACTACGATCAGGCGCTCAAGCGCGAACTGGGTAAATCCCTGCCACTGGCCAGCGGCCCCGGCCCAGGCGTGATCGTGGTGCGTGCGGCGATTACCGCCGTCAGCAGCAAGACCGAAAGCCTCAAGCCTTATGAAGTGATCCCGATTGCCTTGGTGGCGGCAGCCGTCAGCACCGCGAGCGGTATTCGCGATCAGCAAACCGATCTGGCTACCGAAGCGGTGTTTCTCGATGGCGGTACCAACAAAGTCATCGCCCAGGTGGTGCGCAAGGGCACCGGCAAACCGCTGGAAAACGAAGCTCAGGTGATGAAAGCCGATGACGTGAAAAACGTGATCGATGGCTGGGCTTCGGACATGAATCAGTCGTTTGTAAAATTCAAGTCCAAGTAACGCGGGTTTATTGTTCGCGCAAGATCGTTCCCAGGCATGGGAACGATCAATCCCCTTGGCTATTCCCCCGGGATGTCGGCCGGTATGACAGTGAGCGCAACCGGCGCCGCATGACTTTGCATTGTCTGGGCACCGACACCACAACTTGCGAAAAGCGCCATCAGGCTGAATCCCGCAACGCGAAGCAAACCTTTCATAGACGTTTCCTCATTTTCCGAAGATGACATTCGGTCTGGCCTGCATGAAGGCTTTTTTTACTCTAGCAGGTGGTTGTCGCGTCAACGGGTTTGCTTGTTGAATTGAAGATCCATTCGCGGGCAAACCACGCTCCCACAGGTATTGAGTGAGCCTTGGCTGATTTGCCAACCACAATCTCCTGTGGGCATGGGCTTGCTCGCGAAGAAGGATTGTCAGTCAACATCACTGTTGAATGCTGAGTCGCGCGTAGGTGTGCTTCATTGCTTCTTCGCCTTTGCCCGCACGCGCTCTTCCTGTTCACGCAGTTCCGGGGTGAACTCGGCACCGAAATCTTCGGCCTCGAACACCTGGCGAATCTCGATCTCGGCCTCTGTACCCGGCATCGGGTTGGGGCAGCGCTTGACCCACTCGATCGCTTCCTCTTTCGACTTCACCTGCCACAGCCAGTAGCCGGCGATCAGCTCTTTGGTTTCGGCGAACGGGCCATCGATCACTGTGCGTTTATCTCCCGAGAAGCGCACACGGGCACCTTTACTGCTGGGCTGCAGGCCATCGCAGTCGATGAGGATGCCGGCCTTGGCCAGTTCCTCGTTGTAATTGCCCATTGCGGTCATCAGTTCTTCGCTGGGCATCACGCCGGCCTCGGAATCGGGGCTGGCTTTTACAATGATCATGAATCGCATGGTCTTGTCTCCGTTGAAGTTGAGTGATTCATTGCATAGTCGAATGGGCGTGACTTGAATCGACAATGCACCTAAACAAAAATTGTCCTTTTCGTTTTAGTCGATGTTGTAGAGAACAGATGTATTTTCGACATCCTCCTCGCGATCAAATATTCCTGTGAGACCCATCCAACGACCAACGGAAGGTGCCCCCCAGTTCCGCTTCAGGCACTGGATGTTCAACCTGATCCCGTCGAACTGGACGGTGGTGATCCGGGAGGTTGGCGACACGCATTTCATCGATGAAATGCTCAAGGGGCCGCTGCGTGCCTTTCGTCATGAACATCGGGTGGCGGCGGGTGAGGGCGGTACGCTGTACACCGACCGCGTGACCTATGCGGCGATTGGCGGTGCCTTGACTGAAGGGCTGCTGGTGAATGCCTACATGCGGCGGATTTTCGCGGCGCGGCACCGCAATATGCTGCGGTTGCTTGGGTAGTGCACGTGCATCCAGCTCTGTGGAATTGCAGGTTTGCCTCTCCCGCCACTCATGACAATTTGTGTTTTTGCATAGGTCCCCGGCCCATTTCGTGGTTAACTTCGGCCTCGTCAAAATTCTCTACATCAACGTTCAGAAGGACTCCGTTCATGGCTCAAGTCACTCTCAAAGGCAACCCGGTTCAAGTCAACGGCCAACTGCCACAAGCCGGTTCCCAGGCGCCAGCCTTTTCCCTGGTTGCCGGCAATCTGTCCGACGTGACCCTGGCGAGCTTCGCCGGCAAGCGCAAAGTGTTGAACATCTTCCCAAGCGTCGACACCCCGACCTGCGCCACCTCGGTGCGTAAGTTCAACGCCCAGGCCAATGACGTGGCCAACACCGTCGTGCTGTGCATCTCCGCTGACCTGCCGTTCGCCCAAGCCCGCTTCTGCGGCGCCGAAGGCCTGGAAAACGTACAGAACCTGTCGACCCTGCGCGGTGCCGAGTTCAAGGAAAACTACGGCGTAGCCATTGCCGATGGTCCACTCAAAGGCTTGACCGCCCGTGCCGTCGTGGTTCTGGACGAAAACGACAAGGTTCTGCACAGCGAACTGGTCAAGGAAATCGCTGAAGAACCGAACTACGACGCAGCGCTCGCCGTTCTGAAGTAAGCAAAGTTTTTTACAATTGTTAACGGCCTGGCCCTGTCCAGGCCGTTTTCATTTGTGCTTCAGTGTCTTAGCCAAAACTCCTGTTAGGTAAGCCAAAGGTAAATTGCCGGTAAAGGCGCTTTGCTTAATACCCGCCAGTGCTTATCGTTCAGCCTCCCGTAGAAAAAAGCGCACGCGCCCAATGGTTGATCATTCCATGCAATCCTCCGCTTCCCGCAATCCTCGTCGCTGGCTGTTCGGCCTGCTTGTCCTGTTGGTCATCGCCGGCCTGTGCTGGAAGTTCTGGTCCGCTGGCAGCACCCCGAAGGAGGGCGCAGGGCAGAAAGCCGTTGCCGGGCATACCGGTCGGTCGGGGGGGATGCGTCCGGGATTCGGCGGGGCGACGGGACCGGTTCCGGTGCGCGTGGCGCCGGTGGTCAAAGGCGATTTTCCGCTGTATTACAAGGCGCTGGGCACGGTCACGGCGCTGAACACCATCAATGTGCGCAGCCGCGTCGGTGGCGAACTGGTCAAGGTCTATTTCGATGAAGGGCAGATGGTCAAGGCGGGTGACCTGCTGGCCGAGATCGATCCACGTCCCTATCAGAATGCCTTGCTCCAGGCCGAAGGCACCTTGCTGCAGAATCAGGCGCAATTGAAAAACGCCCAGGTCGACGTCGAGCGCTATCGTGGCCTGTACCGCGAAGACAGTATCGCCAAGCAAACCCTGGACACCGCCGAAGCGCTGGTCGCCCAGTACCAGGGCACGGTCAAGACCAATCAGGCGGCGGTCAACGACGCCAAGCTCAATCTCGAATTCACCAAGATCCGCGCTCCGATCACCGGGCGTGTGGGCCTGCGGCAGTTGGACGTCGGCAACCTCGTGGCGGCCAACGACACCACGGCGCTGGTGATCATCACCCAGACCCAACCGATCAGCGTGGCGTTTACCTTGCCGGAAAACAGCCTGGACACCGTGCTGACCCGCTATCGCACCGGCGCCAAGCTGCCCGCCGAAGCCTGGGACCGCGGCGACACCCAATTGCAGGCCACCGGGGTGTTGCAGAGCCTCGATAACCAGATCGACGTCACCACCGGCACCCTGAAATTCAAGGCCCGCTACGAGAACCGCGATCAAGCGCTGTTCCCGAATCAGTTCGTCAACGTGCACCTGCTGGCCGATACCCTTAAAGATGTGGTGCTTGCTCCCTCGGCGGCGATCCAGTTCGGCACCAACGGCACATTCGTCTATGCGCTGGACGGCGACAAGAAGGTCACCATCCGCCAGTTGAAAGTCGGCGCCAGTGACGGGGAAAACACCGTGATCACCGAAGGCCTGGCCATCGGTGATCGGGTGGTGCTGGAAGGCACCGACCGCCTGAAGGACGGCAGTGAAGTGGAAGTGGTCAACGACAGCAAGGATGTACCGACCACTCCGACCGAACATCTGCAAGGCAAATCGGCGGCGACCCCAGGCGAGCCGGCGGCCACCGACAAGGCGAAAAAGGGCGGCGCATGAACATCTCGCGGCTGTTCATCCTTCGCCCGGTCGCGACGACCCTGAGCATGCTGGCCATTATTCTGGCTGGTGTGATCGCTTATCGGCTGCTGCCGGTGTCGGCATTGCCCCAGGTCGATTACCCGACCATCCGCGTCATGACGCTCTATCCCGGCGCCAGCCCGGATGTCATGACCAGCGCCGTGACCGCGCCGCTGGAGCGTCAATTCGGCCAGATGCCCGGCCTGACCCAGATGGCTTCGACCAGTTCCGGAGGTGCTTCGGTGCTGACCCTGCGGTTCAGCCTCGACATCAACATGGACGTCGCCGAGCAGCAAGTGCAGGCCGCGATCAACGCCGCGACCAATTTGCTGCCCAAGGATTTGCCGGCGCCGCCGGTGTACAACAAGGTCAACCCGGCGGATACCCCGGTGCTGACCCTGGCCATCACCTCCAAAACCATGCTGCTGCCCAAGCTCAATGACTTGGTCGATACCCGTATGGCGCAGAAAATCGCCCAGATCAGCGGCGTCGGCATGGTCAGCATTGCCGGTGGACAGCGTCAGGCGGTGCGGATCAAGGTAAACCCCGAGGCCCTGGCGGCCAACGGCCTGAACCTGTCGGACGTGCGCACCTTGATCGGTGCCTCCAACGTCAACCAGCCCAAGGGCAACTTCGACGGCCCGACCCGGGTGTCGATGCTCGACGCCAACGACCAGCTGACGTCACCCAAGGACTACGCCAACCTGATTCTGGCCTATAAAAACGGCGCGCCGTTGCGGCTCAAGGACGTGGCGGAAATTGTCGATGGCGCCGAGAACGAACGCCTGGCGGCATGGGCCAATGAAAACCAGGCCGTGCTGCTGAACATCCAGCGTCAGCCCGGCGCCAACGTCATCGAGGTGGTCGACCGGATCAAGGCCTTGCTGCCGAGCATCACCGACAACCTGCCGGCCGGCCTCGACGTCACGGTGCTCACCGATCGCACCCAGACCATCCGCGCCTCGGTCACCGACGTGCAACACGAACTGCTGATCGCCATCGCCCTGGTGGTGATGGTCACGTTCCTGTTTTTGCGGCGAGCCAGTGCCACGATCATTCCGTCGGTGGCGGTGCCGCTGTCGTTGATCGGCACCTTCGGCGTGATGTACCTCGCCGGGTTTTCGGTCAACAACCTGACCCTGATGGCGCTGACCATCGCCACCGGTTTCGTGGTGGATGATGCGATCGTGATGCTGGAGAACATTTCCCGCTTCATCGAAGAGGGCGACAGCCCGCTGCAAGCGGCGCTCAAGGGCGCCAAGCAGATTGGCTTCACCCTTATTTCCCTGACGCTGTCGTTGATCGCGGTGCTGATTCCGCTACTGTTCATGGCTGATGTGGTGGGGCGTTTATTCCGCGAGTTCGCGATCACGTTGGCGGTGGCGATCCTGATTTCGCTGGTGGTGTCCCTGACCCTGACGCCGATGATGTGCGCGCGGTTGCTCAAGCGTGAGCCCAAGGAAAAAGATCAGGGCTGGTTCTACCGCTCCAGTGGCGCGACCATCGACTGGATGATCGCCGCCTACGGGCGCAAGTTGCAGTGGGTGCTCAAGCATCAGCCGCTGACCTTGCTGGTGGCCATCGGCACGTTGGCATTGACCGTGTTCCTGTACATGGTGGTGCCCAAGGGGTTCTTCCCGGTGCAGGACACCGGGGTGATCCAGGGAATTTCCGAGGCGCCGCAGTCGATTTCCTTCGCGGCGATGAGCGAGCGCCAGCAGGAGCTGGCCAAGGTGATTCTGGCTGACCCGGCGGTCGAAAGCCTGTCGTCCTATATTGGCGTCGACGGTGATAACTCGACGCTCAACAGCGGCCGGTTACTGATCAACCTCAAGTCCCACAGCCACCGCAACCTGAGCGCCACCCAAGTCATTGCCCGCTTGCAACCGGAGCTGGACAAGCTGGTCGGCATTCGCCTGTTCATGCAGCCGGTGCAGGACCTGACCATCGAAGATCGGGTCAGCCGTACGCAGTACCAGTTCAGCATGTCGTCGCCGGATGCTGAGTTGCTTAGCTTGTGGAGCGGGCGTCTGGTCGAAGCCCTGGCGCAACGGCCGGAACTGACCGATGTCGCCAGCGATTTGCAGGACAAGGGTTTGCAGGTTTATCTGGTGATCGACCGCGATGCGGCGTCGCGGGTTGGCGTATCGGTGTCGAACATCACCGACGCGCTCTACGACGCCTTCGGCCAGCGGCAGATTTCCACCATTTACACCCAGGCCAGCCAGTACCGCGTGGTGCTGCAATCGCAGTCCGGCGAGAAGATCGGCCCTGATGCGCTGAACCAGATTCACGTCAAGACCACCGATGGCGGCCAGGTCCGTTTGTCCAGCCTGGCGCATGTCGAGGAGCGTCAGGCGCAACTGGCGATCACCCACATTGGCCAGTTTCCGGCGGTGATGATGTCGTTCAACCTGGCGCCCGGCGTGGCGCTGGGGCAGGCGGTGCAGATCATCGATCAGGTGCAGAAAGACATCGGCATGCCGATTGGCGTGCAGACCCAGTTCCAGGGCGCGGCCGAAGCGTTCCAGGCGTCGCTGTCGAGCACCTTGCTGCTGATCCTGGCGGCGGTGGTGACCATGTACATCGTGCTCGGCGTGCTCTACGAGAGCTATATCCATCCGATCACCATCCTCTCGACCTTGCCCTCGGCGGCGGTCGGCGCCTTGCTGGCGCTGCTGTTGAGCGGTA
This sequence comes from Pseudomonas sp. 008, assembly GCF_016861935.1. NCBI lineage: Bacteria > Pseudomonadati > Pseudomonadota > Gammaproteobacteria > Pseudomonadales > Pseudomonadaceae > Pseudomonas > Pseudomonas sp. 008. Next base: position 833,293 of record NZ_BOMA01000001.1, on the reverse strand, counting down.
ATGACCTGGGGATGATCGCGATCATCGGCATCATCTTGCTGATCGGTATCGTGAAAAAGAACGCGATCATGATGATCGACTTCGCCCTCGAGGCTGAACGTAATCAGGGCATGGACCCGCAGGCTGCGATCTATCAGGCGGCGCTGTTGCGTTTCCGGCCGATTCTGATGACCACCCTGGCGGCATTGTTCGGCGCGGTGCCACTGATGCTCGCCACCGGTTCCGGCGCGGAGTTGCGCCAGCCTCTGGGTCTGGTAATGGTCGGTGGCTTGCTGGTGAGTCAGGTACTGACGCTGTTCACTACGCCCGTTATCTACTTGTACTTCGACCGCCTCGGGCGGCGCTGGGGCCGTAAGGCCCAGTCCGTGGATCCGGTAGAGCAGCCATGAACCTGTCCGGCCCTTTCATCAAGCGCCCGGTCGCGACGATGTTGCTGAGCCTGGCGATCATACTGCTGGGCGGCGTGAGCTTCGGCCTGTTGCCGGTATCGCCACTGCCGCAGATGGATTTTCCGGTGATCGTGGTTCAGGCCAGTCTGCCTGGCGCGAGCCCGGAGGTCATGGCCTCAACCGTGGCCACGCCGCTGGAGCGTTCCTTCGGTACCATCGCCGGGGTCAACACCATGAGCAGCCGTTCCAGCCAAGGCTCGACCCGGGTGATTCTGCAGTTCGACCTGGACCGCGACATCAACGGCGCGGCGCGGGAAGTGCAGGCGGCGATCAACGCCTCGCGCAACCTGCTGCCCAGCGGGATGCGCAGCATGCCGACCTACAAGAAGGTCAACCCATCGCAAGCGCCGATCATGGTGCTGTCGCTGACCTCGGATGTGCTGGAAAAAGGCCAGCTCTACGACTTAGCCTCGACCATTCTGTCCCAGAGCCTGTCCCAGGTGCAGGGCGTAGGTGAAGTGCAGATCGGCGGCAGTTCGTTGCCAGCGGTGCGCATCGAACTCGAACCCCAGGCGCTCAACCAGTACGGCGTGGCACTGGACGATGTGCGCACCACCATCGCCAACGCCAACGTGCGCCGGCCCAAGGGCTCGGTCGAAGACGGCCAGCGGCTGTGGCAGGTCCAGGCCAACGATCAGCTGGAAAAGGCCAAGGATTACGAGTCGCTGATCATTCACTACGCAGACGGCGCGGCCCTGCGATTGAAGGATGTGGCCAAGGTCAGCGACGGCGTCGAGGACCGCTACAACAGCGGGTTCTTCAACGATGACGCGGCAGTCTTGCTGGTGATCAACCGCCAGGCCGGCGCCAACATCATCGAGACGGTCAACGAGATCAAGGCGCAGTTGCCGGCCTTGCAGGCGGTGCTGCCGGCCAGCGTCAAGCTCAACCTGGCGATGGACCGTTCACCGGTGATCAAGGCCACCCTGCACGAAGCGGAAATGACCCTGCTGATTGCGGTGGCGCTGGTGATTCTGGTGGTGTTCCTGTTCCTCGGTAACTTTCGCGCCTCGCTGATCCCGACCCTGGCGGTGCCGGTATCGTTGGTGGGCACGTTTGCGGTGATGTACCTCTATGGCTTCTCCCTGAACAACCTGTCGCTGATGGCGCTGATTCTGGCCACCGGGTTGGTAGTGGACGATGCCATCGTGGTGCTGGAGAACATTTCCCGGCACATCGACAAGGGCGTACCGCCGATGAAGGCCGCGTACCTCGGGGCGCAGGAAGTCGGCTTCACGCTGCTGTCGATGAACGTCTCGCTGGTGGCGGTGTTTCTGTCGATCCTGTTCATGGGCGGGATCATCGAAAGCCTGTTCCGCGAGTTTTCCATCACCCTGGCGGCGGCCATCGTGGTGTCGTTGCTGGTGTCGCTGACGCTGACGCCGATGCTCTGCGCGCGCTGGCTCAAGCCGCATACGCCGGGGCAGGAAAACCGTCTGCAACGCTGGAGCCAGCGGGCCAATGAGTGGATGGTCGGCAAATACGCCACCAGTCTCGACTGGGTGCTGCGTCATCGCCGATTGACCTTGCTCAGTCTGATCGTGACAGTTGGCGTAAACATTGCGCTGTATGTTGTTGTTCCTAAAACCTTTCTTCCTCAGCAAGACACCGGCCAGCTGATCGGTTTCGTGCGCGGCGATAATGGCCTGTCGTTCAGCGTGATGCAGCCGAAGATGGAAACCTTCCGCCGCGCGGTGTTGAAGGACGAAGCGGTGCAAAGCGTCGCCGGGTTCATCGGTGGCAACAACGGCACCAATAACGCGTTCATGCTGGTGCGGCTCAAGCCGATCAAGGAACGCAACCTGTCCGCGCAGAAAGTCATCGAGCGTTTGCGCAAGGAAATGCCCAAGGTGCCCGGTGCGCAATTGATGCTGATGGCTGACCAGGACCTGCAATTCGGCGGCGGTCGCGAGCAAACCACCTCGCAGTATTCCTACATCCTGCAAAGTGGCGATCTCGGTGCGTTACGCGAGTGGTATCCGAAAGTCGTTGCCGCCTTCAAGGCCCTGCCTGAGCTGACGGCGATTGACGCCCGCGAAGGCCGTGGCGCCCAGCAAGTGACACTGATCGTCGATCGCGACCAGGCCAAGCGGCTGGGCGTGGACATGAACATGGTCACGGCGGTGCTGAACAACGCCTATAGCCAGCGGCAGATTTCGACGATCTACGACAGCCTCAACCAGTATCAGGTGGTGATGGAGGTCAATCCGAAATACGCCCAGGACCCGGTCACCCTGAACCAGGTCAAAGTGATCACTGCCGACGGCGCGCGGATTCCGCTGTCGACCATTGCCCATTACGAGAGCAGTCTGGAAAACGACCGGGTCAGCCACGAAGGCCAGTTCGCTTCGGAAAGCATTGCCTTCGACATGGCCGAAGGGGTGACGGTGGAGCAGGGCTCGGCAGCTATCGAACGGGCGATTGCCAAGGTCGGCCTACCGGAAGACGTGATCGCGAAAATGGCCGGCACCGCCGACGCCTTCGCCGCCGCACAGAAGAGCCAGCCGTGGATGATTCTCGGCGCGCTGGTCGCGGTGTATCTGGTGCTGGGTGTGCTGTATGAAAGCTACATTCATCCGCTGACAATCCTGTCGACCTTGCCGTCGGCCGGTGTCGGTGCGTTGCTGTCAATCTATGTGCTGGGCGGCGAGTTCAGCCTGATCTCCTTGCTCGGGCTGTTTCTGCTGATCGGCGTGGTGAAGAAAAACGCCATCCTGATGATCGACCTGGCGCTGCAACTGGAACGGCATCAAGGCCTGGAGCCGCTGGAATCGATCCGCAGCGCCTGCCTGCAACGGCTGCGGCCGATTCTGATGACCACCCTGGCAGCGATTCTCGGCGCCTTGCCGTTGCTGCTGAGCCGCGCTGAGGGCGCGGAAATGCGTCAGCCGCTGGGCCTGACCATCATCGGCGGGCTGGTCTTCAGCCAGGTGCTGACCCTTTACACCACCCCGGTGGTTTACCTCTATCTCGACAAACTGCGCCATCGTTTCAACCGCTGGCGTGGGGTGCGTACCGATGCTGCTCTGGAAACTCCGCTATGACTGACCGTTCGCTTCTCAACCTGGCTGCACCGCTGATCACGGCCCGAGGCTCGCGTTTGCTGAGCCTGTCGCTGTGCGTGGCAATGCTCAGCGCCTGCGCCATCGGCCCGGATTACCAGCGCCCGCAAGCCGCTGCGCCTGCGCAGTACAAAGAGGCGGCCGGCTGGCGTCAGGCCAACCCCAGCGATTCGTTGGCGCGCGGTGCCTGGTGGGAGCTGTATGGCGATCAGCAGCTCAACGGCCTGATCGAAAAGCTCAACAGCGCCAACCAGACCGTTGCCCAGTCCGAGGCCCAGTACCGTCAGGCCCAGGCCTTGGTGCGCAGTGCCCGGGGGGCGTTTTTCCCGACGGCGGACCTGACCGTCAGCAAGAACCGCTCCAGCCAGGGCACCGGCAGCAGCAGTTCGAGCTTGAGCAGTTCGTCCAGCGGCATCCGTGACACTTACTCGGCACAGGTCGGGGTCAGTTGGGAAGCCGACATCTGGGGCAAGTTGCGTCGAGGCCTGGAAGCCGACACGGCCAATGCCCAAGCGAGTTTTGCCGACCTGGCGGCGATGCGCCTGAGCCAGCAATCGGAGCTGGTGCAGAACTACTTGCAACTTCGAGTGATCGACGAGCAGAAACGCCTGCTGGAAGCGACGGTCGAGGCCTATCAGCGCTCGCTGACCATGACCGAAAACCAGTACCGCGCCGGGGTTTCCGGTAAGGACGCGGTGGCCCAGGCCACCACTCAGCTCAAAACCACTCAGGCGGAGATGGTCGACCTGATCTGGCAGCGCGCGCAGTTCGAGAACGCCATCGCCGTGCTGATCGGCCTGCCGCCAGCGGAATTCAGCCTGGCAGAAACCAAAGACATCCCAGCGTTGCCTCAAGTGCCGCTGAGCCTGCCTTCACAGTTGCTGGAACGCCGTCCGGATATCGCCTCCGCCGAACGCTCGGTGATGGCCGCCAACGCCAACATCGGCGTGGCCAAAGCTGCCTACTACCCGGACCTGACTCTGAACATGAACGGCGGTTATAGCAGTAGCACCTACGCCAACTGGATCAGCCTGCCGAACCGCTTCTGGTCGGTCGGCCCACAGCTGGCCATGACCCTGTTCGACGGTGGCCAGCGCTCGGCGGAAGTCGACCGTAGTGAAGCGGCCTACGACGAGACTGTCGCCAAATACCGCCAGACCGTGCTCGATGGTTTTCGTGAGGTAGAAAATTACCTGGTGCAGCTCAAGGTGCTGGAAGACGAAGCGGTCGTGCGCCAGGAAGCTCTGGATGCGGCGCGCGAGTCCCTTCGCTTGACCCAGAACCAGTACAAGGCCGGGTTGATCGCTTATCTGGATGTGGTGGTGGTTCAAGCCACGGCGTTGAACAACGAACGCAACGTGCTGAGCTTGTTGCAGAGCCGGCTGATTGCCAGCGTGCAGTTGATTGCCGCGCTGGGCGGTGGGTGGGACGGGCAGCTTCAGGTGAGTGACAAGCAGTAGCACCACCCTGTGTGGCGAGGGGGCTTGCCCCCGTTGGGGCGCGAAGCGGCCCCCTGCATTCTTCAGATATACCGAGCCGCCTTATTTTACGACTGCTGCGCAGCCGAACGGGGCGATGCGGCGTTCCGACAAGCCCCCTCGCCACAGGGTCACACAACAGCTTCATCATCTTGGTGGCCTTTTGATTACTTTGTGAGTGCGTTCGTCCGCGGAATCAGTACAATCGCCGGCTTTGCTCCCCGAGAACAAACACAGTATGGCGGGGGCTGTTGCGAGAAATCCCATGCTCATTGGTAGTTATTCCCTTCCGCTGGTTTTCATATCGCTGTGCGTGGCGATACTGGCCTCTTATACCGCGCTTGACCTCACCGGACGCATCGCCACGGCCAAGGGCCGAGCGGTGCATTTATGGACTGCGGGCGGCGCTTTTGCGATGGGCATCGGCGTGTGGTCGATGCATTTCATCGGCATGCTTGCGTTCACATTGCCGATCGACCTGGGCTACGACACCACCCTCACGGCACTGTCGCTGTTGATCGCGGTGCTGTCTTGCGGCTTTGCCCTATGGCTGGTCAGTCAGCCACGGCTGCCGGCCTGGCAACTGGCGTTCGGCGCGCTGGTCATGGGCGCTGGTATCAGCGCCATGCATTACACCGGCATGGCCGCCATGCGCATGCAGCCGGGCATCGATTACGACCCGACTCTGTTTGGCGCGTCGCTGTTGATTGCCGTCGGCGCGTCGGGCGCGGCGTTATGGATCGCTTTCCGCCTGCGCCAGCACACGCCGCATGTTCGCCTGTTCCGTGCGGGTGCGGCAGTCATCATGGGCATTGCCATCGTCGGCATGCACTACACCGGCATGGCCGCGGCGCGCTTTGCCGCCGGCAGTTTCTGTGGTGCGGCGGTAAGCGGCTTGAACGGCAAGGGGCTGGACAGCCTGGTGCTGATCACCACCTTGGCGATATTGAGCATCGCCTTGCTGACATCGATCCTCGATGCCCGCCTGGAGGCTCGCACTGCGGACCTCGCCCACTCGCTGACCGTGGCCAACCGCGAACTCACTCAACTGGCCTTGCACGACACCCTGACCGGTCTGCCCAACCGCATGTTGCTGGCTGACCGTATCGATCAGGCCATATCGAAAGTGCAGGAGCAGGGCGGCTGTTTTGCGTTGATGTTCATTGATCTGGATGGATTCAAACCGGTCAACGATGCGTTTGGCCATCACATGGGCGACCAGTTGTTGCGTGAAGTTGCACTGCGCCTGCGCGAAGACCTGCGTAGCCAGGACACCCTGGCGCGGATCGGCGGCGACGAGTTCGTGTTGTTGGTGCGCCTGAACGAGCCGAACGATGCGCTGAGCCTGGCGGAGCGTCAGGTCGGGTTGATTGCGCGCTCATTCCGGGTCGCCGAACATGACTTGCAGATTTCCGCCAGTGTCGGCATCGCGCTCTATCCGGGCAACGGTCAGACGGCCGATGAGTTGCTGATGAACGCCGATGCCGCGATGTACCACGCCAAAGGCGCCGGGAAAAACGGTCATCGCTTCTTCGACGCCTCGATGAACAGCAACGCGCGCAAACAGCTGCAATTGCTCCAGGACTTGCGCAGTGCCGTCGATCAGCAGCAGTTCAAACTTTATTACCAGCCCAAATTCGACGCCGGTCATGGCCGACCAGTGGGCGCCGAGGCGTTACTGCGTTGGGAGCATCCGACCCAGGGCCTGCTGCAGCCGGACACGTTCATTGACCTTGCGGAGAAGACCGGGCTGATCATTCCGATTGGCGAGTGGGTGCTCAACGAGGCCTGCCGGCAGATGCGCGAGTGGTACGTGCTCGGTTACACCGATTGGCGTATCGCGGTGAACCTCTCGGCCTTGCAATTCTGCCATGCGGGGCTGGTGCAGAGCGTTGCCAAAGCCCTGGCCACCCATCATCTGCCGGCCAACAGCCTGACCCTGGAAATCACCGAAACCACCGCCATGAGCGACGCCGATGCGAGCATGACGGTGTTGCAGGAGCTGTCGGAAATGGGCGTCGACCTGTCCATCGATGACTTCGGTACCGGCTATTCGAGCTTGATGTACCTCAAGCGCCTGCCGGCCAATGAACTGAAGATCGACCGGGGTTTTGTCCGCGATCTGGAGCACGACAGCGACGACGCGGCCATCGTCTCGGCCATCGTCGCCCTGGGCCAGGCGCTGGGCCTGCGGATCGTCGCCGAAGGGGTGGAAACCGGCGTCCAGCAAGACTTCCTGACCCAGCTGGGCTGCGACTCGTTGCAGGGCTACCTGCTCGGGCATCTGCTGCCGGCCGATCGCTTCATGGTCGACATACACCGGGGGGAGCAATTGGCAACGGGCTGATTGATCCTTGTGGTGAGGAGAGCTTGCCTGTGGTGAGGGGGCTTGCCCCCGTTGGACCGCGAAGCGGTCCCTCTTCGATTTTTCATGTTCACCGAGTTGCCTGAATTTACGACTGCTTCGCAGCCGAACGGGGGCAAGCCCCCTCACCACAGGCAAGCTCCCTCGCCACAGGTTTGTCATCACAGGGTTGATGCAGGCCCATGCAAAACCGCGCAATGGCGGTTATTCTTGGCCCCGACTGCTTACGCTTGGAACGGGGGGAAAGTCAGCATGGACAAAGTTATCGTCATCACCGGCGGCAGCCGTGGAATCGGCGCCGCCACGGCCCTGTTGGCCGCCGAACAAGGTTATCGGATCTGCATCAATTATCAGTCCGACGAACAGGCGGCGCTCAGTGTGCTGGAGCAAGTCCGCGCACGCGGTGCCCAAGCCATCGCCGTGCGTGCTGACGTCAGCATTGAAGACGAAGTGATCGCTCTGTTTCATCGGGTGGACACCGAACTGGGTCGGGTCACCGCGCTGGTGAACAACGCCGGCACCGTCGGACAAAAGTCGCGAATCGACGAAATGTCGGAATTCCGCATTCTGAAAATCCTCAAGACCAACGTCCTGGCGCCGATTCTCTGCGCCAAACACGCGATTTTGCGCATGTCGCCCAAACACGGCGGGCAGGGCGGCAGCATCGTCAATGTTTCCTCGGTCGCCTCGCGTTTGGGCTCACCCAACGAGTACGTGGATTACGCCGCGTCCAAGGGGGCGCTGGACACCTTCACCATTGGCCTGTCCAAGGAAGTGGCGGGCGAGGGGATTCGCGTCAATGCGGTGCGTCCGGGTTACATCTACACCGATTTCCATGCATTGAGCGGCGATCCGGACCGGGTCAGCAAGCTGGAATCGGCGATCCCGATGGCACGCGGTGGGCGGCCGGATGAAGTGGCGGAGGCGATTGTGTGGTTGTTGTCGGATAAGGCGTCGTATGCGACGGGGACTTTCGTCGATCTTGGTGGTGGGCGGTAAAGATCAGAAGCAAGATCAAAAGATCGCAGCCTTCGGCAGCTCCCACGCGCCTGTGGGCGCCGCGATCTTTTGCTGTTAAAAGGACCTGACAATCCGCCCCAACGTCTCCATCGCCTTCTCCGAATCCTCGGTCCACGGGCTGCCGTAATTCAACCGAATACAATTCCTGAACCGCTGGGTCGGTGAAAAAATCGGCCCCGGTGCAATGCTGATCCCCTGCGCCAATGCCATCTGGAACAACTTCAACGAATCCATCTGCGGTGGCAGTTCCAGCCACAGGAAGTAACCGCCGGCCGGTTGGCTGACGCGGGTCTGGGCCGGGAAGTAGCGGGCGATGGCGGCGAGCATGGCACTTTGCTGTTCTTCCAGGGCGTAACGCAGTTTGCGCAGGTGCCGGTCGTAGCCGCCGTGTTGCAGGTAATCGGCGATGGCGGCCTGGGCGGGCATCGAAGCGCACAGCGAGGTCATGAGTTTCAGCCGTTCGATTTTCTGCGCATAGCGCCCGGCGGCGACCCAGCCGATGCGGTAGCCGGGGGCCAGGCTCTTGGCGAACGAACCGCAATGCATCACCAGCCCTTCGGTGTCGAACGCCTTGGCCGGTTTCGGCGCCTGTTGGCCGTAATAGAGCTCGGCGTAAACGTCATCCTCGATCAGCGGCACCTGATGGCTGCGCAACAACTCCACCAGTTCCTGTTTCTTCGCCTCGGGCATGGTCGCGCCCATGGGGTTCTGGAAACTGGTCATGCACCAACAGGCCTTGATCGGGTGCCGTTCCAGGGTCTGGGCGAGTACGCCGAGGTCGATGCCGTCTCGCGGGTGGACGGGGATTTCCACGGCTTTGAGCTTCAGCCGTTCCAGCACTTGCAGGCTGGCGTAAAAGGCCGGGGCTTCGATGGCCACCAGATCGCCAGGCTCGGTGACGGCTTGCAGGCACAGGTTCAGCGCTTCCAGCGCACCGTTGGTGATCAGCAGTTCTTCCATCGGCAGCATCAGCCCGCCGACCATGTAGCGCAGGGCGATTTGCCGACGCAGTTGTGGGTTGCCCGGCGACATGTCGGTGACCACCATGCGCGGGTCCATCTCCCGGGCGGCACTGGCCAGCGAGCGGGACAAGCGCTGCAGCGGGAACAGCGTGGGGCTGGGGAAGGCCGAGCCGAAGGGCACGGTGGTGGGGTCCTTGATCGAGTCCAGCACTGAGAACACCAGTTCGCTGACGTCTACTTCGGTGGACTCGTTGACCTGGCTGCTGATCACCGGCTCCGAGAACGGGCTCGGTGCATGGGCGTTGACGAAGTAGCCAGAACGCGGCCGGGCGCGGATCAAACCGCGACGTTCGAGCAGGTAGTAGGCCTGGAACACCGTGGACGGGCTGACGCCGTAGGTCTGGCTGGCGTAGCGCACCGACGGCACCCGATGACCGGGGCCAAGAACGCCGGAGCGGATCAGTTCAGCGATGTCGTCGGCGAATTTTTCGTAGCGTTTCATCGAGTGCCCGGTTAGTGAATTGTGCATTTTGTGGCGAGGGGGCTTGCCCCCGTTGGGTCGCGAAGCGGCCCCCTACATTTTTCAGACATACCGAGTTGTCTGGTTTTGCGACTGCTTCGCAGCCGAACGGGGGCAAGCCCCCTCGCCACAGGACAAAGGATTGCATCTTAAAGGCTCAGCGGTTCATCGGTGCAACAAACCGGCTCTTGGCCACGCTATAGATACCCGGCTCATCGCTGTCGACAATCTTGAAACTGATCGTCTGCGAGCTGCTGCTCGGCCGTTCCGTGGTCATCGCCACCGACACCGGCACATCGACAATTTCACCGGGAGCCAGGCTCAGTTCGGTCTTGCCTTGCAACTGGAAGCCGTCGTCATCGACCAGCGTCAGACGGTAATCCTGACGTTGCTGGGTCTTGTTGATGACCTTCAGGCTGTAGATGTTTTCGATCTGGCCTTCACTGTTCTCGCGGAACAGGCCACGGTCCTTGCTCACGTCCAGCGACACCATCGGCCGTTCCACCAAGGCCAGGGCGAGGGCGCCGATCATCACCAGCAGCACCGCGGTGTAACCGATCAGGCGCGGGCGCAGCAGGTGGGTCTTGCCACCCTGCAATTGATGCTCCGAGGTGTAGCTGATGAGCCCTCGGGCGTAGCCCATTTTGTCCATGATCGAATCGCAGGCGTCGATGCATGCGGCGCAACCGATGCATTCCATCTGCAAGCCATCGCGGATGTCGATGCCAGTCGGGCAAACCTGGACGCACACCTGACAGTCGATGCAATCGCCCAGTCCGACCTCGGCGGGTTTCACTTCACGTTTGCGCGGGCCACGGTTTTCGCCACGAGCCACGTCGTAGGAGATGGTCAGGGTGTCCTTGTCGAACATCACGCTCTGGAACCGCGCATACGGGCACATGTGCATGCACACCGCTTCGCGCAGCCAACCGGCGTTGATGTAAGTGGCACCGGTGAAAAACAGCACCCAAAACAGGCTGACACCGCCGATTTGCAAGGTCAGCAGTTCTTCGGCCAGGGGCCGGATCGGTGTGAAGTAGCCGACAAAGGTCAGGCCGGTGAGCAGGCTGATCGCCAGCCACAAGGTGTGTTTGGCCGAGCGGCGGAGCAGTTTGTTCAGGCCCCAGGGCGCGGCTTGCAGCTTGATCCGCTGGTTGCGCTCGCCTTCGGTGATCTTCTCGCACCACATGAAGATCCAGGTCCAGGAGCTCTGCGGGCAGGTGTAACCGCACCAGACCCGGCCTGCGAACACGGTGATCGCAAACAGACCGAAGGCGGCGATGATCAGCAGCGCCGACAGCAGGATGAAATCCTGGGGCCAGAAGGTCGCGCCGAAGATGTGGAATTTGCTTTCGGACAGGTCCCAGAGCACAGCCTGGCGGCCGCCCCAGTTCAGCCATACCGTGCCGAAGAACAGCAGAAACAGAAACCCCGCGCCGCTCATGCGCAGGGTGCGGAACAGGCCGGTGAAGCTGCGGGTGTGAATCAGGTTGTCGCTGGACTTGGCCTTCATCTTTGGGCGCGAAGGCTCATTGTTTTTTATAAATGAGGCAGGTTCAACGGTTCGGACGGGGATTCTATCGCTCATGGTCTTTCGCTCATCAGCCTCCATCAGGCCTGAGCACTATGACCAGCGATCTGTTTGCATAACAGACTCAGCTAGCGCAATAAAAAGCGGATCAGATGGATTGCCCACGCCCGCCTGCGACAACTTGATGCACCCGCAAGGGCGGGCTGCAAGTACCTATGTCAGGCGCTGGCGGGATGTGTTGATGCGGGTCAGTCAAATCACCGAATCACTGTTCGTGGCCTTCAAATGTCGGCGACCGTCCACAGCGCCTGCTACGGTCAATGCGTCGGCTTCTGCTTCGGTGATGTAGAAGCGCCGGCCGTCGAAGTCCACTGCCGACATGGATTTTTCCTCATCAGTGATTATGGTGATATCAGGGCAAAGGCGAATTTCTTCACTGTCCTCGGTGATGAAAAAGCAGGTCTGGTTTTCGATTCGCACGGTCATGGAGGAGGCCTTTTTTGCGGATTCATTAAGTGTTAGGACGCATTTGCCGGTGATTGTTCTGTGCAACCGATAGATGGCGTGAGTCGTGCTTAAGTAGGTTGACCCGTGCCCGAAGGATTCGATTCCCCGAAGGGCCTGGCAAATCCCTCTGAACTTTGCCGGCGCCTGTGGCTCGGAACTTATGTGTGTTCATACCCTTGAGTTCATCTCGGGGCAGATTGCTTCGTGTGAGTGATGACCAGGCACAAGAGCGTCCTTGGGGCGTAAGGAGAGATGCTCGATGACCGCTGAAAAACCCACAGAACTGAGCTACAACCCGCATATACCGCTGTCCCAGGCGTTACTGCTGCCGCGTATCGTGATCGAAAACACCATGCCGACCCTCGATGGCGGGCAATTTGCCGTTAAAGCCGTGGTCGATCAGGACGTGGTGGTGACCAGCAAAGTGTTTGCCGACGGTCATGACAAACTGGCCGTGCGCATCCGTTGGCGTGCCGAAGGCGACGACACCTGGCAGAGCGAGGTGATGGCCGAGTTGGGCAATAACGGCTGGCAGGGCCAGTTCCGTGTCAAGAAGCAGGGACGCTATACGTTCTGCATCGATGCCTGGATCGATCAGTACGCCAGTTTTTGCTATGAGCTGAAAAAAAAGCACGGGGCCTGCATGTCGGTCAGCCTGGAATTGCAGGAAGGGCGCCTGCACGTCCAGCAGGCAGCCGAACGCAGCGAAGGCCACCTCAGCGAGCAGCTGACAGCGTTGCACCGTGAATTGTCCGGTCTGCTCGAAACCGAGCAGGTTGCCCTGTTTCTGCACCAACGCAGCGCGGACTTGATGGCCCAGGCCGATCATCGTCCTTTCGTGAGCCTGAGTCCTGAATACCCGGTGGACGTGGAGCGGGAGTTGGCGCAGTTCGCCAGTTGGTATGAATTGTTCCCACGCTCGATCACTGATGATCCGACCCGTCATGGCACCTTCAATGACGTGCATACGCGACTGGCGATGATTCAGGACATGGGCTTCGACGTGCTGTACTTCACGCCGATCCACCCGATCGGCCGCAGCTACCGCAAAGGCCCGAATAACTCGTTGACCGCCGGCCCCGACGACCCGGGCAGTCCTTACGCCATCGGCAGCGAAGAAGGCGGGCATGAGGCGATTCACTCGGAGCTGGGCAGCCGCGAAGACTTTCGCCGGCTCGTCGCGGCGGCTGCCGAACATGGGCTGGAAGTGGCCCTCGACTTTGCGATTCAGTGTTCCCAGGATCACCCGTGGCTCAAAGAGCATCCGGGCTGGTTCAACTGGCGGCCGGACGGCACGATTAAATACGCCGAGAACCCGCCGAAGAAATATCAGGACATCGTCAACGTCGATTTCTATGCCGTGGACGCGATTCCCAGCCTGTGGGTTGAATTGCGCGACATCGTGGTGGGCTGGGTCGAAGAGGGCGTGAAGCTGTTTCGCGTTGATAACCCCCACACCAAACCGTTGCCGTTCTGGCAGTGGTTGATCGCCGATGTGCGGGCGCTGTACCCCGATGTGATATTTCTGGCGGAAGCCTTTACCACGCCGGCAATGATGGCGCGTCTGGGCAAGGTCGGTTACTCCCAGAGCTACACCTATTTCACCTGGCGCAACACCAAGACCGAGCTGGCGACCTATTTCACCGAACTCAACGAGTCGCCGTGGCGCGAATGCTACCGACCAAATTTTTTCGTCAATACGCCGGACATCAACCCGGCATTCCTGCATGACTCCGGGCGCCCCGGTTTTCTGATTCGCGCGGCGCTTGCGACCATGGGGTCCGGGTTATGGGGCATGTATTCGGGCTTCGAGCTGTGTGAAGCGGCACCGGTGCCGGGCAAGGAGGAGTACCTCAATTCCGAGAAGTACGAGATCCGCCCACGGGACTTCACCGCGCCGGGCAACATTATTGCCGAAATCGCCCAGCTCAACCGTATCCGCCGGCAGAACCCGGCGCTGCATACGCATCTGGGCCTGAAGGTCTACAACGCCTGGAACGACCACATTCTGTATTTCGGCAAACGCAGCGTGGATGGCAGCAACTTTATTCTGGTGGCCGTCAACCTCGATCCGAATAACGCCCAGGAAGCGAATTTTGAATTGCCATTGTGGGAAATGGGCTTGCCCGACGATGCCAGCACCCAAGGCGAAGACTTGATGAACGGCCATCGCTGGACCTGGCACGGCAAGTACCAGTTCATGCGGATCGAGCCGTGGCATCTGCCGTTCGGGATTTGGCGGATTACTCATTCCTGAGGGTGGTAAGGGGGCTTTCTCCTGTACCGGTAAGTGAAGCGGCAAGTGCGATCTGTAGCAGCTGCCGAGCCTGCGAGGCTGCGTTCGGCTGCGAAGCAGTCGTGAATCAAACGACGCGGTCTTGCAGATATACCGTGCACTCATGTTTTACGACGGCTGCGCCGCCGAACGCAGCCTCGCGCTGCTCGGCAGCTGCTACAGCCGGACGCAGCCTTCGGCTCATGACGAACTCGAATTCAACAGGAGTTACAAATGGCGAAGAAACCCAGGTCAGCCACCTTCATCAAAGACCCGCTCTGGTACAAGGATGCGGTGATCTACCAGGTTCACGTTAAGTCTTTTTTCGACTCCAACAATGACGGGATCGGCGACTTTCCCGGCCTTATCGCCAAACTCGATTACATTGCCGATCTGGGCGTCAACACCATCTGGCTGTTGCCGTTCTACCCCTCGCCACGCCGTGACGATGGCTACGACATCGCCGAATACCGTGGCGTGCACCCCGATTACGGCACCCTGGCCGATGCCAAGCGCTTCATCTCCGAGGCCCACAAACGTGGCTTGCGGGTGATTACCGAACTGGTCATCAACCACACCTCGGACCAGCACGCCTGGTTCCAGCGTGCGCGCAAGGCCAAACCCGGCTCGGCGGCCCGCGACTTCTACGTCTGGTCGGACAACGACCAGAAATACGACGGCACCCGCATCATCTTCCTCGACACCGAAAAGTCCAACTGGACCTGGGACCCGGTGGCCGGTCAGTACTTCTGGCACCGCTTCTATTCCCACCAGCCGGACTTGAATTTCGACAACCCGCAAGTGATGAAAGCGGTGCTGTCGGTGATGCGCTACTGGCTCGACATGGGCATCGACGGCCTGCGGCTGGACGCGATCCCGTACCTGATCGAGCGCGACGGCACCAACAACGAAAACCTCCCCGAGACCCACGACGTCCTCAAGCAGATCCGCGCCGAGATCGACGCCAATTACCCCGATCGCATGCTGCTGGCCGAGGCCAATCAGTGGCCGGAAGACACACAGCTGTACTTCGGCAATACCGACGCCAGCGGCCAGAACGGCGACGAATGCCACATGGCGTTTCACTTCCCGTTGATGCCGCGCATGTACATGGCGCTGGCCCAGGAAGATCGTTTCCCGATTACCGACATTCTGCGTCAGACCCCGGAAATTCCCGCCAACTGCCAGTGGGCGATTTTCCTGCGCAACCACGATGAATTGACCCTGGAAATGGTCACCGACAAGGAGCGCGATTACCTGTGGAACTACTACGCGGCCGACCGTCGGGCGCGGATCAACCTGGGGATTCGCCGGCGTCTGGCGCCACTGATGGAGCGTGATCGCCGCCGTGTGGAGCTGCTCAACAGCCTGCTGCTGTCGATGCCCGGAACGCCGACCTTGTATTACGGCGATGAAATCGGCATGGGTGACAACATCTACCTCGGCGACCGCGACGGTGTGCGCACGCCGATGCAATGGTCAATCGACCGTAACGGCGGCTTTTCCCGCGCCGACCCGGCCAGCCTGGTGTTGCCGCCGATCATGGACCCGCAATACGGCTATCTGTCGGTCAACGTCGAAACCCAGGCCGGTGATCCTCATTCATTGTTGAACTGGACCCGGCGCATGCTCGCGATACGCAAGCAGTCCAAGGCTTTTGGTCGCGGCACGCTGAAGATGCTGTCGCCGAGCAATCGACGGATTCTGGCCTATACCCGCGAATTCACTGGCGCGGACGGCAAGCACGAGATCATTTTGTGCGTGGCCAACGTGTCCCGCAGCGCGCAAGCAGCGGAGCTGGATTTGTCGGCGTATGTCGGCATGGTCCCTGTGGAGATGCTCGGCGGCAATGCGTTTCCGCCGATTGGCCAGTTGAATTTCCTGCTGACGCTGGCGCCTTACGGCTTCTATTGGTTCGGCCTGGCGGCGGAGAACCAGATGCCGAGCTGGCACGTGGAGCCGGCGCAAAGCCTGCCGGATTTCACCACCCTGGTGCTGATGAAACGCATGGAAGAGCTGCTCGAAGCACCGTCCCGGCAATCGTTGGAGCAGGGCATTTTGCCGAGCTGGTTGCAGAATCGCCGCTGGTTCGCCGGCAAGGACGGCACCATCGACAGCGTCAATCTCGCTTACGGCGTGCGCTTCGGCGACCCGCAGCATCCAGTGCTGTTGAGTGAAATCGACGTTACCAGCGCTGGCCAGACCAGCCGCTATCAGTTGCCGTTCGGCTTTATTTCCGAGGAGCAGGTCGGCGCGGCGTTGCCGCAGCAATTGGCGCTGGCAAGGGTCCGGCGCGGTCGCCAGGTCGGCCTGATCACTGACGCCTTCAGCCTCGACAGCTTTGTTCATGCGGTGTTGCAAGGGTTGCAGGCCAGCACGGTGCTGCCGTCGGACGGAGGCGAGATCCGTTTCGAGCCAACCGACGAATTGGCCAAACTGGGGCTGAGTGCCGAGTCGGAAGTGCGTTACCTGTCTGCAGAGCAATCCAACAGTTCGGTGGTGATCGGCGCCAGTCTGGTGTTGAAGTTGATCCGCAAGGTCGCGTCAGGGGTACACCCGGAACTGGAAATGAGCGCGTACCTGACCCACGCCGGTTTCAAAAATATTTCGCCGCTGCTGGGGGCAGTGATCCGTCGCGATGCGGCGGGTGAGGACACGCTGTTGATGATTGCCCAAGGTTACCTGAGCAATCAGGGCGACGCGTGGGAGTGGACCCAGAACAACCTCGAACGGGCGCTTCGCGATGAGCTCGCCGATGCCGTGTCCGAGCAGGAGCAGCACTACAACGCCCTCGGCGAGCTGAAGGATTTTGCCGGCATGCTCGGCCAGCGCCTGGGGGAGATGCATCAGGTACTGGCGACCCCGAGCGCCAACCCGGACTTTGCCCCACACATCATGAGTCAGAAAGATGCCCTGGCCTCGGCCAAGGACGTGGCGGCGCAGCTGGAGCATGCACTGAAGCTGCTCAAGCAACATCAAACAGAACTGAGCGCGGCGGACCAGACGTTGGTCAGCCGATTGCTGGACAACAAAAAAGCCATTCTCGGTCATGTTCAGGAGTTGGGTAAAAAGACTGCTGGCGGCTTGCGTATTCGCGTCCATGGCGACTTGCACCTGGGGCAAGTGCTGGTGATCAAGGGCGATGCCTACCTGATCGATTTTGAGGGTGAACCCGCGCGGCCGCTGCGTGAACGCCGCGGTAAACACAGCCCCTATAAAGACGTCAGCGGCGTGTTGCGCTCCTTCGATTACGCCGCGGCGATGGCGATAAATGTACACAACGTCGACAACACGGCGGATGCCCAGGCGGCGCGTCAACGGGTCGCCGATCGCTATTTGAAAGAGGCGCGACAATCATTTGTCGACGCTTATCGGCTGGCGGCAGCTAGTCTTGCTCATGCATGGCAAGATCCCGAAGGCGAGGACGCTGCGCTGGCGTTGTTCGGGCTGGAGAAGGCGGCTTATGAAGTGGCTTATGAGGCGGAAAATCGCCCCACCTGGCTACCGGTGCCGTTACACGGTTTATATGGATTATTGAGTGGGCTTAAACCCTTTTCCGATCTTGGTGGAGAGTAGTCATGAGTTTCTCGAACAAGGAACAGGGGCACGTTAAAGAGGCGCTGCTGCCCAGGGCGCGGGACATCGACGCATTGGTACGCGCCGAACATCAGGATCCCTTCGCAATTCTCGGCCCGCACAGCGATGGCGCTGGCGGGCAATTCATACGGGCCTATCTGCCGGACGCCTTGAGCGTGCAGGTGGTGGACAAGGCGTCCGGGGAAGAACTCGGCAGCCTTGAGGCGACCCAGACTCCGGGGTTGTTCGTCGGGCACTTCGAGCGGGCCCAACCCTATCTGTTGCGGACCCGTTGGGCCGGCGGCGAGCAACTGGCCGAAGACCCTTACAGCTTTGGCCCGTTACTCGGCGAGATGGACTTGTACCTGTTCGCCGAGGGCAATCACCGCGACCTGAGCAGTTGCCTCGGCGCGCAGTTGAAGACGGTCGATGGCGTGGAGGGTGTGCGCTTCGCCGTGTGGGCGCCGAACGCCAGAAGGGTCTCGGTGGTCGGCGATTTCAACGTCTGGGACGGTCGTCGGCATCCGATGCGCCTGCGCCATCCCACTGGGGTCTGGGAGTTGTTCATCCCGCGCCTGCAAGCGGGGGAGGCCTACAAATACGAAATCCTCGGCGCCCACGGCATTCTGCCGCTCAAGGCCGACCCGGTGGCCCTGGCCACAGCGCTGCCGCCAGACACCGCGTCGAAAGTCGCTTCGCCGCTGCAAGTCGACTGGCAGGATCAGGACTGGATGCAGTCGCGGGGCGAGCGTCAGCGAACCAGTGCACCGCTGTCGATCTACGAGTTGCACGCCGGTTCCTGGCAATGCGAGCTGGATGACCTGGGCGAAGTCGCCCGTCAGTACACCTGGCCCGAGTTGGCCGAGCGGCTGATTCCGTATGTCAAAGAGCTGGGTTTCACCCACATCGAACTGATGCCGATCATGGAGCATCCGTTCGGTGGCTCCTGGGGTTATCAATTGTTGTCGCAGTTTGCCCCGAGCGCCCGTTACGGCTCGCCGGATGAGTTCGCCGCTTTCGTCAACGCGTGTCACCAGGCCGAAATCGGCGTGATCCTTGATTGGGTGCCGGCGCATTTCCCCACCGATGTCCATGGCCTGGCGCAGTTCGACGGCACCGCGCTGTACGAATACGGCAACCCGATGGAGGGCTTTCACCAGGACTGGGACACGCTGATCTACAACCTGGGCCGCACCGAGGTGCACGGCTACATGCTGGCGTCGGCGCTGCACTGGCTCAAGCATTTCCATGTCGATGGACTGCGGGTCGACGCAGTGGCGTCGATGCTGTATCGCGATTACTCGCGCAAGGCCGGCGAATGGGTGCCCAACCGTCACGGCGGTCGGGAGAATCTGGAGGCCATCGATTTCCTGCGTCATCTCAACGACGTGGTGGCCCTGGAAGCGCCGGGTGCACTGGTGATTGCCGAGGAATCCACCGCGTGGCCGGGTGTCAGCCAGAGCACGCAACAGGGCGGGCTGGGTTTTGCCTATAAGTGGAACATGGGCTGGATGCACGATTCGCTGCATTACATTCAGCAGGATCCGGTGTACCGCGCTCATCATCACAACGAACTGAGTTTCGGCCTGGTGTATGCCTGGTCCGAGCGTTTCATCCTGCCGATTTCCCACGACGAAGTGGTACACGGCAAGCATTCGCTGATCGACAAAATGCCCGGCGACCGTTGGCAGAAGTTTGCCAACCTGCGGGCTTACCTGAGTTTCATGTGGACCCATCCGGGCAAGAAACTGTTGTTCATGGGCTGCGAGTTCGGCCAGTGGCGCGAGTGGAATCACGATCAGCAACTGGACTGGTATCTGCTGCAATACCCGGAACACCAGGGTGTGCGCAAACTGGTCGGCGACTTGAATCGGTTGTATCGCGAAGAGCCGGCCCTGCACGATCAAGACGATGTACCGCAGGGTTTCCAGTGGTTGATCGGTGACGACGCGATCAACAGCGTTTATGCCTGGCTACGCTGGAGCAAGGAGGGCAGGCCGGTATTGGTGGTGGCCAACTTCACCCCGGTGCCGCGTCAGTCCTACCGCGTCGGCGTGCCGTTTGCCGGGCGCTGGGTCGAGTTGATCAACAGCGACGCCGACACCTATGCCGGGTCCAATTACGGTAACGGTGGCGGGGTGTTCACCGAGGAGGAACCGAGCCATGGGCAGGCACTTTCCCTGGTGTTGAATTTGCCGCCGTTGGCGGTGTTGATCCTGCGACCGGAGGGTTGATCGAAAAGATCGCAGGCTTCGCCGGCTCCTACAGGATCGGGTCGCCCCAGGTGGGCGGGACAACGTTGAACTGTAGGAGCTGCCGAAGGCTGCGATCTTTTGATTTTTTACCAACGCATCCGCACCCCAAGGCTACCAATCAACCCATTCAAATCATTGTCATCCACATTGCTGCTGTAATCGGCGCTGACGTACAGGCTGACCAAAGGCGTCACTCTGGCCACTAATCCCAGACCCACATCCACCGTTGATGAATTGCGACTGCTGCTGATTTTGTCGACCTGATCCAGGCTCACGGTATTACCGGTGTACACCGTGTGCCACACGTTGGTCCGCACATAGGGTTCGACCGGCAAGCCATTGATATCGTAACTGCCTTTCAAGCGTGCACCGACCCGTCCGCTCCAGGACGTCAGGTCGCTGGACGAGGCGTTGCCTGACCCGGCATACGGCGTATCCAGCGTGATGCGTTGATTGATCAACTGCGCCTGGGGTTCAACCACCCAGTTTTCGCTCAGGCCTATCGGGAAACCACCTTCCACCGACACTGTCATCGCGCTGCCTTCGGTGGTTTGTCGCACACCCTGGTCGTTGCGGCTAAAACCGCTGACCCGGCCGCCGCTGGCCGTCAAGTCGACGTGCCAGCCTTGCGGCCCGGTCAGGCTCCAGTAGGCACCAAGGCTTTGACCTTGAAGGTTGAGCGTGTCGTGGCTGGGGTCGGCGAGGGCGCGGCTGGTCAGCAGGCCGTTGTCGTTGCCCTGGAATTGAGCGGTGCCGCCGATCAGTCCGACCCGTTGGGTACTACCGCTGTTGCTTTGCACGGTCAGGAGCGCCGGGCCTTTGAATTCGCTGGCTCCGGGGATCGTGCCCTGGGCCAGATAATCGGTTTGGGCCTGCCGCGACGTCGGGCCATAGGCGTGGTCCCAGGCCAGGGGCGCAGCGTCTTCGATCGTCAGGCGTGAGCTGGGTAAGTCTGAGTTGACGCGTAAGCGGTCGGGATACGTGGCCAAGCCGAAGGGCAAGGTAATTGTCGGCGGTTGCTGGCTGTACCAGGGCGTTGTTTCGTCCTCGGCAGACGACGCTCGCACCTCCATGGATGAGCACAGCAGGAGTGAACCGGAGACAACGCAAAAAGTGAATTTTATCTCTTGTGGGGTGAATGAAGTTCTCATGGAGGTCTACCTTGCAATCGCATGCGTATCTCGCTGTGGCGTCTCTCCTACCCCGAATGAGGGGCGACCGAATGGATTGAGGCAAGGTCCGACCCGCCCGTTTTACGGGTGTCTGGAGGCTTGCCCCTGATGGATTTCCGGGGGTAGTAAGGACTAGCTAAGAAGACCGATGGTGTCGCGTCAAGAAAATGGCCGATAAGTGGTATGGCTATTTTAGAGTCTGTAAGTGACTGATTTTTGGCGCTGATCTAAGTTGTTGTTTGTGCGAAAAATCATCCTGAAAGGTGCAATCCAGACGTGTTGGGTAGTGGGCTATCGGTTGCGTGACAGATGAGCAGTGCAAAATTCATGAGCAAGTCCGTGACGTGATTACTGTCATTTTTTCTGCTTCAGGCAGCAGTTCTTGGCGCCTGTCGCTTGACGGTGCTACAGGCGCACCTCCACCGCCAGCGGCAAATGGTCCGACAGGTGCGTCCAGGGCTTGTAGCCGAGAATGCGCGGCTCATGACTGCTGGCATTGCGCAGGTAGATACGGTCCAGGCGCAGCAGGGGAAACCGTGCCGGGTACGTTTTCGCCGGGCGGCCGTGGTGGCGTTCGAATGCTTCATGCAGGTAGTCGCGTTGGGCGAGGGTGGCATTGCCTTGCAACTGCCAGTCGTTGAAGTCGCCGGCAATGATTACCGGGGCGTCGTCTGGCAACGATTCGAGTAACAGGCAGAGCAACTGCAGCTGGAGTTGTCGATGGCTTTCCAACAGGCTCAGGTGCACGCAAATGGCATGCACTTCAGCATGGCCCGGCACATCCAGCACACAGTGCAGCAAACCGCGCCGCTCGGGGCCGGTGATCGAGACATCGAGGTTGCGAAATTCGCGGATCGGGTATTTCGACAGCAGGGCATTGCCGTGATGGCCGTCGGGGTAGACCGCGTTGCGACCGTAAGCGAAATCGCTCCACATACTGTCGGCCAGGAATTCGTACTGCGAGGTCGGTGGCCAGTCGTTGTAACGGGAAGAATGGCGGTCGTGCTCACCGACCACTTCCTGCAAAAACACCAGGTCCGCCGACGTACTGCGTACCGCTTCGCGCAGTTCCGGGAGGATGAAGCGTCGGTTGAGGGCGGTGAAACCCTTGTGAGTATTGACCGTCAGTACTCTGAGTCGGCGAATCGCCGGGGGCGTGTTCGATGGCACTGATTCGACGGCTTGGCGTTCGGCATCGTGGGTCACGTTCACTCCTCTGAATCAGGGCTGCTGTATGTATGCGACTGATGCGTGGGCGAGCAGTTCAGTTTGAGCTACGCCAATCCATGTGGGAGCGGGCTACTGTGGCGAGGGGGCTTGCCCCCGTTGGGTCGCGAAGCGGCCCCAAAAGCTTTGCGACTGCTTCGCAGCCGAACGGGGCGATGCGGCGTTCCGACAAGCCCCCTCGCCACAAAAGCCCCCTCGCCACAGAAAACATTCTTCGAGTCATTCAGACAAACACAATTTCATACGGCAACCGCATGCGTTCCAGAATCACTCGCGGCAGCAGCGGGGCGATGCCGATCGCCGGTTCGCCGTCGAGCTGGCTGGCGTAGGCATAGGTGGCGTGGCTTTTGCGCGCGACAGTCCAGGTGTCGAGGCGTAGCTTGCGCGCGCGATGCCAAGGAAGTTGCCCGTGGTCGCGCATCGGCCAGTGCCAGGCCCAGACCGGTATTTCGTTGAGCGTCGCCCCGACCAGGGCGGCGGCCCTGGCGCTGGCCCGGCCGACAGCGTCGTGGTCGACGTTGCCGTCTTCGCGCCAGGTGGTGAACACCACATCGCCGGGGCGCAGGTAGCGGACGATGAATTGGGTCAATTCTGACTCCCGCTCGTCCAGAGCGTTGTCGGTGAAGCCGCCGCGAATCCACTTCAGGCTGTGCATCGGCAAGCCTAGCCGGCGCAAGGCTTCGACACTTTCCTGGGGGCGGAACACGCTCAGGCGTTTTTCCGACCACTGTCGCGACCCCGGATGGCTGGCGCTGCCATCGGTAATCGAGATCAGTTGCAGAGGATGACCAAGGGAGCACAACAGTTGCAGCAGGCCGCCGCAAGTCACCACTTCATCACCGGGATGCGGGGCGATCACCACCGCGCGAGCTCCAGTCGGGACCAGTGTTTCGGTGTTGATGACGGGGATGTTGTCCAGTTGTGGGGCGCTGTTCCAGATCTGCGCAGACAAGCTGTTTTCGCTGATGGAAACCGGTTTCATAGGCGCTACATCCTTGTTCTGTCTGGCCCTCAGTCGTGCGCAATGCTTGCAAGGACGCAAGCCTGGCAGACCCGTGAAGGCGGGTAGATAGCAATGTGCGGCGCTCCGAACCCTGGATTGCCGCGGTCAGAGTATTGCCCATGAAACGCTATTCGTCGCCTCAGCCTTTGGTCTGATGCCGTTTTTTTAACCCTGGCTGTGTCGGGGTTCGCAAAAAGTCACCGAAACCGTCCCTTGGTAGCAGCTGCCGAGGCTGCGTTCGGCTGCGCAGCCGCCGTAAAACCTGAGTGCACGGTATATCTGCAAGATCGCATCGTTTGACTTCACGACTGCTTCGCAGCCGAACGCAGCCTCGCAGGCTCGGCAGCTGCTACAGATGTTATGGCGATCACTTTCACTCTTCTTCCTCATGCTGCAGTTCAAACAACAGCAGCGAACGGCCAGTAACCGAGTATTGGCGACCAAACTCAAAACGTTCCTGGCCCCGAATCGACGGTTGATTGGTATCGATCATGCAGGTCCAGAAACCGCCGTCAGGCACTTCCGGCAGCAGGAAGTTGACGATGTCATGGTGCGCGTTGACCACCAGCAGCAGGGTTGCGTCGGCACCCTTGCGGCGAATGCCGGTTTCCTGGGCGCGGCCATCGAGCAGTATGCCCATGCAGCGACCGTGGCCTTCTTCCCATTGCTCATTGGACATTTCGCTGCCGTCCGGGGCCAGCCAGGTCACGTCCTTGACCCCGATGTCCTCGTTGTAATTACCCACCAGGAAGCGCCCGCGCCGCAGGATCGGATAGGCCAGGCGCAACTTGATCAGGCGTTTGACGAACTTGAGCAGCGCCTTGCCATCTTCGCTCAGGTCCCAATTGACCCAACCGATCTCGCTGTCCTGGCAATAGGCATTGTTGTTGCCTTTCTGGGTGCGGGCGAACTCGTCGCCGGCCACCAGCATCGGCGTACCCTGGGACAGCAGCAACGTGGCGAAGAAGTTGCGCATCTGCCGCAGGCGCAGGGCATTGATCTCGGGATCGTCGGTGGGGCCTTCGACGCCGTGGTTCCACGACAGGTTGTTGTTGCTGCCGTCCTGATTGTTCTCGTCGTTGGCCTCGTTGTGCTTGTCGTTGTACGACACCAGATCGTTGAGGGTGAAGCCGTCATGGGCGGTGACGAAGTTCAGCGAGGCATACGGTCGACGGCCGCGCTGGTTGAACATCTCTCCGGAGGCGGTCATGCGGCTGGCGAAGTCGGCGAGCTGGCCGTCGTCACCTTTCCAGAACGCGCGCACGGTGTCGCGAAATTTGTCGTTCCATTCGACCCAGCCCGGCGGGAAGTTCCCGACCTGATAACCGCCGGGGCCACAGTCCCAGGATTCGGAAATCAATTTCACCTGACGCAGCACCGGGTCCTGACGACAGGCAACAAGGAAGCTGTGCCGTTCGTCGAAGCCGTCATGGTAGCGGCCGAGGATGGTTGCCAGGTCGAAACGGAAACCGTCCACGTGCATTTCCGTGGCCCAGTAACGCAGCGAGTCAGTGACCATTTGCAGCACGCACGGGTGGCTCAGGTCCAGGGTGTTGCCGGTGCCGGAATCGTTGATGTAGTAGCGTTTGTCGTCGGGCCTCAAACGGTAGTAAGAGGCGTTGTCGATGCCGCGCATGGACAGGGTCGGGCCTTGTTCGTTGCCCTCTGCGGTGTGGTTGTAGACCACGTCGAGAATCACTTCCAGATTGGCCTCGTGCAGGTGCGCGACCATCTCCTTGAACTCGGCGATCTTGCCGCTGGCCAGGTAGCGCGGGTCCGGGGCAAAGAACGCAATGCTGTTGTAACCCCAGTAATTGGTCATGCCTTTGTGCAGCAGATGCTGGTCGTTGACGAAGGCATGGATCGGCAGCAACTCCACAGTCGATACGCCGAGCTTGCGGATGTGTTCCAGCACGTCATCGACCATCAACCCGGCGAAGGTGCCACGCAGATTCTCGGGAACGGCGGGGTGAAGCATGCTGAAACCGCGTACGTGAGTCTCATAAATGATCGTCTTGTCCCATGGCACGCTGACCCGATGGTCATGGCCCCAGGTGTGGGCCGGGTCGATCACTTTGCACTTGGGCACGAAGGGCGCGCTGTCCCGCTCATCGAAACTGAGGTCGGCGTCGGGGTGGCCGATGGTGAAGCCGAACAACGCTTCGGACCATTTCAATTGGCCGACCAACTGTTTGGCGTAGGGGTCGATCAGCAATTTGTTCGGGTTGAAGCGATGACCGTTGGCCGGGTCGTACGGCCCGTACACGCGATAGCCGTAAATCAGCCCCGGATGGGCGTCGGGCAAGTAGCCGTGGTAGATCTCGTCGGTGTATTCCGGCAGCTCGATACGCTCCAGTTCCACCTCGCCGGCATCGTCGAAGATGCACAGTTCGACCTTGGTCGCGTTAGCCGAAAACAGCGCGAAATTGACCCCCAGGCCATCCCAGGTCGCACCTAGCGGGAAGGGCAAGCCTTCTCGGATTCGCGAGGCCTCGTGAGGTTCGGGCGCGGTTTTCTTTGGACTGGTCATAGCTGCTCCTGCAACGTTTTTTTTCGAGGGCGAATGCGCTCTCGGTGGCGAGCGGACTCGCCACGAAGTCAATCAGGACAAGACAGTGAAGCGTCAGACCTCGGGTGGTTTACGCGCGGTGCGCGGCTTTTTCACTGTGGTTTTTTCGCCCGGCGGGATCACTGCCGAAGCAGCAGCGGGTTTGGCTTTGGGCTTTGCGCGGGGTTTGGTTTCGAGGCCCTTGCCATTGACCAGCTTGCCGTCGGGTTTGCCGGCCGCGGGCTTGGCGCTTGCGGTTTTGCCGCCGCTGGCTTTGGCTGGTTTGCCGGGCGCCAGGGCTTCGGCCTCGGCCAATTTGCAGGCCATCTCCCAATGACGGGCTTCCTGACCCTCGGGCTTTCCTTCGGATTCCCAGATTTGATAGGCAAATTCGCGAATGCGTTTTTCGTCGGTACTCATCGCAATGCTCCTGAACTGAACTCAAGTTTGGGTAAAGAGATTGACCGGGAAATCCCCCAGCGCGGCGCCGACCATCAGCTCCTTGTGTTTTGTGACTACGACGCTGGTAAAAAGTCCCTTCAGATTTTCTTCGGTGGCCGTGAACGGCAATTTGATTCGGGTATCGCCCCACAGCGACGCGTCAATCTGGGGGGCGGCACTGTTTTCCAGCAGTCCGGCACAACGTATCGGTACGGCCACGATGGCCCGTTTTCCCTGCCATTCTCGAGCAAACGCCAGTACCCGGTGAGCCTGGCTGCCAATCACTTCAAGGGCTTGATAAGTGCCTTTTTGAAACAGTTCGGCATGCTCGGCACGTCGGTTTAACGCCCGGGCGATCAAGGTTTGCTTGATGCGCCCGTTACGCCAGTTCGCCAACAGAGCGGGCAGGTCAAGCGGTAGGTGCATGGCCTGCTGACGGCTGACGTAATCCACCGGCCGGCGGTTATCCGGATCGACCAGGGTGAAGTCCCAGAACTCGTTGCCCTGATAGAGATCCGGCACTCCCGGCACGGTCATTCGCAGCAAGGTTTGCGCCAATCCATTCAGTGCACCCGGGACGGCAATGCGTTGAGCGGCTGCCTCGATGGCCGCGCGCAATGGCTGACCTTCGTGGCTCAGCAGCAGGCGTTCGAGAAACCCGTGGGTCGCCTGTTCATATACCTCGTTTGACGCGCTCCAGCTGCTTTGCAACTTGGCTTCGCGCAGGGCTTTGCGTTGCCACTGCCAGAGGCGTTTGGCGTAGTCCTCGAGCGCAGGTTGATCGTCGCAACACAATTCCAGTGGCCAACTGCCGAGGATTGCTTGATAGAGAATCAGCTCGTCGCCCGCCGAGGGCGCGCCGGGGTCGCTGCGCAGTTCGCCCGCGAGGGTTCGCCAGTGCTCGACCTGTTCGGCGTACCAAGCGCTGCGCTCGCTCAACACCGCCAGCCGCGCGCGGGTGTCTTCACCACGTTTGTGGTCGTGGGTCGCGGTGGCCAGCAGGTTGTCGGGGAGCTCGGCGAGGCGATTGGCGCAGGCGGCATGGAAGTCGGTAACCGGGGCGCTGAACTGTTCGGTGTTGTAGCCGACATCGTTGCGCGACAGCAGCACCGCCGAGCGATAAAGCGCGGTGTCTTCCACCGCTTTGGCCGCCGTCGGTGAGGTCAGTTGCTGGAAGCGCACGCACGCATGCTTGAGCAGTTTACGTGGACGGCCCACCGGGCGCTTGCGCCAGGGTTGGCCACCGAGCCAGCCGGCCAGGCAATCGAGCACCGGCCAGTCGGCCTCGCCAAGGGTTTGCCTGGCACCGGCCATGGCCTGCTGGAAAAACACCTCATCCTGGGCCGCGCGACCCAACGGGCTGATGTAAGTGCGGTACACCGGGAAGTGCACGATCAGTTCCTGCAAGGCCCGTCGGATCGCGCCGAGGGTCAGGTCCCGGGTCATCAGGTCGTCCCGGGCCACCTGCAACAGGGCGTGGGCAACACTTTCGAAATCCCCGGCGAGGGAGCCGTTGAGAATCTGCTGGCGCGCCAGTTGTGCTTCCTGGCGGAAATCGGCGGGCCGTTCGCTGTGCCGGCTCCAGAGTTCGCCCAAAGTCTGGGCGCCTTCGGGGGCGTGTTGCAGCAGCGACAACTGGTTCATGAATTCGTAACCGGTACTGCCATCGACGCACCAGTCGCGGTGCAGGGTTTCGCCTTCGCCGAGGATCTTTTCGACGTAGATCGGCAGGTGTCGGCCGGGTGCCAGTCGATCGACTCGACGTCGCAGTTTGCGGCAGTAGCCCCGCGGGTCGGCGAGGCCGTCGATGTGGTCGATGCGCAGTCCGTCGACCAGACCTTCGGCCACCAGCTCGAAGATTTTTGCATGGGTCGCTTCGAACACCGCTGGCCGCTCGACGCGCAGGCCGCCCAGTTCATTGATATCGAAAAAGCGCCGCCAGTTGATGTCGTCCGCCGCGGTGCGCCAACTGGCCAGGCGATAACTCTGGCGCTCCAGCAGGTTATGCAGGCGCTGGAAACCGTCGGGAGTGAGCGAGTCGTAAGTGTCGAGGGTGTGCTGGATGGCGTGCAGAATGGCCGGATCACTGGCCAGTTCCCGTAGCTCGGCTTTCAGTGGAATCGCCAGGCTGTACACGTCGGACTGATAACTCAAGGTGTCGAAGCGATCTGCCAGGGATTTGAGCCGTTCAGCCTGCTCGGCATTCAATCGGTCATCGGCCTTGAGCAGTTCGCCGTAGTCGGTGGGGCATATCGGGAAGTGGTGTTCATAGTGCTCGACATGAAAGGCGCCGCGCCGGGCATCGAAACGCAAGGGCAGGGTGCCGTCCTGCAAGGCGATGCCGTAGTCGCTGCCCAGAAAAGGCAGCAGCAACTGGCCTTCCATCAACGGATCGGGCGAGTGCCATTGAATGTCGAAGAACTCGCCGTAAGGGCTCAGTCGTCCCCATTCCAGCAAGTCGAGCCACCAGGGATTGTCGCCCCCGCCGACGGCCATGTGGTTGGAAACGATATCGAGGATCAGCCCCATGTGCTGTTCGCGCAACGCAA
This sequence comes from Pseudomonas sp. 008, assembly GCF_016861935.1. Lineage (NCBI taxonomy): Bacteria > Pseudomonadati > Pseudomonadota > Gammaproteobacteria > Pseudomonadales > Pseudomonadaceae > Pseudomonas > Pseudomonas sp. 008. The sequence continues at coordinate 804,353 of NZ_BOMA01000001.1, read as the reverse complement.
CGACCAAACGGCGTAACGCCGCTTCGCCGCCCAGTTCAGGGTTGACCGTGGTCGGGTCTACCACATCGTAGCCGTGCATGGAGCCGGCGCGGGCGGCGAGCAGCGGCGAGGCATAGAGATGACTGATGCCCAGGCTGAAAAAATACGGCACCAGCGGCACCGCTTGATCCAGGGTGAAGCCTTTATGAAATTGCAGCCGCAGGGTCGCCCGCAGCGGCTGGCTGAGCGGTTGATTCATTGGTCACGCTCGGCCGCCTGAAGTCGCGCACAGGCGAGCAGTTCCAGGCGGCGGGCGGCGTCCGGATCATCGAGCAGGCTTTCGCTGTCGCCGGGCAATCGGCGGGACCAATTGGGGTGGGTGTCGGTGGTGCCGGGCAGATTGGCTTGCTGTTCGATACCCAGGGCATCTTCCAGCGGCAGCAACACCAGCGGCGCGCGGGTATGCCCGAGGAACCGGATGGCGGCGTCGAGCACCTGATCGGTTTCATGGTGCTCTTCGCGAAAGTTCTGCGGGTCCTGGCTCAGCACCCGGCGCAAGCCTTCACGCTCGCGTTCGCGATGTTGACGCCATTCGATTTCACCCGTGGCGTCGACCAGGCCCAGGCGTGCGCTCCAATCGATATCGCGGCCATGCCACCAGCCATTGAGCGTCGGCAGGTCGTGGGTGCTGGTGGTGGCCAGGGCGTTGTCCGGCCAGTCGAGAATCGGTTTGAAGTGCGTGTTGTCCTGTTCGAACAACAGCACGCGCATGCCGAGGATCGAGCGCGTGATGAGTTTTTCGCGCAGGCCATCAGGCACGGTGCCGAGGTCTTCACCGAGGACGATGGCCTGATGCCGATGGGATTCGAGGGTCAGAAGGCGCAGCAGATCATCCACCGGATAATAAAGGTACGCTCCGTCGCTGGGCGGTGCGTCTTTAGGGATCACCCACAGCCGTTGCAGGCCCATGACGTGATCGATGCGCAGGCCGCCGGCATGGGCGAAATTGGCCCGCAGCATTTCGATGAACGCGCGAAAGCCGTTACGCACCAGACCTTCGGGGGAAAACGCGGAAATCCCCCAGCCCTGGCCGGTGCGGTTGAGGATGTCGGGTGGCGCACCCACGGTCAGCGAGGCGAGTAATTCGTCCTGGCGACTCCAGGCCTGGCTGCCGCCGCCGTCAGCGCCCACCGCCAGGTCGGCGATCAGGCCAATGCCCATGCCGGCACCACGGGCGGCGGTTTGTGCGCGCTCCAGGCTGCGCGCAATCAGCCATTGGCAGAACGCGTAATAGCCGATGCGGGCCGAGTTTTCTTCGGCAAATTGCGCCAGAGCGGCGCTACGCGGGTTACGCCATTGTTCGGGCCACTCGCGCCAGTCGAGGCTTTCACCGCGCCTTGCCCGGGTTTCCTGGATCGCTTCGAAACGGCAATGATTCTCCAGCGCTTCGCCACCGGCGTGACGGAAGCTGCTGAAGTCGGCATGCAAGGGGTGTGCGCCGTGGGTGAATCCTTCGTACAAGGCTTCCAGCAAGCGATGTTTGGCCTCGGCGGCGGTGGGCCAGTCGATCAGCGGCAATGCCTCGAGGTGCTTGAGTTCGGCGGCAAGGTCGGTGGCGTCGATCGCGGTGCGCAGGGCACGCTCACCGAGAATTGCACCGGGCGCCGCGTACAGGCTATTGAGGAACAAACGGCTGGACGGCGAGTAAGGGCTGTAACGCTGGGTGTCGCCGCTGAACATCGCATGCAGCGGGCTGATCGCCAACGCTTCGGCGCCCCGTTCGCCGGCCACCCGGGCCAGATCTTCGAGGGCCTGGGTATCGCCGAAACCGCCATCGCCGGGGCGGCGCAGCGAATATAACTGCACGCTCAGGCCCCAGGCGCGCGGGGTTTGACTGTCAACGGCGTCGCCGACGCTGTAGCAGCGCTCGGGCGCCACCGCCAGGGTGAACGACTGATCGTCGATGCTGACGTGCTGATAACCCACCGGCACCAAACCGGGCAACACAGCGTTGTCATCGAGCTTGAGGTTGAGCCGCGAGCCGTCTTCAAGATGGATCTCACACGGGGTTTGCGGTGCGAAGTAGTGGGCCAGATCAAGACCGACGCCAACGTCGCAGGTCAGCAGCGGCGGCAGGTGCCGGGTTTGTTGCACCTCCTGCAGTTGCAGCAGGCTGGCGTCGATTTCCTGGGCGGTGCTGGCGGGATGGCCAAGCCCGATAAGCACTGAGCGCAGCACCGCCGGCGTGACTTTTTGTGGCCGGCCGTTGGCGTCGATCCAGTCGACGGCCAGGCCGGCTTGGCTGGCCAGTATTTCCAGTTGCGCATCGCTCATGGTCGCTCTCCATCCGGGGGTAGCAAAGGGGCTGCGGCTGTGAGGCTGACGAGCGCGCAATACGGGGCAAGGGTGCCCTGATCCAACAGACCGGCCGAGTGCGGCGGGTATTCGAACAGCAGTGTCGCGTCGGCCTGTGGGGAGTGGACCACGGGTGCGTCGCTGAGGTTCAGGTCAATGCGCAGCTGACGGCCATCGCCCAACCGCCAGCGGGCCGTCACCGCGCCTTCGGCCAGTACCTGCGCCCCCAGCGCGTGGGCGCCGGGCAACTGCGGGATGATGTGTTGATGGCGGATTTGCAGCAGTCGACGATACAGCTCATGAATGGCCGGTTGCCGGGTGGCGGTCAGCTTCGGCCGCGACGCTTCGAAAGTCTGCATCGCGTTCGGGTCGGGAATCTGCTCGCGTTTGTGCGGGTCGGCAAAGGCGCTGAAGGCCGCGAATTCATTGCGTCGACCTTCGCGCACCAACTCCGCCAGCTCACCATGGTGGCTGGTGAAGAACAGGAACGGTTGTTCGGCGGCGAACTCATCGCCCATGAACATCAGCGGAATCATCGGCGACAACAGCAGTAACACGGTGGCGGCGTTGAGGGCCTCAGGCCGGGCCAGTTGATGCAGCCGCTCGCCAAAGGCGCGGTTGCCGATCTGGTCGTGGTTCTGCAGGAACAGCACGAAGGCCGTCGGCGGCAAGTGACCGCTCGGCTCACCGCGCGGCGTACCGTGGCGGGTGATATGGCCTTGAAACACGAAGCCCTGGCTCAGGCAACGGGCGAGTTGTTCGGTGGGGTTTTGGGCATAGTCGGCGTAATAGGCGTCGGTTTCACCGGTGAGCAACACGTGCAGGGCGTTATGGCCATCGTCGTTCCACTGCGCGTCGAAACCTTGCTCCAGCAGGCTGGCCTGGTTGTGCTCGTTCTCCGCCATCAGCCACACATGCCGCGCCGGGTCGATTTGCCGGCGAACCCGTTGCGCCAGCTCTTGAAGGAAGTCCGGGTCTTCGATGGCGTGCACGGCATCCAGGCGCAGGCCGTCGAAACGGTACTCCAGCAACCACATCAACGCGTTGTCGATAAAGAAGTCACGCACCTCGCGCCGGCGGAAGTCGATGGCTGCGCCCCACGGGGTGTGTTGGTCTTCGCGGAAAAAGCCTTTGGCATAGCGATGCAGGTAATTGCCGTCCGGGCCGAAGTGGTTGTAGACCACGTCGAGAATCACCGCCAGGCCATAGCCGTGGGCCGTGTCGATCAGGTGTTTGAGTTGTTCGGGCGAACCGTAGGAGGCCTGCGGTGCGTAAGGCAGAACCCCGTCATAGCCCCAATTGCGCTCGCCGGGAAACTGCGCCAACGGCATCAGTTCGATGGCGGTAATCCCCAACTCGACCAAGCGCGCCAGATGCTGCTCGACCTCGCTGAAACCGCCGAGCGCACCAACATGCAGTTCGTAGATCACCGCCTCGTTCCATGGCCGACCTAGCCAGGCACTGTGTTGCCAGCGATAGGCGAGGGGATCGACCACCACACTGGGGGCGCCGATATCGCCCGCCTGGGCGCGGGAAGCCGGGTCCGGTACGTCCAGCTCACCATCGATGTTGTAGCGGTAGAGGGTCCCCGCGGGACAGCGGGTCTTGATCACAAACCAGCCGTCGGCCTGAGGCAGCAGTGGCAGGGATTGTCCGTTTTCCAGTTCAAGACTGACGTAAAACGCATCTGGCGCCCACAAGGCAAAACGCGTGTGTTCAGCGTCCAGCATGATTGCGCCGTGGGGCCAGGTTTCAAGAGTCCGTAACGGCATCGTTGAAAACCTCTTACTGTTTGCCCGATTTACCCAGCGCTTTAGCCACCAGTTGTTCGTAGAGTTCGGCGTAGGGTTCGACCGCCTTGCACCAGTTGAAAGGCGCCGCCATGGCCCGGCAACGCATGGCGTTGAGCAGGCCGGGGAAGGCGAACACCTTGAACGCGCGGCTCAGGGCTTCGCGATAGCTCTCCACGGTGGATTCGTCGAAAAGAAAACCGGTCACGCCGTTTTCAATGGTGTCGGCCAGGCCGCCGGTATTGCGCGCCACCGGCAATGAACCGAAGCGCTGGGCATACATCTGGCTCAGGCCGCAAGGTTCGTAACGCGAAGGCATCAGCAGGAAATCACTGCCGGCAAACATCCGGCGGGCGTCTGTTTCATTGAAGCCGATGTGCACGCCGATTTGCCCGGGGAAGCGCAACGCCAGCTCACGCATGGCTTGTTCTTCTTCCGGTTCGCCACGGCCGATAATCGCGATCTGCCCGCCGTTGGCGACAATGTATTCGGCCACCGCTTCGGTCAGGTCCAGGCCTTTCTGGTAGACAAGTCGCGAGACCACGGCGAACAGCGGGCCTTCGGAATCATCCAGGCCGAACAACCGGCGAACGTGCGCCGCGTTGACTGCTTTACCGTCCCAGTCGCCGATGCCGAACGGGCAGAACAGGTGCGGATCGGTGGCGGCGTCCCAGCTTTCATCGATGCCATTGGGAATCCCGCTGAGCAGACCTTGCTGGGTCTTGGCGGCGAGAAAACCGTCGAGACCGCAGCCGAAGGCCGGCGTGGTGATTTCCTGGGCATAGGTGGCGCTGACGGTGGTGATGTGACTCGAGTAGGCCATGCCGGCCTTGAGGAACGACATCTTGCCGTAAAACTCCATGCCTTCCTGCTGCAAGGCATGCACGGGAATACCGAGTTCCGGGCACGAACCGAGGCTGGTGACGCCCTGGTACGCCAGGTTGTGGATGGTGAATAGGGTCGGGGTGCGCTGGCCACGCCAGTGCATATAGGCAGGGGCCAGGCCGGCGGGCCAATCGTGGGCGTGCACCAGATCCGGGCACCAGTGAATTTGTGCGAGGTTGGCGGCGATATCGGCGGCCGCAAGGCCCAGGCGGGCGAAACGAATATGGTTGTCTGGCCAGTCACGGCCGTTGTTGGCGCCGTAGGGTGAACCTTCGCGCTCGTACAGTTCAGGGCAGATCAACACGTAAATGACCAGGCCGTCGGGCATGTCCATGCGCCCGATCTTGCAGGGCGGCAACGCGGCGTGCCCGCCCAGTTCACCGATGATATGAATCGGGTTTTCGCTGTTCAGCACTTGCGGGTAACCGGGGATCAACACCCGGACATCGTGCAGGTGGGCCATGGCTCGCGGCAGCGCGGCGGAAACGTCGCCCAGGCCTCCGGTCTTCACCAGGTCGGCAATCTCCGAGGTCACGAACAACACTTTCTTCTTGTTGGGATTCTGACGGACTACCGGTGCCAACGCCTTGGTGACCGGGACGCTGACCGATTTGGCGGTAAGGGCTCCCACGGTGTTGGCTTCGCCGACCTGCTGAAGAGCACGTTCTCCCTGAACATCTAACGCCGTACTGATCATATGCATCTCCCCGTGTTGTTGATCTGATTCCAGGCCTGGCACAAACGGTGTTGGCCAATTCCTGTGGCCGGGCGCAAACGCGCTACGCATCGGTGAGCAAGTGCTGCCCATGCGCTGAAGCTCAATGGGTGAAGTGGCTGTTGCAAGGAATGCACCAGTCGCTGTGCCCTACCTTTCAGCTGACCTGAAGCCAGCACCAAAAGTTTCTATTTATTTCACCGAATGACCAGTCGGTTTTATTCCCCGAAAACAGTCTAGGCCAGAACCTAGAGCGGGGTGGTCAACCGGACAAATTGTTCGACAATCGGTTGGAGGAGGGTACAAAACACACGGGCTTTATGGGGAAACGCACCGACGAAGGGCAGGTTTGTTTTTTGGGGTGGGTCAAATCGGGACCGGGAGGTCACGATAGTTGGGCACGATGGAATAGGGATTGCACCATTGCGGTGCGCAGAATTTAGGGGGGGATTTGAGGGCCTCTTCGCGGGCAGGCCTCGCTCTCACAGGGGAATGCATTTCACATGTGGGCGCGCGGCTTGCCCGCGAAGAACGATAACGCCGTCTCAGCCCAACAACCGAATCGGCGCCCCGGCCGCCCAAGCCTGAATGTCCTCGATCATCTGCGAAAAGAACAGCTGATAGTTCTGTCGGCTGACGTACCCGACATGGGGTGTGGCCAGCACATTGTCCAGGGTTCTGAGCGGATGATGGCGGGGCAACGGCTCGTGCTCGAACACATCCAGCGCAGCACCCGCCAGGCGTTGTTTCTGCAGGGCCTTGATCAGCGCCGCTTCATCGACAATCGGCCCGCGCGCGGTATTGACCAGCCATGCCGTGGGCTTCATCCAGTCCAGCGCCTGAGCGTCCACCAACCCGCGACTGCGCTCGCTGAGCACCAGATGGACCGACAGCACATCAGCCTGTTCGAACAGTTCCTGCTTGCTGACATAGGTCACGCCGACTTCGGCCGCTCGTTCACTGGTGAGGTTTTCGCTCCACGCAATGACGCGCATGCCGAACACCTGGCCGAATTGGGCGACCCGTTGACCGATGCTGCCCAGGCCGAGGATCGCCAGCGTCTTGCCCTGCAAGTCGCCGCCCAGGCCTTGCTGCCAAAGGCCCGCGCGCAAGGCGTTGGCTTCGGCCACCAGGTTGCGGGTCGCGGCCATGATCAGTGCCCAGGTCAGTTCTGGCGCGGCATGTTTGTAGCTGTCGGTGCCGCAGACCTGGATGCCCAGCGCGGCGGCGGCCTTCAGGTCCAGGGCGGCGTTGCGCATGCCGCCGGTGACCAACAGTTTGAGGGTGGGCAAGCGGCGCAGCAGGTCTTCGTCGAACCGGGTGCGCTCGCGCATCACGCAGATCACCTCGAATGCGCCCAGGCGCTCGGCCAGGGTTTCGTTGTCGGCCGGGTAGTCATGGATAAAACTCACCTGGCCGATGCTGTCCAGCACCGACCAGTCCACCACGTCACGCGCCACGTCCTGCCAGTCATCGATCACTGCAATCTGCACCGCCATCAGCCTTACCTCATCAACGAACGGGATTGGTTTTGTTCAGCCAGTCGGGAAACCCATCCAGCCTAGTGTGGCCATTGCCAGCACGCCATAGCGGGCGCCCTTGGCGAGGGTCACGATCATCAGGAAACGCCCCAGCGGTTCGCGCATGACGCCGGCCACCAGTGTCAGCGGGTCGCCGATGATCGGCACCCAGCTCAGCAGCAAGGACCAATGACCGTAGCGCTGATAGTGTTTTTGGGCTTGTTGAAGATGACGAGGGCTGACCGGAAACCAGCGCCGCTCGCGAAACCGCTCGATGCCGCGCCCCAGCCACCAGTTCAGCAGCGATCCCAGCACGTTGCCCAGCGTTGCCACTGCCAACAGCGACCAGAGCCAATACCGGTCGCTGAGCAACAGCCCCACCAACACCGCTTCGGACTGCAAGGGCAGCAGGCTCGCGGCGCCGAACGCCGCGAGAAACAACCCGATGTAGGCACCGAACATCAATGGGCGGGGTAGTCCGCCACCACCACGTCAGTGCCGTCCTTTTGCAGGCCGATCACTTGGTAGGCGTCGCTCATGCCGTCCATTTCCATCCCGGGCGAGCCCATCGGCATGCCGGGTGCGGCAACCCCCAACAGATCGTCGCGCTTGCTCAAGGCCAGCACTTGATCGGCCGGCACATGGCCTTCGACGAATTTGCCGTTGATCAAGGCGGTGTGGCACGACGCCAGGCGAGGCGGCACACCGTGTTGTTGCTTGAACTGGCTCATGTTGGCTTCGACGTGGTCTTCGACCTTGAAGCCGTTGGCTTCCAGATGGCTGACCCATTTTTTGCAGCAGCCGCAATTGGCGTCGCGGTGCACTTCGATCGGGATCAGGTCGGCGGCCTGGGCCAGGGAGGAGATGAAGAGGGCGCTCAGGGCGGCCAGACGCAGGTGGGTTCGCATGGGAGTCTCGTCTCGGGTTGCGGCCAAAAAGATGCATTTTGACTCTTTTATCCGACTGGGCATTGCGCGAGTGTTTCTAAGTTATACAAGGTCGGCTGGCCAGATCATCACAGATCAATGCTGTCAGCTGAATGAGCGCGCAATGACAAAATTGTCAGGTTTGCCTCCTGAGCGTCGAAAACCGGTGCTCAGTAGGCAACAGTCAACGCACCTTGAACCGATCCGCATGTTCGTTGACGCGCTGGGTGACGGGCGCTGTAAGGCGGTAAGTGTCGAGGCTGATAAAAACGAACTAACTAACGCGTACATAAAGTTGTTTTTAGTTGTCCGCTGCTCTATTTGCAAGGTCATCTGGGTCAATGAAAAAAGGCGTTTTTTGATAAGTATCATAAATGTATAAAAATTGTTAAAAAGAGGAAATATTAGTTGGTGGCACTAGTTTGCGCGTCGATACTCGCCCGCACCTAACTCGGTCAAACAAGGAACTTTTTATGGTCGCCTCACAAGGACGTCTGTGTGTTTTGGATGATGGTCATCCGGTCACGCAGTCGGGAGCCCGGTCATGACAATCGGTTACACAGGTAGCTGGACGAGCAAGGCAGGATTACTGGTCAGGGATGCGGGCAGCAGCAAGCCTGTCACCCATAGCGCCAGGGTCAAGCAGATGCTGGCAATGGTGGGAAACAATCCCAATGCGCTGAACACGGCGAAAATGGATGAACAGAAACTGCACCGGAACATCAAGGGCTTCGATCCGGAAAATGTCTCCGCCAAGCAACTGGGCAATCTCAGTGCCTTCTTGAGAAGCAAAGGACTGATTTCCGATATTACTTCGATGACCTTATTGAATGCCGGTGACAAGTTCGACCGGTTTGGCGTACAGAAAGATCCGGATGCGAAGTTCAATGCACTGGAGTATTTCGCCACACAATTGGACGCCATCCAGAGCAACAGCATCAAGGGTGACAAGTACGCCGCTGGCTTGATCCCGGAATACAAGACGGCGATCTACGTACTGCAGAACCTGCAAACTTACGGCAAGGGCAACGGAACAACGGTGGCGCCCAATGACAAGGGCGTCAAGTCCAGGGCCTGACGTTTGGCTGCATTGGCCCGCTCGAGCTGTCGAGCGGGCCAGGCAACGGCTACTGGTCGAGCAACTTCATGACCTCTTCCGGATAGCGCAAGCCAGCGGTGGCATTGGCCGGGAATATCGCTTCAAGGGCCTGCAACTCTTCGCGGCTCAGTTTCACCTCCAGCGCGGCCACATTTTCCTCCAGGTATTTACGCTGTTTGGTGCCCGGAATCGGGATCAGGTAATCCCCTTGAGCCAAAACCCAGGCTAAGGCCAATTGGCCGGCTGTCACGCCTTTGTCGGCGGCCAGCGTTTGTACCTGCTGCACCAACAACAGGTTTTTAGCGAAGTTTTCCCCTTGGAAACGCGGGCTGAAGCGACGGTAGTCGTCTGCGGCGAAGTCATCCGGGCTTTTCAGTGCCCCGGTCAAAAAGCCCCGGCCCAACGGGCTGTAAGGTACGAAGGCCACGCCCAGACGCTGGCATGCGGCCAGGCAACCGTTATCTTCCTGATCGCGGCTCCACAGCGAATACTCACTTTGCAGGGCGCTGATCGGATGAACCTTGTTCGCTCGCTCCAGCGTGTCGACCGAGGTCTCACTCAATCCTAGATAGCGCACCTTGCCGGCCTTCACCAGTTCGGCCATGGCGCCGACGGTTTCCTCGATGGCCACCTGCGGATCGATGCGGTGCTGGTAATACAAATCCAGGGTTTCCACGCCCAGGCGCTTGAGGGTGCCGTCGATTGCCGCGCGAATGTATTCCGGGCGACCGTTGACACCCCGTGCACCAGGGTTGGACGGGTCTCGGACAATGCCGAACTTGCTGGCCAGAAACACCTGGTCGCGCTTGCCGACAATCGCCTTGCCGATCAGCTCTTCGTTGGTGTGTGGGCCGTACATGTCCGCCGTGTCGAGCAGGTTGATCCCCAACTCCAGCGCGCGATGCAGCGTTGCCGTGGCTTCGCGGGTGTCTACGCCGGTGGTGTAGAAATCGGTCATGCCCATGCAGCCCAGACCGATGGCTGACACCTGTGGTCCGTTCTTGCCCAGTTGACGTGTTTGCATGAAATGAACTCCCTGTGGATGTAGGCGCTTAGTGTCGATCTCGACAGAACGAAGATAAACCGGCTAAAAGTGCTATCACTGTTCGTAATTTCTAAATAATCATCGAGTCCTGACCATGGATCGTTTAAACGCCATGCGTGTATTCACGCGTATCGTCGAACTGGGCGGCTTCGCCAAGGCGGCGGACAGCCTGCAATTGCCGCGTGCCTCCGTGACCATTCTGATCAAGCAACTTGAGGCCCACCTGGGCGTGCAACTGCTGCAACGCACCACCCGGCAAATCAGCCTGACGCTCGATGGCGCAGCCTATTACCCGCGTTGCGTGCAGTTGCTGGCGGATCTGGAGGAAACCGAAGCCGTGTTTTCCGCTGCTCGCCACAACCCCAAAGGCCTGTTGCGAGTGGATATGCCGGCGGGAGTGGGGCGTTTGATGGTGATCCCGGCATTGCCGCAATTCACAGCACGCTATCCCTTGATCGAGCTGGAAATCGGTTTGAATGACCGGACTGTGGATCTGATCCGCGAAGGTGTCGATTGCGTGTTGCGGGGCGGCTCGGCCCTGGACGAATCACTGGTGGCGCGACCGCTGGCCACACTGGATCAGGTCACGTGTGCGAGTCCCGAATACTTGCAGCGTTGCGGGACTCCGTGGTGTCTGGAGGATCTGAAGGGGCATCAGATGGTGGAGTACTTTTCCAATAGCACAGGCAAACGCTACGGACTGGAGTTTGTCGTCGATGGGCAGTTGCGGTTGATCGACCTGCCCAAGCACGTCGCGGTCAACAGCTCCGATGGCTATCTGGCGGCGTGTGAGGCGGGGTATGGCTTGGTCCAGGCTCCGTATTATCACGTTGCCCGTCAATTGAAGGAGGGGCGGTTGATCGAGGTCCTGAGGGATGTGCCGCCACCGGGTATGCCGCTGACGGCGCTCTATCCTCCTCACCGCCAGTTGTCCCGGCGGGTTAGGGTGTTTGTCGACTGGCTGGTGGAACTTTGCGCTCAGTCGGGTAATGGTTTTTACAGAGAAGACTCACGCGGCTGAGCGGGCACCGATGGGGACGTCGGCGCAGCGGTGGCCTATCGTGGCGTTGGCGTTGTGTTGTAGATCGTCATGCAACTGTTGCATGTGCGGGCAGTTCAGGTTGAGGGGGCGAGACTGGACACCCCGATGAAACAGGGCGAACCAGCCATTGCCACCCGGCGTGGGCATCAGGCCGGTGAAGGCGAAGCCCAGCGCCGAAAAGCTTCGCAAGTCTCGTGTGAAGTGCCGGGATAGTTCGAGTCTGGCGCAGATCGTCCACTGCCTGGGCAGCTGCCAGAGTTGTTGGAGCAAGTGTCTGTTCAAGCGCGGAATGACAATATCGAACCGATGCTGGTGTTGCTTTATTTGCAAAGGCATCTCTGACCGCGACGCTATAGCCTGCCGGGTTCCGAACACCGAGCACAGGTGCTTCATGAGCGCCCGGTAGCGTTCGGGCCAGGGAATGTCGGGGAGCGGGTGCTCACATCCTTCGACCATGCGACACCCCATCACGATGGTTTCCGGGAGTGGTTCAGCGAATGGCGAAGGGACATAGTCGGGAAGCAATCCAGTGCTGTGAAAACCGATCTTTTCTGCCATGCGTTGAGTGTAGGGATGGTGGGTCACTTGCTTGATCGAAACGCTCGTGAGCCCCAGAGAACCTGACTGCCTCAATAACTCTCGGCCCAGGCGGGTTGCGATACTTTGTCCCTGTGCGGCGGGATGCACCACGCTTAGGGCCAGTTCCGCGGTATTCGAAAGCGTGTCGCAACACAATGCGGCATGCCCCAGAACGCGTGCGTCGTCCACGGCCAGCATCGATTGCCAGCGCCCCGCGGCGTGGTGCTGACTGATCATGTTCGGCAGGTAGACATCCGGCTGAACGTAATGATCGCCGTAGACCTCTCGAAACAGTTGACTCACGGCACCTGCGTCGGAGGGGCGGTAGGCGCGAAATATCAACCGGGTCATCACACAGTCTCCAGCGAGGGAGTGTCATACACTCGCAAATCCAGCACCCTGAGTTGTTTGCCCGAGCGAGGGTGAAGCTTCAGATCGGTGGTTGCACAGGTCTGCACCCGCAACTCGAGCAGGCCCTCGCGGCTTAGCTCGACGATGGCGGGGTAGTGGGCAAGCAGCGCCTCACGCAGTGCGTGGCGATCCGGTTCGACGGTTTGCAAGTGAGGTTCAGGCACCCACATCACGCTCAACAGATCTTTGTGGCCGGTCTGCTCGATCAGCAATTGCCATTGCTCAGTGCGTGCTGCACGCTGAACAATCTCGTGTATTTCTTCGGTAAACAGCGACAACACACCTACTCGTATACGTTGACTATGGGCACTGCGCCCCTTGAGGGCGAATTTACGCATCGGGGTTGCGGTCGGTTCACGCCAACAAGCACGGTCTCCCACCGGGTAACGCAGCAGCGGCATGAGCTGGCGTGTAAGGTTGGTCAGTACCAACAACCCGATGCGATCGCATTCTTCAATCACTTCACCAGTGTCTTCATCGATGATTTCCAGCAGGGTTTGTGGTTCGAATACCCGATGCTCGCCCAATGCACAGTCGCGATCGCTGGCGCCAATGAGTCCGGCGTCTACGCTGGCATAGCCAATAGAGGCGATGCGTGCGTTGGGGAACACTTCTGCGAGCATTGCCAACTGCGCGGTAAACAGGCTTTCGCCGCCGTACAGCAGCGTCTCGACCCCGCACAACACAAGCCGATGCTGCGCCAGGTAAGCTGCGAATCGCAATAACTGTGCCGGCACTCCGGCCAGAACATTGATCCGATGTCGTGCGATGGCATCCGCCAGTACGTCGAGCTCGACGCTGCCGGTAAACGGAAACTCACAGATAGGTCGCCCGACATGAGCCAGGGAGTCGTGGATAAACAGAAAGCTGGCGTAGAGATCCCCTGAAAAAAACAGGTTGGCAACCCGGTCGCCGTTGTTCAGTTGAGCTGAGAGGCTGGCGCCGAACGTGCTGACCAAAGTGTGCCATTCCTCGGAGGAGTAAACTGCAAGTTTGCCCTGGCTGGTCGAACCGCCGGTTTTAAATACCAGTGCGTCATCGACATCTCCGGTCAGGACTGACCAATGACTCAAGTCGTTGCTACCGGACCAATAGTCGGCCACATTGGTTAATGGCAGATCTTTTAAAGTAAGCCTGTTCGCGGGCAAGTGCTCCAGATGTTTACGGTAGAAGTTGGAGTGTTGTCTTATATAAGGTAAAAGTTGATCAAGCGAATAAGTTGGCTTCACGGCATTCTCTTTTATGGTGAGCGTCTTGCGTCGACTTTTTTATTTTCGTTGATCGATAATTAACGGTGTTTTGCCACTGTGTTTGTTTCGGGTGAATGCTTGTTCAGCGCATGTCGTCACCTCCACAATTAAAAGTTCAGCACGCACCGCATTCGCCAAGGCTTCGTGGGTCAGCAGTTTTTCGTGTACCCACGCGGCGTCTGCATCCGCGCGAACGTGCATTCGTTCGATCCCGTCGGCGTTGTGGTCCAGGACCACTTGAATGGGGGATCCCACACTGAGTTCCAGCGCCGCAGGCGCAATGAATTCCGTGCCAATGCGCACCAGCTTGCCGTGCCGCTGCAGCAGTTCGAATCGTGGCGTCTCCAGTCCGCAAGCGCAGGCTCCGGGTATCCAGCGGCCGGTGTCGCCGATGTCATATCGGCGCACGTGCTGACCTTGCCGGGCGCGGGACGTAAACAGCAGCCGGCCGATCTCATTGGCCTGTACCGGCACATCCTGTTCGAGCTGAACGATTTCCAGATGCTGGGTTTCGCTCATCAAATGGAATACACCGTCCGCCGTTGCCCGGCAGGCATGCCCCAGGGGGCCGGCATCGACGGAGCCATACATGGCGGAGCGAATCGTCGACACCCCACAACTTTCCATCAGGCGCCGACTGGCTTCTCCCGGATGTTCGCCGCCAAGGAATACTTTGCCGATACCGGCATAAGCGCGAAGTCGGGCCTGCTCTTTGAGAAACAGCCGATGCAGCGTACTGGGCATGCCGATCAGCACGGTGACGCGCTGCTCCACGATCAGTCGGGCGATTTCGCTGAAGTCATCGTCCTGGGGAGCCCCCATGGGCAAATGCACAACACCCATCTGTTGAAGAATGTTGGAAAAGCTGAAAAAACCACCATAAAGGTTGCCGCCGTAGAACAGGTTCATCACCCGGTCCAGTGACGGATCGAGGCCGACGCAGAACATGCCATCGGCTGCGGCGCGCATTTGTCGTTGAAAGTCTTGATAGCTGAATCCAGCCAACGCCGGCGTCCCGCTGCTTCCGCCGGAACGGAAGTACAGCTGTGCTGCGGACCCGATCGGCTGGGCCATAAAAGTGCATTTGTCCATGATCGGGTCATTAGATGTGTCAGGGGCAGGCGGAACCGGGTCGAGCGTCGCACGGCCCGTCGACACATGCGGGGGCAAACTCACCGAGAGGCGGCGACTCAGACGCGACAGCGCGTAGACGCCATCGTGGGGCTCACCGGCGTAGCCGTCATGGATCGACTCACAAGGCGCAATGCGGCTGACGCCGGCATTGACCAATGTTCGAACAGTCTCAGGCGTTTTTGCCGGGGGGCACATCAACGCGCAACTTTGCAGGACGTTGCGCCAGGGCTGCAGTGTCTCGGCGAGCAGATGTTGCGGAACCGGTTTGAGCATAATCGTACGAAACAGTGGTGACGGCGCGAGCGTTTGATGGTGCTCCCAGATGACACGCCATCCGAGGCCGGTCCACACCTGGCCGGTCTGATTGGCAAAGCACTGGCCGAGCCGCGCCATGGCGGTTCGGGTAGTGATTTCCGATGCTTCCTGATCTGTCGGGCTTAACGCCGGCCAGTGTGGGGCGCGACGGATGAAGGCTTCGGCCAGTCGATCTCCAAGGTTCTGCAAGACGGCTGGATCGTTGCTGTCCACCAGCACCCACTGAGGGCTGGTGCACGCCTGCTGATCCAGTCGACAGACTTCATCCACCAACGCATCGAGCGCCGAAGGGGTCGCCGCGTCAGGTGACAGATAGGCAAAGCTGATTTTGTGTCCCCAATCGATCCAGCGACAGCCGGACGGGATCTGCTGACGGATAGATTTAAGCGCCGCTTCCCCGCCCCAGGCGGACACTCCATCGGCCTTGGCGCAGAGTTGAGCGATGTACGAGGTGTTCACCGGCAGAACCGCTACGAATTCGGCCAGTCTGCCGCTGGTGTCGCACTGCACAAGGGCGGCGAGCAACTGTGCGGTCAAACCCTGATCGCTGGAGCTGGGGCGAAGCCAGTTGATGTTGCCGGCCAGCAGGCTTTCGAGGATCGCGCAGAACGCCAGCATCGGCGCATTGCCCGGGGTGATATGCACCACCAGCCCCAACGGGTGCCAGCTTTCGAAGCACGGTTGTCGGTAGTCGATGCGTCGCAGCGAACGCGGTAGCTGGCCCAGTTCCCGCTCAAGCTTGGTGCTCAGGTTGCTGTGTTGGCAGAAATCGATCAGCCCTTGATATTGATCGTCGTCGAGGGACAGATCCAGGCTACGAGTTTGCAACTGCGCCGCAAAGCGAGCGGCAGACTCGATGACGGTCTCGCTATCGATCGGTGCGCAAAGCAATCGAGGCAATGATTCTTGAAGGAGTTGCAGGGCGCTTTGCGGGGTGACGTCATCACGCAACTGGCCATTGATCAGGTACATATCAAGCCCCCCCGATCAGTTCTGAAGCGGCCATGGCACAGCTGCGACTGGCGGTGGTGCCGGCACGTCCATGCAGTTCGAACCAATCGGTCGCCAAGCCGCATCCGCAACTTGTGCCGGGGTGCAATGTCGCCAGATCGCCCATGACCACAGCATGAGCAGGGCTGGACGAGATGTACGGGGAGACGAATCCCAGCAAGCCGCGCTGGCCGTAGGGCTGGACAGTGAAATCGGATGGGTTGCGCACGAAAACCCTCGAGTAAATCGGTACATGAAAATGATGGTGGGCACACTGGATATAGGGCACGGCATGCTCTACGGCGCCGTAGCCGTCCCGACAGCGGGACAGGTCGATACCCAATTGCCGGTTGATGCGGGCATACAACTTATGCAGGGGAATCTCCTGCGCGGCCTGGGTTTTCCAGCCACCGCCCAGAAACACCAGTGACTGGGCAGGCAACTGCAAATCGGCGACGCTGGTGTCTTCCATGCATTGAAGCGCATGCGAAAGGAATGCCGGAAAACCGATAATGCGAACGGGCAATCCTTCCTCGGCAAACTCCTGCAAGGCACGAATCACACCGAAAAGGTCGAAATCGTGGCCTTTTCCGGTCAGGCGCAAGCCGTAAACGACTCGGTTGACGGGGGCATAGCTGCAAAGAAACTGATCGGTGTAGGCCGTGCCCAATGTGGTGGCAGCCTCGGGTTCATAGCTCAGGAGCAGGTAATTGCAGGGGGTGTGCGGAGTATCCCAGCCGTAATGCCGGAAGATGTGGTTCACCATGCCTTGTGCCGCGGTCATGCTGCGATGGTCGTAGCGCATGCGACTCTTCTGGCCGCTGGTGCCGGATGATGTCAGCTCCAACGCGTCTTCGCCTGTGGGGCCGAACAACAAATGACGTTTGAAGTAATTGGCGAAAATCGGCGGCAGCCTGGACCAGTCATCCAGTGTCTCCAGGGTGTTGGCAGCAAGCCCATTGGCGTTCAGCCAGCGTTCATATCCGGGCGTGTGATGACAATGAAACAGGCTGATTTCACCCATTGCCTGATCGAACAGACCTTTTGGCATGGATTCCAGGCAATAGGGTTGTGCTAACGCGCAAAGCGCATCGGTGTGGGGTAGATGGATCATCAAGAGACCTGTGGGGTGGTGTCAGACGGCAAGCGTGATATGAGAGCGGCGCAGAAACAGTCGTAAGGGCACCAGGCACAAGAGTCCCGTGAGACCGGCCATCAGGGCGAAAGCTTCAAGGCTGTCACCGGCACCCAGAGCGGCAATGATCGAGCCGCCACCACCCATCACGGCGATGGAGATCATGCCGATCATGGCCGAGACCAGGCCTTTGCTGTCGTCGCTGGAGAACAGGGCGAGCCGGTACAGCGCGGCATTGCTCATGCCAAGACCGATGGCGTAAAGCGATAGGCAACTGACCAACAGCACCGTTGAAGCACCGGTGAACGTTATGGTGATCAATGCAATGAGCCCGCCGCAAAATGGCCAGAGCGCATATCGAATCAGTTGGGGCAGTTCAGTGTTGGCAAGCAATCGATTGAGTATCAGATTGCCGAGAATGACGGACGCAAATACCGGGATTTGCCACAGGCCGTACTGCAGAGGAGAAAGTCCTTGGCCCTGGATCAGCAAGATTGGCGCCAAGCCGATCCAGGCAATCAACGGCAGGCTCATGAGTCCGAGGGCGACGGTAGCGCTCAGGAATTGCGTGTTGCTGAGCAACGCGGCGTATCGGCGCACGGTGCCGTTCCATTCAAAGGGCACTGCGGCCAATTGTTGACCGTCCTGGCGCACAGTACCCACGGTTTCCGGCATGAACAGGTAAAGCCCGAACCAGACCGTCGCGCCACCGGCGCCCAACACTAAAAACAGCTCCCGCCAGGAAAGCCATTCCAGCGCCAGGCTGCCGAGCAGGGGGCCGAGAAGCGGGGAGAGCAGCGCAACGTTCCCCAGCAACGCCATGATTTTTACCGCGTCGGCTTCGCAGAAGACCTCTTGCAGGGCTGGATAACTGACTGCAATGACAAATCCCAATCCGATGCCCTGAATCAGGCGCAAGCCGTTGAAGGCAAGAATGCTCTGCACGTAGAACGCCGCGGCACAGGCCAGAGCAAACGCCGCACAACCGATGAGCAACAGCCTGCGACGACCGAAGTGATCGGACAATGGACCGATCAGCCACTGCAGCAGAATGCCGCCAATCAAGTAAAGGTTGAAGGCATATGGGACGTGACTCGGACTGGCATCCAGTTGATGGGTTACGGTCAACATGGCCGGCATGATCATATCGCTGGCCATATAAGTCAGCAGCTCGAAAAGAGTGATCGCAAGGCAAAAACCAAATAATCGAGGCGGACTTATATCTATCAAAGGTTTGCGCATGGTGTTCCTGTCGGTGCTGGAAGTTGGATAAAGCAGCGGAGCAAGAATAACCATGGCTCATGAATGATTACATGTGCTTATTTGAGGCTAAGAGTTTCAATGCTTTTCGTTATATGTCTGGTTGGGAGGTCAAGAGAAAGAAGAGTAAATTTGTAAATAAAATTACAGCGAAATAATAACGGTTCCACCCAAAAATGCCTGCTATAGAGCAGGCATTTTTACGCGAGGTGTAGGAAAGTTCTTCGTCTTGTGAGTGAACAGTAAATTGCTCTCTGGTCAAGAAAGCAAATTAACGTTATCGACGCTGATAGTAGCCGTGTCCGTCACGGTCGTAATGGTGGCCGCCATGCCAGCCGTTATTAGGAAAAATGATGCAGCCACTCAGGGTCAGGAGGGCGAGCAGTGGAATCAGCCGTGTGATTCGACGGAGCATTTTAAAAATCCTCATGGTTATCGCCGCAATGAAGTCAAAACTCTTCATCGGCTGTAACATGAGACCCCGTTTGCAGCCCCGCATTCGCAAAGAACTGTAGGGGTTTGGTATGCAGTCGGATACAAACCGGATACATTTTTTTGGTTCAGGAACCCGTAATGACCCAGTCGCAACGTTTGAAATACTCGATTCTGATTTCCCTGGTGGTACTGGGGATCATGTTCGGCCTTTCCTGGCTGCAGAACGCAGGGTTCATCAGTGAGAAGCTGTTCCAGTACATCGCCATTGGCGTGGCGGTGGTCGTGGTGGTGATCAATGGCGTGATGCGTCGCAAGGTCAAGCCTTGAGCGACGCCTGCTGGCCTGATTGCACACCATGAAGGACGGCTACAGCCTGTGGATGCAGGCTGTAGCTTTTGTCTGGATTGAGCGTGATCACGCCTTCACTGCACAGGCGTTTCAACACTTCGCGGACACTGAGAAAGGACAGGGGAATGTCCAGGTCCAGCAAATGACTGTGCACACCGCGCACACCCAGGCTGCGGTCGCCTTCGGCGGCGCTTAGCAAGGCGTCGATGACTTTCAGGCGAATCAGGCTGGTCCGCAGGCCAAAGCACTTGAGCAAAAACCTGATCCGTTCGTTGCCCTGGCGTTCGGTCTGTTGATTGCAAGCACCGGAGCTCATGGCGCTGCCCTTTGATGCATGGCTACCATCCGTTGGCAGTTGCGGGTTGTACATGCAAAAACTCCTTTCCAGAGCCTGATCATGAAAATGTGATGGGTGCTCTTGATCAATAAGACGAACGAGCCGGGAAATAATGAAGACCTGCATGTAGAAAATTTGTCGCCGCGACGTCAGCGCTCTGTGAGAAGGGCATTGGGGATGCCCTCAAAGACCTAATTTTTTTGGTGTTTGCTTCGTTTTTCTGGAAGGCGCATTGCGTGTCATACGTCTTTTCGATCAGGAGCGAGCGTGATTATTTCCAGGCAGTTAACCAGGTTGAGCCTGGCGGGTGTGTTTCTGGGGCTGAGCCTTGCGGCAAACGCGCGCAGCCAGCCAGAGCAGGCGACGGCCGACATCCGTCGTACCAGTTTCGGCGTACCGCATATCCGCGCCGAAAACGAGCGTGGGCTCGGCTATGGCATTGGCTATGCCTACGCTCAAGACAACTTGTGCTTGCTGGCCAATGAGATCGTCACCGTCAATGGCGAGCGTTCGCGGTATTTTGGCCCGGAGCAGGTGACGCTCGAGGAGCGCGGCAACCTGGCCAGCGATCTGTTTTTCAACTGGCTGAACACCCCTGAGGCTGTCGCCGGTTTCTGGCAGGCGCAAACTCCGGAAGTCCGTGAGCTCATTGAAGGTTATGTGGCGGGTTACAACCGTTCGCTGACAGAGCGTCGAGCGCAAGGTTTACCGCAGCAATGCCAGGGCGAATGGGTGCGCGCAATTACCGCCCAGGACCTGGTCAAGTTGACTCGTCGATTGTTGGTCGAAGGCGGCGTGGGGCAGTTTGCCGAAGCACTGGCCGGCGCGACTCCGCCTAACGCCGTCGCTCATGTGGCAGGCGACCCGGAGTCGTTCCAGTTGGCGGCTTCGCGCATGCAACGCTTCGCTCTGGATCGCGGCAGCAACGCCGTGGCGGTTGGCAGTGAGCGTTCGTTCAACGGTCGCGGAATGCTGCTGGCCAATCCGCACTTCCCTTGGGTGGGCGGGATGCGTTTTTATCAGATGCACCTGACCATTCCCGGCAAACTGGATGTGATGGGCGCCGCGTTGCCCGGTCTGCCGATGATTAACATCGGGTTCAATCAGCATCTGGCATGGACCCACACCGTGGATTCGTCCAAGCACTTCACCTTGTATCGCCTGCAACTCGATCCGAAGGAGCCGACCCGCTACCTGCTCGATGGCAAGTCCTTGCCGATGAAAAAGCAGACGCTGGCGGTCAGCGTGAAGCAACCCGATGGCCAGACCCGGCAGATTTCTCATGTGGTCTATAGCTCGGCGTTCGGGCCGATTGTGCAATGGCCCGGAAAACTGGACTGGAACAATCAGTTTGCCTACAGCCTGCGCGATGCCAACCTGGATAACGACCGGGTCTTGCAGCAGTGGTACGCGATGAATCGTGCCGCCAGCCTCAAGGATTTACAGGCTTCGGTGCACAAGATTCAGGGGATCCCGTGGGTCAACACCCTGGCAGTGGACGATCAGGGGCAGACGCTTTACATGAACCTGTCGGTGGTGCCGAACGTCAGTGCCGAGAAGTTGGCCAAGTGCAGCGATCCGCGAGCGGGGTTACAGATGATCCTGCTCGACGGCTCCAACGGTGCTTGTGCCTGGGACATCGACCCGCACGCTGCGCAAAAAGGCATTTATGCGGCAGACAAGTTGCCGCAACTGTTGCGCAAGGATTTTGTGCAGCATTCCAACGATTCGGCCTGGATGGCTAATCCGGCACAACCGCTCACCGGTTTCTCGCCATTGATCAGTCAGGACAGCCAGCCATTGGGGCTGCGTTCGCGCTTCGCCCTGGAGCGCCTGAGCTTTTTGAACAAGGCGGGTCCTATAGCGGCGGCGGATCTGCAACACATGGTGATGGACGATCAGGTGTATCAGGCGGCCCTGGTGATGCCGGACCTGCTGCAATTCTGTGCCGCGGACCTCGGCACCGATGCGCCGACGCTGACGCCCTTGTGTGCGAGTCTCAAGGCTTGGGATCACCGAGTGAATCTGGACAGTGGGCTGGGCTTTGTGCATTTTCAGAACGTCATGCTGGCGTTGCAGCAAACCCCTGACTTCTGGCGTGTGGCGTTCGATACGAAGGACCCGCAAACCACACCGCGTGGCCTGGCAATCGAACGGCCGGAAGTCGCCAAAGCGGTTCGGGCGGCGATGCTGGCTTCGGTAGAAAAGGTCAAGAGCCTTGGCTTGAAGGCCGATAGCCGCTGGGGCGATATCCAGGTGGCCAGCAGTGGCGGGCAGCAAACGCCGATCCACGGCGGGCCAGGCACGCTGGGTGTGTATAACGCCATTCAAAGCGTGCCGAGAACCGACGGCAAACGTGAAGTCGTCAGTGGCACCAGCTATTTGCAGGTGGTGACGTTCGATGACAAGGGGCCGCAGGCTCAGGGGTTGCTGGCATTCTCGTTGTCCAGTGACCCGGCGTCGAAGTATTCCCGGGACCAGACACAGGCCTTTTCGAAGAAACAGTTGAGTGTGTTGCCGTTCAGCGAGCAGCAGATCACGGCTGATCCGCAGTACCAGGCTCAGACGATCCGCGAGCAGGATGAAAAAGCAGGGAAGATCGCCGCGCAATAACAGCGATAGCGTTTAAATGAAAAAATGAAGGCCGCACCCCGCAAGGGTCGCGGCCTTCAGCTTTTTGGGGCTTGTTGAGGCATTGAGTTGAGGACCGGATTGCCGTCCTGGTTGCGGGTCAGGTAGACCGGCAGCACCTTGGGCAGCGAAGCCACCAGGTTATTGAGTTCTTTGATGTTGTAGATACCGCCGAGGCGAATCGAACCAGCGCTATGGTCCGCGAGCATCACCGGTTTGTTCAGATAACGATTGATCAAGGGCAGGGCGTCGGTCAGCGCCAGGTTATCAAGCACCAGTTTGCCGCTGCGCCAGGCCAGCGATTGGTCGTTGGCATAGGTCTGGCTGATTTGTGGCGTGAAGTCGCCGTGCCTGTAACGTGCCTGCATCGCAGGTTCCAGGCGTAGACCGTCGCCGGGCAGGGCATCGTTGCTGGTCACCAGCACGGAACCCTCGATCAGGTTCACACGTACTTGGTCTTCATACATCCAGACATTGAATTGGGTGCCGGTGACGCGAATCCTGCCGTCGCCCGCCCTGACAATGAACGGGTGCTGCAGGTCGTGGCTGACGCTGAAGAAGGCTTCGCCTTTTTTCAGCGTGACACGACGTTGATCCTTGTAATTGCTGAACGTCAGTTCACTGCCCAGGTTCAGCTCCACCTGGCTGCCGTCACCTAGCGTGACCTGACGAACATTATCGGTCGCCTCGAAATGCTGGTAGGCATTGGGCAGCCACCCCAGGTTCCATCCGGTATACGCCGCCAGTGGCAGCGCCAGGGCGCAGACGGTGGCGGCGATGCCGAAGGTGCGCCAGGGCGTTGTCGGTTTGAGCCGAACAGCCGGTGTGGCGGATTCAGGACGAGGTAAATCCCCCGCAACATCCCAGATCTCCAGCATGGCTTCGTACTCGAAGGCGTGCAGCGGATGAGCATCACGCCATTGCTCGAACGCCAGGCGTTCCTCTTCTGTGCAGTCGGTGGCGTGCAGACGCATGCACCAGTGCGCAGCGGCATCGGTGATGGCGTCGTATTGGGCTTGCGAGAGAGAGTGGTCGGTCATTGACTCATCCTGATTTCCTGCATTCTAACCTTGAGGGGAAGTCTGCGAGAACAGCCGTCATGGCATTTCCCCATCAAAGTGGCGCTTATTTTTATGGTTCAAGGAGTGCTGGTGTGCAATTGTCGCCCTAACTGACCGATTAACCAGGACACGCTATCAGCATTGCTGAGTTGCACAGCCAGTCTGGTCGTTGAGTCCCTCATGAAGCGCTTGCGGGCATCGTCCAGAGTCTGTTCACCCGTTAATTTCAAAACATGTTCCAGCATCCGATCAGTATTGTCATAAGTAGTACTGCCAAAATCTTCCCATAGCCCGGAATCAGCATTCTCGAGCTTGAACAGTTGATTCAAGGGTGACTTGCTCGATAAGGCGGTCCGCTGAACGTCAGTCAGTGCTTTTTTAAGGTCTCTGGCCCGGGAGCTCGACGTTTCTATCAAGTCGGCAAAAGGTCTGGAGGCGTCGAGATAACCAAGGTCTTCTGTGTCGCACACAATGTGCGACAGTTCGTGGATCAAGGTGGAGGCACGGGCATGAGGCCGGATGGGGAAGGATGCATCAGACATGTAATTGCGGTAATGGTCGAAATACGGGAGAAAGAATTTCTCTGCCAGATAGACTTTGCGCTTGCGGTCCGAAGGAATCGTGAAGGCAAAGGTGGTTTCCCTGCCTTCATGGACGCTTCCGACCACAAACCGCTCGGACCTGGCTTCCCTGAGTGTGGGATCCAGCAAAGCACCAAAAATATCGCCGACGACTTTTTCGAGCATCGTCATATGCTCGGGTAGCACTGTCGGTACATCGAGAAACTCCATAATGAGCTGATGCACAGGAGTGACCTTGTTACCCGAGGTTCTGAGTAGTTGCAGGTTGCGAAAAGCGTTCCAGGCATACGTGGTCGCCTGGTCAAGACTTTCGTCGATCAATCGAGCCCTGACGGGAAACAGCATGCGGATTTCTGCCATCCCATCGGCTTCGACATTCATGCCTTCCCTTACAGCAAGAGCGGTCTCCAATCGGTTGAGCATGCTGTAGCGCGGAGCCAGCGCTTTCAAATCCAGCACCCATTGTTTGGAGGTGTTCAGGCGAAGATTGGGACCATGGGCATCGTCGCCGCCGATGCACCAACGCGCGCCCCGTTTTTCGAGTGGATACACTTTGCCTTCAACCGGGGCATAGTGTTTTTTTGTCGTCGGATGGGTGTAAAGCCCAAGCGTCGGGTTCGGCGTCAATGAGCCCAGATCGACATCGGGACTCTCATAGCGCTGCAAGTGAGTGCGTTCGGGAGCGGTGATGTCGACATCTTTCCATTTGAACCGGGTGTCGGGTGCTGCGGGTGTCGGCTCAGTCACGGACAAGGATGAGGGCGTCTGGTTTTCCATCGATTGACGCAAGGTGGCGAGTTGCGCAATACCGCTGATGAACGCCTTTATCGCGGCCCCCCACTTGTGCGTTTGCAGGTCTTCGGCAGACTGCTTGATGTCCCGGTAACTGCGCCATACCGTGATCGGATAAGCGAGTTTGCCCATGAAAAACGTAAAAGCCTGATGAAAGTCCTCACCCAATACATGCTTGATGGTTGCCCATTCGCCCTGAGCATGGTTGTCCGACTGACACCCCAGTAAACGAGCGAGTAATGCGGCGTTGTCGTTGAATAAGTGCCTGAACAGGTTTCCCTTGATCGGACTGGACGCCAGGGTGACTTCGTTGAGGCGATTACTGGTGTGCGCCATCCGGTTTTCCACCAGGATCCGATCAGGCTGCGGCAGATTCTTGAGTACCCAGTGATGCAGCGCGCCCCGGGTCTTCATTTCGGTCACCAGTTGTTGTTCATTGTCATATTCTTTCACCCCATGCCGAGGACTATAGGGCGCTATAAGCACCTGTGGTCCTGCGCTGTCCGACGTTGAACCGATCAAATAGAGGCCTGGCACTTTGATGGTCTGGCCACTCTTGATACCGATGAACTCAAGTGGGCGGATGATCGCATTTGCACCGTCGACTGCGGCACGGGCGATGGCGTCGGGCATGTCCATGACTTGCCGGATCAGATCAAACCCGGTCTCGCTCAGGCGCTCCTGCAGTTTTTCCGAATGGGCGTAGTGCATCAATTGCCAGGGCAATTGCGTGGCGAACCGCTTTCTGCGATCCACCGCGCTGATGTGTGTATCGGCAAACTCTGTGTTCAATATCACTTGCTGATGCTCGCCCAGCTTCAGGTTACGTATCAGGTCTTTGATGTAACTCTGGTCCATGTCGTCAGGAATGGTGGTGGCATTAAGCGACACCAGCTTGAAGGCGGCTTGTTCCAGATCCTTAATGTGGGTCAGCGCAAACTCTGTCAGGGTTTGTATCACTGGCCCAGATGTCGGACGTGGTCTGATGTGTATCTCCACATTGTCTGGGTCAATGTCGAAGGCGTCTGCCTTGAGTTGCTTCTGCAATTCATGGTGTGCCGTGCGCGCCAACGTGCGAACGCCGCTCAGGTAGTCCTTGTCGTCGGTGGTGTTATTCAGATATTGCTGAAGCAGTTCTCCGTGCAGCATCTGGTCTGCGATAGAGGCCTTTGCCAGCCATGCCGGAAGCATTTGCTGGGTTGTCAGGGACCGGGCGATGTCCGTTGCACGTTGTAACCCTGTCTTCGGTTCACGCAGTGCCACCAGGTTCAGCAACCTGGATAGGTTCGTAACGCAAAGCGGTGTCTTCAGTGCATCCTCGATGGACGTCAGGTCGAGGTGGACATTGGGCCTTTGTACATGATCGAAGAAATTGCCGTGTACCCGCTGCAGAGGTGCCAGGTTCACTATCTGCCTGGGCAATCGCTGGTCGCGTCCGAGGTTTTCCAGCAGCGTGCTACGTTCATCTTGGTCTTGCAGGCGTCTTTCTAGTTCGGTCAGCAAGGGTTTGAGTGACGGGAATGCTTCGAAGCCAAGCGCCGGGGTCCATACAATGGCCTTGCCCGAATGTATCGGGTCCAGTCCGCCTCGTTCAGTCAGCACAAAACAACTGGCCAGTTTCAATAAGTCGGCGGAGTCGTCCACCTTGAGCGCCAGAGAAAACACGTCGGGCAGAAAACCGTTAAGTGCAGTGCGTTGCAGGTGCACCGGGGCATCGAGCACCGTTTTGATGATCGCCTGTTCCGTTGCACCTAACGTACGGGCGACGGTTCGCAGTTTGAGTTCGCTGCGCAGCGCCGTTGACAGGGTATGGGTGAAGCTCGATTGCAAGCCTTCCAGCGATGAACCGACGATACGCTGCGCTTCAGCGACCGTGCGGGTTAGGGCGGGAATGGTGGGGTGGTTTTCAAGGCGTTGTTCGAGCGCCTGTTCGACCGTGGAGAGCAGGCTCAGCTGTTCTTTGGCCGACTCGGCGCGCACGGTGGCCGGTTGCGCGCTCCAGCGCTGGTCTGCTTGGGTGCTCCAGCGCCCGGCAGTGTCGGGGACCAGCAGCCGATCGTCGATCAGGCCTCGAACATCCAGCGCCTTGTCGAGCAGGGCGTGGAGGTTGAGCGTGCCTTCGCTTTCACGGTACCGGCTCAAGGCGTAGCTCAGGTTTTGCGATTGTTTGGCAAGCACGTCCGCCATCAGTTGTTCAAACACCGGACCGACAATCGCTTCACCGATAAGCATTGTGTCATGGGGTTTCAGGTCAAGAAACGTGCCGCGCTCATCCAGCGACATGAAATTGAGCAGCGTGTCTTCATGACCTTCGCTTTTCAGCATGCGCAACACGATGCTCTTGATGGCGGGCAGGTCGCTCGTGGCTTCGATGCCTCGGGATTGGGTGTACAAAAAACCGAGCGTATCGTCACCGCCAATCATCAAGGTCGAGGCCAGTTCCGCATAGTGCTTATAGGGGGCGGTGACGCGCACTTTTTCAATACGCAGAGACGCGCCCGGGGTGGGCATGAGGCTGATGTTCATAAGGCGCAGGTATTGCTGCACGGACAAAACACCTTGCTGGCATCTGAGCAACAGATTCACGTGATAGGTGTCGCGCATGCACTCGGTTAAAAACTCAGCACGAGATTGTCCGCCATTCATGGGCATGTTCCAGAACGTCTCGAGCAGGCTTTGCAGGTGTGGTGTAAAACTTTGCGCGATTTCCGTGATCGCACTTTCCCATACCTGGTTATCGGCGTTGCTGCTCACGCCGTGTCGGGGGTGGGAAAAAATCCGGTAGTCGCCAACGGGCCATTGATTGGTCAGGTAGTACTGCAGGAGGGCGGTGCCCAGCGGTAGCGCGGACATCTTGTGGCTATATTCGGTATTGTCGAAGGCGGAAACGGTGTTGATAAAGCTCTCCAGTCGCGTGTGGCGTTGGTCCAATTCGGGGAAGGACCTGGCCAAGGCAATCTTGAGGGTTTCATCGAGCATCGCCTGCAGGGTCGGAGTCTTTATCAGCTCGCCCATCATCACCTGGATGTTGTGGGCCCCATTGCGTTCGAGGACAGCCTCTTGATCCTGAAATACCGGCCCTTCGATGGCTTGTAGGGTGATGTCTGGCGTGGCGGCTGCCAGCAAAGCGGTGCGTTGTTCGATTGAGAGGTAGCGCAGTAATTCTCGCTTTCCGGTGTCCTGCACCAGCCACTCCTTGAGTTTGCTTTTCACGTCGTCCATGTCGGCGAATTTGATCAGACCTTTCCAGGGTGTGTAGAGCGTTACCTCGCCGTCATTGGGCCGGCTTATTGCGAAGGCTCCGGCCAGTGGAATATCGGCCGCACCGGTTTGGCTTAGAAGCAATCGGTCGACGTGCATAGGTTTGCTGTGTGTCTTGCGCGCTACTTGGGTCGGGAGGTAAACGCCCTTTAACCATTTCAGGTCATCAAGGGTGAAGTTCAGCGCTTTCTCGCGATCACCGGGTTGTTTGGCATTGGATGCACGTTCTGCCTCGTCGAAAAAATACGGCAGTGCTGGAGCAGTCATGATTTTTCCTCGATGGGCTGCGATCGATGGCGATCGCAGGTCGTTGGGTCGAGGGAAAACAGTAGGGCCAATGGAAAGCCCGGGTGCGGTACATATTGCTTGAGCTTATCCTTTGTCGCAGGCTTGACAGGACGCCGGTAAAACAGCGCTTAATCGACGACTTTTTTCGGTTGCCCTGCAACCTCGCTTGACCTGTTGCCCATACCCAATAATAAAACCGGAGCTTCAGATGACCGCATCGCCTGAAATGGCCGTCAACTCGAACACACAAAACCTCGATTTCGACGCGCTCGTTCAATTGCTCGAACAGATTTTCCTGCGCCATGGCACCTCAGCCGATGTGGCCAGAACCCTGGCCCTCAACTGCGCCAGCGCCGAACGTGACGGGGCTCACAGTCACGGTGTGTTCCGGATTCCCGGTTATGTGTCGACGCTGCAAAGCGGCTGGGTCAATGGCCAGGCCGTGCCGGTGGTCGAGGACGTGGCCTCGGGTTTTGTCCGGGTTGACGCCGGTAATGGATTTGCCCAACCGGCCCTCGCGGCGGCGCGGCCCTTGCTGGTGGAAAAAGCCCGCAGTGCCGGCATTGCGGTGTTGGCGATCCGCAATTCCCATCACTTCGCAGCCTTGTGGCCGGACGTCGAGCCGTTTGCCGACGAAGGATTGGTGGCGCTGAGCGTGGTCAACAGCATGACCTGCGTGGTGCCGCACGGTGCCGATCGTCCGCTGTTCGGCACCAACCCGATTGCCTTCGCCGCGCCCAGGGCCGGCGGTGCGCCGATTGTCTTCGACTTGGCGACCAGCGCCATCGCCCATGGCGACGTGCAGATCGCCGCGCGTAAAGGCGAACGCTTGCCAGCGGGCATGGGTGTGGACAGCCTCGGCCAGCCGACTCAGGACCCGAAAGCCATTCTCGAAGGTGGCGCGTTGCTGCCGTTTGGCGGGCACAAGGGCTCGGCGCTGTCGATGATGGTGGAGTTGTTGGCGGCGGCGTTGACGGGTGGCAACTTTTCTTTCGAGTTCGACTGGTCGAACCATCCGGGGGCCAAAACCCCCTGGACCGGGCAACTGCTGATCGTGATCGATCCGAGCAAAGCGGCGGGGCAGAATTTTGCCGAACGCAGTCAGGAACTGGTCCGGCAGATGCATGGTGTGGGGCTCAAGCGTTTACCGGGTGATCGGCGTCACCTGCAACGCGCCAAAGCCAATGTTGAAGGCATTGCGCTCGATCCACAGACGCTGGCGAATCTGCGGGAACTGGCCGGGCTTTGAGCCCGATCCCACAGGTTTCGCAGTGGTCAATGGTTTAACGCCGACCCAACAACAGACCAACCACCAGGCCGAAGCCCGCAGAAATGGCCACGGTTTGCCATGGATGACCGCCGATGTAGGTTTCGGTGGCGTCGACTGCGGGTTGGGTTCGGTCGCGGACGCTGGAAACTGAGCTTCGGGCTTGCTGGAGTTTCTGGGCGATTTGTCCACGTAGGGTGTCCGCTTCCTCGCCGACCAGTGAAGCACTGCTTTTTAGCAGTTTTTCCGATTCTTCGATCAGGGCCTGAAGTTCGCTGAAGACCTGATCCTTGATTTGATCCTCGGCGATTTGATCGGTGTATTTGCGGGCCATTGGTGTACTCCTTACAGATGAATGGACAGTGAGCAATGGAGTCTGCGGCGATTGAAAAAGTTGCAGCAATTTTGCGCGGTGGCGTAACCCTGAAGAAAAATCCAGCGCAGGACATTTCTTCCTACAGTGTAAGATGTCGCCTATTTTACGCAGCAGGTAATTCCCCATGAGCTTCAATCTGGCCGACAAACCCCTCGCCGAGCGCGCGGCGCTTGAAGATGAAAAATCCCGTCTGTTCGAACTCTGGCAAAACAACCTGGGCAAAGCCAAGGGCGAAGCCGCACGGTTGTTCGGTGAGCGCGCCAAGCGCAAAGGCAAATGGGCGGAATGGGTACGCTCCGAACTCGACGGCATGTCGCCGCCGGAATTCGCGAACATGGTGCGCAGTGAAGTCAATCGCTTGATGGCCGCTAAATAAACGCCCCGGAAAAAATCTCGGCAATCGCTTCACGTACTTTCAACACCACCGGATCGAGCTGCGTACTGGTGCGCCAGCCCAGTTCGATCGGGTAACGCGGCAGCGCCAAAGGGCAGGGCAGCAGCGCCAGTCCACTGAGGGCGGCGATACTTTGCGCCGCATGGGCCGGAATGGTCGCCACTGCCTGACTGCCCTTGAGCAGATAGGGCAGTGCGGCAAAGTGGGTGGTCGATGCGCATACCCGCCGACTCAATCCCAGCGCCCCCAGACCTTCATCGGTAATTCCGATAAAACCGCCCGAAGACACCAGAATGTGCTCGCGGGCGACGAACTCATCAAGGCTGAGACTCTGTTGTCCCTCGGCCAGGCTGAGGGGATCCACCAGGCACAGATAACCCCCTTCACCCAGCACTTGGCGGCTGAGCAAACGCTCGGCAAACCCGCCTGCGGTGATCGCCAGATCGATGCTGCGCTCCATCAGGGCCCGGGCGACGATCTGGCTGTGGGTCTGGCGAAAGATCAGGCGCAGTTTCGGCGCACGTTGAGCGATTTCCTCGATCAATCGTCGCCCGTAGGCGATTTCGAAATCATCCGACAAACCCACGGTCACTGAGCGCCCGTCGTATTGATGGGCCGCCGGATCAACCATCGCCAGGCTCTGGCGGCATTTGTTCAGCGCATCGCTGACCACCGGTTTGAGCTGGTTGGCCTTGAGCGTCGGCGCAAGACCTCGGCCAGTGCGCACGAACAACTGATCGCCATACACCTCGCGCAACCGGCGCAATGCCGCGCTGACCGCCGATTGCGTCACACCAAGGCGCAGCGCGGCGCGGCTGGCGCTGGACTCCTCGTGCAGCGCTTCGAAGACTTTGAGTAAGTTGAGATCGACGGTGGCGATATTCATTTGGCTCATATCATTCAGCAGTGAGTCGGGCTTTATTCATGATCCTGTGGCGCCGGAGAATGAGCAACACCTCATTCCTGACGGAGCCACCGTAATGCCCAAGTCAATCGTTGCTGCCCTGCAAATCGGCGCCTTGCCCGGCGGCAAGGCCGACACCCTCGATCAAATCCTCTCTTGGGAAACCGCCATTATCGAATCCGGCGCGGCGCTGGTGGTCATGCCTGAGGCGTTGCTAGGTGGCTACCCCAAAGGCGAGAGCTTCGGCACGCAACTCGGCTATCGACTGCCGGAAGGTCGTGAAGCGTTTGCCCGGTATTTCGCCAACGCCATCGACGTGCCCGGTACCGAGACCGACGCCTTGGCCGGGTTGTCGGCCCGCACCGGGGCCAACCTGGTGATCGGTGTGATCGAACGCGCCGGCAGCACCTTGTACTGCACCGCGTTGTATTTCGATCCGCAGGCCGGGCTGGTGGGCAAGCACCGCAAACTGATGCCCACCGGCACCGAGCGACTGATCTGGGGCAAGGGCGACGGCTCGACCTTGCCGGTGATCGACAGCCAGGTCGGGCGGATCGGCGCGGTGGTGTGCTGGGAAAACATGATGCCGTTGCTGCGCACCGCGATGTACGCCAAGGGCGTGGAGGTCTGGTGCGCGCCGACTGTGGACGAGCGCGAGATGTGGCAGGTCAGCATGCGTCACATTGCCCATGAAGGACGCTGCTTTGTGGTCAGTGCCTGTCAGGTTCAGGACTCGCCACAAGCCTTGGGCGTGGACGTTGCCAACTGGCCGGCGGAGCGCCCGTTGATTGCCGGCGGCAGCGTGATTGTCGGGCCGATGGGCGACATTCTCGCTGGGCCGCTGCGTGGCGAGGCGGGATTGCTGACCGCCGAAATCGACACCGATGACCTGATCCGCGCCCGGTACGACTACGACGTGGTCGGGCACTATGCGCGCCCGGACGTGTTTGAGTTGACGGTGGATGAGCGAGCCAAACCGGGTGTTCGGTTCAACACATAATCCGTCGGGGGGTGTGATTGTCGTCTAGTCTCCAGACGTTCACACCCCCGTCAACGGATGGACTCGCCATGAGTTTGTTACTCGGCCCGATTCTGCAGTTTCGTGGCATCAATAATAATATCTACAACGTGTCTGCCTTGGTGGTTTCACCCTTGGGCGAGCCACCTCCCACGGTAAAAGTACCCAAGGGTGTGACTGCCGACACACCCTTGGCCATCGCCGATATCCCGCTGCTCAACCCTAATTCCCGCGTCTGGCGCATCGATTTCAAAGTGGCGCAGGATCAGGCCGTTGCCACCAGTTACACGGTCACCGTAGACGGTGCGCAGGCCAACTTCGTCGTTCCGGCCAAGGGCCAGTCGCCGCGCATTGCCTATGTATCGTGCAACGGTTTCTCCGACCCCAAGGAAATGGAGAAGGTAGACCGGAACAACGAGCGTTGGGAGCACATGTGGGGCGCTCACCAAGGCGAGCCCTACCATCTGCTGTTGATGGGCGGCGATCAGGTTTACAGCGACGACATGCGCAGCAGTGTGCCGTCGATGAAAGCATGGTTCGCCAAACCCTTCGCCGACCGTCAAAAGGCCGCTTACAGCAAGGTGATCGAAGCCGATCTGGACAAGTTTTTCACCAGGCTCTACCTGGAATGCTGGAAACAGCCCGAGATGGCCAAGGTGTTCGGCGCCATTCCGACGGTGATGATGTGGGATGACCATGACATCATCGATGGCTGGGGTTCCTACGATGAGATATTGCATTCGAGCCCGGTGTTCCAGGGGTTATTTGCCACAGCCAAACGCTATTTCAGGATTTTCCAGCAGCAACTGATCCAGACGCATCCTCACCTCAAACCGTCCGCTGATACCCATCCGTGTGCGATTCCCGGCACTGCTGATGGCTTTCACCTGGGGTTCACCGGCCTGGGCGAGTTGGCCTTGCTGGTTCCCGATCTACGCAGCGAACGTGCGCCGGACTTGACCACCCCGCAGGCCCAACAAACCCGGGTCATTTCCCCGGTCAGTTGGGATGCGATTTATGCCTGGCTGGACAAGGTCCCTGCGCACAAGCACCTGTTGCTGATGTCGAGTATTCCGGTGGGCTACCTTGATTTGCAGGCGGCCGAAAAGGCGCTGGACGTGATGGTGGGGCAACAGGAGCTCGAGGACGATTTACGCGACCACTGGCGAAGCCTGCCGCACCGCAGTGAACGCAGGCGCTTGATCATGCGGCTGCTGGATTTCGCCAAAGCCCAATCATGCAAGGTCACGCTGGTGTCTGGCGACGTTCATGTGGCCGGGGCCTGTGTGATCGAATCGAAATTGCCCCGGCATGGCAGCGATGGTGCGGGGAAAATCTACCAATTGATTTCCACCGGCGTCGTGCATCCTGCGCCGCCAGTGTTGGCGGTGCACTTTCTGGAGTCCATCGGTGGCAATCAGGAACAGATCGACTACGGCATCACCGGAACCATGTTGCCTGTTGGCGCAAGGGGGCGTTACCTGATCACCGCACGAAACTGGCTGGCGATAGAGCCGGATGAAGGCGGCAACGGCAAGACCCGACTGTGGGCCAATTGGCACGTAGAAGGTCTGAAGCATAGTGTGACGCAGGTGATCGACCCCGTTACCTAGCGTGCTGCGGTTCACTTAAGCGATTTCAGCCGCGACGCATTCCTTGTAGCAGCTGCCGAGCTCGCGAGGCTGCGTTCGGCTGCGCAGCAGTCGTCAAATAAGACAATGCGGTGCATCAGATACACCACGGCAGCCGGACTCACGACTGCTTCGCAGCCGAACGCAGCCTCGCGAGCTCGACAGCTGCTACAGATCGCATTACGGCGTAAGTGAACAGAATTACGTTACTAGCGCGTTACCAGGTGCCGGAGATCGAGCCCGGCAGGCTGAGCTTGCCGCTATCGACAAAACGCATGGTGCCGAACGCACCTCCGGCCAGTTTGCCGCGCAGTACGTAAGGCAGATTGTCCAGTGTCTGCGTCTGACTCAGCCCGAGGGTCTGACGCAGCACCGAGAAGGCCGAAACGCTCACCGGCACCACGATCACTGCTTCGGAGAATCGTGGGATCGAGCCCGACTGGTCGCTGACGCCGGAAGCTAGCGGCTGGCCATTAACCTCCAGGTCCAGCGCCACGCCGTTGTAGGCGATTGCGGTTTCATTGGGGTTTTGCACGCGCAGTTTTACTGCGAAGCGCACTTCCAGCTCCTGGCTTTGCAGCGGCTCGATCCCGACCACGTTGATGTGCAGCGGGTCGCGACTGGGGAACAGGGCGCAGGCGCTCAGGGAGAGCAATAGAAGGGATAGGGACAGGGCTAGCAATCTGCGCATGAACATATTCTCGTAAAGAAAAAGGCCGAACCGCTCAAAGCTCGGCCTTCGAGCATTACGGACGGTTCAACTGTGCGACAGCCACAGGTGACGCGGGTTCACCCTTGGCCGCAACATCCGGGTTCTGCATCACCTGAAGCACCGAGGCTTCCGGGTCGAACTCGTCTTCTTCCAGCTCGATGAACTCTTCGGGCAGGAAGATATTCAGCACGATAGCGCACAACGCACCGACAGTGATCGGCGATTCGAAGATGTTGTGCAGCGCCTTCGGCAGCTCGCGCAAGACTTCAGGCACCGCCGCGACACCCAGGCCCATGCCGAGGGAAATCGCCACGATCAGCATGTTGCGCCGATGCAGGCCGGCCTCGGCGAGGATCTTGATCCCGGCCACGGCCACAGTGCCGAACATCACCAGTTCGGCACCGCCGAGCACCGGTTTCGGCATCAATTGCAGCACGGCGCCGATCATCGGGAACAAGCCCAGCAGCACCAACAGACCGGCAATGAAAAACGCCACATAACGGCTGGCCACGCCAGTGAGCTGAATCACCCCGTTGTTCTGGGCGAAGGTCACCATCGGCATGCTGTTGAACACCGCCGCCATGGCTGAGTTGAGGCCGTCGGCCAGCAGCCCGGATTTGATCCGACGGATATAGACCGGGCCTTTGACCGGCTGCCGGGAAATCATCGAGTTGGCCGTCAGGTCACCGGCGGCTTCCAGGGGCGACACCAGGAAAATCACCGCCACCGGCACGAACGCGACCCAATCGAAGGAGAAGCCGTACTTGAACGGCACAGGCACGCTCATCAGCGGCACGGCGGGCAGGCTGGCGAAATCGACCTGGCCCATGAACCATGCGACTGCATAGCCGAGGGCGAGGCCGATGACGATCGCCCCCAGGCGCAGGAATGGTACGTCCACCCGGTTCAACACCACGATGGTCCCCAGCACCAATGCCGCCAGAGCCAGGTGGCTGGCCGCGCCGAGATCCGTCGCGCCGAAACCGCCGGCGATGTCGGTCATGGCAACCTTGATCAGCGACAGACCCATGAGGGTGATGATGGTGCCGGCTACCACCGGGGTGATCAGCATCCGCAGCTTGCCGATGAACTGGCTCAACACCACTTCGATGAACGCGGCGAAAAAGCACACACCGAAAATCGTCGACAGGATTTCATCGGTGCCGCCGCCTCGCGCCTTGACCATGAACCCGGCGCTGAGGATCACGCTGATGAACGAAAAACTGGTGCCTTGCAGGCACAACAGGCCGGAGCCGACCGGGCCGAACCGCCGCGCCTGCACAAACGTGCCCAGCCCCGAGACGAACAGCGCCATGCTGATCAGATAAGGCACTTCGCTTTGCAGGCCCAGGGCACTGCCCATGATCAGCGTCGGGGTGATGATGCCGACGAAACTCGCCAGTACGTGTTGCAGGGCGGCGAAGACCGTGGCGGTCAGGTGAGGGCGGTCGTCGAGGCCGTAAATCAGATCGTTGTGGCGTTGGGAAGCGGTTTGTTCAGCTGCGGTCATGGTCAGGTGCGTGCCAGAAGGCGGGCCGGTCAGAAAAGGGAGCGCAGGATGCCAGAACGGTCTGGCCACGGCAAAAGCAAGGTCAAATGATTGCAGCCTTCGGCAGCTGCGCGATGAAAGTATTGTAGGAGCGAGGCTTGCCCGCGAAGAATGCGCCGCGGTTTTTCAGGTATTACGCGTCATCGTTCTTCGCGGGCAAGCCCACTTGCTCTTCAAGCAAACGCCGCAAGCAGATCCTCTTCAAACGCCTTTTGCGCATCCCCCGGCACCTGTGCGCGATGGAGCGCCAGGTGGAACGCTACCTCGAAGCTCATATCACCCTGGCGCACGGCACGCAGTAACCCTTTGTCTTCCCAGCTCCGGGCGAAGTGATCGGGCAGGTAGCCAACGTGCTTGCCGGACAGAATGAAGGCGAGGGTGCCTTCGACCTGCTCGGATCGCGCTGAACAGAGCTTGCCCTGAAACGGCTCATCGCTGCGCAGAAAGCGGTAGGGATGATCAACCCGGTCGCAGGTCTGGAGCGCTTGATCGTCAGGTGCGTCATCGGTGAACAGCGGATGCCCGGAGGCGCAATACAAGTGCTGGGTTTCGGTGAACAGTTCGCGGTAGTCAAAAGCACGCTGCGCCTGTGAGAAATAGCCGATCGCCAGGTCCAGCCGTTGTTGCAGTAACAGCCGTTCCATTTCGCCGGGCATGGCGCTGATCAACTCGATGCGCACCGATTCGTCCCGTTCGCGAAAGCGTCGGATCGCCTCGGCCACCCGTTGCAGCACCGACTGGTCAAGCGCTTCGGACAAACCCAGGCGCACTTCGCCGATCAAGCGTCCGGCCACACCGTTGGATTGATGGCGGAACGCTTCAATGGATTCGAACAAGGCACGGGTGGCAACGAGCAACTGTTCGCCCTTGGGCGTGATCTTGAACCCGCCCTTGCCGCGACTGCACAGGCGATAACCGAGTCGGGTTTCGAGCTTGGCCATCTGCTGGCTGATGCTCGACTGACTCAACCCCAAGTCACCCTGGGCTGCGCTGAAGCCTCCGCATTCCACCACGCTGACAAACAGGCGCAGCAGGTGCAGGTCCAGATCATGCAGTTGACCGAGCATCAAACATTACTCCGCTATAAAGTCAGGATAACTAACTTGGTATTTTTCCAATGTAATCGACGAAGCATCCTGCAACCACTTCCTCCGGTCAGGTGTTCGTCATGGCTCCGCTCTTCAAGCTGTGTTTACCCGCACTGTTCCTCGCCATGGCCGTGCCGGCCCAGGCTGAAGAAAAAGTCCTCAATCTCTACAGTTGGGCCGATTACGTCGCGCCCGAGACCTTGCAGCGGTTCGAAAAGGAAACCGGCATCCACGTGCGCTACGACACGTTCGATACGCCGGAAGTGCTGGAAACCAAACTGCTCACCGGCGGCAGCGGTTACGACGTGGTGGTGCCGTCGTCCAGCGTCCTGGCGCGCGGCCTGGCGGCGGGAGCGCTGAAGGAAATTCCTCACGATGGCCTCAAGGGATACGCCAACCTCGACCCGGACATGCTGGAAAAACTGGCGGCGGTCGATCCCGGCAATCGGTATGGCGTGCCTTACACCTGGGGCACGCTCGGGCTAGGGATGAATGTTGAAGCGGTAAAACAACGCTTGCCCAACGTACCGCTCAACAGCCTGGACCTGCTGTTCAAGCCCGAATACGCCAGCAAACTGAAAGACTGCGGCATCGCGATTCTCGATTCGCCGCAAGAGGTGATTGGCCTGGCGCTGCATTATTTGGGTAAAGATCCCTACAGCACCGACAAGGCTGATCTGACAGCCGCCGACGCCCTGTTGCGTCAGCTACAGCCGTCGGTGCTGTACGTCGCCACCGGGCGGCAGATCAATGATCTGGCCAATGGCAGCGTTTGCCTGGCACTGACCTACAACGGCGACGCGAGCATGGCCGCCGATCAGGCGCGCAAGGCCAATAAACCGTTCGAGGTGGCTTACCGCATTCCACGTGAAGGCACACTGGTATGGCAGGACAACCTGGCAATTCCCAAGGACGCGCCGCACCCCGAAGCCGCCCGAGCCTTCATAGAGTTCATGTTGCGCCCCGAATCCGTTGCCGCACTGACCAATACGCTGTTCTTCGCCACGGCCAATCAGGCGGCGACGCCACTGGTGGATGAGGCGGTGCGCAGCGATCCCGACATCTACCCGCAGGCCGAGGTGCGTGAGCGGCTGTATGCCGACCGCAGCATGAGCCTCAAGGACATGCGTCAGCGCACCCGCCTGTGGACCACTTTCCGTAGTCGCCAATAAACCAACAATAAGGAACACGCCCATGGACGTCCCTGCACAGAACGATCAGGCCATGACCCGCGACAGTCTTTACGGGACTGCCGCCGAAAGCACCTACGCCGGTATCACCAGTTTCATGCGCCGTCGCTACAGCCGCGACTTGCGTGGCGTCGACGTGGTGGTCAGCGGCGTGCCGTTCGACACCGCCACCAGTAACCGCCCCGGTGCGCGCTTCGGACCTCGCGGTATTCGGGCGGCGTCCACTGGTATTGCCTGGGAACGCCATTGGCCGTGGATGTTCGACCCGTTCGATCACTTGGCTGTCATCGACTACGGCGATTGCGCTTTCGATTACGGCGCGCCGCATTCGGTGCCGGAAAGCATCGAAGCCCACGCCGGGCACATCCTGGATAACGGTTGCGCGATGCTGACCTTCGGCGGCGATCACTTCATCAGTTATCCGCTGCTCAAGGCTCATGCCCGCCAGCACGGCCCGTTGTCATTGATTCACTTCGACGCCCATAGCGACACCTGGCCGGATGAAGAGGGCAAGCGCGTGGATCACGGCACGATGTTCTGGCATGCGGCCAGGGAAGGGCTGGTGGATCCGTCGCGTTCGGTGCAAATCGGCTTGCGCACCACCAATGACGATCATCAGGGCTTTCAGGTGCTGGATGCGCGGCAGGTGCATCGGCAAGGGGCCGAGGCGATTGTCGAGGCGATTCGTGCGCGGGTCGGCGATCACCCGGTGTATTTGACCTTCGACATCGACTGCCTCGACCCAGCTTTCGCGCCCGGCACCGGGACGCCGGTGTGCGGCGGCTTGAGCACGGTGCAGGCGCTGGAGATTCTTGGCGGTTTGCGCGGGATCAACCTGGTGGGAATGGATGTGGTGGAGGTGGCGCCGGCCTACGACCACGCCGACATTACCTCTCTGGCTGCGGCGACCCTGGCCATGGAAATGCTGTGCTTGTATGCGGCCAGGCATAAGGTCGATCGGTAACGGGCAAGCCGATGTGGCGGGTGGGGCTTGTGTGGCGAGGGGGCTTGTCGGACCGCCGCACCGCCCCGTTCGATTGCGAAGCAATCGTAAACCGGTCACTGCATTTTCTAATGCAAGACCGCGAAGGCTGGTTTTAGGGGCGCTTCGCACCCCAACGGGGGCAAGCCCCCTCGCCACATAAACCCGCTCCGGGCTGTGTCAGACTTTCGCTCCTGCCACTTTCTGACAGCAGCCTCTGCTAAGCTCCGGCGACTTCCAGAAAGGAGCCTGCCGACCGTGTCGCGAACCACTCGTTTACTGACCTTGTTACAAGTGCTACGCGGCAAAAGTCGTCCGGTGACTGCCGCGACATTGGCCAGCGAGCTGGAGATTTCCGAGCGCACGCTGTACCGCGACATCGCTGAACTCACCGCACTCGGCGCGCCGATCTTTGGCGAGGCGGGGATCGGCTATGTGTTGCGCAGCGGTCTGTTTCTGCCGCCCTTGATGCTCAATGCCGATGAGACCGAAGCCATCGTGCTCGGTCTGCGCTACGTGGATCAGCGGGGCGATGAGGTGTTGAGCAAAGCGGCGGCCGATGCCCTGGCAAAAATCGCCGCGGTGCTCGACCCGACGGCCCAGGACGCCTTGCGTAACCCGACGGTGTTGCCGGGGCCGCCGGGTTATGGCTATCCGCAAAACGCCGTGCCGTTGAATGTGTTTCGCCAAGCCATCCGCGATCAGGCCAAGTTGCATATCGATTACGCAGACGCCAACCAGGTGCCCAGCCAACGGTTGATCTGGCCACTGGCCCTGGGGTTTCTCAATGAGGTGCGGATCATCGTCGCCTGGTGTGAGTTGCGCAGTGCCTATCGCACCTTTCGCACCGACCGGATCTCGGCCGCCAGTGAACAGGGTGAGCGCTACCCGGGGCGGCGCAGCGACCTGTTGCGCACCTGGCGCAAGCAGATGCAACTGGACGAAGCAGGGCGTTTCACTCCTGACAAGAACTGACACTGACTTGTTTTAGCATGGCTCCAGAATCAACTCACAAGGAGCCGTAAACATGTCCAATCCAGCCTCTTCACTGGCCCCCGCCATTGCCGCCTACATTGCTGCCGCCAATGCTCGCGACACCTCGAGGATCGCCAGTTTTTTCGCTGAGGATGCCAACGTGTTCGATGAGGGGCAGCATCAGGTCGGCACGCAAGCCATCGCCCAATGGATGCAAGACACTGCGCAACGTTATCAGCCGCGGGTCGAGGTGCTCGACGTTCAACTGCGCACCGGCAAAGTGCTGGTGCACAACCTGATCTCCGGCACCTTTCCCGGCAGCCCGCTGGAATTGCGCTACATGTTCCGCCTCAATGAACAGGGCAAGATCGCCCGGCTGGACATCTCGCTGTAAGCCGACGCAGAACCTGTGGGAGTGGGCTCGTGTGGTGAGGGGCTTATGTGGCGAGGGGGCTTGCCCCCGTTGGGGTGCGAAGCACCCCCAGCATTCTCAACGTTAAACCGCATGTAAAGGTTGTACGACTGCTTCGCAGCCGAACGGGGGCAAGCCCCCTCGCCACACAAGTCCTCTTCACTACAATAAGCCCGTTCCCACATGAATCGCGCTTTGCCTATACTGCCGCGCATGAATGTCGACTCTCCCTTAACCGCCTGGCAACACGCCATCGAACAGAAGGGCTTCGTCCAGGACGAAGCCCAGGAACATGCCGTGTGGGCGCTGCAAAAATGCCACGAAGCCTTGCAGGAAGGCCGCGCGCCCATCACCGGCGTGTACCTCTGGGGCCCGGTCGGGCGGGGCAAGACCTGGTTGATGGATCAGTTCTATCAAAACCTGCGCGTCCCGGCCCGGCGGCAGCACTTTCACCACTTTATGGGCTGGGTGCACCAGCGCTCCTTCCAGTTGACCGGCACCGCCGACCCGCTGAAGGCCCTGGCCCGCGAGCTGAGCCAGGAAGTGCGGGTGCTGTGTTTCGATGAACTGTTCGTCAACGACATCGGTGACGCGATCATTCTCGGGCGCTTGTTCCAAGTGATGTTCGAGCAGGGCGTGGTGGTGGTCTGCACTTCCAACCAACCGCCGGATCAGCTGTACGCCGATGGCTTCAACCGCGACCGCTTCGTGCCTGCGATTAGCGCGATCAAGCAACACATGCAGGTGATTGCGGTGGATGGCGGGGAAGATCATCGGCTGCACCCCGGCGCCGGCCTGCAGCGTTACTGGGTGAACGTTCCGGGTCAGCCCGGTGCCCTCGGCGACGTGTTCAAGGCCTTGACCGTCGGCCAGACGCTGTCCAGCGCTCCGGTGCAGATCGGCTACCGTTCGGTCAATGTCATGCAGGCCAGTCGAACCGTGCTCTGGTGCCGTTACGCCGAGGTCTGCGAGCAGCCTTTTGCCGCCATGGACTTCATGGCCCTGTGCGACACCTTCAGCGCTATTCTGTTGAGTGACGTGCCCAATCTCAGCGCGCAAAAACGCGAAGGGCGCATCGCCCGCGGCACTGAAGACGGTGTCGAGCGGGTGGCGGCGGGGGATCGCGAGTTGCCGCAATTGTCGGTGCATGACGACGGCGTGCGGCGGTTCATTGCCCTGGTGGACGAATGCTACGACCGCAAGGTGCCGCTGTACCTCGAAGCGCAGGTACCGATGGAGGCGTTGTACACCGAGGGCTATCTGGAATTCCCGTTTCGCCGCACCCTCAGCCGTTTGCAGGAGATGCAGCTAAAACGTTTTGCCGAGGCTTGATGCCCGGGGGGATGTGAACATGAACCAGCCCTTGTCCCACCACTTACTGACCATGGCCTATCAGAATGCCTGGGCCAATCACCGATTGGCCAAGGCCTGGCTTCAGCTGAGCCCGGCCGAGCTGGTGGCGCCGCGCGTCAGTTT
This sequence comes from Pseudomonas sp. 008, assembly GCF_016861935.1. Taxonomy (NCBI): domain Bacteria; kingdom Pseudomonadati; phylum Pseudomonadota; class Gammaproteobacteria; order Pseudomonadales; family Pseudomonadaceae; genus Pseudomonas; species Pseudomonas sp. 008. The sequence goes on along the minus strand of NZ_BOMA01000001.1, from coordinate 762,215 downwards.
TTTCCCCAGCCTGCGCGCAACCCTCAACCACATTCTGACGTGCGACTGGTTCTATGCGGACGCCCTGGAGCGGGAGTTGCGCGGTGACGAGCCGCATCCCGATTGCTATGTGTTTTTCAACCAGGATGAGCCATTCACCGACGGCGCCGATCTCAAGCGCGAGCAAGCGCTGGTCGACCGTCGACTGATCGCCTACTGCGAGCAATTGCGTGACGCAGAGCTCGGGCGAATCGTGACCATTGCGCGCGATACCCCGCAACACGACAGCCGATTACGCCTGCTGTCCCATCTGTTCGAGCACCAGATTCACCATCGCGGGCAGGTTCACGCGATGCTCAGCGGCACTTCGGTCAAGCCGCCGCAACTGGACGAGTTTTTCTGTGCCGGTGAGGCGGGGTTGAGGGCCGAGGATTTTGCCGAGCTGGGATGGACCGAGGCACTGATCTGGGGTGCTTGAGCACGCGCGATCACAACAGGATCCAGTTGTCGGCACCCCGGTGCTCGCGATAAGGTCGCAGGACCTTTCAGTGCGCAAGAAGCGAACTGGGGCAACTTCATGTGTGATCGAGGGTGGAAATGGAATCCGCAGAAATTCTTGTGCTTCAGGCCAGTTACAGCAATCCGACACATGCCGAGGCGATTTGTCTTGTATTGAACCATTACGCCGAAGACCCGATGGGTGGCGGTAAGTCGTTGCCTACCCATGTGTTGCAACAACTGCCGGGGGAGCTGGCCAAGCGGCCCCATGCCTTCAGTGTATTGGCGTTTGTCGGTGGCGAGCCGGCAGGGCTGGTCAATTGCTTCGAAGGCTTTTCGACCTTTGCCTGTCGGCCATTGGTCAACGTGCACGATGTGGTCGTGGTGTCGAAGTTTCGCGGGTTGGGACTGAGCCAGAAAATGCTGCACAAAGTCGAGGACATCGCACGTCAGCGCGGCTCCTGCAAAATCACCCTGGAAGTGCTGGAAGGCAATCCAGTGGCCCAGGCGTCTTATGGCAAATTCGGTTTTTCGCCAGGCATGTTCGACCCGGCGCATGGCCGGATGCTGTTCTGGACCAAAGCGCTTTAGTCCGCAATCCATGCGGGAGTGTGTGGCGAGGGAGCTTGCTCCCGTTGGGTCGCGCAACGACCCCGGTATTTCAAAGTTAAACCGCATGTAAAGGGTTTACGACTGCTTCGCAGCCGAGCGGGAGCAAGCTCCCTCGCCACAGAAAACCCTCGCCACGCAGGCCCTCTTTGCCACACAAGCCCGCACCCACAGGGGGCGCGCCAAAATTACTGCTTAACGACCGTCGGAGTGACAGGCGCAACCTTGGGTTTTATCAGGCTGAAGTCGATCAACGGCCGCTGCTCACGCTCGTAAGGGTTGCCGATCATCAATGGCCGAGGCTTGAAGCTGTCGCTGACCAGGCTTTTGCTGCGGTCCAGTTCATCGAAACTCAGGCCGGCCAGATCCGCCCAGGTGTGAATCAGCTGGGAGCTGCTGTACGGCCGATCCAGATCAGCGGCAAAACTCCAGTCATGGGTTTCGCGCCATTTCGGCGAGGCCCAGGCCATGAATGGAATGGTGTACATCGGCGCGGTCGGCTTGTTCTCGTTGCGGCCCAGGGTGTTGTGGCCCGCGGAGTCGAACACGTCTTCGCCGTGGTCGGAGAGGTACAGCAGGAAGCCGTTCGGATCGGTCTTGGCGTAGTCCTTGATCAGGCTCGAGACCACGAAGTCGTTGTACAACACCGCGTTGTCATAGCTGTTGTACGTCGGCACCTGATCGTCACGTACACCGTCCGGCACGCCTTTGCGGTCGGTGAACTTGTTGAACGTCGGCGGGTAACGGTACTGGTAGCTCATATGCGTGCCGAGCAAATGCACGACGATCAGCTTGCGTGGCGCCGCATCGGCCAGCGCCTTGTTGAACGGCTCGATCACATCGCCATCGTACTGGGCGGCGTTCTGGTTGCGGTTGTTGTTCAGGTACGCCTGCTCGTCGGCCTGTTCGGAGAAGGTCGTGAGCATGGTGTTGCGCTTGGTCATGGTCTGCTGGTTGGTGATCCAGAAGGTTTTGTAACCCGCCTGCTTCATCATGCTGACCAATGACGGCGTCGTCAGGTAGAGGTTCGGGTTTTCTTCGTCGGCGAACGTCAGCACCTGCTGCAACGCTTCAATGGTGTAGGGGCGTGGGGTAATGACGTTATCGAAAACCGCCAGTTGGTCCTTGAGCTTATCCAGTTCCGGAGTGGTTTCCCGCGGGTAGCCGTACAGGCTCATGCGCTGACGGTTGGTGGACTCGCCGATCACCAATACCAGGGTCGCCGGCTGATTGGCCATTGAGTCGGTGAAGTTCTTCAGCGGCGGGATCTTGCTGGTGCTGTCGAGCATGTCTTGCATGCCGGCCAGGGTACCGAGGTAACGGTGATAGGCCACGGCCATTTGCCACGGCACCGCGGGCTCGATGCGGGTTTCGAATTTCTCGAAGCCTTCCGCAAGGCTGCCGGTGTGCGCGGTCTGCTTGATCAGCGGGTAACCGATCACGGCCAGCACAATCGCCGTCGCGGCAATCAGGGCCTGGGCGCGTGGCAGGTGCACCGGACGCACGCGGGTCCAAAGGAAATACGCGAATGCGGTGTGTGCGAGGAACGCCAGCACCATCCACCAGGCAAAATACTGTGTCATGTACTCGCCGGCTTCAGACACGTTCGATTCGAACATGATGAAGATGACGCTCTGGGAGAATTCCTGCTGATAGATGAAGAAATAACCCAGGCTGGCCATCGAACAGGCCCACAGCACCACGCCGATCAGCGCGGACATCACACGGGTTTGTTTGGGGAATAACAGCATTGGCGCGAGCCAGACGGCGCTCATCACAAAGGCCTGGCGGAACCCGCTAAAACCGGAGGTGCCCGTCAGTTGAATCAGCAGTTGGGTGATACCGGAGAAATACCAGAAGAACAAAAATAACCAGAGAAATCCTGCCCAATCAAAACCAGTCGCAGACGTTTTGCTGCGTTTAAGCAAAGCCATTCAACACTCCAGCCTGATGATCGGCCGTCGGCACTCTCCTTGTCACAGACGAACGGATGCTGCTCGCAAAGCAAGCAGCCACAAGGGCCGGAGTATCGCCAAGCAAGTGTGAAAACTTTGTGAGATGTCGCAGCGGACAGGATTGCAGCGAGTCAGAAACAGCAGTGACTGTTTCTGACTCAAGCGAGGGGATCAGGCGTGAGGAGCACGTTGGGTGATGGGCAAGGGCTGAGCCTGATTGCCTTGGGTCAGCAGGCGCAATTGCGCAACTTCCCGTTTCAACTGATCGCGCTCGTCTTTCAACTGGCGCAGTTCATCGCGACGGATCGTGACGTAAAGGGTTTGTGCTGGCAGTGCTGTGTGTACGGTGCCCATTGCTCACCTCGCAAATGGCGGTATCAACTGTAAGTCGGCTCCCGAAATCGGGTGCTCACTTACTATCGGCGCCAATTTTGATTTCTTTTGCCCCTGAAGGGAACTTTTTTATTTTTCATGGTCGTTGTGTCTTCGGCACGATTCCCGACGTTATCAGTCTGGATCGGGCACAATGCCCGGAAACTTCATCCCACCGCTCTGGACTAACCTTCACTAGTCGCGTTGGGCTATAACCTTAGACACACTTTATTTGTAGTAGGGAGCATCAGTACATGCAACTCGGGATTATTGGACTGGGCCGCATGGGCGGTAATATTGCGCGGCGCCTGATGCTCAACGGGCACACCACCGTTGTTTACGACCGCAATACCGCTTTTGTCGACACCCTGGCCGAAGAGGGCGCCACCGGCGTCGCCGATTTGCCAGCCCTGGTCGCTGGCCTGGCCAAGCCGCGCGCGGTGTGGGTCATGCTGCCCGCCGGCGCACCGACCGAAGACACCATCGACACCCTGAGCACCCTGCTTGAAGCGGGCGATACCATCATTGATGGCGGCAACACCTTCTATAAGGACGATATCCGTCGGGCCAAAACCCTGTCGGAAAAAGGTCTGCATTACATCGACGTCGGCACCTCCGGCGGCGTCTGGGGCCTGGAACGAGGCTACTGCATGATGATCGGCGGCGATGCCGAGACGGTTAAGCGTCTTGACCCGTTGTTCGAGTCCCTGGCCCCGGGTATGGGCGACATTCCGCGCACCAAGGATCGCAAGTCCGATGACGATCGCGCCGAGCGCGGTTACATCCACGCAGGCCCCGCCGGTGCCGGCCACTTCGTCAAGATGATCCATAACGGCATCGAATACGGAATGATGCAGGCCTTCGCCGAAGGCTTCGACATCCTCAAGACCAAAGCCAGCACCAACCTGCCGGAAGATCAGCGTTTCGACCTGAACGTGGCCGACATCGCCGAAGTCTGGCGTCGTGGCAGCGTAGTCTCGTCGTGGCTGCTCGACCTGACCGCCGATGCCCTGGCGTCCGATCCGAAACTCGACGGCTACTCGGGTGAAGTGGCCGACAGCGGTGAAGGGCGCTGGACCATCGAAGCCGCCATGGAACAAGCGGTACCGGTACCGGTGCTGTCGAACTCGCTGTTCTCTCGCTACCGTTCGCGCGGGCAAGGCAACTTTGGCGACAAGATTCTCTCGGCCCAGCGCTTCGGCTTCGGCGGCCATGTGGAGACTGCGAAAAAATGACCCACGTGATCCGCAGGAAATCCAAGGCAGAACCCGCACCGCCCACCACGCTGTTTTTGTTCGGTGCCCATGGTGATCTGGTCAAGCGCCTGCTGATGCCGGCGCTGTACAACCTGAGTCGCGATGGTTTGCTGGGGAATGGACTGCGGATCGTCGGCGTTGATCACAACGCCATCAGTGACGAAGCCTTTGCCAAAAAACTCGAAGATTTCATTCGGGCGGAAGTGGCAGCCAAGGTCGGCAAGGGCGATCAGGCCCTTGATCCGGCGTTGTGGGCCAAATTGGCCAAACACATCAGCTACGTCCAGGGCGATTTCCTGGATGAACGCACTTATGACGCGCTGGCGGCGAAAATCGACGCCAGCGGCACCGGCAACGCCATCTTCTACCTGGCCACCGCCCCGCGCTTTTTCAGCGAAGTGGTGCGGCGTCTCGGGGCTGCCGGATTGTTGCAAGAAGCCCCTGAAGCGTTCAGAAGGGTGGTGATCGAAAAGCCTTTCGGCTCGGATCTGTACACCGCCGAAGCCTTGAACGCGTGCTTGCTCAAAGTGATGACGGAAAAGCAGATCTACCGGATCGATCACTATCTGGGCAAGGAAACCGTGCAGAACATTCTGGTCAGCCGGTTCTCCAACAGCCTGTTCGAAGCCTTCTGGAACAACCATTACATCGACCACGTACAAATCACCGCCGCCGAAACCGTCGGCGTGGAAACCCGTGGCAGTTTTTATGAGGTCACCGGCGCCCTGCGGGACATGGTGCCCAATCACCTGTTCCAATTGTTGGCGATGGTCGCCATGGAACCACCGGCGGCGTTTGGCGCCGATGCGGTACGCGGCGAGAAGGCCAAAGTGATCGGCGCGATTCGCCCCTGGTCGACCGAGGAAGCGCGAGCCAACTCAGTGCGTGGCCAATACACCGCCGGCGAAATCGATGGCAATTCGCTGCGCGGTTATCGTGACGAAGCCAACGTCGCGCCCGACAGCACCACCGAAACCTATGTCGCGCTCAAAGTGATGATCGACAACTGGCGCTGGGTCGGCGTGCCGTTCTACCTGCGGACCGGCAAACGCATGAGTGTGCGCGACACCGAGATCGTCATTTGCTTCAAACCGGCGCCGTACGCGCAGTTCCGCGATACCGAAGTCGAAGAGCTGCAGCCGACCTACCTGCGGATCCAGATCCAGCCCAACGAAGGCATGTGGTTCGACCTACTGGCCAAACGGCCGGGACCGGCGTTGAACATGGCCAATATCGAACTGGGTTTTGCCTACAAGGATTACTTTGAAATGCAGCCGTCCACCGGCTACGAAACCTTGATCTACGATTGCCTGACCGGTGATCAGACGCTGTTCCAGCGCGCCGACAACATCGAGAATGGCTGGCGTGCCGTGCAGCCGTTTCTCGACGCCTGGCAGCAGGACGCAACCCTGGAGCGCTATGCGGCCGGCGAAGACGGGCCACAGGCCGCTGACGAGCTGCTGACCCGTGATGGTCGCGTGTGGCATAGCGTCGGATGAGTGACGTCACGCGACAACCCATCCGTTTTCTGCTCAGCGACATGGACGGCACGTTGTTGTTGCCCGATCACAGCCTCAGCCAGCGCACGATCGAGGCGGTCAGTGCCTTGCGCGAAGCCGGCGTGCTGTTCAGCCTGGCCACCGGGCGTCCGCCCAAAGCCATGTTGCAGCAGATCGAAGCCCTGGGCATTGATCTGCCGACGGCGGCGTTCAATGGCGGCACCATCGTCAACCCGGACGGTAGTTTGCTGGTGGCGCATTATTTGCCGGCAACGGCGGCGCTGACGGCGCTGGCGCTGTTTGCCGATCAGCCGGACATTGAAGTCTGGGTGTTCAGCGGTGGCGACTGGCTGTTGAAGGACTCAAGCGGCCCGATGGTCCCGCGAGAGCAGCATGGCCTGGGTTATCCGCCGGTGGTGGTCGAGAGTTTCGAGCCTTGCCTGGCACGCATCGACAAGATTGTCGCTGCCAGCAATAACACCGAACTGTTGATCGAGCTGGAGGCGCGGTTGCTGCCCAAGGTCGAAGGGCAGGCGCAGGTGTCGCGTTCACAACCGGTCTATCTGGATGTGACGGCGGTGCAGGCCAACAAGGGCGCGGCACTGGCGACGCTGGCCGAGTTTCTCGGGGTGTCGCTGGAACAGACCGCCGCCATGGGCGACGGCGGCAATGACCCGGCGATGTTTCATCGTGCCGGGCTGTCGATTGCGATGGGGCAGGCGGAAGAGGCGGTGAAGCGTCAGGCCGACGTGGTGACCGGGGCCAATACCGAAGACGGCGCGGCTCAGGCGATCGAGCGATACATCCTGAGTTCAGTCTGAACCGCGTTATCGTTCTTCGCGGGCAAGCCTCGCTCCTACAGGTTTTACACATTCCGTAGGAGCGAGGCTTGCCCGCGAAGGCGTCAGACCTGCCACCTCAAAGCCAATAGCTTACGGCGTACCAGCCAAGCCCTCCCATCACCACGGTGTATGGCAGCGCCATCCACACCATCCGCCCGTACGACAGACGAATCAGCGGGGCAATCGCCGAGGTCAGCAGGAACAGGAACGCCGCCTGACCATTAGGCGTCGCCACGCTCGGCAGGTTGGTCCCGGTATTGATCGCAATCGCCAGGGTTTCAAAGTGCTCGCGGCTCATGTGGCCGGAGATGAATGCCTGTTTCACTTCGGTGATGTAAATGGTCGCCACAAACACGTTGTCGCTGATGGCCGACAGCAAGCCGTTGGCAATAAACAGCATGCCCGGCTGTTGATCCGCCGGCAGCGCTAACACCCACTGGATCAGCGGCGCGAACAGCTGCTGATCGTGAATCACCGCCACCACGGCGAAAAATACCACCAGCAGCGAGGTGAACGGCATGGCGTCCTTGAAGGCGGTGCCGAGGCGGTGTTCGTCAGTGATACCGGTGAACGCGGTGATCAACACGATCACCATCAAGCCGATCAGGCCGACTTCGGCGATGTGAAACGCCAACCCGGCAATCAGAATCAGCGCCGCCGCCCCTTGAACCAGCAATGCGGCGCGCTGACGCGAAGTACGCTCGGCGTTGTCTTCAGCAGCGTAGTTGGCCAGCACTGCACGCACGTTGTCCGGCAGCAACGTGCCATAACCGAACCAGCGCAGTTTCTCCAGCAGTACGCAGGTCACCAGGCCTGCTGCCAGCACCGGCAACGACACCGGGGCGATCTTCAGAAAGAACTCGGCGAAGTGCCAGCCCATCTCATGGCCGATCAGCAGGTTTTGCGGCTCGCCAACCAGCGTGCAAACACCACCCAGCGCTGTGCCGACCGCGCCGTGCATCAGCAGGCTGCGCAGGAAGGCGCGGAATTGTTCGAGGTCGGCATGGTGGAGGGTGGGCAAATGCTGGTCATCGGCGAACTCGCTGTCTTGACGCGGATCGTTGCCCGAGGCGACGCGGTGATACACCGAGTAAAAGCCCACGGCCGCGCTGATGATCACCGCGGTCACGGTCAATGCATCGAGAAACGCCGAGAGAAACGCTGACAGGAAACAGAACATCAACGCCAGCAGCGCCTTGGAGCGAACTCCCAGCAGCAGGCGCGAGAACAGAAACAGCAGCAGGTCTTTCATGAAGTAGATGCCCGCCACCATGAACATCAGCAACAGGATCACCGGGAAGTTGTGCACCAGTTCGTCATAGAGCGCCTGGGGCGTGGTCATTTTCAGCAGCAGAGCTTCGATCAGCAGCAACCCGCCGGGCATCAGCGGGTAACACTTGAGCGCCATGGCCAGGGTGAAGATGAACTCCAGCACCAACAACCAGCCGGCCGCCACCGGACCGATCGTCCACAACACCAGGGCGTTGAGAATCAGGAATCCGATAATGCTTGCTTTGTACCAGCGGGGTGAATGCCCAAGAAAATTGTGTGCGAAGGCCTGGGCCATTGAGCCGGACATCGGCTACTCCTTGTATTAAGAAGCGCGCAACTTGCCGTAAGCGGAAGGGAAGATCAAGTGCAGGAGACTAGGGTTGATAACGGGCGACGACGGCGCGGTAGTTGCCATCCAGTGAATAACCGCCGACGACGATGCAACCATCGGCCTGCAAGGCCAATGAAGTGGCGGTGTCCGGGCCTCGACTCAGGCGTGTGCGGACCCAGCCCATGCCATTGGCGAAGCTGCGATCCAGCGCCCCATTGGGTAAGTACCGGGCGAGAATGAAATCGCCCTCGAGCCCGCCGCCCGTCGCTCCGACCGTCAGCACACAGTCGTCCGGTTGTATCTGGGCGGCGGTCCACTGGCAGCCGCTGTGGCTGATTTCCAACAGTTGTGGCTGGCCGCTATTGCAATGCATGTCAGGTCGGCCATTGCTGTGAACGTTCAGGGCGAGGCAGTGCATCGGGTCGCGACTGCTGCCAAAACAATGCAAATCACCATTTTCGTGCTGGACGATCTGGCAGACCTGGGCACTCTGACCCCAGGCCTTGAAGGTCATGAAGCCATCCACGGCGAAGCCGTCATCCAGCTGGCCATCGGCGTGATAACGCGCCAGCAAACCTTCCTCGGGGAAGTTGATCGATCCGCCCACCAGGATTCGGCCGTCATGTTGCACCATCAGACTGTTCAGCCAGGTGTTCATCAATAAGTGCCGGACCATGACAAAGCCACGACCATTGAAGGTGCTGTCCAGCGAGCCGTCGGCATTGAGTCGAATCAGCATGCCGACGTGATCGGCCAATTCAAAGTGATGATTGGCCAGCAGCAGGATTCGACCATCGTCCTGCACGCAGATATCACAGGCCTCGGTACCCGGCACGCCGGGTGGTAACCAGGCATCGCGAGCGCCTTCGGAAAGCTTCCCCGGCAGGCGCACCACGCAGCGGCCGTGCTCACCAAAACCCTGTATCGGACAGCCCCGTTGATCAAACATCGCCAGGGCGGGCAGCGTACGATGAGCATTTTCGTAGTGCAGGCCGGCCACCAGAATGGTCCCGTCGGCCAGCACCCGCACCGTGCCTGCCATGGCCTCGTAGCCGTGGGCGAATTGCCCGATGATGCTGCCTTGTTTGCCGAAGGCCAGATCCGCCGAACCATCCTCACGCAGGCGTGCCAGGCCAAAGCGGCAGCCACCTGGCGTGCCGACCTTGGCTGCCACCAGAATTCGGCCGGTGTGGTCAATCGCCACACCATTGACCCTGCTGGAGGTACTGCCGGCGAAATACACTTGAGTCTTGCCGCTGCCGGCGAAATGGCTATCGAGTTGCCCGGCGTCTTTCACCGCTGCCTGTATGGCAAAAGCAGTCTGGAGTGACATGCACGCATCTCCTTGCCAGTCGTCCTTGTCCGGGTGTCCGGAGGTTGACTGCATGAGAAGAACATTCAATCCCTGAAAGCGATGATGCGCAACTGCCATTACGCTCGGGAGGAGCGGCGTTTTGTGCCAGAACAGTGTCTTCTCGAACCACTGACAAGCCTGCCAAGTAATCTGGCGGCTAGAAGTTGGAAAATGTAAATGGCGTTATGCAGCGGACCGTAGAAAACCGTCAACTAAGGAGAAGAAGGGGCGCGGATTACCGGGCGGTAATCCGCGAAAAAGATTAATGCGGCATGGACCACGATTGCAGTGTGTAACCTTCCTCGCTCAGCTCGGCGCGGGCTTGTTCCAGCAAGTGTGCAAGTTGCTGCGGATCGGAATAGGCACTGCTGGGGATTTGTTTGCTGCTGATGCGAGTGTTAGTGCGATCAATGATGGCCAGGCTGAGCTCGCCATTACCGTCTTGTGGGGCCCAGGCCACGCATTGAAAGGGTTGGAATGCGCGGTCGGCAATCAAAAGAGCTTCGTTGATACGGAGCGGGGCGTTCATGGGGTCTTCTCTCTGTGTGCCCAATCAAGTGATGTGCCGTCGGTTGGGCTTACCGTTCGGCTGGTTACTTGTACTGATGTCCGCAACCGGGGGTTGGGTCACACACAATCAAAAGAAATTTCAACTTTCTTTGATTTGCCGGCGATTCAGGCAGTTGCTGAAAGCTGAATGAAAGGTTCAATTCGTTAGGCAACTCATTAAGTGATTTTTTATAACTAATAAGCCGACGTCCCTATAAGCAATCGATACAAGCCCGCGTCAATATTTTGCTAGTGTTACACCGAAGCCCGCCAAATGACTGTTTTTAATAATATTTCCTAAAATTTGGCGCCAAGGAACAGTCATGATCGAAGCGCCTGCTTTACGACGTCTTTTAGTAGTGGATCCTTGCGACGACTGCCACCGTTTGCTGCCGGGTTTACGCGCTGTGGGTTGGGATGTCGACAGCTGTACCCTGGAAAACGCCGTGGAACGAACCTGCGACGTCGGCCTGTTGCGCTTGCAGCCATTTCATCTGGAACGTCCGGAAGCCGTCAAGGAACTGATCACCCGTAGCGGTACCGAGTGGATCGCCGTGCTCGATCAGGATGTCCTGCGAATGCAGAATGTCGGGGATTTCGTCTGCGAATGGTTTTTTGACTTCCATACCTTGCCGTTCGATGTTTCAAGGGTTCAGGTCACTCTGGGCCGAGCGTTCGGCATGGCGCGCCTGCGCGGGCAGGGCACGGTTCATATCGATCAGCCTGAACACGAACTGCTCGGCGACAGCAAACCGATTCGCGAGCTGCGCAAATTGCTGAGCAAACTGGCGCCCACCGAATCGCCGGTGCTGATCCGCGGCGAAAGCGGCACCGGTAAAGAATTGGTCGCCCGTACCCTGCATCAACAATCCCAGCGCCACAGCAAGCCATTCGTGGCGATCAACTGTGGCGCGATTCCCGAACATTTGATCCAGTCCGAATTGTTTGGTCACGAGAAGGGGGCCTTTACCGGCGCCCATCAGCGCAAGGTCGGGCGGATAGAAGCGGCCAATGGCGGCACCCTGTTTCTCGATGAAATAGGCGATCTGCCCCTGGAGCTGCAAGCCAATCTGCTGCGCTTCCTGCAGGAAAAACACATCGAGCGGGTTGGCGGCCATCAACCTATTCCGGTGGATGTGCGGGTATTGGCGGCGACGCACGTCGACCTTGAAGAGGCCATCGAGAACAAACGCTTTCGCGAAGATTTGTACTACCGTTTGAACGTCCTGCAAGTGGTCACCGTGCCGCTGCGTGAGCGCCATGGTGATCTATTGATGCTGGCCAACCACTTTTCCCATTTCTACAGCAGTGAAACCGGCCGTCGTCCGCGCAGCTTCAGCGAAGATGCATTGGTCGCCATGGGCAAGCACGACTGGCCGGGCAATGTCCGCGAGCTGGCCAATCGGGTACGTCGTGGGCTGGTATTGGCCGAAGGACGGCAGATCGAGGCGCGAGACCTGGGGCTGCTCAGTCAACACGCCTTCGCCACGCCGATGGGCACCCTTGAAGACTACAAGACCCGCGCCGAACGCCAGGCGCTGTGCGATGTGTTGAACCGGCACAGCGACAACCTGAGTGTTGCTGCCCGAGTCCTGGGCGTGTCACGGCCGACTTTTTACCGATTGCTGCACAAGCACCAGATCCGCTAGGGCGGTGCAACAAAAAAGGCCCGCTACGACAACTATCGTAGTGGGCCTTTTCTATTGCGGGGTGCGGTTTAGAAGTAGTACGGGAATTTCAGGCTGAAGGAAAAGTCCGGCGCATCGTCGGTCATACCGATGGACAAGTTGGGAACGATCGTCAGGTTGTCGGAGGCCGCGATGGTCATGCCGACGTTGAAGTAACCGGCGTTGGCGTCACTGGACACCACAGACTCCCAATCCCCGCCATCCTGCTTGAGCTTGCTTTTGCGTTGCACCAGGTCAGACATCGAGAACGACATACTCATTTTTTCGTTCAGCGCGAACGCGATCCCCGCGCCAATCTGGAAGCTGTCCCCGATCCGCACCTTGCCCGGGACTTTCTGATTGACGGTGGCGCTGATGTCGTCGAAGGATTCTTCGAAGTTGTGGGTATAGGACAGGCTTCCGAACAGAACCGCCGGATCGTAAGTCTTGACCAGCGAGATACCGGGGCTGATCGACCAGACGCCGTTGCCGGTCGGCAAGGTGTCAGGCACGAACAGGTTGGTATTGGCGTCGCTCTGGCGCAGCTTGATCCCGAACGGGTCCTTGCCGGTCGGTGCCTTGACCCGGAAGGTGAACACCGCATCCGGGGTGTTGACCGATTCGTCCATGAATTTGTAGGCGATCCCGAAGTTGACATCGCCGAGCGTCGGATCCCGGGTGACGGTTTCTTCGCTGGTCACCCCTGCGGCACCGTTGTTGGCACCACCGGACTGATACGTCGATTCGCGGTACACCACCGGCACGTTCAGGTCGAACTGCCAGCGATTGTCGAAGTTGTAGCGCCCGGTGAGGTCCAGCGTCCAGGTGTCGGCCTTGATCCGGTCCAGGTTGATGTTGCCCAGAAAGATCGAGTCCAGTGCGAGGAAGCCGTTGAGGATCAGCTGGCGGGTGTCGTAACGCGAATAGGTCAGCCCGGTTTCGAGGCTGAACTTGCCGCCGCCGAAGAATCCGCTGGCCTCGTCATACAGGTTGGAAACACTCTGTGCCGGTTGAGAGTCATCGGCCAGTGATTGTCCATAGGAACTGCCGCTGCCTGCGGCGCCTCCTGAAGCCGCAGCCGCTCCCGTCCCGGTGGCCACTTGCGGGTTGCCTTTCATGTCGGCTGGCGACTTGGCCAGACGTTTAGGCGGTGCCGCCGCCGGTTGTTCCTCCACTTGGCGGACTCGTTGTTCGAGTACTGCCAAGGCCTTTTGTTGTACTTCGTATCGTTGCTTGAGCTCCATGAGTTGTTGCTTCAAAGCCTCCACGTCCGCATCGGACGCTGCTTGCAGCAGCGCCGACGGGAACAAAGTACTCAGACAAACGATCGCGCGCAGTGGTACTGACCGATACATGATAAGCCGTCCCCCATGAAGCCCGATGATCGAACATCAGCGTAGTTCAATATCCCAGGCTGCGTAGTGCCTTGAGTTGATTCAGATTGCAGTTGACTGCTCCGGCATTTCGGCCGTTGTTGTTAAGCACTACGTTAAGTTGCGTCAGGTTATTGACCCTGTTGCTGTTGCCCAGAAGCCGGGTGTTCTGCACCAGCCCCCCCTGAGCCGCCTGTTGCATGGCCGTGCCTTGGTTGTTGTTGGCCTGGATCGCCATTTGCACGCCACCACCGGTGGCCGCCACTGCGACGTTACCGGCGGCATTGCTGTCGGTAATGGTTTGCCCGCTCGTCAGCACCTGCCCTTGGACGGGACTCGGCGCAGGCGCCTGGTTGGCCTCCTGGACGTTGATGGCGACATTGTTGTAGGCGGTATTGCCGTCACCAGCGGCGCGCACAGTTTGGGTGACTCCCTGGGTGGTGGTCAGTCCTGCGCCACCGATTACATTCCCGGTGCCCGATGGCGGCGTACTGCCGTTACCGGACTCTTTAATGGTCGACACGTAAAACTGCGGCTTTACGGTAGAGGCCTGGATCTGCATCAACGTCGTTGCGCCAATCAGGTCCCCACTGGCATTGCGCCAGGTACTGCTCATGACAATGCCGAAGCTGATGATCCGCCCTGGCATGACATAACGACCGCGTAGCTCGGCGAGCTCATGGTCCTTGAGTTCGATGGGTTTGAATCCTGCATTGGCATAGCCCGATGCGCTTGCTGCCAGGCAAGCGGCGGCCAGCCAGTATGAGGTTTTCATTTGCTGCTCCCGGGGCATCCGGCCCTCTCTATCATCAGTGGGCGATTAGAAGAAGTCGCTCTGAATGAAGCCAAAGTCCATCAATTCGGCATCTTTGACCGGGTTGAAAGTGTCCAGTTTGTTCTTGGCCGTCAGCGGTTCCGGAGGGCTGCGCAATGCATTGGTTTTGTCGTACCCGGGACCCACGATAGCGAAGACGATGCCGTTCCAGCCTTTGACAAAGTCATCATGGGAGTAGCGTTTGTGCCCAAGCACCGGGTCGCCGATATAGACCCAGTTCTTGTCCGCCCGCTGCATCACCACGAAATGCTTGTAGCCGCGAATTTCCATCAGCACCACCACCGGAATGGTCACCGCTTCGAGTTTCTCGGGCGGTATCCGGTAGCCACGCGCGCGCATGCCGATTGCTTCGATGTAGCGCTTCATGTCCAGCATGGAGAAACCTTGAGTACGGACAAGGTTCTGATCAGCATTGACCAGCATGCCTTTGATGATGTGTTCCTCATCGACATCGAGCCAGTAAGCCTGGCGTAGCACCGTGGCCAGTGCGGCGGCGCCGCAGCTGAAGTCGGTTTTTTGTTCGACGATGTCGCTGAACTTGCGCTCACGCACGCTTTGCACCTGCTTGTAAACCAGCATGCCGCCCGGTAAGGCGGCCACCGGCATCTGCGCCGCCTGAGTCAGGCCGCACAAGCACAGCAGGGCGAAACAGGCTGTCGTACGCATGATCGATACGCCTTTGGTGAACCGTGGAAAGAAAGCCCCGTTGCCGGGGCTTTCATTTCGATCGCGATTACATGCAGGCTCTGCAGCCGGCAGCAATGGACAGAGAGTTGCTTTGTTGGTTGCCCACACCCGCCGACACGTTGGCACCGCCGTTGCCGGAGAAGCTGTTCATCGAGTTGGTCATGGAGGCGTTGTTCACAACAGGGTTTTTCCAGCCGTCTGGAGTCAGCACTTGATGGGTGGTGACGCCAGCCAGATCGAAGGTGCCCACGGCGCTGAATTTGAACTTGTCATCGCCTCTGTGACCCCAGCCACTGTCGTCGATCGTCCCGGTGCCTTTGGCCTTGAAGGTGCCTGAGGACGTGGTGGTATCGGTGAGGGTGGTGGTGACGTGGGTCCGGTCAGCCTTGTTGTCGACATCCAGGCCGGTGGTGGATTGGTAAGCGTCAGCCGAGGCTGTTGCTACCCGGCCGCCAGACACGGCAATCGCCAGGTTGTTTTTCTGTTGGTTGAAGTTGCCGGCAGTCACGTTGATGCCAATGTTGCCGGAGCCGTTGTTGCCAGCATTGTTGAGCGTGGCGTTATTTTGAGTAGAGCGGTTTTTGACGTAGTTATTGGTGTTGTACTGATACGCGGTGGAGGTTGCCTCGGCAGAACCGAAGATGAAACTTTCATCAGCGGTAGCCAGCGCGGCGGCGTTGTCTTGTTGGTTGCCATCGCCACCCGCGACGTTGGCGCCCATGTTGCCGTTGGAACCGTTGAGCGAGTTGTCAGCCTCGGCGGTGTTGTTGGTGCCTTGGTTGAGTACCGAGTTGCCGCTGCTGTCCTGTGTATCCCCTACATAGGCGCTGGCGGCGGAGTCGATTGACAGTTGCTGTTCCCAGGTTGGGCCTTTGGGGCCGTGATGATGGTGGCCGTGACCACCGTCGTGATCGTTATCGTTGGCTTGCGCAGCCATCGCCATGACGGCTGCCAGGGCGAAGACGAGAGGCTTGAGAGCCATTGTGGGTTTCATGGTGTTTCTCCGTGCTTATTAGTTGGTTAAGTGTTGGTTACTTTCTAATCGCACTGCGTTCGGGTCAGTCAGCGACCCGTATGCTCAGGGTGTTAGCCATTCGGTTCCCCACCCCGGCACTCTGGTTCACCTGAATCACTCCTCGGCTGCCGGTGAAGGCCTGGTCGCTTGTCACGACCTGGCGACTGCCTTTTGAAGCGTCAGTTGCCCCTGAGCTTGGTAGCAACGCCACGTTCTGTTGAGAAAGGGCGCTATCGTCGACGCTTTGCGGCGCAGCACTGATGCTGATGCGCATTGCGTTGGCCATCTGGTTATTGGCCCCGGCGCCCTGGTTGACACCCAGTGCACCGTTGCCTTGACTGAAAGAGTTGCCGCCGATGGTGGTCGTCGCGTTCATCGACGGGTTGGCGGGCGTGTCGAGTTTCTGGATGACACGAGTGGTCGCCGAGGCATCGGTGCCGATGGCGATGGCGCGGGTATTGGCCTGTTGCTGTTGATCGCCGGAGGCCTGGTTGACGTTGAAGTTGCCGTTGTACCGGGCGCCGGAATCCAGGATGTTGGCGGTGTTGACCACCGGAACGCTGGAGTCGGCCATGGCGCCTGGGCTCACGCTGGCACCGATGACCAGGGCGAGAAGGATCAGGGAGCGGCTCATGTCATTGACCTCCCGCCAGTCTGCCCAACGGCGCGAGGCCGGAACTCATGGCATGGTTGATCGTTCCCGAAATCGCGCCACCGCTACCGCCGCCGTGACCGGCACTCATGCCGGGCATGCCATTGGGGTTGGTCACGACATTGAGGCTGCCGGGTATGTTGCCGTTCTGGTTGATGTTGTTGCTGATGGACGAACCGCTGGCCACGCTGGCGAACTCACCATCGCTCAGTTCGGTGCTGTTGAGTGTCGAGGTGACACGATCCGAAGGGTTGGCGTTGACAGTGGTCGGGTAGGGGTCTTTCTGGAACGGCGGCCTGCCGACGGTGTGGGGCTGTACATCACGGGTGAGTACGATGACGCCATTGCCTTCAGCCTGAACGTCAAAACTGAGTACCGAGACGGCGGCACATCCGAGCAGCATCAAGCGCGTAAAGCCTTTACGAAAAGTCCCCACGACTGCGATTCCTTCTGTTGTGCGCTGGCCCTAATCAGCGTTGTGAAGGAGAGAGCGAAAGTCGTGCCGTTTTTTGATTGTTGTTTTGATTCAATGGGTTATCGATCAAGGGAAATGGATCCTTGATCGAGCTGTTTCAGGCCTGAGACAAAAGCGGGGGGCTATAACGGGGAAAAGGAGGCGCAACACTCTGGATCCATAGCTTGCGTTGTGATGTATCAGCGCTTTAACACAGATCATGACGCAATGATGAATAGCGCTGAAACGGGCTGTTCGAGTGTAAAGGTATGTTTCACAAACGGACGCATTTGCAAAAATATCGCAACAAATGCAGGGGGGCTGTAGCAGCTGCTACAGCCGAATTCAGAAACCTAGCAGCAGAGTGACGGCCTGCAACGCTTGGGCTCGGCGTTCTGCCCAGTCACCCTGGATCACTTGAACAGGTTGGCGATGCTGCTCCAGCCATGCCCGAGTCGCGTTGAAAAAAGCCCGGCGTTGATCCAGCTGCGGCTGACAGCGCTGACCATCGTCGGTCCAGTCGACGAGTTCAGGCGACAACAGCAAGTGCAAGTCGTAATGCCGGGCCAGCAGCGCTTGTTCGAGCCAGGCCGGGCAATCGCTAAACAGGGTCTGGCTCCAAAGCATGTTGCTCAGTAAGTGCGTGTCGAGAATCAGCAACGGTGGCGCAAGGGCGCGGGCATCATCTTCCCATTGCAACTGGCCGCGGGCGATCTCGGGGATATCCGCGAGGCAGGTGTCCCGTGCCTCCTGTTCAATGAACCAACGCACGTATTCGCCCACCAGAACGCCGCCGAATTGCTGTTGCAGCTCGGTGGCGAGCCAGCTCTTGCCGCTCGATTCGGGGCCCGTGAGCACCAGCACTTTCATGTGCGCAACGCCGGGTCGGCGCGCCACGTCCGCCAGCCTTGCACCGCCAGCAGGGCGAAAACCCCATAGAGGGCGGCGGTCAGGTACAGCTCTTTGTAGATGAACAGGCCGACGAAGATGACGTCCAGCGCGATCCACAGCGGCCAGCATTGCAGGCGTTTTTGCGCCATCCATAACTGTGCTACCAGGCTGAAACCGGTCAAGGCAGCGTCGAGCCAGGGCTGGGCGGCGTCGGTCCAGTGAGCCATCGCAGCCCCCAGCAGCAGGCTACCGACCGCGCCCACGGCCAGACCGAGCGCGACGGATTTGCCATCGAGCACGCTGACATGCCGCCCGTCATGCGTCACGCCCGCGCGAGTCCACTGCCTCCAGCCGTAAAGCTGCAACGCGGCGTAGATCACTTGCAGCAACATGTCCGAATACAGCTTCACCTCGAAAAAGATCCAGCTATACAGCAGCACCATGACCAGACCGACCGGCCAGCACCAGGGGTTCTGCTTGACCGTCAGCCAGACGGCAATCACACCGAGGGCGGCGGCAAACAGTTCAAGCCCGGACATGGAGGTTCCTTGGTGAAGACGAGTAGGGGGGCGGATTGTAGCGGCAGGCGCTGCCAAGTAGAACCGGCTTGCACGGTCCGGTGTAGCAGCTGCCGAGCCTGCGAGGCTGCGTTCGGCGGCGAAGCCGTCGTGAAATCAGGCGACGCGGTGTTCCAGATGACCGCGTGCTCAGAAATTACGACGGTTTCGCCCGAATGCGGCCCACACCGAACGCAGCCTCGCAGGCTCGGCAGCTGCTACAAGTGATCAGACCCGAAACTGCTTGAGCAACCCGTTCAACTGTTCGCTCAATTCCTTGAGATGAACACTGGCCACGCTCGACTGCTCGGCCGCCAATGCCGTGCTGTGGGACAACCCGGCGGCCTGGGTGACGTTCTGATTGATGTCTTCCACCACATGCGCCTGCTGCAAGGTTGCACTGGCAATCGAGGCATTCAAGCCGTTGAGGTTGCGCAAGGCCTGGCCGATGGCATTCAGGCTGGCACCGGCCAGACCGGCCTGCTCGATGGTCAGTTGCGAGGCGCGGCTGCTGTCGCCAATCACCTTGACCGCCGCCTCGGAATGGCTTTGCAGGCGTTCGATCATCGACTGGATTTCTGCCGTCGACTTCTGGGTGCGCTGGGCCAGCAGGCGCACTTCATCGGCGACCACCGCAAACCCTCGACCTTGCTCACCGGCCCGGGCGGCTTCGATGGCGGCGTTGAGGGCCAGCAGGTTGGTTTGCTCGGCGATAGAGCGAATCACTTCCAGGACACTGCCGATTTGCGTGCTTTCGTCGGCCAGCGTACGAATCACTTCTACCGCTTGATCGATGGTCGAAGACAGCTTGTCGATCTGCTGCAGGCTGCCATCAATATTGATCTGTCCCTGCTGCGCCTGAGATTCGGCATCGCGCATTTCACTGGCCGCGTGTTCGGCGTTTTTCGCCACATCCTGCACGCCGTAGGTCACTTCGTTGATCGCGGTCGCCACCAGTTCCATTTGCTGGGACTGCTGCTGGCTGCGTTGCTGGGCTTGCGCGGCGTCGTTGCCCAGTTCGCTGGAAGACTGGCCCAGCGCGCCGGCGGACACTTGCAATTGACTGATCACCAGGCGCAGCTTGGCGGTAAAGGCATTGAAGTGCCGGGCCAGTTGCGTGACTTCGTCCTGGCCGTGGGTATCGAGGCTGCGGGTCAGGTCGCTTTCACCGCTGGCGATATTGGCCATGGCATTCACGGTTTCCTGCAACGGGCGCACGATGCTGCGGGCAATCATGATCACCAGCAGCGCCATGATCAGGGCAATCACCAGGCCGACGAAAGACGCCTTCCAGACCTGCGCATTAAACTCGGCCTGCATGTCGTCGATGTACACGCCCGAGCCGATCACCCAACCCCAGGGCTCGAACAGTTTGACGTAGGAGGTTTTTTCCACCGGCGCACTGGCGCCCGGTTTCGGCCAGCGGTAGTTGACCATGCCGGCGCCCTTGGCCTTGGCGATGGCGGCCATTTCGTTGAACAGTGCAAAACCGTCCGGGTCGCGGATCGTCGAGAGGTTCTGGCCTTCAAGTTTTGGATTGGTCGGGTGCATGACCATGACCGGCGTCAGGTCGTTGATCCAGAAATAGTCATTCTGGTCGTAGCGCAAACCACGCACGGCGGTCAGTGCCTGCTGTTGCGCGGCGGCGCGGGTGAGGGTGCCGGCGGTTTCCAGGCCGTGGTAGTAGGTCAGGATGCCACTGGCGGTCTGCACCACATGCTGGGTCTTCTGGGCCTTGGCCTGATAAAGGTCGTCGTGGATCTGTTTGAGCATCAACGCGCCCAACGTCAACAGCATCACCACGGCCACGATCAAGATAAGCCACAAGCGTCGGCTGATCGACACACTGCGCAAGCTGTTCATAACGCTGTTACTCCGTTTTCTTGTTCTTGTCATAAACGATCGCCAGCATCCAACCACACTGTGCCGATCGGAGCCTATACGACTCAGGTCCTATTACACGGCAGCGCAAATGAGGCTTGTCTGATAGGATTTCGGCCCCGCGCGGAAAAACCTGAGTCCAAGTCGATTTTTCACGGAATTTTTACGGTTTTGTGTGGATCTTGTGCGCGCGGGGTTTCAGCGCACGCTGATCGCGAATAACGCTCTACAAATTATTAACGGGGCATGCCTGGGGGCATGGCTTCTTGGGGGAACGATGGATCTTTGGACAGCCTTTCAGGCATTGATTTTAGGCGTTATAGAAGGGCTGACCGAGTTCTTGCCCATTTCCAGTACCGGGCACCAGATCATTGTGGCGGACTTGCTCAATTTCGGCGGTGAACGAGCGATGGCCTTCAACATCATCATTCAGCTCGGCGCGATCCTGGCGGTGGTCTGGGAGTTCCGTCGCAAGATCCTCGACGTGATCATCGGTTTGCCGACGCAGCCCAGCGCTCGACGCTTTACCGCGAACCTGTTGATCGCCTTCCTGCCGGCCGTGGTATTGGGGGTGATTTTCGCCGACCTGATCCACAAGTACCTGTTCAACCCGATCACCGTAGCCAGTGCATTGGTCGTGGGCGGGATCATCATGTTGTGGGCCGAACGCCGGCAGCATGTCGTGCATGCCGAAAGCGTCGATGACATCACCTGGAAAGAAGCCCTGAAAGTCGGCTTCGCCCAGTGCCTGGCGATGATCCCGGGGACCTCACGTTCCGGTTCGACGATCATCGGCGGTTTGCTGTTCGGGTTGTCGCGCAAGACGGCTACTGAGTTTTCGTTTTTCCTCGCCATGCCAACCATGGTCGGCGCGGCAGTGTACTCGGGCTATAAATACCGCCACCTGTTTGTACCGGCTGATTTCCCGGTGTTCGCCATCGGCTTCGTCACCGCGTTTATCTTTGCAATGATCGCCGTCCGGGGGCTGCTCAAGTTCATCGCTAGCCACAGCTACGCGGCGTTCGCCTGGTACCGCATCGTGTTCGGCCTGGTGATCCTGGCGACCTGGCAGTTCGGTTGGGTCGACTGGACCGCGGCCAAGCCATGAGCGACGCCACCGCACGCAACAACCCCGGGCGCAAGTCCGGGGGAGCGATTCAAAACCTGCGGTTGAAATTGCTGGTGTTCGTTGCGCTGTGCGCAGTGCCGTTGTTTGGCTCGGTGTCGCTGTGGCTGCGCGGGGTGTCGGTGATTCCCCTGGCCGCCTATGGCGTCGTCAGCGTGCTGGCGTTTTTCCTGTACTGGGGCGACAAGTACAAGGCCCGCGCCGACAGCTGGCGCACGCCGGAGAACGTCTTGCACGCAGTGGAACTGGCGGGCGGTTGGCCGGGTGCCTTGCTGGCCCAGCAAGTGTTTCGGCACAAGACCCGCAAGGTTTCGTTTCAACTGGTGTTCTGGCTCATCGTGCTGATGCATCAGGTGTTCTGGATCGACCAGTTGTTTTTGGGTGCCCAGCTGTTCGCGCTGTTCTAAAGCTGTTCTAAAGCTGTTTTAAAGCAGCAAGCCGATCTGCGTGCGCTTGGGCAACTTGCTCACCACCAGTTGGTGGGAGCGTTGCAGCAAGCCTTGCAGCTCTTCGGTGCCCAGCGGGTAGGGCGTGTCCATGATGATCCACTGCGCCCGGGCCAGATACGGCGCCGGGTGAATACCCGGTCGGTCGCAATGGCCCAGGAACAGGTCCTTGTCGACCTTGAAGGCCAGGGACTGGCCCCGCAGGTTCTGCAAGGCGAACATCTTGCTCCCGGCAATCGAAAACACCCTCACGCCCCCCCACTTGTAATCCTCCCGCGCGCCGGGCAGCGCCAGGCAGAATTGCGCGACATCCTCTTCGCTCATTGGTCTTGCCTTCATAACAGTCGGTCCCCACAGGCATTGAATGATTCGATCAAATGGTCGATCCAGGCGCGTACCGCCGGCATTACCCCGCGCCGATGAGGGTAGACCGCTTGCAGCCAACCGCCCGGCAAAGACCAGTCGGGCAGCAGTTGCACCAGCGAGCCGTTTTCCAGTTCCTGCTCGCAGTACATCATCGGCAACACAGTGAAACCCAGCCCGGACAGGGTACATGCCTTGCGCACGAGAAAATCGTCGATGCCCAATCGAGCTTCGAATGTCATTTCACAGGCCTTGCCCTGCTGGTCGAGCATCCGCAGATGCACCAGCCGATCGGCTTCCAGTGCGCCCAATATCGGCACGTTTTTCAAGTCGTCCGGGGTCTTGATCTGCCGCTCGCGAAGAAACGCCGGGCTGGCGACCATGACAGTCTGCGCCTGACGTAAGCGGCGGGTGACCAGCAGTGGGTCTTCATCACCCAGTTCCCGCACTCTCAAGGCGACATCGACGCCTTCGGTCACCAGGTCAACCCGGCGATTGAGCAGCAGCATCTCCAGCTGAACCTGCGGGAATTTCTCCAGGAACTTGCTGATTACCGACGGGAACATGTCGTGGGCCAACCCCACCGGGCAGGACACCCGCAGTCTGCCGCGTGGTTCGCTGGACATGCTGGCCACCGCTTCGTCGGCCATCTCGGCTTCCAGCAGCATCGCCTGACAGTGCCGCAAGTAGCGCTCGCCCACGGCGGTCAGGTTGAGTTGGCGGGTGGTGCGTTGCAGCAGGCGCGCGCCAAGGCGTTCTTCAAGTTCGGCGATGCGTCGTGACAGCCGGGACTTGGGAATCCCGAGCAAACGCCCGGCCGCCGCGAAGCCGCCGGCGTCGACCACCTTGGCGAAGTAGTAGAGGTCGTTGAGATCTTGCATGCTTTAAATCCAACTGTCCTATCAGTGGGACGAACTATCGCACTATTGCCGGCTAATCAGCTATTGGTTTCGTTGGTAGGATTGTTTCCATCAGATCGCCGGGTGGCGATCCTCACCTTGGAGATCCCACATGAAATTACTGCATATCGATTCGAGCATTCTGGGTGACAACTCGGCTTCCCGTCAGTTGAGCGGTGAAGTCGTCAAAGCCTGGCAAGCCGCCGAGCCTGGCGTTGTGGTGACTTACCGCGACCTGGCCGCCGATGCCATCAGTCATTTCTCCGCCAGCACGCTGGTCGCCGCCGGCACCGCCGCCGAACTGCGTAACGCCGCGCAACAGCATGAAGCCGATTTGAGTGCGAAGGCCCTGACAGAATTCCTCGCTGCCGATGCCGTCGTGATTGCAGCGCCGATGTACAACTTCACTATCCCGACCCAACTCAAGGCCTGGATCGACCGCATCGCCGTAGCCGGCCAGACTTTCCGCTACACCGAAGCCGGCCCTGAAGGCCTGTGCGGCGGCAAGAAAGTGGTGATCGTTTCGACGGCTGGCGGTTTGCACGCAGGCCAACCGACCGGCACTGCTCACGAAGAGTACTTGAAGGTGATGTTCGGCTTCCTCGGTATCACCGACATCGAGTTCGTCCGTGCCCATGGCCTGGCCTACGGTGATGAAGTGCGCAGCAAAGCCATGAGCGACGCTCAGGCGCAAATCAGCGAACAACTGTTCGCCGCCGCGTAAGGCTTGCGTAAAGTCGTAAACAGCTCGGGCAATACCCCTGAAACTCTGTATTCTGGTCATCGTGATGGCCAGGTACAGAGTTTTTTGTTTCTGGCGGCGATCAGTTTCTGGCCCAGGTTATGCAGTCGAGGGTTAATATCTGCGGTCAGGTAATAAGGTGGGGCATCCCATGGTGCGTCTTTGTGCAACATTACTGATTTGCCTGTTCGGCAGCCTGAATTCAGTGCACGCCGCGCCTGTGCTGTTTCCTCACTGGAGCGTCGGTTTCCATGAGATGACGTTCCTCGACCCGCTGGACTTGCAGCCGATGCGCGCCATCGCCTTTTATCCATCCAGTGAGAGGGAACACTCCAGCAAGCTCGAGGGTTACACGGTCGAAGCCGGTGAAGACACCAAAGTTGCTATCGGACGCTTCCCGATGCTGATGCTGTCCCATGGCAACACCGGAACCCCGCTGGCGCTGCATGATCTGGCCACCTCGCTGGCACGCAAGGGGTTTGTGGTGGTGGCGGTGATCCATCCCGGCGACAACTCCAAAGACCACAGCCGCCTCGGCACCTTGAGCAATCTTTACGGGCGGCCGATCCAGATTTCCGAAGCCATTACCGCGACCCTGGGCGACCGTATGCTTGCGCCCTTCGTCAATGCCGATCAGGTTGGGGTGATCGGCTATTCGGCGGGCGGTGAGACCGCGTTGATCTTGTCCGGCGCCACTCCGGACCTGGACCGTCTGCGCCGTTATTGCCATGAGCGCCCGGACGATCATGATGCCTGCAACACGCAAGGTGAATTGATCGTCGACCGCGATGACTTGCAGCCAGTGCCAGACCCGCGAGTACATGCCTTGTTGCTGATGGCGCCACTGAGTCTGAAGTTCGGCCGTCATACCCTGGCCGATGTGCATGTGCCGGTGCTGCTGTACAGCGGCGATGGCGACAAGCTGGTGGCGTTCGACAAAAACGCCGCAGCGCTGGCGCGCAAACTGCCGACTGCACCGGATTTCAAATTGCTGGCCGGGGCAGGGCACTTCGTGTTCCTGGCACCGTGCAACGAAGAACAAATCGCCACCATGCCGGCGCTGTGCACCGACGCCGACGGCGTCGACCGCAAGGACATTCACCGCAACCTGATCTCTGAAGCCGGCCGTTTCTTCTCCCATGCCCTGGGCAAACCAAGCCGGGCCGGCATGCAAACCGCGGATCAATAAATCAATCCTGGCCGATGGCGCGGTGTTTCAGTAACAAGGTCAAACCGAGTCCAGTCACGGACAACAACGCCGCACTAAAGAAAATCCACGAATACCCCAGGTTCAATGCCACCGCACCCATCAGCGGCCCGGCAATCGCCAGTGCCAGATCGAAAAACACCGCATAAGCACTCAAACCCGCCCCGCGACTGGAATTGGGCACCTGCTTGATCGCTTCCACCCCCAGCGCCGGATAGACCAGCGACAGACCGAACCCGGTCAAGCCTGCGCCGATCAAGGCGTAAACGGTCGAGGGCGCCAGCCACAACAGCACCAGTCCAACGGTTTCAATGCTCATGCAGGCAATGGCCGAGGTGAAACCACCGAAACGGCTGATGCTGGAAATGAACAACAGCCGCGACAGAATGAAGCACACCCCGAACACCGTCAGGCAGTAAGCCGCACCAGTCCAGCTACGACTGGCGTAATACAGGGTTATAAAAGTAGTGAGTGTGCCGTAGCCGATGGATGCCAGGCTCAGGCTCGCGCCAAAAGGGGCGATGCGCCCGAACACCGCCCAGAACGGCAGCCGCTCGCCGCGAATCACCGGCACCGAAGGTTTGTTGCGGATCAACAGCAGTGCCAATAGGGCCAGTAACGACAGCACGATCCCGAGGCTGGCGAAGCCCAATTCAGCCACCATCACCACGCCCAACGGTGCGCCAATGGCAATGGCGCCGTATGAGGCAATCCCGTTCCAGGAAATCGAACGCGCCGTGTGCTCGACACCGACCTGGCCCATGCACCAACTGATGGTGCCGACCCCGATCAACCCTTGGGCGATCCCCAGCAACAACCGGCCGGCGATCAGGATGATCAGGCTCAACAACGGCAAACTTTGCAGCAGGGTCGACAGCAGCGTCAGCACGCCGCTCAACACAATCCCCGACAACCCGTAAACAATCGCCCGTTTGGTGCCGACGCTGTCCGACAAGCGCCCGGCCATCGGACGGCTGAGCAGGGTGGCCAGGTATTGCGAACCGATGGTCAGCCCCGCAACGATGGCGCTGAACCCCAACTGTTCATGGACATACCCCGGTAACACGGCAATCGGCAGGCCGATGCAGAGGAAGGCAATAAAGGTATAGAAAACGATGGATACGATCTGCAGGGTGATCGCCATGGAGCTTTGCGGGGGCAGTTGCTGCACAGACATGAGAGCTCGTTCGCGGGCGGCGGTAGGAGAACTGCATCATGGCGCGGGTGTGAAATAAAAGAAAGCAGGCTAACGATGTGGATGATAGATCGGCAGTAAGTGGATCAATCTGAAATGCAAAAAGCCCCGTCACCAGGACGGGGCTTTCCATTTGCAGCCAGAAGCCGCCTTACATCAACACACCCTGACTACGCAGGTAGTCGTCATAGGTGCCGCTGAAGTCGATCACGCCATCGGCGCTCAACTCGATGATACGGGTGGCCAGGGACGATACGAACTCACGGTCGTGGCTGACGAAAATCAGCGTGCCCGGGTAGTTCTCCAGCGCCAGGTTCAGCGCCTCGATGGATTCCATGTCCAAGTGGTTGGTCGGTTCGTCCATTACCAGCACGTTCGGCTTTTGCAGGATCAGCTTGCCGAACAGCATGCGACCTTGCTCACCACCGGAGATGACCTTGACCGACTTGAGGATCTCGTCGTTGGAGAACAGCATGCGCCCGAGGGTGCCGCGAACCAGTTGCTCGCCGCCCTGGGTCCATTGGCCCATCCAGTCGAACAGGTTGCAGTCGTCTTCGAAGTCGTGCGCGTGGTCCTGGGCGTAGTAGCCCAGCTCGGCAGCGTCGGTCCATTTCACGGTGCCGGCGTCCGGGGTCAGTTCGTTGACCAGGGTGCGCAGCAGGGTGGTTTTACCGATACCGTTCGGGCCGATGATCGCCACGCGCTCGCCGGCTTCAACGGTGAAGCTGAAGTCCTTGAACAGGGTCTTGCCATCGAAGCCTTTGGCCATGCGCTCGACGATGACCGCCTGACGGTGCAGCTTTTTGGTCTGCTCGAAACGAATGAACGGGCTGACACGGCTCGAAGGTTTGACTTCGGCCAGCTGGATTTTGTCGATCTGCTTGGCGCGGGAAGTTGCCTGCTTGGCTTTCGAGGCGTTGGCCGAGAAGCGGCTGACGAACGATTGCAGTTCCGAGATCTGCGCTTTCTTCTTGGCGTTGTCCGACAGCAACTGCTCGCGGGACTGGGTCGCCACGGTCATGTACTCGTCGTAGTTGCCTGGGAACAGGCGCAGCTCGCCGTAATCCAGGTCAGCCATGTGGGTGCACACGCTGTTCAGGAAGTGACGGTCGTGGGAGATGATGATCATCAGGCTGGAGCGCTGGGTCAGCACGTTTTCCAGCCAGCGGATGGTGTTGATGTCCAAGTGGTTGGTCGGTTCGTCGAGCAACAGCACTTCAGGATCGGAGAACAGCGCCTGCGCCAGCAACACGCGCAGTTTCCAGCCCGGCGACACTTCGCTCATCGGGCCGAAGTGCTGCTCGATGCCGATACCCAGGCCCAGCAACAGCTCGCCGGCACGGGACTCGGCGGTGTAGCCGTCCATTTCGGCGAATTCGGTTTCCAGCTCGGCCACGGCCATGCCGTCTTCTTCGGTCATTTCCGGCAGCGAGTAGATGCGATCGCGCTCGGCCTTGACCTTCCACAGCTCTTCGTGACCCATGATCACGGTGTCGATCACGGTGAATTCTTCGTAGGCGAACTGGTCTTGACGCAATTTACCCAGACGCACGTTCGGCTCAAGCATGACCTGGCCGCCGGACGGCTCGAGATCGCCACCGAGGATTTTCATGAAGGTCGACTTGCCGCAACCGTTGGCGCCGATCAGGCCGTAGCGGTTGCCCGCGCCGAATTTGACCGAAACGTTTTCGAATAGCGGCTTGGCGCCGAACTGCATCGTGATGTTAGCTGTGGAGATCAATTACTTTACCTATCAATGGGTTGCGAGCTGCGCATTTTGGCGCTTGGGCCATACCTGGGGCGTTTTGGAGTTTCTCCATCTCTCCCCAGTCACCGCTAGACTTCAACCGGCGCGCATAAGTCGAGAGCAGCATCTGGACGCTTGTCCAAGCTGTTGGGCAATAAAGGCGGGATTCATGCCAGACATTCTGCATATTGTCGCATAAGTGTGACGGCAGTTGTACGGCGCGCGATAACGTGTCGCGAGCTTCTTCAGGTTGGCCCCGCTGCTTGGGTCTACCTGAGGGGATGGTTCATCCTGGTGGGTGGTGAAACGCTGCGCAAATCCTTGATTACACGCCAATGTTATTTTTGTTCAGCGTTGTGTTAGGGACACCGGGCGCTGCTCTGGGTAAAGTCGGCAGCGCTTGCCCGGCCAGGTGTGTTTCAGAAGGATTGCTGAATGGCCAGCACTTGGTCAGGGTGGGCACCTATTCGGATTTATCTCTCCATGCCGCATGGGGCGGCAGTCTCTCTCCAGAGCATCGCGGCTTTGGTTGCCCTTGCCAGATGATTCGTTCTAAGCGACTAGAATATAAACGGCCTCTAGTCACGGATGAATCAAATGAAACTGATTTTGGTCGTGTTAATCATTGGTTTGTTGGCTTGGAAGCTTTCCCCCGAGTTACAACCTTGGGTTGAAGCCAAGCTACCGCATCCGAAAGTAACCCCTACAGTCGCGACTGCGCCGAAGCCTGTTTCTGCGCCATTCAAATGTGACGGACGCCAATATTGCTCGCAGATGACCTCGTGTGCAGAGGCCAAAAAATTCCTGCAAAATTGTCCGGGAATGAAAATGGATGGCGACAACGATGGCGTGCCCTGTGAGTCGCAGTGGTGCCAATGACTTTTTTGCCGCTCACCGGCAGGCTTAATGGTTTAATGCGGGAAATTCTTAAAGGAGAAGGTGCCATGGATAAGGCGTTTAGAAACCCGATGTTTTTGACTGGGCTGCCAATGGCTATCTGCGATCTCGCTATCACTGCGCCTGGCCTGTGGATTCCCGGCCTGGGCCTAATGGTAGTTGGTTGGGCAAAAGGGAATAAACGAGCCTGACGGCATCCTCTGTCCATCAGCCCACGCCCCCAAGGAACATGGAAGTGAGAAACAAATACGCTGCGGGCATGCTCTTTTTACTGACGCTTGTGACCGCTCAAAGTACTTACTCCGGCGCTACAGACGAGTCCATCGAGAATGCCTCGTTGCTCTGCAAGATCCTCGATGGCAACGACGCCTTGACCCAAGCCTCCGAATTCTCGGCCGAGGACCGTACGGTCAACATCTCGGTAGACCGCTCCCCAGAGGTGGCCAAAAAGCTTTACCCCGAAATCAACGCCATCGTCGAGTATCACGACATGACTTTTGCGCAAGGCTGGGCCGTGCAGATCACCTCTCCAGGCAGTGGTGATGATGTTGTTGCTATCTGCCCGTTGTAACGATGGTCGGGTAAAGATCAATAGATCGCAGCCTTCGGCAGCTCCAATGGGGCTGCCGTGCGACAAACTGGCGATCGTTCGGGTCGAGACTCAGAGCAAGTAGCCCGCTGCTTGTCCGAGGTGATTGTCCTGTACGCCAGTGATCAGGTGCAGTGGAATGTGCTGTTGCTCATCAATGCATGTGATTTCGAAACTGCCCACTATTTGAGGGTGTCGCTCACTCAGCCCGGTCGACTCTTCTTCCCTTGCCTTAGCCATTCTCGCGTGGTTCGCTGCGATTTCGTTGAGAGTTGACACGTTACATCTCCCGGTGACTGACCAAGCGGATCGCTGGAGTCCTTAAACGTTAATGTGAATGCCGCCGCGTCAGAATTACGTCGTTCTGGGGCTGCTACCGCCGGCATGTGCAAACCCTAAGCCAGACATTGACGCGTATTCCGCGCCACGCTTTCCATACGACGAATGGTGTCGCGCGATGTTCAGATAGGTTCGATCAGTCCAGGGCCATCGTTGTGCACATTGCCCACGGCTTGATCAACCTTGAACCACTCGAATGTCTCGGCCGGCTCGCCCTGCGACAGTACTATCTGCTCGGCTCGCTCTTTCGGCGTGGCCGGATCCAGCCATTCCCGGGCCAGTTCGGCATTCAGCGTCACCGGCTGCCGATCATGAACATCCACCATGCCGCCCTTGCTGTCGGCAGTGATGATCACGAAGCCGTCATGTTCGTCCGGCTGATGTTCGTACCTCGGATATTGACCGATCGCCGCGCACAGGATCGGTGCGCGATCCTTGCGGCGGATGAGGTAGGGCTGCTTCTTCGGGCCGCCCTCGTAAACCCATTCAAACCAGTTATCGATGGCAACGATCGCCCGGTGCGGCCATATGGCTTTGAAGAATGGCCCGTGACTGACTTTCTCAACCCTGGCATTGATCGGCATAGGGTGTTCTTCGGACCAATGCGGCCGCCAGCCCCAGCGAACCCTGTCGGCGTGCAGTACGTCGCCTTCTTGGTGGAAGAGGGCGAGCTGAGTCGTCGGTGCGGCGTTGTAGAGCTCGAATGGCTGATCGCCGGCATTGTTGACCAAGGCGTTGGGCATGCTCAGCGCCTTGACGAAGTCGTGAATGCCTCGGTACTGCGAAAGTCGTCCGCACATGGCTGAGCCCTCATGCTTACATCTGAGCTTAGACGATCCTTTGAACTAATAGGGCGTTAAAGCCGCGTGGCGTTTTGGCGGGCATGAGTAGACACATTTTCACAGTTGAAGGTTAACTATTGGTTACAAAGTATGGCTAAAATGACATCTTTCGCCCCCATGTCGATTGTCGGCATGGCTCAAGAACGCGCCATCGGGACGCACTTTGTTCATTTCAGACGTGTGACGATTTCCGTGAAACTCATTATTGCCGCTATCTATGTCATCTCCATCGCGTATGTCCACTTGCGCGGTAAGGTGCGCCACAAACTAGGCCGCCAACTAAGCGACCACTCGACATTTCTGGCGCCGATCAATTGCTTCCTTTATATGTTCTCGAAAATCCCCAATCGGCCTTATCTCAATCCCGCGGACTTTCCTGACTTGAGCCCATTGCAGGCTCATTGGGAAGAGATTCGCGCCGAAGGCCAGAACCTGCTCAAGGCCGGGGAGATCAAGCGCTCGAATCAGTACGACGACGTCGGTTTCAACTCGTTTTTCAAAAGTGGCTGGAAGCGTTTCTATCTCAAGTGGTATGGCGACAGTCACCCGTCGGCCGCGAAGCTCTGCCCGCGTACTACTGAACTAGTGCAAAGCATTGGCTCGATCAAGGCAGCGATGTTTGCCGAACTGCCACCGGGTTCCAAACTGGTCCGCCACCGTGATCCGTATGCCGGCTCGTACCGTTATCACCTGGGGCTGGAAACGCCGAACGAAGCCGGTTGCTACATCAACGTCGACGGTGAGAGCTACCATTGGCGTGACGGCGAAGCGGTGATGTTCGATGAAACGTTCATTCATTACGCTGAAAACAGCACCCAGCAGAACCGCATCATCCTGTTCTGCGACGTCGAACGGCCGATGAAGTATCGCTGGGCGGCGGCGTTCAACCGCTGGTTCAGCCGCACAGTGATGGCGGCGGCGGGTGCACCGAACGATGCGGGTGACAAGACCGGTGCTATCAACCGTTTGTTTGCCAAAATCTACACGGTTCGCCTGCGCGGCAAAGCACTCAAAAAGCGTAACCGCGCTCGCTATTACCTGGAGAAGTGGGCGATTTTTGGCGGGTTGCTGGCGATTTTTGTGCTGATCTGAGTTTTGCTTTGCGGCGCATTTAGTCATTGCAAGCAGGCCAGTATTTTCACCGCATAACGTATGGGCACTCCACTAACCGATCAGCCACGAGAACGCTTCGTGGCTTTTTTATCTGTGCTCGCTTTGGCTTTTTCTGCCGTTTTACCGGCATTCCTGGCACCGAGGCTGCGCTTGAGCAGTTCAGTCAGATCGATGACATCCGCGGTCCTGCGTTCCTCCTCACCCGTAGCGGTTTCGACGATTTCGATCTTGCCTTCATTCGCCTTCTGCTCAACCAGCGCCATGATCTTGTCTTCAAAGCTGTCGCGGTACTCTTCGGGCGTCCAGTCGGCGCTCATGTCCTCCACCAACCGTTTGGCCATCTCCAGCTCGCCTTTGGCCAGGTCCGGCTTGGTCACTTCACTGCCCAACTCCAATTGATCCAGGCTGCGCACTTCGGCCGGCCAGCGCAGCATCACCAGAACCAGAGCGGATTCCAGCGGCATGACGGCCGCCAGGTGCTGGCGGGTATGCAACACCACGCGTGCGAGGGCGACCTTGCCGGTTTTGCTGAGGGTTTCGCGTAACAGCGCATAGACCTTGCCACCGCGTTTGTCCGGCGCCAAGTAATAGGGTGTGTCGATGTTTTGCAGGGGGATCTGCTTGCTGTCGACAAAGGCAAAAATGTCGATGGTTTGGGTCGACAGTGGATGGGCCGAGCGAATGTCCTCTTCGCTGAGCACCACGTAACGACCCTTTTCGTACTCGACCCCTTTGACGATGTGTGCCTGGGTGACCTCCTTGCCAGTGACCTTATTGACGCGTTTATAGCCCACCGGCTCCATGCTGCGACTGTCGAGCCAGTTGAAATCGATCCCGTGGGAAGACGTCGCCGAGACCAGCGCCACGGGGATGTGCACCAGACCGAAACTGATTGCGCCTTTCCAGATTGCCCGTGCCATCGTCGTGTTCTCGTCAGCCCATTGATGTTCAGGTGACCTGTTGCCCGGGGGAAAGTTTCAGTCGGCTGCGACCCGCTTTTGCGGGCTGATCGACGGTGCAGTCAACTGGTGTTACATCTTCTGAAGGAGGTTTTAGTTAACAAATCCGAACCCCGGGCGTAGCGTGGCTCTATTCATCCATGAAGCGTTGCACGCGCTTTTAGAGAGGTTTCCATGAACCGATGTGTGTTCGGCGTCATCGCACTGGCATTGAGTGGCGTGCTAAGCAGCCTGGCCCTGGCCGATGCCGCTGATCCGCCATCCTCGCCCTTGCTGCTGGCCCAGAACCTGCCGGGCAGCACCAATAACAATCCTTACAACAACCCGATCCGCCGGGCCAATCCCAACAGCATGCAAGGCACGCGACCCGGCATCCCGGTGATCCGCGGGCCGAGTACGGCGCCTGCGCCGCGACCACCGACCCTGGAGAACGGCGGTATCGGCAACCGTTATCCGCAGGATCGCCAGGCTCCCGCCAGCCCACCGACATTCATACCCAATCCACCTCATCGGGACGCAGACACCAGCAACCGTTGAACGGTAGGACAGAGGTCTTACCAGCCATTTTGACGACAAAAGGAATCGTGCATGTTGCGTAAGACCCTCCTGACCACACTATTTACCGGCGTACTGTTCACCAACTCGCCCGTGTTTGCTGCGCCTGCCCAGGAATTGAAAAGTGAGGAGGGCACCCTTGAGGTCACGCCGATCGTTAAAGGTCTGGAGCATCCCTGGGCGCTGGCGTTCCTCCCCGGTCGCCAAGGGATGCTGGTGACCGAACGGCCGGGCAACCTGCGGGTGGTCAGTGCCGATGGCAAACTTTCGAGTCCGCTCAGCGGTGTGCCTCAGGTCTGGGCCAAGGGGCAGGGCGGGTTGCTCGATGTGGTGTTGTCGCCCGACTTCAAGCAAGACCGCATGGTCTATCTGTCTTATGCCGAAGGCGGCGGTGAGGGCGGCAAGGCGGGTACGGCGGTCGGTCGCGGACGGTTGTCGGAAGACCTGACGGTCCTCAAGGATTTCAATGTGATCTTCCGCCAGGAGCCCAAGCTTTCGGTTGGCAATCACTTTGGCTCCCGTCTGGTGTTCGACCGCGACGGTTATCTGTTCATCACTCTGGGCGAGAACAACGATCGACCCACGGCGCAGGACCTCGACAAGCTGCAAGGCAAGGTCGTGCGGATCTATCCGGACGGCAAGGTGCCGAAGGACAACCCCTTCGTCGGGCAAAAAGGCGTTCGCCCGGAAATCTGGTCCTACGGCCATCGCAACCCGCAAGGCGCGGCGCTCAACCCCTGGAGCGGCACGCTCTGGGAAAATGAGCACGGCCCCCGGGGCGGTGACGAAGTCAACATCATCGAGCGCGGCAAGAACTATGGCTGGCCGATAGCAACCCACGGCATCAACTATTCCGGCCTGCCGATCCCGGAAGCCAAGGGCAAAATCGTCGAGGGTACCGTGGGCCCACAGCATGTCTGGGAAAAATCCCCCGGTCTCAGCGGCATGGCGTTCTACGATGGCGATCGCTTCAAGGCTTGGCAGCACAACGTGTTTATCGGCGCGCTGGTGGGCCAGGAGCTGATCCGCCTGCAGTTCGACGGCGATAAGGTTGTTCACGAAGAGCGGCTGCTGGGTGAGCTGAACAAACGGATTCGCGATGTGCGGCAGGGGCCGGATGGTTATCTGTATGTACTAACCGATGAAGACGATGGTGCGTTGTATAAGGTTGGGTTGAAGTAAACAGACTCGCACAACCTTTGTAGCAGGTGGCGTAGCCTGCGTTCGGCAGCTGCTACAGGACGTGTTTCTCCAGTCGCAGTGCGTCGGCATGGTCCTGGTAATAGTCTTGAATCAGCCCGAATCGCCGATAACCGTTGCGCTCGTACAGAGCGATTGCCATCGGGTTGTCGATGCGTACTTCAAGTCGCAGGTAGGCGCAATCGTGCTCAAGGGCGCAGGCTTCGGCGCGTTCGAGCAATTGCCTGCCCAACCCACTGCCGCGAGCATCAACGGCGATCGCAATCGAATACAGACGTGCCCGTGAAGTACCCCGGTGAAATAACACCAGCGCATACCCCACCAATCGCTCGCCACGTTGGGCCACCAGCAGTTGCCCGTGAGCCCGGCTGATCATCCATCGAAAACTGCGCCGGTTGAGCCGGTCGGTGGTGAAGCATTGCTGTTCGAGTGCCAACAGTGCTGGAAGGTCTTCAATGACCGCCAGGCGGAAAACAGGATTCATATGACCGCCGTAAAAGTTGCGTAACGAAACGGGACTTTCGAAAAAGTTCGTGCTTAATAGGAAAGGTCTTGTTCTCCAACGGATCAATCACTATGTCAGCGGTACAAGGTCATTGGCGCGAAGTATCCGAACAAACTTTGCCGACGGCAATAACTTCTGCAAACTATTTAAATGCCTCGATCAGAACTTCCAGTCCGTTGATGATAATCGTCGAACGCAAGGAAGACTGGACCTCCTACTTTCCCAGTGAAGACATCGTCACCGCCCAGGAATACCTCGAACAGACCCGCAACAACGAGCAGGGCAAACGGGTTCAGGTGATCAACCTGTGCCGCAGTTACAAGTACCTCGGGCACGGCTATTACTGCTCGCTGCTGGCCGAAGCACGGGGGCACAAGGTGATTCCGTCGGTGCGGACCATCAGCGAACTGACCCGAAAGTCCCTGTATGGCCTGGCCTTGGACGATCTGGATAAAACCCTGGAAAAAGCCTTAAGTCATCATGTTTACAGCGACACCGAAGGTTTCACCTTGACCCTGTACTTCGGCCAGACCTCAATCGAGCCATTACAGGAATTGGCTCGACAGTTATTCGAGGTTTTCCCTTGTCCAATATTGTTAGTTGAATTTCGTCGAACTAACGGTTGGCACATCGAAGGTGTAAAGTTCGGCACCCTGCTTAAGTTGCGTGAAGATCAGGAAGATCAGTTTGCAAACGCGCTGGATAGTTTCAGTCGCAAGATCTGGCGCCTGCCACGCTCTCGGCGCTTGGCCCGTTATGACTTGGCCATTCTGCACGACCCGCAAGAAGCATTGCCGCCCTCCAACCCCAAGGCTCTGGACAACTTTGTCAGGGTCGGCAAGATGCTGGGCATCGACGTTGAGCTGATCGAACGCAAGGACTACGCCCGAATCGCCGAATACGACGGGCTGTTGATACGCGAGACGACAAGCGTCGACAACCACACCTACCGTTTCGCGAAAAAAGCCGAGAGTGAAGGCTTGGTGGTGATGGACGATCCGGCGTCGATCCTGCGCTGCACCAACAAGGTTTACCTGACTGACTTGCTCAAGAGCCATCAACTGGGCATGCCGGCCACTGAAATCCTCTACAAGGAGCGACCGGAAGACTTTGAGCGGGTAGGCGAGCGACTGGGGTTTCCTTTGGTGTTGAAAATCCCCGACGGCTGTTTCTCAAAGGGCGTCATCAAGGTTGAAAGCCAGCAAGCCTTGCTCAAGGCCACGGCGGAACTGTTCGAACATTCGGTGTTGCTGCTGGCCCAGGAGTTTTTCTACACCGAATACGACTGGCGCATTGGCGTACTCAACCGCAAGCCGATTTTTGCCTGCCAATACTTTATGTCCAAGGGCCACTGGCAGATCTATAACCACAAGGCCAAAGGCCAGGACATCAACGGCGAATGTCGCACCCTGGCGGTTCACGAAGCGCCGCGAGCGGTGGTCGAACTGGCGGTGAAAACCGCGAATCTCATTGGCGACGGACTCTATGGCGTCGACCTCAAACAGTCCGGCGACAAAGTGGTGGTGATCGAAGTCAACGACAACCCAAACATCGACGCCGGCATCGAAGACGCGTACCTGCAGGACGATCTGTACACGCTGGTGCTGGAAGAGTTCGTCCGGCGGCTGGAGCTCAAACGCCGTGGTCAGGCTTGGTGAGCCCCCGCACCACCAGATACAACAACGGCCCGACAGACACGAAAATCGCCGTCACCAGCAAATAAGGAACCACCGACAACCCTGACCGCCCACGCTTGCGTGCATCCCGGTACATCCAGATACCGGCAAGCGTTGCCAACAGGTACAAATCAATGACCACCTGCGCGGTATCGGGCCGTGACATCAGGCTGATACCGAAGTCGAGCAACGACTGTTCGGCTTGCAGCATCACCGAAACGGTATAGCCGGCGAAAGCGATCAGGGCAACGAGGGGCAGGGCGACAGACTTCATGGTTTCCTTCCTTGGGACGATGAGCAGAATCGCCAGCCTACAGAGCTCGTTGAAAATTGGCCATTGACTTGCCATCAGCGGCCGGCTAATTTCCAGCCATGACTTCCACCGTATTGCGCTGCCAGCCAAGCATTATTACCGCCATTCCTTATTTGGCGGGCTAGCTCACGACTGCAGCACCCAACCCGCCCTAGAGGCGGGTTTTTAGTTTCTGTCTCTTGGGCTCCGATCAAAGTCAGGAGACGACCATGAACAGCACCCCCGTCCAGCAGAGTTTGCTTGAGCATTACGTGAAAAAGATCCTCGCCGCGCCGGTCTACGAACTCGCCGTGCGCACGCCGTTGCAAGCAGCACCGGCCTTGTCCGAGGCGTTGGGTAATCAGATCCTGCTCAAGCGCGAAGACTTGCAACCGACTTTTTCCTTCAAGATACGTGGTGCTTACAACAAGCTGGTGAACCTGAGCGATGAACAGAAGGTTCGGGGCGTGATCACCGCATCGGCAGGCAATCATGCCCAAGGCGTAGCGTTGGCGGCTCGCGAGTTGGGGATTGCCGCCACTATCGTCATGCCCTGCACGACGCCGGAGTTAAAGGTGCAGGGTGTGCGCAGCCGGGGTGCCAATGCGGTGCTGCACGGCGAAAGTTTTCCGTTTGCCCTGGCCTATGCGCTGGACCTGGCACAGCAAACCGGCCGCACCTTTGTCTCGCCCTTCGACGACCCGGACGTGATCGCCGGGCAGGGCACCGTCGGTATGGAGATCCTTCGTCAGCACCAAGGGCCGCTGGATGTGATCTTTGTGCCGGTGGGCGGTGGTGGCTTGATCGCCGGTATCGCTGCGTACGTCAAATACCTGCGCCCGGAAGTGCGCATCATTGGCGTCGAGTCGGAACATTCCGCCTGTTTGCGGGCGGCCTTACAGGCCGGCGAACGGGTTGTGCTGCCAACCGTCGGCACCTTCGCCGATGGTGTGGCCGTCGCTCAGATCGGCGCGCATGGTTTCGAGGTCTGCCGGTTTTGCGTCGATGAAGTGCTGACCGTCAGCAACGACGAACTCTGTGCCGCGATCAAGAATATCTACGACGATACCCGCTCGATCACCGAACCTTCCGGCGCCCTGGCCGTGGCGGGTATCAAGCAGTACGTGGCGCAAACCGGCGTCCGAGGGCAGACCCTGGTGGCCATCGATTCCGGCGCGAATATCAACTTCGACAGCTTGCGTCATGTGGCCGAGCGCGCCGCGTTGAATGGCGCCCCGGCATAAGGGATGGGCGGATTATTCCTGAACGGCTTTCTCGACGTGGCTCGATGCCGACCAGATCCGGTAGCGCACTTCGATGTCTTTGGGCACGTAGAGCACGATCGGCAGTTTGCTGTTGTAGCGAAGCCTGAAGCCGTCACCGACCACCGGCACGAAGTCCTGTTTGCGCTTGCCGTCAGGGCAGGCCATCAGGGTGCTCATCGGGCCGGTGACTTTTTCCAGCCGGTAAAACGGGTAGCCCCAGCCTTCGAGGTTCTTTTCCTCAAGCATGCCGCCCAGACGCTGACGGTTGCAGTCGACGGTCAGGGTCTTGCCGGCCAGAATTTCGACCTGGTAGGCGTCTTCCTGTTTTTGTGGAGCGAGATGAATGACCTGGCGGGTAAAGCCGCTCTCCGGTTTGGGATACGGCGCGACGTCTTCGAGTGTCGCAGCGTGGGCTGCGGACGACAGAAGGACAACTATCAGCCCGGCGGTCGTGTTAAAGGACAAAGTACCCATGATGCCTCCTTGCGTGTGTGTGGGGTCAGCGGATACTGAAAAGATGGACCGCATTCTCACTGCCGTCCTTGCCCAATGCAAACCCGCCCTCAGAGGGGGGTTGCAAAATGCAGGTATTGAAAGCTGACCTTTCTTGCATTTTGCATGACGCAATGTGTTGCCATCTTCTCTAAACCTTGATTTGCCGACGAGGCGCAGGGCGAAATTCCGGGCATGTTTTATGCTGAAGCTGTCTTGAGCTGACCACGGTCCCATTGAGTCAGCGCTGAAACAAAAAAAACGGTCGGACGTTGGAACGATGAAGCCCGCAAGGAAGAAAAGAACGGGCGATCTGAGCTCCGACCGACAATTGATTTCGATTGGCAATCTCACAATACCGAGAGGGTGGCCATGTTTCTTTCTGCCTTGGAACTACGCAATATCGTTGAAAGCAGTTTTCTTCCGAAACGCTGCCAATGCACGCTATCGCCAGACCTGTCGATGACCGTCAAGGTGTATTCGGACAACGAGACTGACCATCTCGACTTGTGCGTTACCGGCATAGACGCCCATCGCCTCAATGGGTGTCGGGAGATTAATCATCTGATCGCCGAGTTACGCACCGACCTTGAGCACAAGACCCATAGCCAAATGTTCAGCCCAAAGTCAAAAGCCCATTAATTAACCGGCCGTTTCACGCAATTCGAGCGACACGCGCCGGGTCTGGATAAACCCCAGACCCAGCGCCAACTCCACCAGGATCGCCAGTAAGATACCCGGCCCGGCATGACCATTGAGCCATTCGCCGAAGCCCAGCGCTGCCAAGCCGAAACAGCCAACCATAAAGCCGCTGCATATCGCACTTCTCGCCGCCGAGGGCGGTGCCTGCCGCACGAGATAAAACATCACCCCAAGCGCACCGAACAGCACCGCACTGCGCCTGGCCACAAACCCCGCTGCGGACGAATACTCGATACTCCAGATCGCCAGCAGCCATTGCGGCATCAAACCCCACACCAGCGCCAGCAGAAAGCAAAGCGCGGCGGTGAACGTCGACAGTGTGCGAAACGAGAACGGCATGGCGAATCCTTTCGGCGGTAGAGGGGACGCCAAAGCATAGCGTCAGAATCCCCGCAGGCCTACCGCCAAGTGCCGAATCAGAATCGTCTGTCAGCTCTGATAACTGCACGCGTCAGAAAGTTTTCGATAGGTAATTTCTGCAGGCTTGCCCGAGGTGCTATCGATGTACTTCATGTCCGCCGTGACCACTTCGCAGTCCAGCGTCGACGGTTCGGTCATGGAAATGACCTTGCCCACATTCAGAGGCATGCCGTAGTGATAAGGCACGGCCTGGGAGGACGACGTATCGTTGGCCTGAGCGAGACCGGCGAATGCGGTGCAGGCGAGGGCGGTGGTCATCAGCAGTGTTCGCATGTTCATGATTGGGTCTCCAGTGCAGAGGGGAATCCAGTTCGATGCAAGAGCGTCGAACCTGCCGCACTGGGCGTCAGAGGGTGCTGAGGGAGTGCGGTCCAGTAAAGTTTTGGACCGCAGGATTAATCGAAGGTTAAGTAGCGGGCTAATGGTTGTTGCTAGCCTGTTGTGCGGTCATCTATTCGAGGCGCACAACCTTGAACCCACGTCGATTTGGAGGCGTCTCTATACCAGCGGGTCCTTCCAACTGCCCCCTTCCTGCAACATAGTCATAGACCAGAAACTTCGCCGACACTTCATACCCGATATTAGGAATGACGAGCCGGACCTGCTCTCGTCCGAGGTACAGCCAACGTGGTAACGCCTTCTCGGCAAAATCGATTCGCTCGACGGTGTGAGTGACAGGGTTCTTGTGTAAAACGACGCCTTTTAAATACGGCGAGCCGTATGCGAAGGCGAATATCAGGCTGGAAGAAACAC
Organism: Pseudomonas sp. 008; assembly: GCF_016861935.1. Taxonomy (NCBI): domain Bacteria; kingdom Pseudomonadati; phylum Pseudomonadota; class Gammaproteobacteria; order Pseudomonadales; family Pseudomonadaceae; genus Pseudomonas; species Pseudomonas sp. 008. Next base: position 721,363 of record NZ_BOMA01000001.1, on the reverse strand, counting down.
ACTTTGCCAGGAAGACTTCGCCGAAAAAGTCGAAATCCGGGATGTCGCTAAAGGCCGGTTGGATTTTGCTGTCGAGTTTCACAAACAGGCGCTGGCCTTGCGCATTCGTTTCCGCCAGCAAGGACACCTGAGTTCTATCGGCCAAAGGGCAGGTGAGGATTGTCTGGAGTGGTTGCGCGTAGGCCGGGGCGGCTAGCAGTGCCGCGATGATGTACTTCCATGGTGTTTGCATTCGGGGAAATCCCTTCGGTTGTCGGGTCCTACATTACTCATGCGCTTTATCTGCCGACTCAGGATGGTTACGACCTGCTGCAGGTTGCGCAGCAGCGGATGATGGGGTGGAAAGCGCCGGTCTGACGGATACGGTATTACACGCAGGCCAGCCTCTTGCGGACGCTGGCTTGTTCGCCCATCCGAACAATGATTGGCTGAAGTCAAGTCAATCTGCCGCCACTATTATTCTTCACCTGACCAATACCAAATAGTATCGCCCCATCTCGAGTCGCTGAAGCTCGGCATGATTTCGCCCTGTTCGAAATAGCGACGAGATTCTGCTTGTGCAGGTGTAAACCAATAGCCTGCTTTACTGCAGGGTTGCCCTGCATTTATACGAGCAATCTGGGCAGTGTCGGTCGGTTGGTAATTTCTCGCGTATTCAACCAAGTCTTTTGGATAAACCCTATGATTAATTTTGCTGTCGTCGATACCGTACAGAAAAGCAATAGCACCAGCCTCCAGCGCTTCTACAAGCTTTTCCAATAATGGGATCAGGACTACGATCTCATTGCCAGCGGTGTAGCGTATCAGTATTTCCTTGAGTATCAGCTTCTGAAAGTATCTGGCTCTTAGCGATTTTTCTTGCTCGTCAGAGTCGGCCTGAAACGTATTTTCTTTGAAGAATTCAATCGAATCTTTGTAGTTGATAAAAAAATTATCGAAGCGGCTTGATCACCGTTTTTTCGGCGGCCATCCCGGAGTCCTGCTGGTAACTCACTGGCGCCAGCTTGTGGCCGCTGGCCGAGTGCTGGAAGTGGAAATGGATGCCTTCCTCTTCGCAAAGACGCTGGATGAAATGCAGGTCGGATTCGTCGTACTGCACGCAATACAGGCACTTTTCGAGGCAATTGACCGCTACGTCAGATAAAAAGAAGGCCCCACAGAGGGGGCCTTCGTTTATGACTCAGCCAATGAATTCAAAGCGATTGCAGGGAAATGGTCGCGCTCTGAGAGTTTTGCTGGCTGTCAGCATCCATCCAGACCCACTGCGTACCGTCGCCTTGCAGATTATTGGAAATGCTCTGAATCTGCGAGTAACTGATCTTGACGGCCCCAACTTCACTTGCAGTAGGCCCGATCGTGGTGACCTGGCCGGAGAGCAGGCCGTTCGACGTCTCATTGACGACGAACACGGTCGCTTGCGCCTCACGGAACTGGCAGGAGAGGAACTGTGTAATGGTGCTGGTGATCGTCAGGTTCATCCATTTCGATGGGGGGACCGCATAGTAGCGGGTGTACTTGTTGAACGGATGCTGCTCACCATCGGCCGGCAGCGGATAGTTGCTGAGCCCCGATATGTTGGTCGGCATGCTGACACTTCCCAGCCAGATTTCGACCTGTGATTTACCGGCGTTGCTGGACAGTGAGACCGAAACGGTTTGAGTATCGGTGCCCGAGACAAAACCCAACGATGCCAGGCCTGCATTGGCCGTGGTGCCAGGCACCGTGATCGGTACGGGCGGCTGGCTGTTGCTCCAGTTCACGGAGACAGTCGAGTTGTTGTCATTTTGCGCGGAGTTGTAGATAAAGATGCCATAAAGCTGGCCTGGGCTAAGTGCGGTACAGGTGGCTGTATCTCCTGCGGTGAGAGTTAAACGTTGTCCGCCGTTCCAGTTAATTTGGGCAGCTGAGATAGCGACACTTTCCATGTTGGAGTTCCTTTTCCTGTTGTGGTGGTATAAGGATTCGCACAGCAGTTGTCCTTACCTGCGCCGTGCGTGGAAAAGATACTAGTTGAAGGCATGTGGCGGTCAAGCAACTACTTGGTTGTAATTGGCTGCGTGCAATTATTTTTTGGAATAGTTGCAAGTGTAAAGAGCTATAAATTTACTTCAAATTAAAAAATACATGGCTGTCAATAGCCGTTTATCTTTTGCCTGGATTTATAGTTTTAAATTGCAATAAGAATATATCTAAAAAACATAATGGGCGAAAAGATATAACGCCCAAAAGAACCATATGCAGGCTGTCTTTTATTCATGTCCGCCGGCAGGCCCTGAAATCAGGACCTGCCATAGCAGGGGAGGTATGAGGGCGTGTATTTCAGCTCAACTGCCGCCGATACGGTAAATCCGGCCCGGTCTTGCTGCAGGTCAACGCTGCAGCGCTCACCGCAAACCTGAGCATCGCGTCAATCTGCTCACGGCTCAGCCGCTGCACACCCGCAACCGAATCCAGCTGCTGCTCGGTCAGCCAGGTAATCAGCGCCGCCTGGAAGGTATCGCCAGCCCCCACGGTGTCGGCAATCTTCACCGAACAAGCCGGCACCGACCACGTGCCATGAGCCCGGCTGAACACCGTCGCGCCCTGACCGCCACGGGTCAGGAACACCAGCTGACAGCGATGCTCCAGCCAGCTTTCGATCACGCGCTGGGGATCCTGTTCGGGATACAACAGGTTCAAGTCTTCATCGCTGACCTTGATCAGGTCGGCAAGCTCCACCAGGGTGGCGATCCGTGAACGCCACAACTCGATGTTCGGCTCGGGATTCAGGCGCACGTTCGGGTCGAGGCTGATCAGGCGTTTGCCGCTTTCCCGCTGCACCAGCGCCAGCAAGGTATCGGCAACCGGTTGCACCACCAGCGAGAACGAGCCGATGTGCAAGCCGCGCACTTCAGGCCCCAGTTGCGGCAGATGCGCCAGGCTCAGCTGCCGATCCGCGCAGCCTTCGCCGCGAAAGCTGTAGTGGGGCGAGCCGTTGGCACCGACCGCCACCATCGCCAGCGTGGTCGGCGCGGCAAAGTCCACGAGGTAATCCGGGCGCACGCCTTCATCCTGCAGCACTTGCTGCAAGCGGCGGCCGAGGTAGTCGGTCGACAGTCCGGCAAACAGCGCGGCATCCACGCCCAGGCGGCGCAACCCCACCGCAACGTTGAACGGCGAGCCGCCGGCAATTGCCTTGAAATTCACTTTGGATGCCAGGCCGCTGGCATCGTCTTCGCTGAAGAAATCGAATAGCGCTTCACCACACACCAGATACATAGTTGCTCGCTCTTTAAAGGGTTGCGACATGCTGTTGATAGCGTTCGTAGGCCTGCTGACAGGCCTGTACATTTTCTGCAATCGGCAGGGTTTCACTGGCCAGGTCGAGCTTCACGCAGCGCTCGCACAAGTCCGCCAGGCTGTCTTCGTGGCCGTTTGCCCAAGACTTGCACCACGCCGCCTGAATCGCTGCGCCAAGCGCCGCGGCCTCGCTCTGTTCGGTACAAATCACTGGCGTATTCATGATGTCGGCGACGATTTGCCGCCACACCGGGCTTTTGGAGCCGCCGCCGGTCAGGCAGATGCTGCGGCTTTGTAAGCCATTGTGGCGCAGCAGGTCCAGCCCGTAACGCAAACCGAAGGTGGTGCCTTCCACCACGGCGCGGCACAGGTTGGCCCGGGTCAGGTTGGTCATGGTCAACCCCAACAGGCTGCCGCTGGCATGGGGCAGGGCGGGAACGCGTTCGCCATTGAGGAACGGCAGCATGCACACGCCTTCAGCACCAATCGGCGCGTGTTCGACCAGGGCGTTGAACTGCTCGATATCCAGTTCGAACAACTCGCGAATCGCGCCGGTGGCATTGGTCAGGTTCATGGTGCAGATCAGCGGCAACCAGCCGCCGCTGGAGGAACAGAACGTTGCCACCGAGGCGTCCGGACTGACGTGCGCTTGCTCGGCATAGGCGTAGACCGTTCCCGAAGAGCCGAGGCTCATGGTGATCGCGCCGGGCTTGATGTTGCCGGTGCCGATCGCGCCCATCATGTTGTCGCCACCGCCGCTGGAGACCAGGGCCTTGGGGTTGATGCCCAGATGCTCGGCGATGCCTGGCAGGATCGTACCGACCGGCTGGTGGGCATCGATCAGCTCCGGGAGCGCGGCTTGCAGGCGCCCGGTGGGATCGATGTCGCGCAGCAGTTGCAAGTCCCACTGGCGGGTGCGCACGTTGAAATAGCCGGTGCCCGACGCATCGCCGTACTCGCTGCAACTGCGGCCGGTAAGCCAATAGTTGAGGTAGTCATGGGGCAGCAGGATGCGGGCGGTCCGGGCGAAAATTTCCGGGTGCTGTTCTTTGGTCCAGAGCAGCTTCGACACGGTATAGCCAGGCGCGATGACCACGCCGAGGCGTTCCAGGGAGCCTTTTTCACCGCCCAGATGGGCGAGCAAGCGGTCGTTCTCCGGGGTCGATTCGGTGTCGCACCAAAGCTTGGCCGGGCGCAGTACCTGGCCGTGATCGTCGAGCAGCACCAGGCCATGTTGCTGGCCAGAGACGCCGATGCCGAGGATGGCCTGTCCGTCCACGTCCGCTGCGAGCAACGCGCGACGGGTAGCCTGGGTAAAGGCTTCCAGCCACTGGGCAGTGTCTTGCTCGCGACGGCCATTGGGGCCGCTGATGAGGCTGTGGACAGCAGCGCCCTGACCGAGGACCTGACCGCTGTGTGCGTCGAGGATCACGGCTTTGGTGCCTTGGGTGCCGCAGTCGATGCCCAGGAATAGTTGTTGGTTTGCCATGGAAACACCCTACCGAAGATTGTTCCCACGTTCTGCGTGGGAATGCATCAATGGACGCTCTACGTCCGCTTCTGGATGGGACGCGGAGCGTCCCGGGCTGCATTCCCACGCAGAGCGTGGGAATGATCAGACGGCCAGCACTCGTTCGAGCGTCTGCGTCACGCCAACCTCCCGCAAGCTGTTACAGCACCACTCGAACGCCGCGACGAACTCTGGCGAACGGGGAATTGCCGTGCCGAAAATCTCCTCAACCTCCAGCAGCCGCTGGGTGATCAACGCATCATCGGCCACCAGCGCCTGACAGAACGCCGCCCGCGGATCCGGAATTGCATAGGTCTGACCGTTCTCATCCACGCCTTTGAGGTACAGCGCCCACGCCGCCACCACCAGCGCCGCACGTTTGGTCTCGCGGCCATCGGCGATCAAACGGTTGAGGGTCGGCACGGTGAATTTCGGAAACTTCGACGAACCGTCCGAACATACACGCTCCAGCTGATCGGCAATCGCCTGATTGGAAAAGCGCGCCACCAGGGTGTTTTTATACTCGGTCAAATCGATGCCCGGCACCGGTGCCAGTTGCGGCGTCACGTCCAGGTCCATGTAGGCGCGCATGTAGCGCACGAACAGCGGGTCGTTCATGGTTTCGTGAACGAAGCGGTAACCCTTCAAGAACCCCAGGTAGGTCAGGGCCAGATGACTGCCGTTGAGCAGCTTGATCTTCATTTCTTCGTAAGGAGTGACGTCGTCGGTGAACTGCACGCCGACCTTTTCCCAGGCCGGGCGACCGTTGACGAACTTATCTTCCAGCACCCACTGCACAAACGGTTCGCAGACCACTGGCCAGGCGTCGTCAATGCTGTGTTTGTCGTGCAATTGCAGGCGATGCTGGATGCTGGTCATCGGCGTGATGCGGTCGACCATGGCGTTGGGGAAGCTGACGTTGCGCTCGATCCAGTCGCGCAGGTCGGCATCGCGCAGGGCGGCGAACGCGAGCAGGGCTTTACGGGTCACCGCGCCGTTGTGCGGCAGGTTATCGCAGGACATCAGCGTGAACGCGGGCGTGCCGGCTGCACGCCGTTTGGCCAGCGCGGCGCAGAGGAAACCGAACACGGTTCTCGGAGCGTTCGGATTGCTCAGGTCGTGCTGGATCTGCGGCAGGTGTGCCATGAACTCGCCGTTGCTGTCGTCGATGCAGTAGCCGCCCTCGGTGATGGTCAACGAGACGATGCGGATCTCGGGGCTGGCCAGTTTATCGATCAGCGCCTCGGCGCCGTCTTCGGCCAGCAGCATGTCGCGGATCGCGCCGATGACACGCACTTCGGTGTCGTCGGTATCGCCGAGTTCAAACAAGGTGAACAGGTAATCCTGTTCTTTGAGATCGTCCCGGGCACGACGGTCTTCGGCGCGCAGGCCAACCCCGCAGATGGCCCAGTCCAGTGCTTCGCCGGTGTTCATCAAGGCGTCGGTGTAGTACGCCTGATGGGCGCGGTGGAAACCGCCGACGCCAATGTGCGCGATGCCCTGGCGGGTGTCGCTGAGGGTGTAGGCGGGCAGGGCCACCTCGGGGGCGAGGCGGTTGAGGTTGGACTTGTTCAGTTTCATCGCATGTTCTCTGAGGTCAGGCTGCGGCGCGCAGTGGGCGGGTCAGCGCCACGCCGTTGGCATCGAATAAATGGCAGTGTTCGGCGTCCAGGTGCAGGCTCAGGGTTTCGCCATAACGGCTGGCCAAATCGCCGCGAACGCGCATGGTCAACGCTTCGCCGGACGACGTCAGCACATGGCAGAAGGTGTCGCTGCCCAAACGTTCGCTGACATCGGCGGTGACTTGCAACGTGCAGTCGCCAGGTTGCGCCAACTCCAGGTGTTCCGGGCGAATGCCCAGCGTTACCGCACCGCCGACGCTCAGGTTGGCAGCGCTCAGCGGCAGAGTGATGCGGGTACCGGCGTCCAGCAGCACTTCGCAGCCCTGGCTGTCGACACGGGTGACTTTGCCTTTGAGGAAGCCCATTTTCGGTGTGCCGAGAAAACCTGCGACAAACAGGTTGGCCGGCTGGTGATACAGGTCCAGTGGCGAACCGACCTGCTCGATCTTACCGCCATTGAGCACGACGACTTTGTCGGCCATGGTCATGGCTTCGACCTGATCGTGGGTCACGTAGATCATGGTGGCTTGCAGTTCTTTGTGCAGGCGCAACAGTTCCAGGCGCATCTGCACCCGCAGGGCGGCGTCGAGGTTGGACAGCGGTTCGTCGAACAGGAAAATTTTCGGGTTACGCACGATGGCCCGGCCGATCGCTACGCGCTGACGCTGACCGCCGGACAGCTGTTTCGGTTTACGTTCGAGCATCGGCCCGAGTTCCAGAATGCGCGCTGCTTCGCCGACTTTCTTCTCGACTTCGGCTTTCGCTACACCGGCCAGGTCGAGGGCGAACGACATGTTTTTACGCACGCTCATGTGCGGGTACAGGGCGTAGGTCTGGAACACCATCGCCAGGTCGCGCTTGGCCGGGCTGACTTCGGTGATGTCGCGGCCATCGAGCTCGATGGTGCCGCCGCTGACTTCTTCAAGGCCGGCGATCAGCCGCAGCAGGGTGGACTTGCCGCAACCCGACGGGCCGACGAACACCACGAATTCCTTGTCGTTCACTTCCAGGTCGATGCCTTTGATGATGGAAAAACCTTCGAAGCCTTTTTGCAGATTTTTGATTTTCAGGTTGGCCATGATGGCGCTCCTTTATGTTTATTCTTTGAGGGCTATTTCACGGCGCCAAACGACAGGCCGCGGACCAGCTGTTTCTGGCTGATCCAGCCGAAGATCAGGATCGGCGCGCAAGCCAGGGTCGACACCGCCGACAACTTGGCCCAGAACAAACCTTCGGGGCTTGAGTAAGAGGCGATCAGTGCGGTCAGCGGCGCGGCTTTGGACGAGGTCAGGTTCAGCGACCAGAACGCCTCGTTCCAGCACAGGATCAGCGACAGCAACACCGTGGAGGCCAGGCCGCCCTTGGCGATCGGCAGCAGCACCCGGACCATTTCCTGCCACAGGGTGGCGCCGTCCAGGCGTGCCGCTTCGAGGATGTCCTTGGGGATGTCTTTGAAGTAGGTGTAAACCATCCAGACCACGATCGGCAGGTTGATCAGCGTGTAGATCACGATCAGCGCAATTCGTGTATCCAGCAGGCCAAAGCTCTTGGCCAACAGGTAGATCGGCATCAGCACACCCACTGGCGGCAGCATCTTGGTGGAGAGCATCCACAGTAGCGTGCCTTTGGTGCGCTGGGTTTCGTAGAACGCCATGGAGTAGGCGGCCGGCACCGCAATCAGCAGGCACAATGCCGTGGCGCTGAAGGAAATCACCACCGAGTTCCAGGCGAAACTGAAGTAGTCGCTGCGCTCGTTGATGTGCAGGTAGTTTTCCAGCGTCGGCGTGAAGATGAACTGCGGTGGTGTGGCGAAGGCGTCGATTTCGGTCTTGAAACTGGTCAGCACCATCCAGAAGATCGGGAAGAAAATCAGGATCGCGATGGCCCAGGCCAGAGTGCCGAGCAGCAGGCTTTGCAGACGACGGGATTGTTGAAGAGTCATGGCGCGGGCCTCAGGCTTTGTCTGTCAGGTTTTTGCCGATCATGCGCACCAGCACAATGGCCGCGATGTTGGCAATCACCACCGCGATCAAGCCACCGGCGGAGGCCATGCCGACGTCGAACTGCACCAGCGCCTGGTTGTAGATCAGGTAGGCGAGGTTGGTCGAGGCGTAGCCGGGGCCACCATTGGTGGTGGTGAAAATTTCGGCGAACACCGACAGCAGGAAGATGGTTTCGATCATCACCACCACCGCAATCGGCCGGGCCAGGTGCGGCAAAGTCAGGTGCCAGAAAATCGCGATCGGGCCGGCACCGTCCAGGCGCGCTGCTTCCTTTTGTTCCTGGTCGAGGGACTGCATGGCGGTCATCAGGATCAGGATCGCGAAGGGCAACCATTGCCAGGACACAATGATGATGATCGACAGCAGCGGGTAGTGCGCCAGCCAGTCCACCGGCTGCGCGCCAAACAGCTTCCAGATGTAGGCGAGAATCCCCGAGACCGGGTGAAAGATCAGGTTCTTCCAGATCAGCGCACCGACGGTGGGCATGATGAAGAACGGCGAGATCAACATCACCCGCACGATGCCGCGACCGAGAAACTCACTGGCCTCCAGCAACGCGCTGATCAACACGCCGAACACCACGCTGATCAGCAACACACTGCCCACCAGCAACAGGGTATTGGTGGCGCCGGGCAGGAAACCCGAATCGCTCAGGAAGTAGCTGAAGTTCTCCAGCCCCACGAATTCGTTTTCGCCGGGGTAGAGCAGGTTGTAGCGGATCATCGAAAAGTAAACGGTCATGCCCAACGGCACGATCATCCACAGCAGCAGCAACGCCACCGAGGGGCTGACCAGAAACCAGCCGGGGTTGCTCAACCGGCTTTTACGCACCGGCTGGGGGATGTCCATGTGAGCTTTGACAGTGGTTGAAGTATTCATGGCGATCAGAACCGATTGGGAACAGACAAATGAAGATCAACTGTAGGGGCGAGGCTGTGTGGCGAGGGGGCTTGCCCCCGTTCGGCTGCGAAGCAGTCGCAAAGTGTTTTTGGGGCCGCTTCGCGACCCAACGGGGGCAAGCCCCCTCGCCACACAAGCCTCGCTCCTACAAGTGCGCGGGGTTATTTGGGATAACCGGCGCGCTTCATCTCACGTTCGGTGGTTGACTGGGCGGCGGTCAGGGCCTGGTCGACTGTGGTCTGGCCGATCAACGCGGCCGAGAACAGCTTGCCGACCTGAGTGCCCACGGCCTGGAATTCTGGAATGGTCACCAGCTGGATACCTATGTAGGGCACAGGCTTTTGCGACGGTTGGCTCGGGTCCGCGGCTTTCAGCGATTCCAGCGTCACCTTGGCGAACGGCGCGGCATTCATGTAAGCCTCGGTGTAGGTCGAGGCGCGAGTGCCTGGTGGCACGTTGGCGATGCCGTCTTTTTCCGCGACCAGGGCTCCGTACTCCTTGGACGTGGCCCAGGCGCTGAAGGTTTTCGCCGCTTCCTTGGCCTTGGAACTGGTGGGGATAGCCAGTGCCCACGAATACAGCCAGGCCGAACCTTTGTCGGTGACCTGATGCGGTGCGTAAGTAAAGCCCACGTGGTCGCTGACTTTGCTCTGGGTTTTGTCGGTCACGAACGAGCCGGCCACACTGGCATCGACCCAGATCGCGCACTTGCCGCTGTTGAACAGCGCCAGGTTCTCGTTGAAGCCGTTGCTCGACGCGCCGGGCGGGCCGGACTTTTTCATGATGTCGACGTAGAAATTCAGCGCATTTTTCCACTCAGGACCGGTGAATTCCGGCTGCCATTTCTCATCGAACCAGCGAGCGCCATAGGCGTTGGCGACAGTGGTGATCAGCGCCATGTTTTCGCCCCAGCCAGCCTTGCCGCGCAGGCAGATGCCGTACTGTTCTTTGTCTTTATGGGTGAGTTTGCTGGCGAATTCGCCGATCTGTTCCCAGGTCGGGCGTTCCGGCATGGTCAGCCCGGCGTCCTTGAACAGGTCGGTGCGGTAATAGGTGATGGAGCTTTCAGCGTAGAACGGCAGGGCATAGAGCGAGCCCTTGACCGAAAGACCTTCACGCACCGAAGGGAAAACGTCGTCGAGGGCGTAGTTGGCCGGCAAGTCCTTCATCGGTTCCAACCAACCCTTGGCGCCCCAGAGTGCGGCTTCGTACATGCCGATGGTCAACACATCAAACTGTCCGCCCTGGGTCGCGATGTCGGTGGTCAGGCGTTGGCGCAGGACGTTTTCTTCAAGCACCACCCAATTGAGTTTGATGTCCGGATGCTCGGCCTCGAAGGTTTTCGAGAGCTTTTGCATGCGGATCATGTCGCTGTTGTTGACGGTGGCGATGGTCAGGGTCTGAGCGCCGAGGCTGACGCTGCTGAGGGTCATGCAGGTGAGGGCAAGCAGAGCTTTTACAGAAGGTTGCATCGTGCACTCCTTTTCTGCACCCAGGGGGTTACAGAAGGACAGTTATTGTTTTTGTGTCTTCCTGCGCAGGGAAGAATGTGCAGCGATTACAGCCTTCAATTGACGGGCTGACAAATCATCCATCGCACTGTGATCGATACTTTTTTGCACTGGGCTTTGGCGGGGGAGATGCAAGGACAGGCTTTGCAGAGGCGAGCGGTCATTGAATTTGTACAGGTTTCATCGGCCTCTTCGCGGGCAAACCTCGCTCCTGCAGAAGCGAGGCTTGCCCGCGAAGGCGATCTAAAATTCAGCCGAGGTTTTGCTCAGTCAACCGCTGCACCGCCAGCCGCCGATAGTGCGACGGCGTCATGCCCTTGAGCTGCTGAAAACGCCGGTTGAAGTTGGAAATATTATTGAAGCCCGACTCGAAACACACATCGGTCACCGTTTTGTCGCCATCGGCCAGCAGCTCGCAGGATTTGCTGATGCGCAGGCGATTGACGAACTCGATGAAGCAGCGGCCGGTGGCCTGTTTGAACACTCGGCTGAAGTAGGTCGGCTTGAGGCCCAAATGCTCGGCCACCTCTTCCAGCGTTAAATCCTTGGCGTAATGGGCAAAGATGTAATCCACCGCGCGGTTGGTACGGTCGATATTGTGTTCATCGGCCAATTGCGGCGTCGTGGCACCGGACAGCAACTGGTAGTCATCGGACGCCGCCAGCAACTCCAGCAGAATGAAAAAATGCCCGAGCCGGGTCATGCCTCGGGTGTCGGCGATGCGCTGCATCAAGGTCATGGCCTGGCGGATGGTGCGCTTGCAGCGAAACTCGATGCCGTACTGCGCGCGCTCCAGCAAGGGAACAATTGTCTTGAGTTCGGCGAACACCTGATGGCCGCTTTCGAACAGTTCATCAGTGAAATTGACCAGCATGTCGCGCTCGGGCACCACTTCGTCTTCGGCCACCTGGCTGATCCAGTTGTGGGGCAGGTTGGGGCCGGTCAGAAACAATGTTTCCGGGTAGAAGTTACCGATGTAGTCACCGATGAACACCTTGCCGGAGCTGGCGACGATCAGGTGCAGTTCGTATTCCTTGTGGAAATGCCAGCGCACCAGGGGGCAGGGGAATCCGTGCTGGCGATAGATGATGGACAACCCGTTGTGGTCGTCCATCAATTCATAGGAAGGATCGGTGACTCTGGCTGTTCGGGTCATGTCAGGGTGCTTTTATTGTTATCGCCCCTTGATCATGCCTCTTTCGGGACGCCTAAGGCCAGCTTGCAACGCGACTGTGCTCAGACGGGGGCATGCAAGGCATCACCGTATACCGCTTTCATGCTGGTGGCACTCCAGCAGTAACGAACGATTTCGGATTCGTCGAAAAAGTCGGTATTGATGATGCTGCAGCGCGTCACCCAGTCCCGGGTGGGATTGAACCAGTCATTGATATGGTTTTTGATATCTTGAGGCCCTCCCAGAAACGCGTAGCTGGTGGCTGATAACGACCATAAAAATGTTTCGTAAGGCGCGTCTTTGAGTGTATTGGAAATATGGGTTTTCAGATCATCGCTATTGGTGAAGCGTCTGCCGGCCCACTTGTGTGTGATGCGCGGCCAGAAGTAGTCCTCATCGAGCTCCCGCCGTGCAGGCGCCGCCAACACTACCCTGCGACGAGCACTGATACGCTTTAGTTCGCCGATCGTTTTTGTGGCGTCACCGGATGGTATGGCCCGCTGTCCGAGTTGACTCACCAGAAGAGCATTGAGTTTCTGATAGTCAAAGGGCTTGTTGCCGTCCCCTAGTTCATGAAAGTCGAAAACCACAAATTCGTCCGGGTTGCGATCCAGGAAAGATAATATTGCGCTGATGAGTTCATCGAGAACTCGATGTGACTGATATCCATTGTGATGGAAATAGAAAATCGACTGATCAGCCCCCTCGGTGTAGCCCAAGCGGATATCGAATGCCCGTGCGCCATTGGACAATTGCCATGTAAATGAATCGTTTTGACACGTCGTCCAGTTGCCGACGACCACCTCATAATTAGGCGCCTGTTTATCCATGCCGGCATTATGGGCGCCGGGCCAGACAACATCAGTCAGTTTTATACGATCGATGTCGAGGGCATTACTCATCCACTTTTGTTTGTCCAGCGTGATTACTGTGTTATGGGTCATGACAGTTCCTTGTCGTAGACTCGTCCCCTCCATGGAGGGGACGAGGTCCATGTTTCGGGTGTGGCTGCGTGCCATACCTCTATTACTACGCCTGCGTAGAAAGGCTTTCATGACCCAGCATAGAAGTGCGCAACAGCATTGCCAGTCACGGAAATACTTGCATAAGAAATAACCCTTAAATGGCACAGCGCTAGTTGGCGCGCTTGGCCGCTTTACTCAGGTTCGCGGTCAGGCAATATGAAACGATGTTGCTTTCTTCAATGAAGTCGACGTTGATAATGTTGCACCGTGTTGCCCAGTCGCTATTATTCGGATCAAACCACGAATTAAGCTCATCGTGAATATCTACCGGACCGCCGAGAGCGCTATAACTGGTCGCGGACAGGGACCATGGTGCCCATGAACCTGGCGGATATTTCAGCACTTTTATAATGTACTGCTCCAACTCGGCGGCACTGGTGATGCCGTTGCCAGACCATTTGTGGTCGATTTGCTGAATGAACACGTTCTTGTCAATTGCCCAGTGCCAAGGCGCAGCAACCACAACGCGTTGGCTGCCGCTGAGGCGTTTGAGTTGGCCGAGGCTCAACGAGCGATTTTGGTTGGGAATCAAGCGACGCCCAAGGAAGTGGACCATCATCTTATTGAAGTAAGCGTAATCAAAGGTATCCCCATTCAACTCATGAAAGTCCAAGATGATGAATTCATTGGGATTTTCTTGCAGAAATGCTTCTACGTCACTGACAAGGTGTCCAAGCGTGCGGCCGTTACGGTAGCCGTTGTGATGAATGCAGAACTTGCCAAGCCCCGGCGCACTGGCGTCATACGTCAAACGGATGTCAAGCACTCGGGAACCGTGGCGCAGTTGCGAGTAAAACGATTCGTGCTGACACGCCAGCCAATGGGCGCCCGGGATCAGCGGCCAGGATGCCTTCCAGTCGCTGCCGGCGTTATGGGTGCCTGGCAGTGTCAATTCGGCGAGCGACAAAGTATCAATCGCCGGCGTGGCGGCCATCCAATTTCTAAATGCGTAGTTGTTCTGAATAACGTTATCCATTTAATGCATCCTTGCATTGTTTTATAGGTGTTATCGGTTGATCGAATTTTATGTTTTTCACTTCGTTCAACGATTTATAAATAGGAAAGTAAAGGTGATCAATAATTGTGATGATGCAAAATATGTGTGGTTGGTTTCGTGGCTTAAGCGAGGTTTCGGTTTTTTGCCTCGATCCATTGCGCCATGTATTGCGTACTTTTATGGTGGTGGTGGCGCAACATACTGCCGGTAAAATTATCGCGTCTAAGTTGAGGCAAGTGTTGTTGGCAGTGCAACAACTTCTTGATCAATGCAGGGCCATGTTCCGACGTTTTATATCGATCGGCCAGCAACCTCTGTCCGTGGGATTGGGCTTGTGCCCAAAGCGCTTCATTCTTGTACAGCCGCACCGCACAGTCAGCCACTTCCCGTGCCGTGCGGGCAACGGCCCCAGGCCACGGATGTTCGCCGTGCATCGCTTCGGCACCGATAGGCGTTGTAACCGTGGGCGTGCCGCACAGCATGGCGTCGACAATCTTGCCTTTAATACCGGCACCGAAACGCAGAGGCGCCAGACAAATGCGTGCCGCCGACATCACTTGCAAAGCATCTTCTGCCCAGTTCATGACATGAAAACCCTGGGCCGGGTTATGCAGCGCGGTAGCTTTGGGGGGCGTGTAAGCACCGTAGATATGCAACTGAGCCGCGGGCAGTTGCTCGCGGATCAACGGCCAGATGGTTGTTTTCATCCAGAGCACCGCATCCCAGTTGGGCGCATGTCGAAAATTGCCGATGCTGAGAAAGTGCGCCCGATCTTCAAAGGCTGTCGGCGGTACGCACGCAGGCTCGACCATCAGCGGACACCAGTGCAGCAAGTTGCGCGGTAGCTTGAACTGCTCGACCAGCAATTCGATCTCCACTTCAGAGATCATCAGGTTCAAGTCGCAACGGTACAGCGCAGCAATCTCCCGTTTGGCGAGATCGGTGTCAGCCATCAGTTCGAATTCTTCGCGCAACGCCGGCGCGAACAAGTCGCTGAAATCATTGTTGTCGTCACTGGCCTTCAAGCGATCCTTGAGCCGTTGATGCCGTGCATGACGAAGGCTTTGCAGGTCAGAGGTCTCAAGCACGCGCAAGGCGTTGGGGCAGTGTTTTTCGACTCGCCAACCGAACTGTTCTTCCATCATGAACTGGTCGAACAGGACAATATCCGGTGCGAGTTCACTGATAAACGCATCGAAGCTGCTGTTGTTCAATTCGATCGGCACTTCGCGGATGCCCAGCGCGGTCAGGTCAGCACGATGCTCACCGGTTCCAGCCGGACTGCTGAAGGTGATGTCCCAGCCTTGCTGCAAGAACGTATCGAGGATTTGCATCACATGCCCGCTGGCCGCCGAAGAACGGGGCTCGGGCCAGACGTAACCAATGACAAGGACTTTGGTTGCGTGGGGCTGGATCATGTAAGGGCGTTCCTTGAGGCGGGTAAAGGGCGGGGGAGAAGATGAAGGCCGTAATTAAACCACAGCCCGCAGTGCTTTTCCGTCCGCCATCCTGCGCCAGGGACAGTGCTCGCGATCACACCGCCTCACTACGTCACGACAACAGTTGCGAGGATTTTCCCAAGTTGATTCGAACAGGGTCGATGACCCGGCCTGAACCGGCATTTTTCAACGCACGGCGCAACGCCGACAGGTTGTCGTAGAACGCCGGGGCGTTGGTCTTCAACTGGCTCAACAGTGACGTGACCATTGACTGGGAGTCGGCGTTGAGCAAAGCAGGCGCCGTATGGAAAAGCTCCGAAGGAATGAATGCCGGAGGATCCAGCAATATGGGGGCATCGGCACCTGCCAGCTTGCTGGAAAGGTCGATGTGCGTGCGACCTTTGGCCAGATTCAACAACTCGGCTACGTCCACTTCACCCGACTTCAAGGCATGTTTTTGCGATTTTTGTGCGTAGAAGAAGTCCAGAGTGTCGGGACCTCCATGGGACATCTCATGGATCAACACGTCGGCGATTGTACTGTTGTCATACTTAACGCTGCGGTAAAAATCGTTCAGGTGGTCTGCATAAAATACGATGAACTCTTCAAGGGGGGCGTCGGCCTTGGACGCGGCTTGCCAGCTTCGATACTTGCCAGGGTATAACCCGCCTATGACCGATTTTTGGGTGCTGGCCTCGATGGTGAAATTGGTGGTCTTGATCGCATCAAGGTCATCTTTGATCAACAGAAGATCGTCCAGGTATCGTTCGGCAATTGCGGACGAATCGTCACCGAAAAATGTCCGGTAGACGAATTTCCTGTCAGTGTCGTGAAGGCGACTGCCTAATACCTCTATCGCATTGCTGACTTTATTTCGCGCAACGGGCAGAGCATTCTTGATGATCGCGCGGCTGTAATTTTTCGGCAGCAGTCGATGCCATCCACGAACGGGAATGAAGTCCGTCAATTTCAGGTTTCTCAGTGGCGCCCCCCATGGCGAGCCCGTTTTTACGTTGAGGGCGTACCAGTCTCCGCGTTTTTCGACAATCAACAGATGGGCAGGCTCGCCTGTATCGCCCAGTTTGTTCCAGGAGCCCTGCAGGATGTCTGTGCGATTGGCTGCTTTGAGCAAGTCATAGGTTTGCGCGCTGCCCGTGAGTCGGCGGACTTGAAATGTCGCCGCCTCGATGGCCGCCAGACTGTGTTTACTGAATTGCAATGCGCCTTTCTTGATCAGGTGTGCACCGCTGAAGAGCAAATCAGGTGCGCCATCCAGCGGGTTCAAGAGTGAAACCGCCAGGCGTGAGGTGAGTTTGCCGAGTTGGGCGGACCTTGACGCAAATGAGGTCGCTTTCGAGGCGGCACTGGTGAGTTTTGCGCTGAGGCCGATTATCGAGCCGACCACCGCCAGGCCATCGAGTATGCAGCCGACAGCGCCTTCGGCCCGGGTGGTGCTGCTGTCTGATGACAGGTCTTCAATGCATTTTTTGAACGGCACGACCAAATCAATGATGAAAGTCTCGATTTTCTCTGCTTTGTCTCGCTCCAGCTCCAGTGCGGTTCGTCCTTCACCATTGTGCTTGAGTTCTTCATAGCTCGCGAAGGGGCGGTGCTGGACGATGAAAAGGGCCAGTTTTTCCAGTTGCTCATTGAGAAAGCTCTGGTAATGACTACCGATCGACGGGGCACCCGACAGGGGGGCGGCAATCATGCCGAGTTTTTCGATCACGGCGCTGCTCGAGATACCCTCGCGTGGTTCAAAGCCCTGGCTGTAAGCGAGAAAATCAATGGGCATCTGAAATGGGCTCACCGCCGGTGTTGGCTCGGTGAAGTTCCCGGTGAAGTCCACCCTGGCCGGTGAATTGATCTTTCCAGAACTGACAATCAATCGGCCCAAGGCGTTGTTCTTTCGACATTCACCACGCAGGGTGAAGAGCTCATAGCAGTCAACTTCCCCTTGGTAAGATGCGGTGATGATCACCGCGTAACGGCAAGTTGCTGCGTCTTTATCCTGTTGGGTTTCCTTGTAGTGGGTCGGTTGAATGCCGGCACCAATAAGCCCGATGCTACTGACCGGTGTGGTGTAGGGACGCGCCACTGATTTGCGAACGGTATAAACACTGATTTCCCCCATTTGAAGTGCAGTGCGGTCCAGTGCCGGTAACTGTGACAGGGCGAGTTTTATATTAGTGAGAATGCCGGCTTCCAGGTTCTGGTGGTAGGCATCGAAGGCAACCTCATACAATTCGCTTGCCGGCGTCAGATGTTCAATGTCGGGAAGTTCCGGGTAGATGTCATTGGTGTTATTCCAGTCCAGAGTGACCAGGTCATCAGACATGTGCAAATCAACGACGGACATTTTCAACCTCGACCCGCGACCCGGGTTAAAGCCCCGGCCGGTCTTGGTCAGATTCACCGTCTCCAGAAAACGGCAGTTCGGGTACGCCTTCTGCAATTGAGCAAGTGCAATGTTTCGTCGGGAGGGAAGTGGGGTGGTGAGCGAGTGAATGACCTGGTCAAAACGATTGATATGTTGTTGATAGGCATCGATCGCGACGATCAGGGACGGCTTGTCGTACTGGCCGTGTGCGTCAGGGGAGATGACCTTGTTCATGGTCGCCCAATTAATGACGGGCTTGATCGTAGAGGCGTTGTGCAGCAGTTCCAGTTCCGGGGTCACGGGCTCCAACGCCGAAAACTTCAGGAGTTCAGCGTAGGACATCAGCCGCGAGGATCCCGGGTCATAGGCCTCGGCCAAGGCAACCGCCTGCGTGAGCGCAACCCAGGCCGGTGTTCCAAGTCGTATCGATGTGGGCAGGCCTCGGACCAGAAATTCCGGCGCAATTCCCGCCAGCAAGATGAACGTGGCAAGCGGGGTGGCCACTCCCGAATCGCGGCCCAGCCCCACCAGGTGTCGGTCTAGATCCTCCCGGACTGCCTCGGGACTGCGATCGACGTTGCTGGGCTGATAAAGCTCGTAGCCGGCGACCTCACTACCTGTGATGTCTGCCAATGGGTCGATGGCAAGTATGATGGCGGCCACCAGTAGCGATTGAAGATGCTCCTTGGGGGTTTCCTGGTCTTCGTGCGCGCCGTACCAGCCTGTAACGTTGAGGTACTCTTTGGCCCACTCGATCGCTGTTGATGTCTCCAGAATCTGGTCCAGCAAGTAATCCGCGCCGGCTTGCACTTCGTCACTGGTTCTGTTGCCGATGACAGGGCGTGCGAGCTCCTCCAGCATTTGCTGGGGGCGCGAGAACGCTTGCAGAGTGAGGCGCGCCACCTCACCACGCTCAGTCTTGCTCAGTACAAAAGGCGAGTTCTCATGCCCGGAGACGGCTTGCCAACAGTTGCCGATCGGTGGGCCCGCGGGTAAGTCCAGGGACAGGAAGTCAATCAGGTTTCCGGCCTCGGCAACCGTCGTCGGAACCGTCAACTGATTAAAGCGCAGCCATTGTTCAACACTGATGTCGTGAGCGAAATAGATATACCCGCCCGCGTGAAGGGCGATCTCACCAATCATTGATAAAGTCTGCTGGAGTTTCGAGAAATACTTGATGTCTTCCATCAAGTTATGCCAGCCCCCCTGCGAGCCGGCGTAGAGGTTACCCTCGATATCCACTCGCAATGGCGGCAACATATCCGAGGCACTCCAGGCCTCATGTGACGCTATAAAGTCAGGACTAAGGGTGGTGCTTTCCAGTAGTTCTTTTGCAGGACCATAGATTTCATCAAACAAGGAATTCGGGCGATGCGAAATATAGAATGTTGAAAGATCAATCTCTTGCGTGCTTTCCATTCCTTTTATGTAATGCACCAAGGCGCGGACAAAGTCTTCTCGTTCTGCTTGCGTGGCTTTTAGTTGTTGTGCGTTTTCAATCGGAGGGTACACCGAGGCGTGGCTCATAAACATCCATTTAATTAATCGTCGTAGGGATGCGCCAGGCGTAAAATGTTATTGTTTTGGCGCTCGACAAGCGTAACTTCGGCGATTAATAAATGGGTAGTGCTACTTGTTTATTTAATGTGTCGGCTCGGATTTAAAGAGCAACTTGCCGCGATGAAGACGGGCTCGCTAGCATTTCAAAATACGCAATTATTTGACCCGTTCATCGCGATGCGGGGCTTTCACCCCGACGGCCCAGTCAGGGCAATATGTTCTTGACCTTGTCGCGCAACTGGTCAATGGAAAACGGCTTGCCGATCACGTGCATGCCGTCAGGCACTTCGATGCTTTCGGCATAACCGCTGGCGAACAGAATCGGCAACCCGGGGCGCAGCATGCGTGCCTGTTTCGCCAATTCCCGGCCGTCCATGACCGGCAGCCCCACATCGGTCATCAGCAAGTCGATGTGCTGGTCCTCATCGTTGATGAAATCCAGCGCCTCTTCGCAGCCATCGGCCTCAAGTATCCGGTATTCCAGTTCCTCCAGCACATCGACGATCAGCGTGCGCACGATGGCATCGTCTTCGACGACCAGGATGGTGGATGTTTTGGTGGACATAGTGGGGCTCTCAAAGGTTGGATTTGCGATAGCGTCGATCGAAATCGCCGGGCTCTTGCATGAGTAAGTGACGGATCACGACAAGTTCCCGAGGCGTTACAAAGAACAATAGCCGCACAAGAGCCGCGAAGAATAACCGCTCCTTTGCGCCGGAGCAGTGAAATGCAGGATATTGCCGAAAAACGTGTCAGAAAAATGGATCCCTTCGGCCGATTTGGGGCAGACTCGATGGCTTCCAACAGTTCGACAAGGCTTCCCATGACCTCTGCGCCTGCGGTTGATGAGCAACGATTCCGTAAACTCCTGAGCCGCAACGTCAGCCTGCCGTTGGGTGTCGGTGTCATCAGCGCGGCGTTCTTTGTCTTGCTGATCACCTATCTGCTGTCGGTGATCCAGTGGGTCCAGCACTCGGACCGGGTGATCAATAATGCCAATGAAGCGGTAAAACTGACCGTCGATCTGGAAACCGGTATGCGCGGTTTCCTGCTCAGTGGCGACGAGCATTTTCTCGAGCCCTATGAGACGGCCAAGCCAAGAATAACGGTCGCCCTCAATACCTTGCTCGAACTGACCGCGGACAACTCGGTGCAAACCGACCGCTTGCACCGGCTCCAGGCCTTGCAGACGGAATGGGCCAATTACGCGCAATCGATAATCGATTTGCAGCGCGCAGGCGGTGATTACCGCAGCGTCGTCAAGGTCGGGCGCGGCAAACGGTTGACCGATGAGATCCGCAAGCAATTCGAAGACGTGATCGACATGGAGCAGCAGTTGCGTGCCACGCGCAATGAAGAAGTGCGAAGCGCCACCATCTGGAGCATCGCCCTTTATCTGTTGTTCGTGGCCGGTATCAGCGGATTGCTGGCCTATGTCGGCCGCCGGGATCTGCTCAACCTGTCCCGCAGCTACAGCGTCAACCTCGCCGCGCAACAGGCCAGCGCCCGGCGTCTGGAACAGCAGGCCTGGTTGCGCAATGGCCAGACCGAACTGGCCGAGCAAGTCCTGGGACAGTTATCGCTCAATCTGTTGGGCCGCAATATCCTGCAGTTCTGCGCGCAATACCTGGGCAGCGCCGTCGCGGCGATCTATGTCCGTGAGGAGCATGGCGGCCTGAAGCGCATCGCGTCTTACGGTTTCTCCCGGGAACAGGAAGCACTTGAGCAGCAGATTTACAATGGCGAAGGGATTGTCGGCCAGGTGGCGCAACAGGCGCGTCTGATTCGTCTTGATGAGGTGCCAGGGGACTACTTCAAAGTCAGCTCCGGCCTGGGCGACGGTTTACCACGCAGTGTAGTGGCGGTGCCGACCAGCGATGACGATCGCGTCAACGGGGTGATCGAACTCGGTTTCCTGCGACCGCTGACAGATCGTGACATCGAGTTGCTCGAACTGGTTGCCGGTAACATCGGCACCTCAATCGAAGCGGCGCGCTATCGCCAGCGCTTACAGGAAGTGCTGGCCGAAACCCAGCAACTCAACGAAGAGTTGCAGGTTCAGCAAGAAGAACTCAAGAGCGCCAACGAAGAGCTGGAAGAGCAGTCGCGGGTTCTCAAGGAGTCCCAGGCTCACCTGGAAACCCAGCAGATCGAGCTGGAACAAACCAACGACCAACTCGCCGAACAGGCGCAGATCCTGGCCGAGCAACGCGACGCCATGGACCTGAAGAACAGTCAGCTGAATCAGGCCCAGCTTGAGCTTGAGGCCCGCGCCGAAGAGTTGCAGCGTGCCAGCAGGTACAAGTCCGAATTCCTCGCCAACATGTCCCACGAGCTGCGCACGCCGCTGAACAGTTCGTTGATTCTGGCGAAATTGCTGGCGGAAAACCCGCAGGAAAACCTCAGCGCCGAGCAGGTCAAGTTCGCCGAGTCGATCTACTGCGCCGGTAACGACTTGCTCAACCTGATCAACGACATTCTCGACATTTCCAAGGTCGAGGCCGGCAAGCTTGAGGTGCGCCCGGAGAACACCAGCGTTGCGCGCCTGGTGGAAGGCCTGCGAGGAATGTTCGAGCCGTTGGCCGCGGACAAGAAACTGGATTTTGAAGTCGAATTGCGCGCTGACGCCCCGCTAATGCTGTTCACCGATCGCCAGCGCCTGGAGCAAGTGATCAAGAACCTGCTGTCAAACGCGGTGAAATTCACCGAAAAGGGCACAGTCAACCTGATCGTCGCGGCTCAGCCAGGCGAGGGCATCGCTTTTGTCGTCCGTGATTCCGGGATCGGCATTGCGCCGGATCATCAGGACAGCATTTTTGAAGCCTTCCGTCAGGCCGACGGCACCACTAACCGTCGTTACGGCGGAACCGGCCTGGGCCTGTCGATCTCTCGTGATCTGGCCACGTTGCTGGGTGGCTCCATCAGCCTGACCAGCACGCCGGGGCAGGGCAGTGTGTTCACCCTGGTGTTGCCGCAGCACTACATCGAACCGGGCGATACGCCTGTCGAAACGATGAAAGCCACGCCGGTGACCATGCCGCAAGCCATCGTGGCTACCGCGCCTGTGCCGCTGATTGCCGAGGTCGAAATCGCGCGTTTCGATGATGATCGCTACAAGGCGCCGTTCGCCACTCGTTGCATCCTGGTGGTGGAAGATGAGCCGGACTTTGCGCGCATCCTCTACGATCTGGCTCATGAACTGGGTTATCAGTGCCTGGTGGCCTACGGCGCTGATGAAGGCTACGACCTGGCCAGGCAATTCATCCCCGACGCGATCCTGCTGGATATGCGCCTGCCGGATCATTCCGGGCTGACGGTGTTGCAGCGCCTGAAAGAGCACGCCGAAACCCGGCACATTCCCGTGCACGTAATCTCGGTCGAAGACCGTGTCGAGGCCGCCATGCACATGGGCGCCATCGGTTACGCGGTCAAACCGACTACGCGCGAGGAGCTCAAGGAGGTGTTTGCCCGCCTCGAAGCCAAACTGACCCAGAAGGTCAAACGCATATTGTTGGTCGAAGACGACGATCTGCAGCGTGACAGCATCGCCCGATTGATCGGCGACGAGGACATCGAAATCACTGCCGTCGGCCTGGCGCAGGATGCACTCGATTTGCTGCGCACCACGATTTTCGACTGCATGATCATCGACCTGAAACTACCCGACATGCTTGGCAACGACTTGCTCAAGCGCATGTCCTGCGAGGATATCTGCTCGTTCCCACCGGTGATCGTCTATACCGGGCGCAACCTGACCCGGGACGAAGAGGCCGAACTGCGCAAGTATTCGCGCTCGATCATCATCAAGGGCGCGCGTTCACCCGAGCGGTTGCTGGATGAAGTGACACTCTTCCTGCATAAGGTCGAATCCCGCTTATCCCATGAACGCCAGACCATGCTCAAGACCGCCCGCAGCCGCGACAAGGTGTTCGAGGGGCGCAAAGTGCTGCTGGTGGATGACGATGTACGCAATATCTTCGCCCTGACCAGTGCGCTGGAGCAGAAGGGTGCGGTGGTGGTGATTGGCCGTAACGGTCGTGAAGCAATTGAGCGATTAAATGAAGTCGAGGACATCGACCTGGTGCTGATGGACGTGATGATGCCGGAAATGGATGGTTTCGAAGCCACCCTGGAAATCCGCAAGGATCCGCGCTGGCGCAAGCTGCCGATCATTGCGGTGACGGCCAAGGCGATGAAGGACGATCAGGAGCGCTGCTTGCAGGCCGGCTCCAATGACTACCTGGCCAAGCCCATCGACCTGGATCGCCTGTTCTCGCTGATTCGTGTGTGGTTACCGAAGATGGAACGCCTCTAATGGAGCGCAGCGAAATCGAACTGAGGTTGTTGATCGAAGCGATCTACCTCAAATACAGCTACGATTTTCGCGATTACTCCGGCGCGTCGATCAAGCGTCGGGTCAACCATGCATTAAGCCAATTCGAGTGCAATACCATCTCGGCGCTGCAAGAGAAGGTCCTGCACGACCCAACCGCGTTCATGCAGCTGCTGCAATTGCTGACGATTCCGGTCAGCGAAATGTTTCGCGACCCTTCGCACTTCCTGGCGCTGCGTCAGGAAGTGGTGCCGCTGCTCAAGACCTGGCCGTCGATCAAGGTCTGGATTGCCGGTTGCAGCACTGGCGAAGAGGTCTATTCGATGGCGATCCTGCTGCGCGAAGAAGGCCTGCTCGAGCGCACCATCATCTATGCCACCGACATCAACCCGCGCTCGCTGGATAAAGCCAGGCAGGGGATTTTCTCCCTGCAGAATGTTCGAGCCTACACTCACAATTATCAGCAGGCCGGTGGTCAGCGTTCGTTCGCTGATTACTACACGGCGGCCTACGACTACGCGATTTTCGACAAGAGCCTGTGCGACAACGTTACGTTCGCCGATCACAGCCTGGCCACCGATAGCGTGTTCTCCGAAACTCAATTAATTTCGTGCCGTAATGTACTGATTTATTTCAACAAAAAGCTTCAGGATCGAACGTTTGGCTTGTTTCACGAATCTTTGTGTCATCGGGGCTTTCTGGCGCTGGGCAGTAAAGAAACCCTGGATTTTTCGGCCTATGGCAATCAGTTTGAGCCGTTGGTCAAACAAGAAAGGATCTACCGAAAATCATGAACCGTGCAGGTATTCCTTGTGTAGAAGCTATCGTGATCGGTGCTTCGGCCGTCTGCGTGTCGAGCGGGAACGAATCCCATGCTAAGTAACATCCAGACCAAACTGCTGATCGTCGACGACCTGCCGGAGAACCTGCTGGCGCTTGAGGCGTTGATCAAGCGGCAGGACCTCATCGTCTACAAGGCCTTGTCCGCCGATGAAGCCTTGTCGCTGTTGTTGCAGCACGAATTCGCGCTGGCCATTCTCGATGTGCAGATGCCCGGCATGAATGGCTTTGAGTTGGCCGAGTTGATGCGCGGCACGGAAAAAACCAAAAGCATCCCGATTGTGTTCGTCAGTGCCGCTGGCCGTGATCTCAACTACGCATTCAAGGGCTACGAAAGCGGAGCCGTGGACTTTCTGCACAAGCCGCTGGATGTTCACGCGGTCAAGAGCAAGGTCAATGTCTTCGTCGATCTGTATCGCCAGAGCAAGGCGATGAAGCAACAGGTCGAAGCCCTGGAGCAAAGTCGCCGCGAACAGGGGGTGCTGCTCGAACAGTTGCAGAACACCCAGAAAGAACTGAAGCAGGCGGTGCGCATGCGCGATGACTTCATGTCCATCGTTGCGCATGAAGTCCGTACACCGCTCAATGGTCTGATCCTCGAAACCCAGTTGCGCAAAATGCACCTGGCCCGGGATAACGCCGCGGCGTTCACCCTGGACAAAATGCACGCCATGGTCGAGCGCGACGAGCGGCAGATCAAAAGCTTGATCCGCCTGATCGAAGACATGCTTGATGTGTCGCGGATCCGCACCGGCAAGTTGTCGATCCGCCCGACTCGGTTTGACCTGGTGCAACTGGCGCACAATCTTTTGCAAAACTTCGCACCGCAGGTTGAGGCCGCAGAGTCGTCAGTCAGCTTGATCGCCGACCAACCCGTGATGGGCGACTGGGACGAGTTTCGTATCGAACAAGTGATTTGCAACCTGCTGACTAATGCGTTGCGCTATGGTGCCAAGAGCGCGATCGACGTTCGCGTGTACAATCACCACGGGCAAGCGCGGGTTGAGGTTCAGGATCGCGGTATCGGGATCGGTGTAGAGAATCAACAGCGCATTTTTCAGCAGTTCGAGCGGGTTTCCACCAGGGCCGTGGTGGCGGGGCTGGGCCTGGGGTTGTTTATTTCGCAGCAGATTGTCGCCGCCCATGGTGGCTCCATTACCGTCGAGAGCCGGATTGGCGAAGGCGCCTTGTTTCGCGTTTGTCTGCCGCTGCAGGAAAACAGCCCGATGAACGCAACCTCTGATTGACCACATGGTCGTATCAGCAGCTATTGACCGAACAAAGGTTTTCCATGAGTGAAGATGCACAAGACGTGGTACTGATCGTTGAAGATGACCCTTCGATTTTGATGGTGCTGTCCGCTTATTTGTCGGGTGAAGGTTACCGGGTGCTGCAAGCCGAAAACGGTGAGCAGGCCTTTGAGATCCTGGCGAGCAAACCGAACCTGGACATGATGATCACCGACTTCCGCCTGCCTGGCGGGATTTCTGGCGTGCAAATCGCCGAGCCTGCCGTGAAGTTGCGACCGGAACTCAAGGTGATCTTCATCAGCGGTTACCCGCAGGAAATCCGTGAGACCGACAGCCCGATCACCCGCAAGGCACCGATCCTGGCCAAGCCATTCGATCTGGATGTGTTGCAACAGATCATGCAGGACATGCTCTCCTGAAGCTGCGTCGACGGTTGTGTCGTACGGCGCCCCTTTAGGAGCTGCCGAAGGCTCGGGCCGCGTTCGGACGATCTTTTGATCTTGATTAAAGCCCTTGCTGCAATGCCGGATCATCCGGATTGAGCTGCTCGAGCTGCGCCAACAGGATCTGTACGTTCTGCAACTGTCCGCTTTCCTTCCAATAGTTGATCAACAGCACGCGCGCCTTGCGATCGGCCGGGTGACGCTGGACGATTTCCTGCAGCTGTTTCTGCGCGGCCTCCAGCTCTTGCTCGCCATGCAACGTGGTGGCCAGGTCGTAGCGGTAATCCTTGTTGTCGGGTTCAAGCTCTACGGCTTTGGACAGCCCGAGCAACGCGAACTCACTTTGCCCGTGATGCAGCAACCAGAGCCCCAACGCATGTTGCAGATAGGCCGAATCGGGCTGGGCCTTTAACTGCTTCGCCAACAATTGCTGGGCGGCATCGCTTTGGCCCAGTCGATCCAGCACGTCAATCTGCATTACCAGTGCCGGCAAGTTGCCGGGCGCCAGTTGCAACGTGCGCTCCAATGCCTGCTGCGCGTCCTTCAGTTCGGCATTGTGCAAATGCAGGCGTGCCAGTTGGTACTGGGTGTCGGCGCTTTCCGGCTGCTGCTTGAGGACCTGTTCCCAAGCGTCAATGGCTTGCTCCAGGGGGCCGAAATACAACCCCAGCTCATCCGGGGACAGCCCCAACAAGGCGTTGACCGCCGTAAACCGAACGCTTGGGTCGCTGTCATCGAGCAAGGGCCCGAGCAACAGACTTCGCTGTCCATTGGGCACTAAACCGCTGATGCTTTTGATCGCCGCGATGCGTACATCCGCCGATGGATGTTGCAGGTCCGCATCCGCCAGTTTCAAGGCTTGCGGGCTGGGGTAGTTGGGCAGTTCGGCATGCAGCCAGACGCGGCGCTTGTCGGACAGGTCAGGGCGGCCCAATTGCTGGTAAAGCACCCGCGCCGCCCCCGGTTGACCCGTGCGTGCCTGGGTCAGCGCTTCGCTGTAGCCGCGTCGAATTGCCTCCGGCACCACAGGCGTCGTGCTGCGCAAAAAAAACCAGGCGAGGGCGAGGGCAAACAGTGCGCAGAGGCTGATGAGCAGATAGCGGCGGGACTGAGGCATGCAGGGATCCGGAAGCTGACAGGCTTTTACAAAGTCACCAGCTTCGGTCAGGCCGGGCTGTGAGTCAAACCCTGGCTCAGTTCAGCACGTAGTCATCGGGCTCAAGGGCCGGTGGCAAGTCGGTTTGCCCCAACGCTGCCAGCACTTCGCGCTCCAGTGTGCGCAAAATCGCATTGCACGGCAGATCGTTCTCATCGAAGCCGAACGGGTCCTCCAGATCGTCGCCGATTTCGTCGAGGCCGAAAAAGGTGTAGCTGACAATGGCGGTAATCACCGGTGTCAGCCAGCCAAGAGGTTCGGCCATGGCGAACGGCAACAGGATGCAGAACAGGTAGATGGTGCGGTGCAGCAACAGGGTGTAGGGGAAGGGCAGCGGCGTACTTTTGATGCGTTCGCAACTGGCCTGGACCTGACTGAGGCTGACCAGTCGCGTTTCCAGTTGGGTATAACGCCATTCGCTGATCTGGCCGCGCTCGGCAAGGGCCGAGCACCGGACTCCGATCCGCTGCAAGAGCGCGTCAGTGATGTTCGGATGCTCTGCGTCCACGGCATCCTGCGTCCACGGTTTGATGGCGCTCATCTCGTTTTCAACGCGCAGGCGGGCGATCAGGCCATGGGCGAACCCGCAGAGCTCACGCAGCATAAGTTCACGTTCGGCCGCCACCATCAGCCCCTGGGTTTGACGAATCAGCGATCGCACTTCGATGATCAACTGCCCCAGATGCTTGCGGCCCTCCCACCAGCGGTCGTAGCAGGCATTGTTGCGAAAACTCATGAAGATCGACAACGACAGACCCAGCAGGGTGAACGGCGTGGCGTTGACCTTGGAGAAATACGCCGGGTGCCAGATCTCCACCAGCACGATTACCGACGCCAGCAGGGTCACCAACAGACTGCGCAAGGCAATGCGCTTGGCAATCGAGCCTTTAAGGGAAAACAACATGCCGAGCAGATTCGGCTTGGGACGCACAATCATGGGCAGGGGCTTTATAGAGAGAGTGATGCTTTCGCAGCGATTTCAGCCTAGGGGCATGGGGGGATCCTGTCCAATCGCTTTGGCTGACGAAATGATCGACAGGCTCTATCGACGCAGGCGTGTCCATCGGCGAAATGGCCTACAGGTCTTGTCGACATTGAAACTCGTCGAAGCAAGGAAGCAATGACTACGCTTGCAGGAGATGACTCGATGAGCGCTCCCATGCAACCGCTGCTTCAATACTTCAAGGCGATTCTCAACCCCGGACGCGAGGTGCTGCTGTTTGCCCTGAGAACCATCGTGGCCGGGTTGCTGACGCTGTATCTGGCCTTTGTGTTCGACCTCGACCAACCCAAGTGGTCGATCATGGCGGTGATCATCGTCAGCCAGCCATTGGGCGGCATGGCCCTGGCCCGAAGTTTCGGCCAGATCATCGGCACCACGTTGGGCGCGGCGGTCGCGGTGTTGATCATGGCCATTTTCCCCCAGGCGCCGCTGCCCTTCATCATCACCCTGGCCTTGTGGTTGGCGCTGTGTACCGCCGGCGGCACTCTGTTGCGCTACACCAGTTCCCAGGCGTTTGTCCTGAGCGGTTACACGGCAGTGGTGGTGGCACTGCTGGCGCAACCCGATCAGGAGGGTACGTTCCTGCTGGCAGTCACTCGCGTGACAGAAACATTGTTGGCGGTGGCCTGCGTGTGCGTTGTCAGCCTTCTGACGGCGCGACCGGAGGCGGTGGCCAAGGGTTATTTCGCCAAGATCGATCAAGTGATCAAACTGCTCGCGACTCACGCGGCAGCGGTGATTCGAACCGAGGAAAGCGAGGCCGATTTCCACAAGCGGCAAATGCAACTGTTGGGCGAGATCAGCGCCCTTGAAGGGCTGCGAAGACATTTGTACTTCGATGCACCACGGTTGCGCAGTGCCAATAGCCTGGTGCAGTTGCTTGGCAATCAACTGGTGCTGCTGACTTCGCGGCTGACGGCTTTGCGTCACCAGCGGCAATTACTCACCGAACGTTGGGAGGGCGCGTTGCCGGAAGAAATACAGCGGTTGCGCAGCGAGGAACTGGCATTCCTTGATGAGTTGGCCGTGCAAGGTCGCTCATTGTCGACCGAGGCGCGGCATCATTTTTTGACGCTGCAACAGCGTTTCGATGACCAGGCCTACAAGGCCGAACAACTCACCGAGACGATGCCTGCCACGCTGCGTTCATTGGCCTGGGCACTGCGCTGGGAGCAGGCACGGATGTTGGAACAACTGGGGCAGATTCTGGAACTGAGCGACGCGATCCAGGAAGGACGGGAAGCCAGTTGCGTGTTCCGCGGCCAGGACAACCCGTTGCATCTGGACTTCACGTTGGCAGCAATGAACGCAATCCGGGCATTTACCGCGTTGCTGGTGGCGGGGCTGATCTGGATCGAGACTGCTTGGGATGGGGCCCGTGGCGGGATGATTGTAGTGGGGATTCTTTGTTCGCTGATGGCGACTTTTCCGCGGCCATTGCTGGCCAGTCAAAGCTTTGCCAGGGGGCTGGGTCTGGCCTTGGTGGTGTCGGCGTTCTATCTGTTCATGCTGATGCCGATGATCAGTGACTTCGAGTTGCTCGCCTTGTTGTTTGCGCCACTGCTGTACGCGGTCGCGGTGGGGCTGGCCAGTCCGCCAACCACTGGCACAGGCATTGGTCTTGGACTGACGACCATGCTGTTGCTGGGGCCGCAAAACGCAGGAATCGGCCAAAACTCTGCCATTCAGTGGTTTGAATTTGCCGGCGCGTATATCAGCGCCGCCGCGCTGGCGCTCAGTGTTTACGCCTTGATCTTCCCGTTCAGGCCCGATTTACGAATGCGCCGGCTGTTCAATGAAAGCTGCGAGCAGGTCTACGCTTTGTTGAAGACGCCGGCCACCGATGAACAGCAATTTGCGTTTGAAAGCCGTATGGTTGATCGCCTGACCATGATGTTGGGACTATTGCCGGCAACCAGCGACAAGCACTCCCGCGAGCTGTTCGAAGTCAGCCTCGGGTGCATGGCACTGGGGGTGGCTTTGAACCAGCTCAGGCAGCAGGGGCAGAGCAATACGTTGTTGAGTACGCAACAACAGAACCGTTTGCTGGCGGCTGTCCGAGAGACAGGGCGATTGATCGCCGGGCGACCCGGGGTTGACCTTGTGCAGTTGCTCGGAAGCTTGCACGTCTTGGGCGATGAAATGGACGACTTGCATCTAGACGTTCATGAACACCTGTGGTCGGTATTCAGGATGCGCGTGGCGTTGTTGATCGTGGTGTCGTTTCTGGAGCGCCATCGCAAATACTTTCAACCCGCAGACAAGGAAGGAGTGCCAGCCCTTGCCCATTGATCTGGAAGTGGGTGGCGTCTATCTGCCGCCAATCGCCCAGGCCCTGTTGCTGGCCTTGCCGATTTTTCTGCTGTTGGACTGGACCTTGCGCCGCTTGGGGGTGTTGCGTTTTGTCTGGCATGAAGCGCTGTTCGAAGGCGCATTGTATGCCTGCGTATGCGCAACGTTGATTCTGGTGATGGGAGCCTGATGCCTTGAAGACGATCCTTGCCCGACTCGCGACCCTTGCAGTGGTGGTGCTGGCCGTCATCCTCGGCTGGTTCGCCTGGGAGCATTACACCCGCGCCCCCTGGACTCGCGATGCACGGGTTCGCGCCGATGTGGTGACGTTGTCCGCCGATGTCTCGGGGCGGATCGTCAGCCTGAGCGTTCAAGACAACCAGCGTGTCGAGAAAGGCCAGTTGCTGCTGGAGATCGACCCGGCTCGGTATACGCTGGCGGTGGAGCATGCCAAGCGTGCGGTGGAAGTTGCCAAAGCCACGCTGGGTCAGTCCGAAGCGACGATTGTCTCCAGCGAAGCGCTGCTGCGCCAGCGTCAAAGCGAAGAGCAGCGCCGTCGAACCCTTAAACAGCGCTTCGCGATCTCCGGCGAAGAGTGGGAAAAGTCCAGTACCGAAGTGGCTGTGGCGCAGGCGGAACTCTTGCGCAATCAGGCCAATCTGGGCCTGGCACATGCCAACGTGCAGCTGGCGATCGCCGCTCTGACCCAGGCCGAACTGGACTTGCAGCGCACACGGGTCGCAGCGCCTGTCAGCGGTTATGTGACCAACCTGTTGACGCGTCAGGGGGATTACGCCACGGCCGGAGGGGCGTTGTTGGCTCTGGTGGACAGCGACTCGTTTTATATCAGCGGCTACTTTGAAGAAACCAAGCTGCCGCGAATCGCGGAGGGCGATCGGGTCAGGGTCGAGTTGATGAGCGGTGAAACCTTCGGTGGCACCGTACAAAGCATCGCTTTTGCTATCGCCGACCGCGAGAACTCACCGGGCAGTCGTCTGCTGGCCAACATCAACCCCAGTTACACCTGGGTCAAACTGGCGCAACGGGTGCCGGTGCGGATTCAGATCGACGCCGACTATATCGCCAAAAACAGCCTGCGTGCCGGGACCACGGCCACCGTCACTGTCATGGAAAACCGGGATAACGAGGCAACCCACTAACCCCATATGGGGACGGGCCTTTGTGGCGAGGGGGCTTGCCCCCGTTGGGTCGCGAAGCGGCCCCAATCTACGACTGCTGCGCAGCCGAACGGGGGCAAGCCCCCTCGCCACAAAGGCTCGCTCCCACAGGGAATGTGTTGAATTAAATACCGACAAAAAAAAGCCCCGCGACCGAATAAGGCGCGGGGCAAAGAATTTGGTTGGGTTGCGGCCAACCAAAGGGGCACGTTAAAGCATTACTTGCTGGCGACCGTCTCTGGCTGCCAGCCGCCGCCAAGGGCTTTGTAGATCGCGACGATGCCGCGGTACAAATCGACTTCGGCCTGGGCCTGGGTGTCTTCGGCTGCCAGACGCTCACGCTGAGCATCGAGCAGGACGAGGAAGTCCACGGTGCCTTCGCGGTAGCGAATTTCGGCGAGGTCCGCAGCGGCGCGGCTTGATTCGCTTTGACGAATCAGCGAAATCAGGCGCTGCTGGCGTTTGCCGTAATCGCTGAAAGCATTTTCCGACTCTTCCAGTGCCAGCAATACGTGCTGCTCATAGGTCGCCAGGGCGCCTTCGGCTTCAGCATCGGCGCCGCGCAAACGGGCCCGCACGCTGCCCAGGTCGAACGCCGCCCAGGTAATGCTTGGGCCCAGTGCCCAGGCATTGGCCGCCGACGAGCCGATTTGCGAACCGCGCCCGGCAGTCCAGCCAAGAAAACCGCTGAGGCTCACCCGAGGGAACAAATCAGCCTTGGCCACGCCGATACGCGCGGTGGCAGCCGCCAATTTGCGTTCGGCGCTGCGGATGTCCGGACGACGTTGCAGCAGTTCACCCGGATCACCGATGGGCAGGGCCTTGGCGATCGCCGGCAAGTCTTTTGGACTCAGGTCGACGGTCAGCTTGTCTGGACGTTCACCCAGCAGGGTGGCGATGCGGTTGCGCTGACGAACCTGTTCGGCTTGCAGTTGCGGCACGCTGGCTTCGACAGACGCCAGGCGCGCATCGGCACGAACCACGTCCAGCTGATCGCCAACACCGGCGTCACGCAGGCTTTCGGTGATCTTGCGTGACTCCTGCTGGTTGTTCAGGTTGGCCAGGGCAATCTTTTCCCGCAGTTGCGCGCCGCGCAGTTGGCCATAGGCGTCCACCAGTTCGGCAATCATGGTGACTTGCAGTTGGTAAAGATCGGCTTCGGCCGCTTGCTGTTCAGCGTCGCTGGACTCCAGGTTGCGCTGGATGCGACCGAACAAGTCCAGTTCCCAGGCCATGTCCAGGCCCAGGTCATAGCGTTCGCTGTTGACCCGTTTGGTGGTCTGACCCGGAATCTGCCCTTTGCCCAGATCGCTGCTCGCGCGGCTGGTGATGGTCGGCATGGCGTCATTGCTGGCGTCATCACGAATCGCCCGGGCCGCTTTCCAGCGGGCGAAGGCCACACGCAAATCACGGTTGCCTTGCAAGGATTGCTTCACCAACTGGTTGAGGGTCGGATCGTCGAATTGCTGCCACCAGATGCCTTCGAAACGGGCGCGGTCAAAGTTCTTCTGACCGGCGCTGCCATCGGTGGCGGCCGTGATGTTGGCCGCCTCGGTGGCTGGGGTCTTGTAGTCCGGGCCGACGGCACAGGCGCTCAGCGCCAGTACCAGCAGACTCGGCAGGAAGGCTTTCAGGCTCATTGTTGCGCCTCCAGTTTCAGGGCTTTGGCCGCTTTGCGCGCTTCACCGCGTTCCACAAAGTTGCGAATCAGTACGTAGAACACCGGCGTCAGCAGCAGACCGAAGAAGGTCACCCCGAGCATCCCGGAGAACACCGCCACACCCATGGCATGACGCATTTCGGCACCGGCGCCGCTGGAGAAGACCAGTGGCACAACACCCATGATGAACGCGAAGGAGGTCATCAGGATCGGCCGCAGACGCAGACGGCAAGCTTCCAGTACCGCTGCCAGCGGGCCGAGACCTTCTTCCTGCTTATCCTTGGCAAACTCGACGATCAGAATCGCGTTCTTACAGGCCAGTCCCACCAGTACGATCAAGCCGATCTGGGTAAAGATGTTGTTGTCGCCGCCCGAGGCAATCACCCCGGTAATGGCCGACAGCAGGGTCATCGGTACGATCAGGATCACCGCCAGTGGCAGGCTCCAGCTTTCGTATTGAGCAGCGAGCACCAGGAACGCCAGTAGTACGCAGAGCGGGAACACGAACAGCGCAGTGTTGCCGGACAGAATCTGCTGGTAGGTCAGGTCGGTCCACTCGTAGGTCATGCCGTTCGGAAGTTCATCCTTGAGCAGTTTCTCGATGGCTTTCTCTGCCTGGCCGGAGCTGTAGCCTGGGGCTGCCGCACCGTTGATTTCAGCGGTGATGAAGCCGTTGTAGTGCATCACGCGGTCTGGCCCCGAGGTGTCGCTGACCTTGATGAAGGTCGCCAGTGGGATCATCTCGCCACGGTTGTTACGCACTTTCAGCTGACCGATCTGATCCGATTCGAGGCGGAACTGTTGCTCGGCCTGAACGTTGACCTGATAGGTGCGACCGAAGCGGTTGAAGTCGTTGGCATACAACGAACCCAAGTAGATCTGCAGGGTGTCGAAGATGTCGCTGACGGCCACGCCGTGGGTCTTGGCTTTTTCCCGGTCGATGGCGGCATCGACCTGCGGCACGTTCACGGTGTAGCTGGTGAACAGACCGGCCAGTTCCGGCACGCTGCGGCTCTTGGCGATGATGTTCATGGTTTCTTTGTACAGCTCGTCATAGCCCAGGTTGCCCCGGTCTTCGATCTGCAGGCGGAAACCGCCAATGGTCCCCAGGCCTTGTACAGGCGGTGGCGGGAAGATCGCCATGTAGGCTTCCTGAATCCCGGCGTACTGGCCGTTCAACGCACCGGCAATCGCACCGGCGGACATGCTCGGGTCTTTACGCTCGTCGAAAGGTTTCAGGGTGACGAACACGATGCCGGCGTTAGGGCTGTTGGTAAAACCGTTGATCGAAAGGCCAGGGAAGGCCACCGCGCTTTCCACGCCAGGCTGTTTCAGGGCCAGGTCGGACATGCGCTTGATCACGTCTTCGGTACGGTCCAGGCTCGCGGCATCCGGCAGTTGAGCGAAGGCCACCAGGTATTGCTTGTCCTGGCCAGGTACGAAACCGGTCGGCGTGTTGGAGAAACCGAAGAAGGTCAGCACCATCAAGCCTGCGTACAGCAGCAGGGCGATACCGCTGCTGCGGATAACCCGGCCCACGGTGCCGACATAGCCATGGCTGGCACGATCGAAGAAGCGGTTGAACGGACGGAACAGCCAGCCACCGAAGATCTTGTCCAGCACCTTGGAGAAACGGTCCTTCGGCGCGTCATGACTTTTGAGCAACACGGCGGCCAGTGCTGGCGACAAGGTCAGCGAGTTGAAAGCCGAGATCACGGTCGAAATCGCAATCGTCAGGGCGAATTGTTTGTAGAACTGACCGGTCAAGCCGGAGATGAACGCGGCCGGGATAAACACCGCACACAGCACCAGCGCCGTCGCGATGATCGGACCGGTCACTTCACGCATCGCACGCTTGGTGGCTTCTACCGGAGTGAGTCCGAGCCCGATGTTTCGCTCGACGTTCTCCACCACCACAATCGCATCGTCGACCACGATACCGATGGCCAATACCAGTCCGAACAGCGACAGGGCGTTCAACGAGAAGCCGAACAGGTGCATCACGGCAAACGTACCGATCAGCGAAACCGGCACCGCCACCAACGGGATGATCGAAGCGCGCCAGGTTTGCAGGAACAGGATCACCACCAGCACAACCAGGATCAGCGCTTCGAAGAGGGTGTGAACCACCGCCTCGATGGAACCGCGCACGAAGATCGTCGGGTCATAGACGATGCTGAAGTCCATGCCTTCCGGGAAGTTCTTCTTCAGCTCGGCCATTTTCGCCCGAACGTCGTTGGAGATCTGGATCGCGTTGGAGCCTGGGCGCTGGAAGATCGGGATCGCCACCGCCGGCTGGTTGTTCAGCAAGGAGCGCAGGGCGTATTGGCTGGAGCCGAGTTCGACGCGAGCGATGTCTTTGAGGCGAGTGATTTCACCATTTTCGCCAGAGCGAATGATGATGTTCTCGAACTCTTCCTCGGACACCAGACGGCCTTGAGTGTTGACCGACAGCTGGAATGCTGTGGCATTCGGTGCGGGCGGAGCACCCAGGGCACCGGCCGCCACTTGACGGTTCTGTTCACGAATCGCGGTGACCACATCGGTGGCGGTCAGGTTGCGCGAAGCGGTCTTGTTCGGATCGAGCCACACCCGCAGCGAGTAATCGCCCATGCCGAACAGCTGCACATCACCGACACCGCCCAGACGCGCCAGCTCATCCTTGATGTTGAGCAAGGCGTAGTTGGACAGGTAGAGCATGTCGTAGCGTTTGTCCGGCGAGGTCAAGTGCACAACCATGGTCAGGTCGGGCGACGCCTTGTCGACGGTGATACCGATGCGCGTCACTTCCTCGGGAAGCTTGGGCTCGGAACGCGTCACGCGGTTCTGCACCTGCACCTGCGCGTTGTCCAGGTCGGTGCCCAGGGCGAAGGTGATGGTCAGGGTGATCTTGCCGTCAGCGGTGGATTGCGAGGACATGTACAGCATGTTCTCGACGCCGGTGATGGCTTGCTCCAGAGGAGCGGCCACGGTTTCACCGATGACTTTAGGGTTGGCGCCGGGGAAGTTGGCACGGACCACCACGGTTGGTGGCACCACTTCCGGGTATTCGCTGATCGGCAACTGGAACAGCGAGATGGCACCGGCGATCAGGATCAGCAGCGACAGTACCGCTGCAAAGATCGGCCGTGAAATGAAGAATTGGGAGAAATTCATCGGAGTAATTGCCCCTTAACCGCGTGGAGTCGCAGCAGCCAGTTTCACAACCGTACCCGGCGCGACCTTGGCAGGTGCGACTTGGGGCAGGTTGCTGGCTTCCAGCGCTTGTCGTTGTTGAGCGAGAGCCGCGAGGGTTTCCTTGCTGGCCATCGGGATCACTTCAGGGCTGACCGGCGAACCAGGGCGAACCCGTTGCAAACCCTTGACAATGATGGTGTCGTCTTTGTTCAGGCCGCTGCGCACGATGCGCAAACCTTCGATTTTCGGACCCAGCTCGACGGGGCGATAAGCCGTTTTGTTGTCGGCATCCATCACCAGCACGAACTTTTTACCCAGGTCGGTACCGACCGCTTCGTCGTTGATCAACACCGCGGAGTAGGTGCCGCTGCCCACCAGTTTCAGGCGTGCATAAAGACCCGGGGTGTAGCTGCCGTCGCTGTTGTCGAACACCGCACGACCGCGGATGGTGCCGGTCTTCGGGTTGACCTGGTTGTCGACGAAGTTCATCTGGCCCTGGTGCGGGTTACCGTCTTCATTGGACAGGCCCATGTAAACCGGGGTGGTGGCGCCGCGTTGACCCTGGCGGGCGAGCTGGTTGTACTTGAGGAATACACGCTCGTCGGCGTCGAAGTAGGCGTAGACCTTGTCGGTGGACACCACGCTGGTCAGGGCGGTGGTGTCGGCGGTCACCAGGTTGCCAGCGGTGATTTCCGCACGGCTGACACGACCGCTGATTGGGGACGTCACGCGGGTGAAGCTCAGGTTCAGTTTGGCCAGGTCCAGTTGCGCCTGGAGTGCACCGACGGCGGCGCGAGCCTCTTGAGCGGCACTGGTACGCGAGTCGGCGAGTTCGGCGGAAATCGCGTTGCTGGTGCGCAGGCGTTCACCGCGTTGGGCTTCGTTTTCACTGCGGGTAGCCGTGGCGCGAGCTTGCGCCACCAGGGCCTCGAGGCGGCGGACCTCAGCCTGGAACGGACGCGGGTCGATCTGGAACAACAGATCGCCTTTCTTGACCAATGCGCCTTCGGTGAAGGTTACGTCATCGATCTGGCCGGAGACCCGTGGACGAATCTCTACCGTTTCCGGCGCTTCCAGGCGCCCGGTGAATTCGTCCCACTCGTTGACCGGTTGCTCCAGCACCTTGGCCACGCTGACTTTGGCCGCGGGCATGGTGGCGGCAGCGTCCGGAGTCTTGCCGCAGGCGCTCATCACCATCACGGCCAACAGGGCCAAGGGGAAGCGCAAATGTTTGAGTGACTGTTCCATGGATGCATCCGCCAATGTATTGAGATGGGCGGATAATGCTTGGCGGGGCGGTATCAAACGAATCGAACGAGGCAAAGGTAACTATCATTCGGAATGATATAAGCCAGAAGCAAGCCCTCTAGCATGCACCTTTCGTTAGCGGGCTATCAAATGAAATGATGACAATTGTGTGTTGCGTGGAGTGCAAAGGTCTGGCTTGAAACCGTGTCGCAGCCTTCGCTGAGGATGGATGGGGCCCCGCGCCCCGGGAATTTTTGCGAACTGTTTGTTTTCGTCACACGAAGCTCCAACCAACGTATGCTCGACTCCGTTCAGCAAGTCTCGCCGCGGCTGTTACAAGGCAGGATTTTCTGAGCTCGCCATTCCTTAATCAGCCCGCGACGATTGCGAGAGTAGCGTTCGACAAGCACCTCAGCGTGTGCGACGTCATCCAGGTCTATCACCCGGAACTTGCTGTCAGCCTCGCACCATGCCGCCAGGGAACGCTTGGATTCGATAAACCCCAGCATGATCGGCCAGATAATTTGCTCATCAACAGGCGCATGAGCAATCGATAGCGTGATACGCAACTTGCATTGGTCGCGCAGTGCACGGCGGATTTCGCTTAAGTCGATCGGTGTGGAAAGAGTGGCGGGCCTACTTACGTAGAATGTCTCATCGTCGAAGGCCGGACGCATTTCCAAAGGCAAGACGGCGTTAATCTTGGCCAATGCGTTATTAACAGCGAAGGCAAACTTGTCGTCCATCTGACGACTGATCCATTGGGCGCCGGCTACAAGCGCTTGTATTTCTTCTTCTGTAAATGAGAGAGGGGGAAGAAGAAATCCAGGCTTGAGAACGTAGCCCAAACCAGGTTCACCCTCGATGTCGGCCCCCATACCCTGCAGTGTCAGTACATCGCGACGTATGGTGCGAAGTGACACCCCCAACTCCTGGGCGAGTGTCCGTCCCGATACCGTTCTGCGATGTCGACGGAGAACTTGCATCAGTTCAAACAATCGGTCACTTCTGGACATTCCTACTCCATTTCGATGACGCCTTTACCGCCGAGTTTTCGACCTTTTTCGAGTTCCCCGATCAATTGAATAGCGTCGCTTAGGGAAACGGTTTTTCCTATCGGGATCCTGAAACTTCCCTCACTGGCCGCTTTGGCAAGCTTATCCAGAATTTCAGCGCGCGGTGATCCGATGATTGGTTTGAGTCTGCGATCAAAAATAGCTCGAATAAACTTGCCAGGGCCTGGGTTCAGATCCAGAAACACGCCTCCCGCTCGCAACATCCCAATGCCTGTCGAAACCGGTAGCGTCGCCGCAGTGTCGTAAACCAAATCGAATCGTGTGGCGATACTCGATACCTGCGTGTTCCGATAATCATAGACGGTCTGCACCCCCAGCGACTTTGCTCGCTGGATGTCCTTGGCGCTGCAACTGCCCGAGACGACAGCGCCATGTATCAGCGCTATTTGTACGGCTGCTTCGCCGACGGCACCGGCACAACCGTTTACAAAAACGTGCTGGCCGGCTTGCAGCTTCGCTTTGTCGATTAGCCCGTTCCAAGCGGTTATACCGGGCGTGCCCAGACACGCGGAATCCTCGAATGAAACATCATCGGGCTTATGCGCTAGAAATGCTTCTTTTGTGATGACGGCTTCGCCAAACGCGCCGCTTTCTTTGAATCGGGCCAGACCGAAAACCGCATCGCCCACCTTCAGCCGCTTGACGCCTGGGCCGACCGATAAAACTGTGCCGGAAAAATCCATACCCATTGCTCGAGGTAATGTCCTCCCGGTGACGATCTTCATCCGTCCACTGCGCAGCTTCCAGTCAATCGGATTGATCGCAGCAAACTTGACCCTTACCGCCACCTCACCTTCACTTGGGGGGAGCAGGTCAAAGTCATCGACCCGCATGACCTCCGGCCCGCCGTACCTGTTGTACTGAATGCGTTTCATCATGCGTCTCCAAACTCCAACTAACGATTGAGGTAGTCACGGAGACGACTCTATAGCGCTATGTGGACAGTTTTTGTCACCATTCGATCGCTGTACAAGGCGTGTACTCATCGAGACAAATCATGGATGAAGTTCTTCAATGCCGGGCAGGCCATTACAGTTTGTCATCCCACGCAACGCTGCTGTGGAGTCGGCGTAAGTGTCAAAAGCGTACCTCCTTGCCGAGCTGAATCGTAGGCAGCGTCCATGACCTGCATGATTGCCTCGGCGTCGCGTAATGATGCAATTGGCTTGGCCCCGTTACGGCACTCAGCAAGCACTTGTTTGACGAACAGTGGGTAATAGACGTCTGTGTCCAGTTGTAGTCGGCGGCTTCGAGTGCCGGCCGCAAGGTTCTGTCGATCCCTTATTTCGATTCGGTCGGGACCGGATTTGGCATACATGTGATCAGATGAAAGGGTAAAGGAGAACTCGCGCTGCTCGTCGGCGGTGCTGGGAAAACTGTATCCTGTTTCCACAACACCGATCACGCCATCCTCAGTCTGCAGGGTCAATACCGAATAGTCTTCGACGGCACCCCGATGCGTGAGTGAATTCATAACGGCTGAGACTCGCGAAACCTCCTTACCGGTCAATAGTCTGAAGAGATCTATGAAATGCGTAGCCACGTTGATCGTGGATCCGCCTCCTGAAAAAGCGGGATCGATGGCCCAGCCTGAGCCTGCAGTTTCATAACGAGCGGGCGGACCTACGATGAAACGGAAAGACATGTAGTTGAAGTCCGCAGGCAAGCGTCCCTCAGTATCTTGCAGTGCGCCAAGCAGTTCACTCATGCGGAAGATCAGCGGTACAGCACAGTAGAGATTGGCTTGCTCGGCTAGCTCACGTAGCCGTGTGACCTGTGCCATGTTGATGCCGCAGGGCTTTTCCAGGGCAAAGGGAATGTTTCGTGCAATCACGGCCTCTGCCAGCGACGGCATTTCCGAATGCCTGCCGAACACGAAAGCAAAATCGACCTCCTCGCGCTCAAGCAACTCATAGGATGAGCTATACAACGCGCATTTGAATCGCTCGGCAATTGCTTCACCCTTCACGTGCTCCGAATCCGATACGGCCACCACTTGGACCCCGTTGGTCTCAAGAGCATTCAGATACAGCGGGACATGCCAATGGCTGACCTCCAGTAACGCAACTTTCATGTGTACTCACTCCTGGCGCGGTGCTGTTACGTTATCGGGGTGGTAATCGAACCCAAGGAAGCGTAGTGCAAGCAACGCCTGGCCTTTGTGCATGGGGGCCCCGTCCTGGGTGCGACAACCTCTTTTACGCGCAGCATCGCAAAGCGGTGTCGATTCCGGCGAGTTGATGATATCCACGACGAGGGTGCCGGGTTCGAGTCGCTCGGGATCCACAGGCATAGGATCATTCTTGTTCATGCCAAGCGGCGTGGCATTGATCACGATTTCATAGCCATGTGGGTCGGGTGGGCCAGAAAGCGTGATGCAACCTGTTTCGGCAGCAACGGCTTTCGCCAGATCCTCGGCTCGGTGTTCGTCGACATCGGAGATAGTGAGCGATCGAGCTCCCGCCGATGCGACGGCAAATGCGATCGCTCTGCCTGCGCCCCCAGCTCCGACCAAAAGAACGTTCTTGTTCGCTGGATGAAAGCCTTCCCATTGCATGCCAAGAACACAGCCGAGGCCATCGAATACGGCACCGACCCAGCGTCCGTCTGTTTCGCAACGAATGACGTTGATTGCACCCACTTGACGAGCAGTCGGATGAAGTTCGTCGACAAGAGCCAGCATCCTTTGTTTATGAGGCATGGTGACCAGGATGCCGGCGAGATTGTTCAATGCTCTGGCACCGGCCACGAACGAGGACAGGTCATCGGCCTTGACCTCCAATGGAATACAAACCGCGTCTGCCTGTTGTTCTATAAAGAGTCGGTTGAATAGTTGCGGAGACTTGGCAGCCGCCAGCGGATGGCCGACCAATCCATAAAGCCGAGTTGTTCCTGTGATATGTGAGGCCATGGTTGCCTGATATTTGATGTTGACGGGAAGAGGAGCGCTGGCTGGCTTCTTGGGCATGCACAGCGTCGATGGCTATGCATTGGCAAGTGCCGACCGCATGATGCTGCTCTGCCCATCGGGCCTGTGGGTCGCGAAAACCTAATGGTCGCACTAGTGTAATCGTCGAAGGTCGTTACGAACGCAGTTGGCTAGCCAGGTCATTCGGGACGGCTGTCTGAGCTGTGCCCCGCATCGCTTCGGCCCGCATACGATCGTATTCTTCTTTGGCAATAGGCACTGCGTTGCGCTTGCCGAGATCTTCAAGGCGAATCCGGTATGTTTCGCGTGTAGTGAACGCCGCGATCGCAGCGATAACACAGATACCTAATGTAAGAGAGCCGATTCTTAGCGGGATATTGTCAGAGCCGGGGGGCGCAACAGTGACGAAGATTGCCGGGAGAAACGCAGTCATCGCGGTCCCTATGTTCTGTCCGATGGCCATGCCGGTCACACGCACCCGCGTACGGAACAACTCGGGAAAGAGGCTCGGAAATACACCGTTGAAACCCTGGTAGGCGACGCCCCACATGAGTACGGAGAGAACCAGCGAAAGCCACAGGTTATGGATGCTGATAGCGTACAGATACGCGTACGAGAGCAGTCCCGCGCAGAGAATGCCAATAATGACTGGGGGCCTGCGGCCGATCTTGTCTGAGAGGTTACCAACGAAGGGGATCAGGATCACCGCGCACATGTTACCCAGCAGAGGAATCCACAAATAGACGCCTGCAGGGAAACCGATTCCATAGGCCGGTTGAACCGCATAGGTAGCGCCAAATACCGAGGCGACAATGGCGATCACCGCAGCAAGTGCCATGCAGATCACACGCAAGAGATCACCCCAGCTCTGCCGGATGACTTCGACAACTGGCAGGACAGTAGCTTCGCCTTGCGTTTTTTGTTTGGCAAATACAGGTGTCTCGTCGACCTGGCGGCGAATGATATATCCCAGGATGACTACGATGACGCTGAGCAGGAACGGAATCCGCCAACCCCAGGAAGCGAACTGATCCGCAGGCATAAAATGAGCGAGAGGCAAGAAGACTGCTGCCGCGAGCAATTGCCCGGCCTGAACTCCTTGGAGAGTAAAGCTCGCGAAGTAACCACGGCGGCCGGACGGGGCGTGTTCGAGAATCATGGAACTGGCGCAGGAGATCTCCCCGGCCACCGCAAAACCCTGAATCAGGCGCAACGTCACAAGCAGCACCGGCGCCCAGATCCCGATCTGCTGGTACGTTGGCAGAAGTCCGATACACATCGTCGAGAAGCCCATCAGGAACATGCAGTAAACCAGAACCGTTTTACGGCCGTGGCGATCACCCAAATGCCCTAGGACAACAGCGCCTATCGGCCGGGCGATATAGCCCACACCAAAGCTGGCCAGAGAGGCAATGATGCCGACCGCTGGGTTATCAGATGGAAAAAAGAGCTGTGGAAACAGCAAGGCCGCCGCGGTCGCATAGATAAAGAAGTCGTAATACTCCAGCGCTGAGCCGATCCAACCGCTAGCTGCGGCTTTTTTTGACTGGCCTTTGGAATGAGCGTCGATCGGTATGCTCTGATTCA
Organism: Pseudomonas sp. 008; assembly: GCF_016861935.1. NCBI lineage: Bacteria > Pseudomonadati > Pseudomonadota > Gammaproteobacteria > Pseudomonadales > Pseudomonadaceae > Pseudomonas > Pseudomonas sp. 008. Next base: position 677,791 of record NZ_BOMA01000001.1, on the reverse strand, counting down.
TAACGTGTCTCCGGTTTCTCAATTGTTGTTATTGTAACTTCGTTCCATCAGTAATTCTGTTACCAGAATCGCCGCCTTGTCAAGGGAGTCGTTCCGTGGTCGATCAAGGCGTAACGCTGGTTAATTGTGAGGTGCTGAGTTCGTACGTCTGACGTTGTCGCCAAGCCGAGCGAGCACGCTAAAGCCCGCTCGTGCAATTGAGCGAATAGGCTGTAAGAGGATGAACAGGCTCCGACGCGTCAAGCGCTCAGCACTGTTGCTTCATACAAAGGGTAATGAGGCCAACGACAGGTTCTAACGTCGTAGTACGCCGTCTTGCCCGTTTGCCAACCTACAAGCTATCTCGCGAGAGATGACCGTCGACGAGCCTCGAAATGTTCAACGGATTGGCGTTCTTGAGAGCATCGGGCAGCAATGCGTCAGGGTAGTTTTGAAAGCAGACGGGTCTCAGGAAGCGGTCGATGGCCAAAGTGCCGACCGAGGTGCCCCGACTATCGGAAGTCGCAGGATAAGGGCCGCCGTGGACCATTGAATCGCAGACCTCGACACCGGTTGGGTAGCCATTGATGAGGATGCGACCAACCTTCATCTCCAACAAAGCAGTCAACTCTACGAATTGCGTAAGGTCTTCTGGCTCACCAATCAAGGTTGCGGTCAATTGTCCGTGAAGGGCATTGATGGACGCGTTGAGCTGCGCCTGGTCATTGACCTCGATGAAGATAGATGTAGGGCCAAAGATTTCCTCTTGAAGGACCTTGTCGCCTTTCAGCAGCAACTCTACGTCGGCTTTGAACAATTGTGGCTGCGCCTGGTGACCCTGTTGGTTACAGCCAGCCAGGTGCACGATGCCGGGGTGCGCGTGCAGGTTCTGCAATCCAGCCGCATAGCTGCGCAGGGTGCCTGCGTTGAGCATTGTTTGTGCCGGTTGGTCGTTTATTAACGCCGCCACTCTATTCTGAAAGGCACTGAATGCATCCGAGCGAATGCCAACCACCAGTCCGGGATTGGTGCAAAACTGCCCGCAACCTTGAACCACCGAAGCGGCAAGATCGTGAGCGATACTGTCGGCCCGACGCGAGAGGGCGTGGGGCAGGATCACGACCGGGTTGATGCTCGACATCTCAGCGAAGACTGGAATAGGCTCGGGGCGAGCAGCGGCCATGTCGCACAATGCTCGACCGCCTTTGAGCGAGCCGGTAAAACCAACACCCTTGATGAGCGGGTGTTTTACCAAGGCTTCGCCTACGCCACTGCCATAAATCATGTTGAAGACACCGTCAGGCATGCCACTGCGCTCGGCCGCCCGGATAATTGCGTTGGCGACCTGTTCTGCAGTCGCCATGTGGCCGCTGTGGGCTTTGAATATCACCGGACAACCCGCCGCGAGCGCGGAGGCGGTATCGCCGCCGGCCGTGGAGAAGGCCAACGGAAAATTACTGGCACCAAATACAGCAACCGGACCGATGGCGGTGCGGTACTGGCGAAGATCAGGGCGTGGCAACGGCTTGCGAAGTGGTAACGCTTGGTCGATGCGAGCGCCATAGAAGTCACCACGTCGCAGTACGTTTGCAAACAGGCGCATTTGACCACTGGTACGTGCGCGTTCGCCCTGGATGCGAGCTACAGGCAATGCTGTTTCACGGCAAACCAGGGCAATAAACTCATCGTCCAAAGCCTCTAGCTCTTCAGCAATAGCATCGAGAAACTCAGCCCGTTTGCTCGCGCTCAGGATGCGGTAGCTGGAAAAGGCGTTGTTGGCTGCATGGGCAGCGTCCTCGATTTCTTGCGCGGTCGCCTGGTGGAAGGCATAGGGTAGGGTTTCCCCCGTGCTGGCATCCACACTCTTGACGATGATACTGCCGGCGGCGCTGCGCTGACCGCCGATAAAATTCTGGCCGGTGATGAGGGACATGGTTGTCTCCAGGTTGAATGTGCAAGAGATAGCTGGGCGAGGCATTCCTCGGACTAAAAGTCAGGTGACGGCGCCGATCTGCCAAGGCACGAACTCATTTTGTCCGTATCCGTGTTGTTCGCTCATGCTGCGCTCGCCGGAGGCAATGCGTAGCATGGTTTCAAAGATCGCTGCACCGCACGCTTCGATGGTCAACGTGTCTTCGGCTATTTCGCCGCAGTTGATGTCCATGTCTTCTCGCTGACGAGCCCACAAGGCGCTATTAGTCGCCAGCTTTATTGATGGGGCAGGGGCACAGCCATAGGCCGACCCGCGCCCGGTGGTAAACGCAATCAGGTTGGCACCACCAGCGACCTGGCCGGTTGCGGAGACCGGGTCGTAGCCAGGGGTGTCCATGAAAACCAGCCCGTTGGCCGTGACGGCCTGGGCATATTCGTAGACATCCATCAGGTTGCTCGAGCCGGCCTTCGCCACAGCGCCCAGTGACTTTTCCAGAATGGTGGTCAAGCCACCGGCCTTGTTGCCGGCAGAGGGGTTATTGTTTAATTCGGCCCCCATACGCTCGCAGTAGCGTTCCCACCAATGAATTCGAGCGATAAGTTTTTCGCCGACTTCACGGCTGACAGCCCGCCGCGTCAGCAAGTGTTCGGCACCGTATATTTCTGGGGTTTCGGAAAGAATCGCGGTACCGCCGCAGGCGACCAGGCGATCCACCGCATTGCCCAGCGCAGGGTTGGCGGTAATGCCGGAATAGCCATCCGAGCCACCGCACTGCAGCCCAACCGTCAGGTGGCGAGCGCTAACCGGTTCGCGCCGAATCTGATTGGCCTCGCCAAGTAATTGCTTCACGTGATCAATGCCACTGGCGATGGCCTTGGACGTACCGCCACTGTCCTGGATGTTGAACGTGCGCAGGGTATTACTACGGGTCAGTCCTTGCGTCGTGAGTAATGAGTCGATTTGGTTCGTCTCGCAGCCCAACCCGATCACCAGCACGGCGGCAAAGTTGGCGTGGGTTGCATATCCGGCCAGTGTCCGGCGCAACATGTTCAAGCCGTCGCCCGCAGGGTCAACGGCGCAGCCGGCGGAATGCGTCAGAGCCACAACACCGTCGACGTTTGGAAACGCTTGCAGTGCGGCGGGATTGATGTCTCGACGAAAATGGTCAGCGATAGCCCGCGCGACTGTGGCAGAGCAATTCACTGACGTAAGAATGCCGATGTAGTTGCGCGTCGCGACGCGTCCATCCGGGCGTATGATGCCCATGAACGACGGGGCTTCACTCGGCTTGATGTTGGGTTTCGCATCGACGCTGAAAGCATAATCGCGAGTGAATTCCCCCATAGCCAGGTTGTGCACATGGATATGCTCGCCTGCTTCTATGTCGACAACAGCAAAACCAATGATTTGCCCATAGCGCCTCACCGGTTGACCGGCTTCGATACGCCGGGAGGCCACTTTATGGCCCGCCACAATCGCTTGCCGGATGGTCACGCCTTCCTGCTCTAGGATTTCGCCAGCGAGTAGCGGTCGGCGTGCGATGAGCACATCGTCCAGCGGGTTCAAACGCAGCACAGCTGCTGCGCCGGTTTTCATGATCAGTTCCATCGCATCCTCACGGGCTGCTGGGTGGTGCGCGGTCACTCATAGCGCCGCACTTTTGTGCCGGCACTATAGGATTCATAGAAATGGCTGCCTAATGAGAGCTTTCGATTGCTCGATAACTTTGCCTCATCGACCTTTACTTGGATCGCTGCAGTGCTTCTTCTCCGTAGCCGTTTGCCGCAGTCTGGCGAACTCTAATAAGGTCGCAACAAACATCCGCGTTGGCTCTGACAGGGGCTCATCCTTGCGAGTGATAACCCCGTAATCCTGAGATTCGACTCTGAAGGGCGTATTGAGTATTTGAAGCTGCCCATTTTGCAGTTGCGACTGGACCATGGACTCGGGGAGCATGGCGAGCATCGGCCCAGACTGCAGCAACTGCAGGAAGGTTTGCATCGAAATGGTCTCAACGGTGTTGGTTGGCGGGGCGATCTTGAACAGTGTGAACGCGCGCTCCATGCGTTGTCGGATCGGCGTATTAAAGGGATACATGACCCATGGCCATTCGCTGAGTGCTTCGGTGGGGACCTCTTCAAGTTGGCACAGCGGATGTGTGCTGTTCACGACAAGGCAGAAGGGTTCAGGTCCCAGCGAGGTAAATTCGAAAGGCTGACAAGCCTCATCCGTGAAGCGTGCGATGATCAAATCGAGCTTTTTTTGTTCGAGCATTTCCAGCAAGTGGTTGCTGGTTTGTTCGATTACCTCAATAGAAAGGAGGGGGCGCTCACGCTTTATGCTGGCGATCGCTTCCGGCAGCACCACTGATGTTGCGGCGAAAATGGTGCCGATTTTTAAATGGCCATGCCCGCCTTTACGCAGCTTGTTGACTTGGTCGACGAACGACTCCGTGTCTTCCAAGGTAATACGCGCATAACGGGCTACGAACTCTCCTAGTTCAGTAAGCACCAGGCTGCGGGTTTGACGTTCAAACAGTGGGAAACCCAGGAGTACTTCCAGATCGCGAAGCAATTTACTGATGGCCGGTTGGGTAACATTCATCTGTTCTGCGGTCGTGTGCATATTGCGGGTCTTGGCCAGGCTATTGACCAGTACCAAATGTTTGATCTTCAGCCATCGGGTAACACTGCCAAAAGTAATTTGATCGTTTTCCATCGGATAAGGCCTTGTCTGTCGATAACAAAACAGCATTGATCGGTGAGATTCTTTCATTGGGATTTACGGGGGAGGTCCATTACTTTTACGGCTCTGATGGCTGACTGATCTGGAAGCTCTATGTCGAATCTGAAACTGACGCGCGAAAACACCCTGCCAGTGGATGGCCTGGCCGGAACGCTGATCGGCCGCGCCTGGATCCCGGGTGCGATTGCAGGCCCCTCGCCGGTGGTGCTGCGCGATGACGGTGTGTTTGATCTTTCTGAAGTCTTTTCGACAATGAGCGAACTGTTGGAACACACCTCGCCGTTGTTGGCGGTTCGTCAGGCGTCTGGCAGGTACGTCGGGACTGTCGAGGAATTGCTTGGAAACACTGGCAGTCATGCCGATCCCGGCAAGGCATCGCTGTTGCCCCCAGCAGATTTGCAAGTCATCAAGGCAGCCGGGGTGACGTTCGCTTCCAGCATGATTGAGCGGGTAATCGAGGAGCAGGCCCGAGGCGATGCTGCAAAAGCGGAAAGTGTTCGCCGCTTGGTGCAAGAAGCCATCGGCGATAACTTGCGGGCAATCAAGCCGGGCTCGCCAGCAGCGATGCGCCTTAAGGCTGTGCTGATCAAGCAAGGCATGTGGTCGCAATACCTGGAGGTCGGTATCGGCCCGGACGCGGAGATTTTCACGAAGGCACCGGTTCTGGCCGCCGTGGGCAGTGGCAGCGAAATCGGAATTCATCACAAGTCTGAATGGAACAACCCAGAGCCGGAAATTGTGCTGGCGGTGAACAGCCGAGGCCAAGTGCATGGCGTCACCTTGGGCAATGACGTCAATTTGCGTGATTTCGAAGGCCGCAGCGCACTGCTGCTGAGCAAGGCCAAGGACAACAATGCGTCCTGTGCGATCGGCCCATTTATTCGTCTGTTCGATGAAACGTTTACCCTCGACGACGTGCGCAACTGCGTCGTGGATTTGCAGGTTCAGGGCGACGACGGCTTCATCCTTGAAGGCAGCAGTTCCATGGCGTTGATCAGCCGTGATCCGTTGGATCTCGTGGCCCAGACGGTCGGCGGCAATCACCAATACCCTGATGGCTTCATGCTTTTTCTCGGAACCTTGTTTGCGCCTACCCAGGATCGTGAGGCACCGGGAAGCGGCTTTACGCATAAGCAGGGTGATGAGGTCAGCATTGGGAGCCCGTTGCTGGGCACGTTGCGCAACACAGTCACCTACAGCCATGAGGCTGCACCCTGGACTTTCGGCTTGCGAGCGATGATGCACAATCTTGCTGCCCGCGGGCTGCTGTAGGTAAGGCAGGTGGGTGAGCTGCATTGGGTGTTCTCCCGCAACGATTGAACAAACACGGGTGCACGTCTATTGATAAAGAGCCGAATCCGAAGGGTCCGGTTTTTTATATCCGCCAGGCGTCTCCCACCTTCTGGAGACCCGGTTGCATGGCTAGCCCTGTCTCGATAAGGCGAACCAGGTACAAGCAGGTTTGACTTATCGGGTGACGCCTGCATACTATTGGAACGTCGTTCCAGTACGAACAATGTTGCTCACATTCACCTCATTGTCAAAGATAAGTCGAGAAAAAAATGAGAGTCGTCAAAGGTGCTGTTGACCGTTGCCTGGAGGCTATTGAGCTGCTGGCACGTGAAGCTCGCTGGATGCGGATGTCCGATATCGCAGCCGAGCTGAGCTTGGAAAAGGGGCCTGCTCATCGAGTGCTTGCTCAGTTAGTCGAGCAAGGGTGGGCAGAACAGGATGAAGCCACCTCGCAATACCGCTTGACGCTGAAGCTGGCGCTGTTGGGGCAGCGCTATTTGCATGGAATTGGTTTGCCTGAGTTGGTCCAGCCGATCCTTGAGCAAGTGGCTGTTCAGTGCCAAGAGTTGGTGCGCCTGACGGTGGTCAACGAGGGCACCTTGTCTTGGCTGTCTTCGGCCCAAGGCGCTGCGCCAGGGCTTATGTATTCGCCAGCCATGGATAAGCCGATCAATCTCTACGCCACCGCCAATGGCAAAGCCTGGCTGGCCTCAATGCCGGATGAACTGGCCATTGAGCATGCGCTGCGTAGCGGCCTGGGGAAAACTGATGCCGGGATGGGGCAGGGGCCGAAAGCGATCAACAGCATCGAAGGCTTGCTGGCCGAGCTGGCGCTGACCCGCAAGCGCGGGTATGGCTTGGTCATTGAAGAAGCCGAGGCGGGTGTCTGGGCGATCGCCGTACCGGTCAAGCTGGTTCCATCTGGCACTGTGGTTGGCACGATGAGTATCGCCGGCCCGGTCTTGCGCATGCAGCCTGAACGTTATGACCAATTGCATGCTCTGCTCGAAGATGCAGCCAACAAGCTGGGTACGGTTTGGCCGCGCCAGAACAGTGTGCATACGGAGAACGTATGAGCCAGCTCGCACCTGCATGGACCGAGGCGGAGTCAGGGTTGGAAGTCGCCGCTGCCGCTCTGGTCCGTGCACGGCTAGAGGGTGTTCGGCTGGCATCCTTGCCAGGCCCGAACCTGCCAAGCAGCCTCGCACAAGGTTTTGCCATTCAGCAGCATGTGGGGCCATTGGCTGGAAAAACCGTGGGGGGGTGGAAGTGTGCGTTACCCCCGGCTGGCAAGTGGATCGTTGCCCCGATCTACAGCGACAGCATCGTAAAAGGCGAACGTTACCGACTGGCCGCCGACGCCGATAAGGCGCGCATCGAGCCTGAACTGGCGTCCGTCCTGGCCCATGATTTGCCGGCTCGTGTTGAGCCTTATACAACTGAAGAGATCGTTGCTGCGATCAGCGACGTGCACTTGGCATTGGAAGTGATCGATTGCCGTTACACCGATCCACACACACTGCCGTTCGAACAATTGCTCGCGGACGGTTTATTCAATCACGGCCTGGTATTCGGGGCGCCAATCACGCTGTCGAACCCTGCCAGCATTCCCTCTGAACTGGATATCACCCTGAGCGATGCAACGGCAGAGCTTGTGAATATCAAGGGCCGCCATCCGGACGGGAATCCGTTGTTGCCGATCGTATGGCTGGCCAATTTTCTGTCTACACAAGGGATAGGGCTGCAAGCAGGGCAGGTGATTATCACCGGGTCCTATGCAGGTGTTCTCGATGTGCCCGTCAACCAGCCACTGCATGTTCAGTTCGGCGAAGCCGGCTCATTGTCTGTCCATTTCTCAACGCTGGAGGAGTAACAAATGCGCTTAGTTCGTTTTGGTTTGCCGGGGCAGGAACAGCCGGGAATTTTGGATTCGCAAGGAATCGTTCGAGACCTCTCGGGCATTGTCGATGACATCGATGCGTCGGCCCTTAGCCCCACAGTGCTTGAAAAACTGCGTGCTGTTGACGTTGAAAAGCTGCCAGTGGTGGCGCCTGGCACACGTCTTGGTCCATGCGTAGGCAACGTACCGAACCTGATTTGCATCGGCCTGAACTACTCCGATCACGCGGCTGAAACGGATACGCCTATCCCGAGCCAGCCGGTGGTCTTCAACAAACACACCGCGTCCATCAGCGGCCCCAATGACCCGGTCATTTTACCAACGGGGGCTCAGAAGCTTGATTGGGAAGTCGAACTGGCCATCGTCATCGGTACGCCCGCCTGGCAGATTGATGAGTCGCAGGCCTTGAATCACATCGCCGGTTATTGCCTGGCCAATGATGTTTCCGAGCGGGCTTATCAGCTGGAGTACGAAGGTCAGTGGACCAAGGGGAAAAGCGGTTTTTCTTTCGCACCACTGGGACCTTGGCTGGTCACCCGTGACGAAATTGCCGACCCGCAGGCCATTGACCTCTGGCTCGACGTGAACGGCAAACGTCTCCAGACCGGCAATACCCGTACGATGATTTTCAGCGTTGCACATATTGTCGCGTACCTCAGTCGCTTCATGCCGCTAATGCCGGGTGACGTCATCATTACCGGTACGCCACCAGGTGTAGGGCTCGGGCAGAAACCACCGGTATTTCTCAAGGCGGGTGACACCATGCGTGTCGGTGGCCAAGGGCTGGGTGAGCAATTTCAGACCGTGGTTCCTTACGTTGCTGAAATGGGCGCTGCATGGATCGCCGGTCGCCATCCCAATGTTGACTGACTATCGCTAGAGGAAAACGCTATGAGCTTTGCAGGAACAGGTGTAGTCGCGATCTGGCATGATCTTTTGCCTGAAGCGCGGGACGAGTTCTATGAGTGGCATAACCGAGAACACATGCCTGAGCGGGCCGGAATTCCGGGCTTTTTACGGGGGCGCCGATACATCGCTCTGGATGCAGGTCCGACCTATTTCAACCTCTATGAGGCTGACACTGTGCAGGTGTTGGGCGGGCAGGATTATTTATCGCGTCTCAACAGTCCGACGGCTTGGACAAAGCAGTCGGTGCAGTCATATCGCAACGTCGCGCGATCCATCTGCGAGGTTACTTACACCAGCGGTGTAGGGCAGGGTGCGTATTTGTTAACGGTCCGTTTCGATGTTGTCGAAGGCCAGCATAAATCGGTGTCAGACGCATTGCGCCAACGCGTGCTTCCTCCTCTTGCTGATAAACAAGGTATTACGGGCGTGCATTTGTGTGTAGCTGATGAGGCCGTGAGCAGAGTTGAAACCGCAGAGAAAAAGGCCCGCGCCGAAGGGACCCAAATACCGGCCTGGATCGTCATGATCGAAGGTTGTGCACCTGACTACGTTCGTGTCGCCGGCGAGTCTTTTGTGGCCGAGCTAAAACGGCTGTTGGAGGGGCAATCGACGGGACCAGAAACCACGCTTTATCAATTGGAATACACACGTTGCAAAACGCCGGGGAGTGCGGGTTGATCGCCGAGCGTTCGAGTACGTTTTAACTTTCAGTCGTTGTTCTTACGCAATTCCCCACGAGCGTGCCATTACCGGCATTGAGTCAGGCTCGCGTCTGCGCACGCTCGGGTTTTGCTTAAGGTGATATTAAACAATTATCAAGTTGCTCAATAACGGACTGTTACAAGACAGATAAGGGATTCCCGCAGTTTTTCGGTAATTAGCTCTTCGAGCTGCCTGTGACTAAGTTGATTCGCGAGCTGAAAATCGCAACAAAAACAATAATAACTCATTGTGAGAAAACATCATGCGCTACCCTATTATTTCCCGCAGCGTGCCCGCACATCACTCTCTGATCAGTCTGACTCTTGCGGTTTGCGCGGGTTCGTCAGCGGCTGTTCAAGCCGATCAAAATAGCGGTTTTGTCGATGGCGCTACCGCAACTCTCAATTTGCGCAACGCTTATATCAATCGCAACTTCATCAATCCTGCCTATCCCAACAGCGCCGCACCACAGAACAAAGCCGAGGAGTGGACACAGAGCTTCATCCTTGACGCTCGCTCTGGTTATACCGCTGGGCCGATAGGATTCGGTGTTGATGTATTGGGTCTTTATTCTCAAAAGCTTGATGGTGGCAAAGGCACCGGCGGTACCCAACTGTTGCCGATCCACGATGACGGCCGCCCCGCCGATAACTTTGGGCGTCTGGGCGTGGCGCTGAAAGCCAAGCTGTCGAAGACTGAATTGAAGGTGGGTGAATGGATGCCCGTGTTGCCGATCCTGCGCTCTGACGATGGTCGTTCTCTGCCACAGACGTTTCGTGGCGGTCAGGTGACCTCCAACGAGATCGCCGGCCTGACACTCTATGGCGGCCAATTTCGCAGCAACAGCCCACGCAACGACGCGAGCATGGAAGACATGTTCATGAACGGCAAAGCCGCGTTCACCTCCGACCGCTTCAACTTCGGCGGCGGCGAATACACCTTCAACGACAAGCGCACCCAGGTCGGTCTGTGGTACGCCGAATTGACCGATATCTACCAGCAACAATACATCAACCTCACCCATAGCCAGCCCGTGGGCGACTGGATCCTGGGGGCTAATCTCGGTTTCTTCAACGGCAAGGAAGATGGCAGAGCCCTGGCTGGCGACCTCGACAACAAAACCACCTTCGCCCTGCTCTCGGCCAAATACGGCGGCAACACCTTTTACGTGGGTTTGCAAAAACTCACCGGAGACAGCGCGTGGATGCGGGTCAACGGCACCAGTGGCGGAACTTTGGCCAACGATAGCTATAACTCCAGTTTTGATAACGCTCAGGAGCGCTCATGGCAGGTACGCCATGACTTTAATTTCGTTGTGCTCGGTATCCCGGGACTGACATTAATGAACCGATATATCAGTGGTGATAATGTCCATACAGGTTCGATAACAGATGGTAAGGAATGGGGCCGAGAATCGGAATTGGCCTACGTTGTGCAGTCCGGCGCGCTGAAAAATCTCAGCGTTAGATGGCGCAATTCGAGTGTTCGCAGGGATTTCAGCACCAATGAGTTTGATGAAAACCGGATTTTTATTAATTATCCAATATCGTTATTGTGACGAGTATTTCGCTCGCCCAATACCTGGCAGCGTGACTTCTGCGATCGCTTGAACAGTAATAACTTCATCAGACGGTTGCAGATAAACCCAGCGTCAAATAGGCACTTAATGTGGCGTTGGTAGGTTTGCCTCCGCGGCCTCGTCAAACTTCGACCGGGCCGCTTCAACTTCAGGCAATTTGTCGAGCGTCCATTTATGCAATTCGCGAAATGGCTGCTGCAGTGTTCGACCAAGTGGGGTGATCTCATACTGCACTGCCACAGGTGAGAACGAAATGATTTGGCGCGAGACGAGACCATTTCGTTCCAACCGTCGCAGGCACTGTGTCAGTGCCTTCTGAGTGACGCCCTCCAGGCGGCGCCTGATGGCATTAAAGCGATGCGGCCCGTCATCAAGTACCGCCAGAACCATCATCGACCACTTGTCTGCGATTTGGTCGAACAGCGCCCGGCTTGGGCACTCCGACGAAAAACATTGCGGCTTTAATTCCAGCATCGAAGTTTCCTCATGTATACCTAGGCGACTCTAGGTGCCTAATTGACATTTGGTTTACAAAATATACTTATATGGCTTCCAAAAGCAAACGGAGTCCATCCAATGTCAAACCTAGATACCAGCATTTTATTTCGTCCCTTTTCCATCCGGTCGCTTGAACTGAAAAACCGGATTGTCATGGCGCCGATGACGAGGCAATTTTCGCCGCAGGGCATCCCCGGCGAAGGGAGCACTGCTTACTACCGGCGGCGGGCAGAGGGTCAGGTCGGGTTGATCTTGTCGGAAGGCACCGTCGTTGATCGTCCCGCTTCACGTAATGGTTCCAACATTCCTTTTTTCCACGGTGAGGCAGCGTTAGCCGGATGGAAGAACGTGATCGATTCTGTTCACAATGCGGGTGGCCGGATGGGGCCGCAACTCTGGCACACCGGTGCAGTGCGTGACGTCAGCGGCTGGGAGCCTGATGCGCCAGTTGAAAGCCCATCTGGCCTCGACTCGCCAAACGACCCGCGCGGTGTGGCGATGAGCGAAGAGGATATTGCAGACACAGTTGCTGCATTCGCCAAGGCAGCGGCGGTTGCGAAACGATTGGGTTTCGACACCGTTGAGATCCATGGGGCTCATGGTTATTTGATCGATCAGTTCTTCTGGGCCGGCACCAATCAGCGCACCGATCGTTATGGCGGACCGACTATCAAAGAGCGCTCCCGTTTTGCCGCTGAGATCGTGTCTGCCGTTCGTCATGCGGTCGGGTCCGAATTCCCTATCATCATGCGCGTTAGCCAATGGAAGCAGCAGGACTTTGGCGTGCGCCTCGCCGACACCCCTGCATTAATGGAAGACTGGCTGCTGCCGTTGGTTGAGGCTGGTGTTGATGTTCTGCATTGCTCGCAGCGACGCTTCTGGGAACCTGAGTTTCCCGAAATTGACGGGGAGACCGGACTGAACTGCGCGGGTTGGGCAAAGAAAGTCACTGGAGCCACAACCATCAGCGTTGGTTCGGTTGGGCTGGATAATGATGTTACTCACGCCTTCGCCGGAAAGGGATCAATCCCTGCGAGCCTGGATCGGCTCATCGAACGCATGGAGCGCGAAGAGTTTGATCTGATCGCTGTAGGGCGTGTTCTGCTGAGTGACAAGGATTGGGTCGCCAAAGTGGAAAATGGAGATTACGCAGATCTGAAGGGATTCAATCCGGCATCTTTAGCCGAATTGGCTTGAGCCTTACTGCGGAGTGGAGAGTGTGATGCCACAAAGGTTTTAGTCTGAAGGAATCAGAGGTCTAGCCTCGGATGCTGCGAGGTGGAGATCGTAATCTGCTGTTGAGTGCGCAATGACTGTTTCAATTGAGCGAACATGTCAAGGCCACTCAACATCCGCGCAAACAGGATTGCGTTGCAGTGTGGCCCGGGCATTTACGCGCAGGCTACACAGTGTTGCTAGGTAATGTAGTTAGATTTTTCATGGCGCGGGAATCCACCGATTGAGCAGCAAGGCTGCGGCGAAGAATCCATCCTGCGATTTACCTAGAACGCTCTGTTATTAAATGGTGATGAAGGCGGAGAGGGTGACGGGTTTGAGCGCTGCTTTTCAGGGTACACCTGAGATCGAAAACATTTGGGCAGGGCTCTAGGAAAGTGGTTCGCGCGATAAAAAAACTGATGATACCCCCACTTTTACCCCAAGTCGCTCGTGATACACGAGCGAACGAAAATGGCGAGTACTGGCAGAATTCCATTAGGGTTCTAATGGTTACTGTTAACTCCGCATTGGAGTCAGGGGCATCGTGAGTCGCTGTCAGGGCGTCCAGAAAATTCAGGGCGATTCAACATTTGGCGTGTCCATGCCACCTATCTCAGGAATGCTCTATCACCATCACCGCAGTGGTGTCCGCCTCGAGTGCTTCGAACACGTGAGGCACATTCGCCAGGTAGCTGATGTAGTCGCCAGCGTTCAGCAATACAGGTCCAGTCGCCGGGCCAATATGGGCGCTGCCGCTGCACAACACCACGTGCTCTACGGTTCCCGGTGGGTGAGGCTGAGACAGCCGAACTTCGCCGGGCTGCACTTTGAGCCGGTAGATATCACGTTGTACTCCCGCCGGGCAATCGGCAAGCAGTGTCGCTGCATAATTGGCAGTCTCGGCATAGGTCGTCATACCCTCGTTGGCGCGAATCACCCGCAGGGTCTGCTGGGGTTGCTCGAAGAACCGAGTGACTTGCAAGCCCATTGCCATCGCCAGCGACCACAAGGTTTCGATGCTGGGGTTACCGATTCCCGACTCCAATTGAGACAAGGTCGACTTCGCCACCCCGGCGCGCTTGGCCAGCTCGGTCAAGGAAAGTCCGGCGGCCAGGCGCTCGCGTTTGATTGAAAGGGCCAGCAGATCGATTCGGCTCGGGTTATTTCTCAGTAGGGCGTTCGTTATGTCGGTCATTTGTTTTGTAAATCATCCTGAAATGGGTTGACGCTCTCAGGCGCCTTGTTCAGTATAATGGTCATTAGTTCATTATAAAGTTCGATTTGCCGAACCAACCCCCGCGAATGGCGGCTTAGGTTACGGCAATGCCGGCAGCAAGGAAGCAGTGAGTGATGAAGTCGCAAACCCGTGGGACGCTCGAAATGATTTCGGCCATGGTGATCTCCGGCACGGTGGGCTGGTTCGTCATCATGTCGGGGCAGAGCCCGGAGGCCGTGGTGTTCTGGCGTTGCTTGTTCGGCGCCATGGCGATGCTGGTCACATGCCTGGTGCTTGGGGTGCTGCGCCGCTCCCTGATCAACGCCCGGCAGTTCATTCTGGTGTGCCTGGGCGGGGTGGCGCTGATCCTCAACTGGGTGCTGCTGTTCAGTGCCTACAAACATTCCTCTATCGCCATTGCCACGGTGGTCTACCACGTTCAGCCGTTCATGCTGGTCGGTCTGGGTGTGCTGTTTTTCGCCGAGCGCCTCAGCACCGCCAAGGTCGGCTGGTTGCTGTTGGCCTTCGCTGGTCTGATGCTGATCGTGTCCGCCAAAGGCAGCGGGCAGGGCACTGGCGCCGACTACTTGCTGGGCGTTTGCCTGGCCTTGGCTTCAGCCTTCTTCTACGCAGTGGCGGCGGCGATCACCAAGCGCCTCAAGGACCTGCCCGCGCACCTGATCGTGCTGATCCAGATGGTGGTAGGCGTGCTGGTCCTGGCACCGTTCGTGGATTTCAGCAGGGGCGATACGGTCGAGGGCGCCTGGACATACCTGATCATTATCGGCGTGGTCCATACCGGGCTCATGTCGACCCTGCTGTACAGCGCTATCCAGAAAATTCCCACGGCGCTGGTCGGGGCACTGTCGTTCATCTATCCGATCGTCGCCATCCTGGTCGACTGGGTTGCCTTCGCCCACCCGCTCGGCGTCCTGCAAGTGATTGGCGCGAGCGCCATCCTGCTGGCGGCTGCGGGCATGAACTTCGGTTGGTCGCTGGGCCGCGCCCCGCGTCAGGAAGTGATGTAGGGCTCGGCGCGACACCTCCTGCTGATCGGAGCGGAAGCCTTTACCACCGTCGTCAACCCGCAAGACCGTGCCACTTGGCCGATCTTCGGTGCCGGCGCCTCCACGGCCCGTCGTACCATGGACGGTACGGACAATCGCCATGCATGACCGCTGTGGATAGCGCCCGGTCGCCAGAGATCAGGCGCTACGCCGGTTTGATTCAAAGGCTCTCAGGGTCCCCGAAGAACATTTTGACTTAGCTCTAGCACGGTGGTTTCAGGCTGTAAAAATTGAAATTTGCCCCCAGTTTTGCCCCTTGTAACGCTTGATGGAATGTATGCGCATCAGTGACATTTTAGTCCCTGTATCATGAGATTCTTTATTTTAAGCTTGAGGGCTAGGTGATTTGGTCTACACGCTAGCCAATTGCGCCAGAGCAGCACAACTGGCGGGCTCGACCTACACAGGGTCAGTGTATGGATGAATCCAGTGGGCAGGGATTAGACCATCGCCCTTACGCTCCCAGGCTGCGACGGGCACTGTGTCAGCCACATTCCCCCAGATGTCCGGGCCCGCATGTTCAAGGACAATGATCTGGATGAAATGACCTGCTCGCTTCAGCCCCTCAGCCAGTACCTCGAAGATTCGGCGCGTGGCAATGACGTCCGCTGGCCTGGCCTGATTCACAGCCTCGAAGCCCGCATCCAATGTGTTGATGCCACCAGTGTTGCTCGGGAAATAGACCTGGCTCGGCTGGTCGATCACGATGAAACTGAAGGGTGGGAGCTTGCGATTCTCTTCCTTCGACAGGTACTCATGAATGCCGAGGAACGTCGCGATGTGGTACCCCATCCAGTTAGCGCCACTGCCGATTTCCCAGAGGAAGTCCCGTTGGCCATGTGACTCGAAGCGAAGCGTGAGTTCTTTTCTGTCTAAATAGATCTGAGCACCAGGCGTTCCGTTAAGACCGAACTGATCCGCATAATCCTCGAACATAGGGGCCAACTGGGCATCTACCTTCCGCTCTTGCTCAGCCATGTCGGTCAACGACATCTGGAAGTTGTAATGCCGAATCAAGTTCTCCAGCTCGGTCATGCGCTTCTGCAGACTTTCGTCAGCTTCAGAGCCATCCAGTTGTTTGAGAAGCCGGCTGATTTCGCCCGCAACGTAGTAAATCTGGCCGATGGCAGTCCGGGTGCGCTCATCCTCTTGGATCAAGCGAGTCTGCTCGCGCATCAAACGGGATAGTTCACGCTCTTCCTTGGCGCGCTGCCGTTTCAGCGTAGCCAGCTGCCTGTCGACAACGGGGTTGTCCTTGAGAGCGTCCGAAATCCGGGTAACCTTTTTGACCTTCTCTTCCAGGTTCTCGATAACCAGGGGCAGGGCGTTTGTGAACGAGCCGCAGGCCACACAGTGCCCACCGTCAGAGACGCTCTGCTTGAGCCAATCGAGACCAATGACATGGGATTTCTCAGTATCAATGGCCGCGACGAATTGTTTACTGTTACGAGCTAGGTGGTCGAAGCCATCGATCTGGGCGTCAAATTCGTCAACGATACGTTGCTGCTTCCCGACTTCCTCGATGACCACCTTCAGCTTCTGTGAGATATGCAGTCGTTGAGGTTCCAGAAGTGTCTGCTCGAGCCGCCCTTCATGGGTGGCGATGACGACCTTCTTGAGAAGCTCGACTTTCTGAGCACCCTGGGCGCTTGTGCGCTCAAGTAAGCCCAGTTGAATGCAGCGATCAAACAACTGGTCAACGTCGGCGTAATGGCTCGCCTTGGCCGCATCGTGTACCGCTAGCTGTTTACGTAGCCGATCCTGCTCGCGCTGCGCCTCATCCCGACGCCGCTCATTCATGATGTAGTTTGCATCCACCATGCCGAGCGCATAGGGCATGGCCCGCGTCAGGCGCTCCTTGTGAGCAAACGAGTCGGTTTTGAAAAATAGAGTGTTTGGGTTCGCCACAATATGCTGTGGGAGGAAGTTAAACGCAGCCATGTCCCGATAAGAGCTGCGGCGATCGAAGCTAGACGGCTCGTCCTCATCGGAGTGGGGGAGGTCACTGACCCGTACCATGCCATCAAAGGCGGCTTTGTACTGACCCAGGGAGTGGGTACGGTAAACGGAATCCGGGATGCCATCTTCGTCGACCTCCATCATGCAGAGATCGTTGGAGCCTTGGGAGTTTCCTGGAGTACGTCGCGCGACGATGTAGGTCGTATCGAAAAGACGGATCTTCATCCCGAACCACTCGACCGTGTCGCGGATGATGCCGATTGGGATCTGGCACTTGGACGCGCCCAGCACATAGTCAATAATATGAACAATTGACGATTTGCCGGTGCCGCTCAATCCGTAAATGATGTTGATCTTCCCATCTTCAAAGGGAATGACTCGTGGCTCCAAGCCAGGGCAGCGAGGCCAGAGGATGACAGCGTCAATCGTGAATTTCATTCGGAATCCCAAACAAGAGCTTGTACAGGTTTTCTGTAGTGTCGGTGGCAAACCACTTCGCCAGTCTCTCAGTGGTCTGCAGCATGGGCGCTGGAATCGTGCTCTTGATGCCTCGTGGCCAGGGATCGACCAGGACTTGGAAGCTCGCATCACCTTCCCTGCCGCCGACTTTTCCAACCAGTCGAGAGGAGACGGCGAGATTGAGGCCCTGCAGGGTTGTACCCGCATGAGCGGCCACCCTTCGCTGTAAATCAATTTTCAACACCGGAGTTTCCCTGAGCACTGCACCCAGGGTGGAGCGGCTGGTACGCTTGCTCAACGCTTCGCGCGAGCTTTGACTCCATACCAGCGGCAACACCAACATCAGTTTGGGCAGATCTGGGTTTTGCCCAAGCCCGGCCTCCTGGTATTCGCCAATGAAGTGCGTCAGGAGGAAGCATGCCAGTGACGAGTTGTGGATCAATTGGCGATCCAGATACGCCTCACTCATGACTCATCCTCCGGGGTCGACGCGTCACGGTGCCAATGGATGGGCGATTGTGTCCCATCGGCATTGGCCATTCTGTGATAGGTGCCGCTGAACAAGTATTGAGCGGTGGAGTTCACCCGCCCGACTTTCATGGGAAAGGTGTCTGGAAATAACGTGCTGATCATTACGGCGTTGTAATCGGCGATTTCGAATTGATCCACCGACTTCATGCTCGTCAGCCGGTGGCGACTGTTGATAGACCCCCAGCGGTCACTCAGCACGCGCTCAGCAGAGTCTAAATCGTTGAGCAGAACTCGACCTGAGTCCAAAAGGCGGATGCGCTCAGAGTAGGCGGCACAGAAGAAGCCGAACTGCTGCATCAGCAAATCTTTGGGCATGTTGATTTTGTTGAGCTGTTCCACGAAGAGCATGTCCGCGGGATCAATCTTCTGGGCCCATTGTGCGAAGTCAGTTTTCTCGAAGGGCAGAGGTTCCCAAGGGCCATTCATGAACGCCTCTACGAGCGCTTGTCGCTTGTTGTAGTAAGGCTGAGCGGTTGTCCAGAATGGCTTGCGCGCTACCCAAGTCTCTTGGCATTGGTCGAACAAGAAGCCGACCAGACCATGGTAGATGGTCTCAGCGTTAGCAACTGCGTCTTCTGGGAGGTGAAGGGAAGCGATCACCCGCTGCTTCATCTGGGCATTGAGCTGGCCATCCTCGATGTGCATGTGCTCGATCAGAAATGCCAGGTCGGCGTCCGAGTACGCGATGACATCCCGAGCGATTTCACCAGGCTTCCCTGTCATGCCGCTAGCATGTGTTCGCAGTGCAACGACTGCCTCTGCCACTTCCTGCTTTGAGGATGCGTCAGAGAGCCGCATGGCTAACGTGCCTTTTTTCAAAATTCGATTGGTGACGAAGAGGTACTGCAACGCCTCGTGCTCCTTTCGAGCTGCCGCTAACCCGCTCAACCAGATGCGGAGGGTCTTCCACAGGTTTTTACTGCTGTCTTGCAGTGGGTTTTTACGAGGTTGCACGGAGAGCTTGGCCTGCTCAGAAACGCGCCGAGTACCTGCTGCTGTCTGGCTGATCTCTTCCACGTCGTCAGCCGTTTCGATGCCGAATCTGGTCTGCGCATTGGGTGCAGTGAAGATTCGGTATAGCGCGCGTTCGTACTGGTAGCCATATCCCGCTGCACTGGGGCTAGCGTCTGGATCCTTCATCCTTCTATCTCTCAGGCCATACCCGTGTAACTGCGGGGCAGAGGCCCCATTCATTATTCCATGGCACAACGGGGAAAGAACTGTACCGGCAGGGATGTCATTTGGCCATAGTTTTCAGGTTGCAGCTGATGGGGCTGGTTGATGGAGGCTGCCCCTATAGCAGCTACCACTGCGATATCTGAAGCCCGGCAGTCGTCCATTTTTTTTGGGGGGCACGCTGAGCCCCATGATGACTGTCTGCGCCTGACAAATCACGACGATGCTAGCTAATAAGCCCACGATGGCTGGCTAGAATATCTAGCTTCTGAGCGCTCTGGAGGCTTGGTGATGCCAAGGAAGACTCTCATTTTCGGAAACGGGCAGGGCATGGCCCTCGGCGCTCGACATTTTTCCCTTACTGACGCTATGGCAGCTGTGTGGGCCGACCCTTTACGGTACCCTGTGTAGCTACTGCTTCCCGCAGAAGCATGGCACGCATTTGATCGATGAAGTCATCTCGTGATACGAAGGCAAACGCCTCTAGCAGTTTCTGGGCGCGCGAGCGATCGCCAAGATTGAACTGCTCCAGCCAGGCGCGGGCACGGGCATCACTGGTTATGGCGGTTGGCTTGTCCATTGTTCAACGTGATCCTATCGGCCGGCGTGGTCTGCACTGGTATGCGGGGTGTCACAGGTTGTTTGATCGAGTGAGTACATGGTGCTAAGCCCGTAGACTCGATGCCTGTCCGAGAGCCTGTGAAGGCTCCAATGATTCCGAAAATGTGGTGGGTTTGTTTACCACGCTCAAACGCTCGTTGGTGGGGATGGGCCATCCGCACGTTCGGCCATTTCGCGAATCTGTTTCCTCACCTGATCTTCGCACTTGTGGCATGCAAAATACTGAATTCTTTCCATATCCCCCGTCACAAACTCACCACATCTCTCGCACGTGACTGCACCCCAACCTCTGTCATAGCAGGCCACACAACCCCACATCCCGTCGATGAAGAAAACAGAGGGTTGAGGATGCTGGCACTTGTGGCAGGATGCGATGTGTACAGCATCGTCCTCGCACCAGCAGTCCCCTGCTGAAAAGTGCTGCGAGCACAGGTCAATCAGGACGCCAGTGTCGATGGTGTGGGTACAGCTCTTGCAGTGGTGGATATCAGCCTGGAAAAACTTAAACGGTTTACCGCATGCAGGGCAGGGTAGCTCGGCATCACAGCTCACGAGCGCAGTATCATCGACCCCGCAGACCATGCAGGAGTAGTCAACGCCCCATTGATGGTTCTCTCCGACGATTGCCGCAGTCATTTTGCAACGACCGCAAGCCATAAGCTCTTTGCCTTTCTTTTTCTGGATTTCGATCTGAGGCTGTAAAATGTCAAACCGGGCTTTGATGAACTCGTCCTGTCGCATCATGCGCTGATTGAGCACATGCAATTCTGCAGAGTACGGCTCGAAAACGGCTTTCCATGGCCCAGTCAAAAGCCCGTAAAGATAATGCCACGACGCCCACGCCTCGACGATAACGCCGGCCTGTGTGGCGCCCAAATCATCCATGCCTGAGTGTGCAAAGTGGACGATCTGATTGCGATGCTCGCCAAGCGCTTTGAAGTTCTCGGCCGCTGGAGTTTCGATCTTATCGCCAAGGATAGAGCCTATTCGTTTTAGGGCGTCATCCAGATAAACCGAGAGAAAATCCCCCACTGCCAGGTTTTGAAGATCGCCAGTCTCTGGTTTAGCAAGCATCAGCGTCCAATGCTCGGCCATCAACCTGGCTTTCAAAAACAGTTCGATCGCCGTATAGAGATCGACGATGGCGTTTTTTGGCTTTTTCTGGAGGTGGTCAATCGATGTGTGCACGAAGCCTAGTGCGTTGCGCACCAAGCCATCGAATAGCTTCTCTTTCGTCCGGTGCTCCTGTTTAAGCCATCTGCGTCCCATATTCCCTCGCTTTATCCATTCTGACTTACTCGTATCACCTAGGATTTTGACTTAAGCGCTGAGGCCGCGCCATGGTAGCTTGGGGTGCTTAGCTCACGGATGGTAACAGTGCGTTTGGAAGCTGCGGCGCACCCCGCCAGGGCGTATGCCAGCAATGGATCAACATAGGGATAGTTGAAAATGCCAAAGCAGTATTTTATCAATGGTATTCCGCCTCGACAAAGACGAGGAGCACATTGAGTACGTCAGGGTTCGTAAGGACGGATTGGGGGACAATTTCGTGGTACCAAGAGGATTTGTCGCCCAGCTGATCACATCCGGTATTCCATTCAAGGCTCGTTGAGCGATCATTGGGACGGTTGGTGATCGCAGGTACCGTCCTGGCTATACGCAACGCGCATCCCGACATCAAGAAGCGTATGTACGATATCGGACTTTACAAGGCGGGGCTGGTAGATGCGTTCTGTGACGACTCGGAAGAAGATTTGGAGGAGATCGTGCAGCCACCAGATTGATCGTTCGCAGCTACCTGGGTTTGTTGCCAATCAGGTGGCTGCGAGCATTTGGGACGATGCAATCCGGACTTAGTGCGAGCTTGATCGCAGGAACTGGGCGATGCTCCCCATGGCAGCGCCCATCCTTTTGATCCAGCGATAGGTGACAGCTGGGCTTGTGACCAGGTGGTAGCGATCGTTGAGATCCTGGATTCGATTCAGGACAAACTCGCGCTCCGAGGCACTCAGATCCTGCTCCAGTAGACGTGCTTGCAGGGGAACCAGCTTGGCTTCGTACTCGCGAGCCCACTCTGGCCGTAGGTAGTTCTGAATCCTCTCCAAATTGAGCAGAAGGACTGCAGAGGCGGACAATGTCATCGCGCTAGACACCATGGTCAGGTCACCCTGGTTCCATAGCGCGCCCAGTGCCAGGCAAGGTGATATCGCTACCAACGACAGGTACAAGAAGCGTTTGGGTGGATCTTTGCGATCTATCGGATCAGTATGGCTCAGAGCTGCAATCATAGGGGGCACCCGTCAATGAGTTCAACGCGGATCGTCTCACAGCGGATCATGTGCTGGGCTCAGAATTCGTTACCAGATTTGTAGGTCACCAGGGGGGGGCTGGGGTAACCGTTCGGGTAGGCCTTACTGGACTCGACCTCGACTTGCGTAGCGGATTCGATACAACAAAAGCGAAGAGTTTGATTAGCCTCGTTAGCCATCACCAATCGCGAGAAAAGGGTTATCTGGCGGTATCGATTCTAAAAGTAACGTCGGCTCCTTAATCAGATACCCCCTCAGGGTGGTTTTCTTCCTGGGACCGTGCACTTGGCATACCCAGATGTTCAGACCGTTGTCTCGCTTCTTGTGAACTTTCAGCTTCTCGAACTGCTTTTGCACCCAACGCCATTCCTCAATCTCCTGATCTGAACCCTGCGAAACGCCTGGGAACTCTTGCACGTAGCGTTGGAAGAGACCTGGCGTGACCAGAAATACGCTGCCACCCACCGTGTGGATTTTAGCCTTACTGTCGTTGATGATCAGCTTGTGGTTCTGGATGCTTTCCTTGACCCAATTCAGGAAAACCTGACCAGGTTTATTCGAAGGGGGATTTGAGATTTCGAGAGCACTTTCTGACGGTGTGTCACTAGCCTCGGGGTCTGCCAATTCGAACATGTCCAGCAATGTTCCGAAGTAGTCGGCATCCCCCATCACTATGGGATCTGGCAGCGATTGGCTTTGACGCGATCCGGTACTGACTGTCTTGGGGGCTGGTGGTGATACCGGAGCGTCAGTCGAGTGGTCATCGGCTGCAATACTCACCGTTCCGCTGAAAGCTTCGGGGCGGTCTTCGCTCCCCCAAATCAAAGCCGGTTGTAGGCGAAGAAAGGTAAAGCTCTGCTGCCAGTTTCCCTGTGCCACTAGCGCGGTCCAGATAGCTTTGCCTTCCGGAGTCGACTCGACTAATCCATGCGATTGCAGTTCGTCGAACACAGCAATGTTGGACGAGGGAATGCCCTCAATCGACTGCGACAGTAAGTAGGCTCGCAGTTTGTCCGTGACCGCCTTGCTGACCAGCCACAGGGCATCGTGTGTCAGCCAGCCGGCGGCGCCTGGCTGGTTGAGTTTCAATTCGTGTTGAACCAGGTGACGCAGTCCGCTGATCAGGTGGTGTTGCAGGGAATGATTCGGCGCTTGCAGCGCCTTGTTCGGGTTGCCACCGATGTTCTGCGCGGTGGAGACGCGGTCGGCCTGCATCACCAACTCACCCAGCACCCCGGCGCGTTCGTATTGGCCGGCCAGGACATACAGCAGGCTGGCCCACAGCGGCGGAAAACCACTGAGCCAGTCCAATATCGGGCGGTCGAGAATCTGGGTGTAGAGCAAGCCTGCGGCGGCGCCGTGCAGGTGGTAGTCACGGCCCTTGAGGTAGCGAAAACGGTAGGGCTGATCCAGCGGCCCCTGCCAAGGACGCCAAAGGCTACCATCCTGGCGTTCGACCAGCAGGTCCACGGCGATCTTGCCGATGTCATGCAGCAGGGCGCCATAAGCAATACCCGCCGACCAGGCATCGGTCTGGGCGGACTGGTCTTCGGGTGCGGCGCCGGTGGGAAGCAGATACGACTGGCGCAGTTTCAAACTGCAAGCGACCAGCTCCAGGCCATGGTCGAGCATGCCACCGAGATACGCATGGTGGTGCGTCTCGCTGGCCGGGAGTTGCTGGACCTGTTCGGCGTAGCGATGGATCGGATTTAAATAGAGTTGGGTGAACTGCGCGTGGGAGAGGGCGGTGTATTGCCAGATACGATCGAGCAACTGACGGCGGTGTTCCGCTGCTAACAAGCTGTGGGCCGACTCGATGGGCAGGTAGCCTTCGGCGACGCTCACGGTCGGCGGCGGAGAGGGCTTCTGCCTTTTGTGGCGAAACAGACTAAGCATCGTGACCTCCGGGAAGTGGCTGGGTCAGTGGCCTTTTAGCCTTTTCGGATAGGGCTCTTACCCTTGAATCCCCATTCCCTTCCAACCCTTACCCGTCCTTTTGGCTCGTGTCCCTTTGTGCGGCAATCGGAATATGGATACTGCTAGACATCGTTTTGTTAGGGGGCTGGTACGAAAAAGAAAAGAGTCGGTACACTGCGGGGCCTATTTTTTGGGTCTTGCCATGAACCTCACTGACGCCACGCTCGTGCTGCTACTCGCGGCACGCATCCATGGGACCGACGAAGCCGTCAGGGCCTCGGCGAAGAGCGTGGTCAAGAAGTTACCGCGCAGCAAACGTGATCTGATCTACAAGGTGATCGATAGCCGAAGCCCGCTTGAGCTGGTGGATTTTCTGGCGCAGAACCTGGATGCGGAATGACAGGCTGCGGGTGTGTGCCCATCTCTGATTCTTTGCGTCAGAGCCCTGCGGCATTGGGGCTTTTTCTGGGCTTAGAAAAAAGGGCTCAACTCGCGTCGGGCCCTGTGCAGCGTTTTCAATGGTGAGGTAACGATCAAGCTCCATCGCTCATGCATAACGAGTCATCCATAACCGCCTGCTTCAATTGCTGCTCCAAGTTGAGCACATACTCCGAGGCGCTTCGAGCGTGACCACTGGCCCGAAAGATCGCACGTTTGTCTGCTTTGAGCAGGCTGAGCCAGGAGTCGATGTAGCCCTCGTGCCGCAGCTCTCCCTGAATGCCAGCGTAGGCGCATAAAAACGCAGCGCCCATTTCGGCGACCAACTCCTCAAAGGCATAGCCTGGCGAGCCGAACGGACAGGATGAGGTCACACCCTCGCGCTGCAACCGAGAATGATGTCCGGTCCAGTGCGTCAGCTCGTGAAGTGCGGTGGCGTAGTACCCACCTTCATCGTGAAACTGCGCTTTTGTCGGCAGTTGGATGAGATCCCTAATCGGGTGGTAAAAGGCTTCGTCGGCAGGCCGATGAACGATGTGTGCACCCGAACTTGACAGCAGATTTTCCGCAGCGCTGTTGGCCAGGAAGGGATCAGTCGGTTCTGTGTCGATCAGTGTTTCATCGTAAGTGTCGAGCCCTTCTGTTTGCTCGATGTTGAACAGGAAATGCGTCCTGAGAATACCGAAGTGAGCGACCTTGGGCTGACCGTTTTCATCGAGTACGGGTTGGCCTGACTCGGTCTGTTCCTCGCGCTCCATCGGCTTGTAGAGCACCGCCAGGGTGCTGTGCTCACCCTTACGGATGTGCCCGCCGGCTTTTTTGGCTTGATTGAAGGTCAGCCAACGATCTTGAGTGAACCCCTGCAACCTGGCCTCGGCCCAGAGCAACGGTAAATTGATCCCCGAATAGGGACGCCGCGTGATGGCGTTAATGGGATAGGGTTGATGATGACCGACGTCAGCTGAGCCACTTGAGGACCAGGGTTTGATCCAGGGGACAACGCCTTGGTCTAAAGCAGTAACGATCTTGTCAGTCACGTCTTGGTAGATATCGCGCATGGCATTTTCCTCGAGAGAAAACGGAGGAACGCCTTGCCCGTCGGGGAGGGTTCCCCGGTTGGGTGATAGATGGATTGATGCAGATCTTGCATGCTGTCCGAATGTAGATTTGAGCGCCGAGTACGGTTATGTGCGTTTAGCGTTGATGTTCTCCTGCAAGCGCTATCAGCAAGGCGACAGGCTGGTCCGGCTCTTGGAGCAGGCTAAGGCTCAGTTGCAGCAACGGGTCATGGTGTGGCTGACCCGTTGGCGCGATGTGGGTTACCTCAAACACCACATAGGGCTCGTGTGGATTGGCCAGGTGAGCCTTGAAGGCTGCGCGCAATAGATTGCTCAGCCGATCGACCTGCAGCTTCTCAGAATGACCTGAGCGCTCGAGCAATACTGCGCGTTGCCAAGCGCCAGGCGTTAACACAATGGGCAACCGAAGGGTGTTCAGTGCTTCCGGTGTCAGTGAGTCGGACATGGTGTGCCTCCGTTGAAAACGCGAAGAGACCTGTCCCATGGGGAAAGAGTTTCCCCGCGGTGGGTTGAAGAAAAACAAGAAGGTTTGCCTGGCGAGCAGAGCTCGGAAGGCGCTCAGAAGAGCAGTAGGCGTTCATCACCGTAGAAACGGTCATCGTGCGAGCCACCGAACGCTAATCGCACTTGGGGAGAACCATCACCGAGGTGACGTAGTCTTGAAGGCTCTGGCTACCTAGGAAGGTGCTGTCGGTAACAGCGATCCGTACCTAGTATTTAGCCGGACGATTTACATGGTTCAATCATTGTAGAGAAGCTGTTTTACGGGGCTTGTCTTCTGTCTTCCAGTGAAGATTTTTCGACTGGGCAAACTGATAAGCGGTCAGGCGCGGACAGTTTTCAGTAGTAGGCTGTTACTCCTGTCTCAATCATGAAAGCGCTCAGAAGAGGGCGAGACCATGCCGACGCAGACCCCTGTTCAGAATTCACGTGCCCACCGCTGGGCATATGCCTGTGGCATGTCGATAAAACGCGGGTATCGCAAGTTGAAAGCGTTTGAGTCCCGCGTGGCTGAGCGTGCGGTGTCAGCAGGTATGCCTGCAGGTAAATTACTTGTTCGTGGGAGCTTTCTGATCGCCAAGTTCACTATGGTGGGAGCGTTGCTTTTTGTAAGTTTTTGGCTGTTCCTGTCATTGATGACTCTAATGGGTTTGTATTGGGTAATCGTCCATCGCCGACCCAACGCCTCAAAGGACTTTTACGGGGCTCAGGCATTCGGAGATCCTTATGGCGAGTACGAACTCAATCGTGCACCGGGACAGCCTGACCTGGACGAGCATTAGTGGGTTGTCGTTAGCTTTTTCTGATTGAAGTACCTGCAGAGATCAGAGCATCAGTACCTTTCGAACCCGCATTTTGTGCACTGAGTGTCCCTTTTCCTAACATGCCTTCTGCTATGGAACCTACGCTATATCCGGCCCAACTCATGGCGGCTAGAAAAACCATCGGCAGCACGATGAACATCGCCCCCATCACATACTCAATTACCTGCGCCGTGACCGTCCCATCCATAAAACCGGATGTGGGCAGCGATAACAGCACTTGATTGGAAGCCGAAACCTGGTTGTACAAGGTATCGAGCATGCTGGAGTCGACCCAACGCGCCAGTTCCCACCAGAAGCTCAGCATGTGTAAGGTGAACAGCGCGAACGTCACGGTCATGACGGTTTTCAACTGGTAGGTACTGACCAACAGTATTAACGGCAAGCTGATGATGACGCCCATGATCAGGAAAGCCTGCACCATCGGTAGTGCAGCGCGTAACGCATTCATCGACGGGAAGTTGCTGAAGGAGCCGAGGGCCAGCCCGGTATTGGTGGCCAGGTTATTGAGCCCCTGATTGATCGAGCCGCCGCGAGCGCTGGAGCCATAGTCCTGGTACACCTGTCCGGGCGACATGGACATCGATTGCTGGCGCGGGCTGACCAGCTCGCGCAGGGTGGCATCCTCGATCTCATTGCTCGAACGACCAGTCAACCAACCTTTCAGCTGAGTCAGCAGAGAGGGATCAACCTGCTGGATCAAGCGCTCGCGCAACCCAACACCGCTATCACTCCACCACTGCTTGCAGGTGGGGTAGCCCGCGCCATTCTCCAACCGCGGCAAGGAGACATCGCGGCTTTCGTCATACGGCCAACTGACCCGCGGCGTGCGTGATCGATCGGTGTCGTAGTAGCCGGACGTGTCGAGAAAATAGCTTGAGCCGATCCAGGACGCGTCGTGACTTTGTGCCTTATCCAACTGCGGGCGGTTGGTGAACAGCCGAGAACGGGAATAGCCATAGCAGTCGCGGGTGAAGTCGGCGACTTCCTGCAGCAGTACCTGGCTGTCGATGCGCGAACTGTCGATCTCCATGCGCATCTGCCGGATATCCGGTGCGCAGGGAATGGAGGCGGTGGCTGCGGCGGTTACCCCTTTGCTCAAGGCATGCACCAGAAACCACCAGATCGGCACGTTGGCGGAGCGTTCGCCGATGGTGTTGAAGGTGGTCCCCCAGGCCGTTTCCGCCGGCTTGGCCACACTAACGCCGCAGCGCTGGCTCGACGCATCGTCAAACGCCATTGAGGCGAGGCTCAACGGAAAGACCGGCGCGCAGCCGAACAACAAAACGATGTAGGCCAGCCATAAACGGTTCTCGATCCGCGGTACCGAGAGCAGTCCCTTGTTGCCTTCATCTGCACCTTGCTGACGGGCCGACAGCCACTCTTGCAAAATGATTGCGCCAAAGGGCGCGGCGAACAGTCCGGTGTCGGACAGGACGCTCCAGAGGCCGTTGTTGATGATCCAGGCCAGCAGGGAGAGGTAAAACTCCAGGTAGCTGTTGGTGCTCATGAGCATGGTGGTGACCTCACAATCGGTTGAGTTCGACGCAGGTAAAGAGCACGAGCCCTAATGCCCCGATACGCTTCACGCGCAGTCGATCCTGTGGTCGATGTCGGTAGCGCCGGAGCAGATCCCACCAAAGCGCAAAGAGGGCGCCGTAGAGCAGGGCACGCCACCACCGCAGATAGGGCCGTACCGATTCCAATGCCTGCTGCCAGACCTCGAAACTACCCAGCGCAGTGCGGCCGATCCATGCGACCAGTGCGGCGGTCAGGATCATCACCGCGGCAATCCCCAGACTCGAAAGCAAAGTGAATAGCGGTGAGCGTTTCATGGCTCACTTGCGCCTGGCGTCGGCGTCATTGAGTCGACCGGGCTCAGGGTCGCCTTGCTCGACGGTCCGCGAAGCATCGGCACCACCGGCATGTCGATCGAGCACCAGGCTGGCGGTGTTGGTGGCCAGCATCTGCCGGACCTGCAGTTCGGTCTGCAGCAGGCGTATTTCGCGCTCCAGAGCGTCGATGTTTTTCGTCAAGGCCGTCTGTGCTGGTTCGGCGGAGGCGATGTTCGGTTCGTGGCTGCCCGCCAACAGGGTTCGCAGTAGTAGGAGCGCCTTGTCGAGTACGCTGGACAAGGCCGTCTCACTGGCTAGGCGCCGTGCCAATAGATCCTGGTCGGGATCGTCGCGCAAGGCTTCGATCACGCCACGGGTCACCGGCAGCATTGGGCTCGAGGCTTTAGCCAGATTGTCAGGGGTTGGCGACAGTGAACCGGACAGCAGCCCTTGCAGGGCTTTGAGACGTTCGCTGTACGTCTCCTGGATCAGCGGCGTCAACCCGGTACCAGCGGTAGCACGCAGGGTTTCGCAGGTGTCGCAGGTCGAGACTTCGCTCTCGCCCAACACGCGAACGGCCCATTCGGATTCCTCTTGGGGTGAGGTCCATGTCTGGCAAATAGCCCCACCCAGGCAATCGCTGCTGCTGATCGAGGCACTGTCATCCACCGACCGGTTATGCAGCAGGTTATAGCCCGCTCGCACCACGTCGGCGGTCACCCGAATGGGCGTCTGCCCATCACCACCAGCCTTCGAACCGCCGACCCAGGACACCCCATTGTTGCCGTTATGGGCCTCGGTATTTTTCACCGCGGCCACTGCATCACCGCCGGTTTGCTCCAGATTGCCTTGCATCTCCTGGTTCTTGGCCAGCGCGCCCCAGCCGGCCTGACCGACCTTGTCCGCCATCTTTTCGGCCATGGCCTGGCAGGTCAGCTTGGAGCGGTCGAAGTCGATACGACCTTGCATCACCCCGTTACTCAGCAACTCATAGAGTCCAGGGTTGGCGCGCTGAATGATCAATGCTGGCAGCGACATCACCGCCTGGGTCGCGTTCTGCACGATGCTGCCCATGATCTGCTGGAAACCTTCGGTGGCACCGTTCAGCTGGTTTTGCAGGGTGTTGGTGAGGCTCATGTTTCCGCACATCATGTTCGCTCGCCAGGAGCCGCCGACGCCGAGACCACTGGGTCGGTAGAGCGAACTCGGTGAGCCGACTGCCGAGCCGCCACCAATGGTGTACATCACTCGGTCGTCGAGTACTTCGCCTTGAGTGCCCAGGCGGTAATCGCCTTCGGTGGCGTGGGCATACGTGGCAATGGCGAGCAGTCCGCAGAGAAACAGGCTCTCCACGGTAAGTGGTCCCGCGCGAAGCCAACTCATGACTCACCGCCTTCGAAGTCGATGCTGAACAGAAAAGTCTGTCCTTCACGTTTGCAGCAGCTATAGGGACGCCACAACGACCAGGCGTAGCCGCCATCCACGCTTTGTTCCTGGTTGCTGGGGAAGATGGCGCACGTCGGTTGAACCTGGGGGTAGAGCAATTGCCATTTGTGGGTTGAAGCGTCGTTTTCAGCAATCGGGCCAGGCGGCCAGTAACCGTCGCGTTTGGTCGGCGTGAGCGGTACGTACACATGTGGCTGCCCGCTACGAGTGATGACATCGCCGGCCCGTTGCGCCATGACGGCGGCCGCCTTGAAATCGTCGGGCTGTACCAGAAAACCCTGCCGGGGATAGACGTTGCCCCACATGTTTCCCGAGGCCTGACGACCGATTTCGCGGATCCCCGGCATGAGCGACTCGGGGTAAAGACTTTCCGGGATGCCATAGCGCCAGGCCAGTGAGTCCAGGGTACTCATGTAGTAAGGCATGAATGCAGTTGCACCGCTGGCGCAGGCATAGCCGGATTGCGAAGCCAGTTGCGTGGCGATCCAGCCACCGGGGTGGCCGATGCCATCGACGTTCTTGAAGCGGGGCAGGTTGTCGCGGTGGGTGTTCGGGGTGATCAGGTTGCCGCCACCTTCCGCGCCGCTGATGGGCGAGGAGAGGGTGGCCATCTCGGTCCAGGGGTTATTGCCGGTGGTGGCGTAGCTCGAGACCACCAGTTCAGGAGTGAAATGACGAACCTTGGTCGAGGTTTTGACTGTGCAGCCGAAGGGCGTGCAAAGGAGCCAGAAACAAATGCCGACGACCCTGTATGCGAGGCAGTTTGGCGAGAACACGGAGGAGGTGATGTTGGCGGTGTCCAGCGCCACGCTCGGGCCGCACGCCAGCAGGATGCTTAGCGCCAAGGGCCGTAGCTTTGTGGGTAGGATTGACGCGCAGGCAACGGACATGATCCAGGCTCATCGGTGATGGCCTGGGCAGATTCGGTTACGGACTGAAGACTGTCAGTGGGAATTATGAAGGCAGGTCTATCGGATTTGCGAGACGTGAGACTATTATTTGACGTGAAGGGAGCTGCGCAGGATGTCCGGCTCTGTAAGTAGTTGATCTGCGGTAATTTCGAAAATATTGGCGAGCTTGCACAGGACCAACAGCGACGGATTGCCCGTGCATCGTTCGATTTGACTGACGTAGGTGCGATCCACCTCGGCCATGAGCGCCAGCTGCTCTTGGGTAAGGTTTTTCACGCGTCGCATCCAGCGGATGTTTTCCGCCAGCTGCAGACGAAGCTGTTCGTAGTCTTGAGTCATGCGCGCAAATTGCGCCTTGAGGGACTCTCAATCCACGGGATATAGTCTACATTGGCATTCAACTAGGCCATTTGGTGTTCATGCCTGTTATCGAGCGTTCATTTGGTGTCGTTAAGCTTTTTCGAGGCAGGACTGCGCGTCGAACAATAAATCAGAAATCTAGGGTGGGTATGGACGAAAACTACATTTCAATTCCTGCGGCGGATGGTTGCCCAAGTCTTCTGACGCCTTGGGGCCGCGAATTTGCCCCGATGATCGAACGTGGCGTGCAATGCGCTCAGGCTTGGCTTGATATGCCCGGCGAGATTCCACTGTGGTGGGCGCTGGCGCAAGCGCGCAAAACCTTTCCTGTCGGTGACTGCCAGGATGCCTTTGAAGCTGGATTCTTGTTGAGGATTCAACAGCGGCTAAGCAGTGTGTCACCCAGCCCAAATCAAAGCTGAGAAAAACGACGTTTAAGACGCGTACATACTCATGGCTTGAACGACTTCCGGAGTTCAGCAAGCGTTTCGGCTGCTAAAGCCCAATACCAGCGCTCTCGCAGAGTTGGTATTGGGTAATCGCCACCAGCGTCTAGTTAACCGCGTCTTTCAGCGACTTACCGGCTTTGAAACTAGGCGTCTTCGCGGCTGCGATCTTGATGGTGGCCCCCGTTTGAGGGTTACGGCCGTCGCGCGCTGCACGCGCTTTCACCGCAAAGGTACCAAAACCAACCAAGGTGACGTTCTCACCGCTTTGCAGCGCAGTGGATATGATGGTTGTGAGGGCTTCCAGCGCGCGTCCGGCAGTGGACTTCGGGAGGTCGGCGGAGCTCGCGATGGCCTCGACGAGATCGTTTTTATTCATGTATGACTCCTTCTGCTGGCTGAATGGTGACAAGTAATCTACTCAGATAGTTCGGGCATATCCAGCACAAAACCGCTCTCCAGCCCTTTGTAGATGTAACGCTATTTGGGCTTCAAATCGATACTTACGTCCCGATTCCACGGGCCTGGTCAATGCGCTCAGCTACCTGAAAAGCCGCTTCCAACTCCGAGCAGCCGTTTTCCTGCATCAGTGTCCAGCGCTCGGCTTTTTCCTCGGGCTCCGTCATGGCCAGGGCGAGATAAAGACTAGGCGGCACGGCCCGAAACAGCGTTTCGAGCTTCTTCGATAGCACGACCCCCTCAGTGTATTTACCCGGCTCCTTACTGGCGAAGAGCAGCAAGGCTTTTTGCGCCGGTGTGAGCTTCTTGAAGCGAGCAATCTCTTCGATTTCCGCGGGCGGCATGTTCAAGCAAATCCACCATTCGATCATGTTGAGCATGGTCTGCGCAGCAGTGGGGAAGTCGGCAAGGTTTTGTGTCGCCAGCCAGAACCACGCGCCGAGCTTGCGCCACATCTTCGTCCCCTTGACTACGAATGGCGCCAGCAGCGGGTTTTTGGTGATGATATGGCCTTCGTCGGTGACCATGATGATTGGCCTCCCCAGGTACTGGTCGCGTTCGGCTAGGTTGTTCACGGTGTTCATCAGGCTGATGTAGCTGATGGACATCTGCGCCTCGTAGCCTTCGCGAGCGTAAGTGGCGAGATCGACAATGGTCACATCGCTCTCGGGCCAAGGCGTGCCCTCGCGATCGAACAGTTCACCCTCGAAACCTTGGCAAAAAAGGTCGATGGACTCACCCATTTCCTGGGCACGCTCGCGACGCTTCTCCGGCAAGTGCGGGTCGGCGGCGACGCGCAGCAAGGCGTCGCGCACGTTGCGGGTCAGTACCTGGCGACACGCCGCGACACACGTTTGCGCCGCATCGAGAATGCACTCGCGGATCAAGCTGCGATCGGCTCGACTCAGGCGCGCCTCTTCCTTGGCCTCGCCGCCGGTGATCATCAGGCGGGCGGTGATTTCCAGTTCGCCGAGAACATCGCGCTGGTCTTCGCGACTGGTTACCACCTCATCGTCCAGCTCATCGATAGACAGACTCGCCACCTGATCCGGTTGCTCGACCAGGCGCCAAGCATCGACAAAGGGCGCGAGGCTGACCGAGGCACCAGGTTTCAATTGGACCTTATTGACCGACAGGTCCTGTGTCGCGAAGTAGTCGCCCTGCAAGCCAAACGAATTGCCGGCTTCGACGATAAATAAGCGAGGGCGGTACACGGCCATGACCTGCATCAGCAGGGTGACCAGGGTGGCCGACTTGCCGGCGCCGGTCGGGCCGAACAACAGCAGATGGCCGTTCATGGCCCGGTCCAAGCGTGACAACGGATCAAAGCTCAACGGCGAGCCACCACGATTGAACAGGGTGATACCCGGGTGGCCGGTGCCTGTGCTGCGGCCCCAGACCGGGACGAGGTTCGCCAGATGCTGGGCGAACATCAGTCGCGTGTACCAGTTGCGCGTGTCGCGGGCCGGGTTGTAAGCCATCGGTAACCAACGCAGGTAACTGTTGCAGGCGGCGACTTCATCGCCTTCGCGTACCGGTTGCAGCCCCGCACCCAACAGCGCGTTGGCCAGGCTGACTGAGCGCTGGTGCAATTGCTGCTCATCGTGACCGCGCACGTAGAACGCCAGGGTGCCGCGATACAGCTTGTGCTGGCGACCGATGATCGCACGAGCCTCTTCAACATCTTGGCGGGTCTGGGTCGAGGCTAGGTTTTCACCGATGGCTTTGCGAGCAAGGCGGTTCAACTGATCCTCAAGTACATCCTGCGGTTTGACCACCAAGGTCAGACTCATCACCGTGCCTTCAGGTAACTGGTCGAACAGGGCATTCACCGCGTCGCCCTTGCGGGTTTCTCCGGTGAGTTGACCAATCAAGGGCGCCCGGCGCAGCTTGTCCACCACCATGACCCGGTGGGGCTGATCGTCAAAAAACCAGAGTCCGTACTGCACATCCGAACGCGGTTCGTTGAAGAACAGCCGCTCGGCAAAGTCATGATCGAAGGGCAGTTCCAGCGACTCGCCCTCGCCCAACTCCGGATAGGCCACGCGGCGGTAGAACTCCTCGGGTGCTTCATTGGTGAGCGTGGGCGCAGGATTGAACCAGGGCACTAACCAGGCATAAAGACCTCGGCCATCGACTCGGGTCGATTGCACCCCGCATGCCCGCAATGAAGCCGCAATACGTTCGCAAGCCTGCTGCAGGGATTGCACTGGGGTGAGTTGCGTCTCCTCAGCGTCAGACTCAAGCCAGCGATAGACCACCAGGCGCACCCGTCGGTTATTGCCACGCCAGGGCAGGCGCGTCACCACCTTATCCTCAAACAGACCACCGGGCTTGGCGATGGCCTTTAGATGACGGCGGCTGAGCGCCAAATACGTCTCGGTGAAGACCGTGCCTCGCGCGCTGTCCTGAATATAATCGGTGAGCCGGGTCAGGTAGGGGGTGAAGTCGTGGTCGTCCTGGCAGAAAAACTGCGCCACCCAAGGCGTTTGATCCAGTTCGTCAAAGCTATCCTGCAGGGCATCCTCAAGGGCATCCCGGGCCGCCATCAGCCAATCGGGTTCGCGCCCTTCGGTACCGATAGGCAGCAACTCGAACACTGCACCCACCGAGCGATTGTCATCCAGCAGAAAACACTGCTCGGTGTCGAGGTACTCGACCCACGGCAGGTGATCGGTGAAGCTGGGGTGGTGTGCATAGAGTGCGGCGTCATCGGCCATGGTAGCGCGAGGACGTAGTGGGTTGCGCCAGGCTTTCCACGCGGCAGTGCGGTTGCTCGAATCGCCGGTACGCACTACAAGTCTTCCTGACGTTCACCCGGCAATGCGTACTGCACACGTTGGTAGAACGGAAAAACTGTCGAGTAACCCGGGACCGGTGCCTGCTCGGTACCACTCAAATGCGGATACACGTACAGCATCAGATCGGGATTGGGCAGGCGTGGGAACAGATTGTGGATCTCGTTCGTCGCGGTGCGAGTGTACGGTTCTTGGAGAGAGGTAGAGAAATCTGCCTGAGCCAGCGAGCGACGTAACTGCTGCCGAGCATCCAGCAGTTGCTGCTGAGCACCTTGTGAACCGGCGCCGTTCCAGATGTCCAGCATGGTTTGCTCGCCATGGGGTAGAAGCGTTTCCTTGTCGGTGGAACACCCCGCCAGGACCCAGCAGAGCAGGCTAATCCAGGTCAGGCAGAGAGGCATGGTCTTTTTCATGGCGAACGCTCCGGCCCTTGGGCTCGTAGTCGATGGTGATCTCATGGTCGAGGTGCAGTGCGACTTGTGCTGCAGGCGGTACGTAAACGGCCGCAAAGGCCTCGCCATAGAGTTTGTTAACCCACTCGCGGATGTCGCTGACTCCACTGCTGAGGATTGAATTCAGTGCGCTATTGCCACTGCTGCTGGTGACCCCGAGGGTACTGCCGCCCGAACTGATCACACTGCTGTTGTTCTGCTCATCCCCGAGCAAGGCGGCGACACCCGCACCAGCCGCAGTGATCAGGCTCTGGCTGCCGAGGTACTGCTGGGCGTTCGAGCGGCGCTCGCCAGCGATGCACGGAATGCCATACGGATCGGACAGGTAACCGAGTCCGCCACGGATCTTGTCGGTGTTCGAACTTTGGCTGGTGGAGGCGTTGCGGCTGGCTACCGCTTTCGGCTGAGGCACCGTGCGGATGGTGCCATCGGTAAATACAAAGGTGATTGACTCGACCTGTCCGCGTACACAAGACAGGGTCCAGTCAGCGGACGCCGTGCCGCTCATCACGGCACCTGCAACGTCCGGCAGGTCGATGCCGTTCGCAGTCAGGTTCTCGGGACCGACCAGCACCTTGAAGGGATAAGGATCATTCACTGTACCGTCCACCGGGACTCGGCCGATCAGCGCGGTCATGGCGACCGAGCCCATCAATGTCGCGTTTTCGGGAATGGTGTAGACCGGCTTCGCGCCTTCGGTACGATCAACGGATCGTGTCAGGTCACGCTCAGCTTTGGTGACTGCCCGTAGCTGTTTCTGGCTGCGATCAATAGCGTTGTCTTTCAGGCCCTCCAGTGAGTTGAAGGCGGTAGGCAGGCTCAGCGCGGAGGAGGTCTTGGTTTTGCCTCGGGCGTCGGTGGACGGAGCATCCGAGGGTTCAATCCACTGCAGCGCATCATTGGCAGAGTGCTGCCCTTCAAACTGAGCACCGTCGCCGGGCTCAAGCCCCAATCCGATTGGCATATCCTTGCCTTTGCCGGTCAGCCCCGACAACTGCTCCTGCAATTGCGTCAGCAGACCGCGAGCCTGGCGACTCTCTTGTTCAGCTTTGAGTCGGGCCTCGTTGGCTTGGCGGCGGCCTTCGTCGACCTGCTGGGTCACACTGCCAAGCGCCGTCTGGATACGTGAATCGACACTGTTCTCCCGCTCGCGCAGGCGGTTGTTTTCCGTCTGCAGTGAGTCATTGTGTTTCTTCAAACCGAGCATGTCGCTGCGCATGGCCTTCACCTGGCCGACCAAGGTGGCGACCGTGTCTCTTGGGGTATCGCCCGCAATGCCGAGCGACTTGGCTTGCTCGGCGGATAGCTGAATGTTGCCCTGATCAACCGGGTTCGCTGGAGAGGGAGGGCTGCCATCCGCGACCCAGGTTTTCAGGATGATCAACACCACGGCCAGTAGCGCAGCCGGTACCAGCCATTTGAGCAATGCGTTAGCCTTCATCGTCTGCACCTCGCGCAACGGGCGGGAGTAGCACGGCTTGTTCGAGGCCGGCTCCGCGGGTGACGAGGTAGGCAACCGTGGTGTCTTCAGCGCTGCCGACAGGCCCGAGGAAAGCATGCTGGAAGGCCGCGGCGAACAGCTTGGCTTGAAGCCGACGCGGGTCGAGTTGCAGAGTCTCTGAACCACGATTGCGCAACTTCACCGCCGTCACCCAGTAATCACCGAGTCGCCAGGCGGCGATGGGTGTGCTGGACACGTTTTCGGTCGGCAGCAGGGTTGGCAGTTCGGTGCGCAGCTTGAGCGGGACGCGGCGGACGCCGGGCAGGGACTCCACGGCGCGCAGCGGTGCGTACAGGCTTTGCGCGGCGTAGCGTGTCAAAGCGACCGGGATCGGCGTGCGTTCTTGAACAGGGACGGTGCTGGATTCGGCCTCGGTAGCCTGCACCGGAGCATTCTTTAGAATACGCACGGGCTCCAGCGGCTGGTCGCCGGGACTGGCCGCGATATCCAGCAGGATGATCTCACCTGTCGCGACAGATTGCAGTTGCAGTCGGGTCGGGGCAATGGCTTCCGACGCTTGCAGGTACAGCGTGCCGCCGGTCGATTGCACACGCAGCTTGCCCGTCAGGGTTGAGGGAACGCCGACGCGAACAGCCTCATCGACAAAGACCACCCGCTCCTGATTGATCACCAGTGGGACCGCGAGGGGAAGGCGTTCCCAGCGCATCAGTTCGACGGCTTGTGCTGCTGCTCCCCATAGCATCAGTACGACGGTGAGTCCCAGGGTAGAAATCCGCTTCATGGCTCACCTCCAGGCAGGGAGATTTTTTGCGGAGTGCCCTGATAACAATCCAGTGCCAGCCCCCACTTATTGCGTTCGGGATCCAGATCAAAACGCACCACGCGCAATGGATACCGCACCACCACCCGTTTCACCGGTTCGGCGGCGTAATATTCATCGGCATTGAGATCGAGCTTGACCAGCCAGCTGTCGCGGTCGAGTTGCTTGACCCTGAGATCCGGATCTTCGCTGTAGCCTCGGCCCAGAATTTCGTAGACGCCACGCACCCGCTGGCGCAGCTCGCCGGCGGCCTTACGGTACTCATAATCACCGTCGAGGAAGGCCTTGCAGGCGGGTGTCAGGTAGGACTGCAAGCCATAGATGGCGCGGCGATAATCCTGCTCGCCATCCGAAGGCCAGCGGTTGAGTTGGCCAAAGATGTACAGGGCAAAGGCATAGACATTCTCTGGGGGGACATCCCACCATTTGCGCGTGCTGCCCGAGCGCAGATCCGGGGGGACATGCACCGTCAGATCGGTCGGTGCCGAGCGCCAGCCATACCAAAGTCCGGCACAGACCAGGGCCAGAATCACTACCGCCAGACGCAGGCTGAAGATGTGGGCCTGTTGGGCATCTACCTTGTTCCGAAATCGGCTCATGGCTGCCTCCGGGACAGGGCAGGGCGCAGTCGACGCGAACGGCGAACCGTCCAGGCGCCGGAGTGCAGGATCAGACTTCCGCGACCCAGGCGCCAACGGCTGGCCAGTACCCATTCGAGTTTGCGGTACAACCAGGTCTCGGGGCGAGCCCGTTTGGCCCGTCGCAGTAGCGTGCCACCGGCCAATAACACCAGCGCCATGCCGGCGATCATGCCGGTCGGCGCTATGGCAATGGAAGCGGTGGCAATCGCTAGAGGAACGTCCAGCAGCAGGCCAATGACGGCGCCGGTGCCGAGTGCTACCCACATCTCATCATTGGTCAACCCTCGCAATACGGCGGGATCACGATTGAGTCGCTCTGGAAGAAAGACCAAGGTGCCGTCGGCAAGGCGTTCGATAGTGTCGTTCATGCCGATCTCACAGAATGGCGGCCGCCTTGGTCAGGAACCAGATGATGATCACCACCAGCAGGGCTCCGATGCCGACCACTGCACCCAAGTCCTTCCAGGTCTTTCGTTGGTTTTGCACGTCGGCGTACACGGTCAACGAGTGCCACGCCACCCCCAAGAAAGCGAGTAGGGCGATCAGCAGACCGAGCAGGATGCCGCCGTCGTAGGCATAGTTTTTGATCGTCTCGATCAACCCGGATCCTTCGCCGCGCGAAGGGGCTTCCATGGTGGGGAGCTCGGCAAAAGCCAGGCTTGGGCCGAGCACCAGCAGCAGTCCGATCAAGCGCTGGCTCGCACGATCACGCAGGTTGTTTTTCAGAGGGGTAAAGCACTTGAGCATGGCGGCGATCTCCTGGGTTAGGACAGGGTGAAGAACATCAAAACCAGCAAGGTGAGCAGCACGCGTGCGGCGCTGCCGCCGAAGGCTCCAAAGCGCACGCTGCCGCTCGCCCAACCCCGGTAAGCCGTCCACATCACCCAGGCGCACCACAGCAAGGTCAGGACGAGAACCAGGGACAGCCACAGCGTCGAACTGCTCTGCGGTGCGAAGCCGGCGGCGTTTTGGAACGCAGCGATCTGAACGTCAGTCATGCTCATGGCGAGGGCTCCGCAATCGGAGTGTCGAGGCGGTAATCACCGACCAGTTCACTGGGGTCGCGGGGTTGCGCACGGGAGGGGAGCAGATAGCTCTGCACCCCTTGGCGGATGCGTTGAATGTCCTGGGTCAGTCGGGGGTAGTCGAATCGATAGCGTTCGATTGGTTCAAGGGTACGGGCTGCCTCCGCTCGCGTCGCAAGGCGTTCGAGAGTGTCGAGTTGCTGCTGGACTAGGCTGAGCTGTTCCTGCTCATGAGTCGATGCGGCATAGCCGCTGCCATGAGCGATGGCCAGTGAAAGGAATAACAAGCAGCGAAAGACGGTAGTCGACATGATGCTGGTCCATGTGGAGATGGCGCCAGCATCAAGTTAGGGGTTGAATTACTCAGTATAAAACGCGAGATGGGATGTATCGCTTTTTTAACGGAAAGCGGAAGAAGACACTCACACTAAATCAACAATCGCTTGGACCATAAATAAAGCTCAGACAGCACTCTGTTGTTCATGCAGCAATGAGTGGATTTGCTCGTGCTTGATGGCAGCATGGGTGACGAAGAGCTAATCATCGCTTAACATTGGAATGTCATTTCTCATTTCCCTAAACTGAAGGAAGTTTCCCATGTCTCGGTTGGTTGAATTTCGTAAGCTTGAGCAACAACTGGCCGAACAGCTCGCAGAGCTTGAGTCGATGAAAAGTGATTCCGGCCTGAAAAAAGAAATGGAATTTGAGAGCAAATTGCGGGCGTTGCTGGGCGAGTACGGCTTCAGCTTGAAGAACATCATTAGCATCCTAGATCCAGAGGCTGGCCGTCGTACCTCGACACTAATAACAGCACCGGTGAAGGCCGCCCGTAAAGCTCGCGATGTGAAAATTTACAAAAATCCGAACTCTGGTGAGCTGATCGAAACCAAGGGAGGTAACCATCGGCAGTTGAAAGAATGGAAAATCGAGTTTGGCGCAGACGTTGTCGAGTCGTGGCGTACGCAGTAAGAACGGTTTGATTACAAGGGCACAGCATGGGCCCTTGTTTGTTGGTGAGGATGATGAGTCCTGAATGCGAATCTTGGTCCCACTCCTGCACCAATCTTGAGGCACACTCCCAAACTTTGGGAGCCTACCTTTCATTCAACACTCCGTTCGAAGTGGGGAATCTCGGTCGAATTCCGGCGGGTTAACTCGTGCGGGGTATCAGTTCTGCAGTCGCTGGATAACTATCCAGACACCTGGGGATATATGAAGGAAAATATAATTTTTCCGAGTCAGAGATATTTCTTAAATGTCGTTGCCGTGATTGCTGTTGTGATGCCAAGCGTTACCGCACAAGGCAAAAATACGGCCATAGGATTGAGCGAAAAGGGTAGGGATAGATAAATGATCCAGGGCACGATCAGTAGCGGTATTACTGCTCGTTTAGCACGGTGATAGACGAAGCTACTTTCTCGTCCTGCTCCAAATTTGCGCAGGTCGCGGTGCATCAAACCATCGACAAAACCAGTGAGCGTGGCCAGCAGAAACAAGGGTATCGCCAGGACCAAAATGGTTAGCCTCACGACGAAGGTGAGGGTGACGTACACCGCCGCCAGTACAAAGTCCTCGATATTCACGTAGAGCTGGTTGATCCAGCTCCAGAAGTCATTGCCCTTACTCGACCCCCGCGCCTGCTGGGCAAAATCCGCAAAGCCAGTCTTGACCAGCAGCCACTGATTGAGGAAATTCAGCCACTGGCCAATCGTTTGTCCGGGCTGCTGGATGAGAAGTGAAGATTTGAAGTGCTCGCTGAGCCAACCCAACTCACTGGTTAGCATGGCCTGACTGTGTCGCCAGCCCTGATCACCCCAGAACAGTAGCAGCCCGGCGAACTCGATCAGGATCGAGAACAGCAACGAGGCGATCAGCAAACCGATGATGCGAAAAACCAATCCAATCGCCGAGACGATCACTCCCGGGTGCTGGACAGGTTGTGGCGACGTGTTCTGTGCTGAAGTCGCCATTGTTCACTCCATTACGCGCTGCAGAGTTGATGTCGTCACGACGCTTTCTGAATGGTTTTGTGCTGAATCGAAACGGCGAGGTGGGGCTACACCACCTGATCCAAATCGAAGTTAATTGTTGGGCCGCCACCGCTTGCGCTCCACCATTGCCCCGCTTGCTCGTTGTAGGCCGCTCGCATTCGCTGAGTGAGTTCCAGCAAGTCCTTGGGCATGGCATCGTCGTTGGTGGATTTAGGTAAAGGCATGCGAACTTTCCAGAGCTGCCCGCCGGCCTGGAAGGAGAACATTTGCCCCTTCGGCAAACTGACAATATGAGCAGGCTCAATCAACGGCACGCTGGTGCTGCTGACCCGGTCCTGCGAGGAGGAGGTGAAGTCCGTA
Organism: Pseudomonas sp. 008; assembly: GCF_016861935.1. Classification (NCBI taxonomy): domain Bacteria; kingdom Pseudomonadati; phylum Pseudomonadota; class Gammaproteobacteria; order Pseudomonadales; family Pseudomonadaceae; genus Pseudomonas; species Pseudomonas sp. 008. The sequence goes on along the minus strand of NZ_BOMA01000001.1, from coordinate 635,935 downwards.
TTGGCCTCCGGATCAGAGGTGTCGGTGGCGCCCGACACCAGCGTTTTGGTCAGCACGCTGACCTTGGGCAACTGCTGGGTGAGCAGTTCAGCAGTAGCGGTTTCGCGCACGCGGAGCATCTGCAGAGTGTTAAAGTTGCCGATGACCTGGCCTGCCTTGGCTCTGTTGCCGATGCGCGCTTCGATATCGCTAAGGGTCTGGGTGTAGGCGGTTACCTGAATGCCTGCGCCACCGCCTTTATTGATCAGTGGGATGAACTCATCGCCCATCAACTCGTTGAACTCATCGGCGTGCAGGTTGATCGGCAGCTTGTCACGGCTGCTGCCCGATGTAGGCAGGCCATGATCGATGCCATGCTTGTAAATGTGGCCCGCGACCGAGACCAAATCGGCGAACATGGAGTTGCCCACAGCGGCGGCCACCTCGGCGTCGGTCAGTGCATCCAGACCAACGTAGACGATGCCGCGTTTTCGGATGATCTGCATCCAGTCGAAAATTGGCCGAGGGTCATCTAAGTCGGTGTAGTTGGGGGCCAGTAACTGGGCGGTCTTGCCGGTGGTGAGTTTCTCCAGCAGCGGGAGTAGCGAGGCAACGATTTTGTCGAAGTAAGTACGGTCATAGCGTACCGCCGAACGCAGTCCATCTAGTACCGGATCAAATACCCGCTTCACCGCCAGGTATTGTTCGATGGCCACCACGCGTTTATCGCGCCCCACCATATGCCGGGGAATGTTCTTCTCGGTGAGCTTACCTTCAAGCTGGACGATCACTTCCCACGCTTTCGGATCGGTTTTGGCGAAAAACTGCTGGGCGTATTCGATGAACAGCGCGTCGATGTTGACCACATGTCGCTGGATCTGCAGGTAGTCCGGGCGTCGGCCCAACTCGATCAAAGCTCGGGCAATGATATTGACGAAGCGCCACGCGAACTCACGGAAGGCCGCAGAGTTACCTTCACCGCTGAGCTGCCCAGCAATGCGTGACGCCACTTCCGAAATGCGTCCGAAACGTCCCACCGCGTTGTAGCGCGCGGAGATCTCCGGCCAGCCCAGATGGAAAACATAAAACTCCTTTTCCCGACCGGCCCGTTTGGCTTCGACATACATGCGCTTGAGCAGGTCAGCGTCGCCCTTCGGATCGAAGACGATCACTACCTCGTGTTCGACGCGATGTATGTCCTGAGTGATGTACACCTCGGCTAGTCGCGTCTTGCCGACACGGGTAGTGCCGAGCACCAATGTGTGTCCGACCCGTTCGCTCAGCGGCAGACTGACTTCCGTTTCGTCGGGCTCGACCCCATGCAACAGCGGCGAACCACCGACCGGGGGCAAAGGGCGCAACGGATTGAAGGCGCTGTCCCAGGCCGTGACACGGGCCAGTGTCGAAAGCGGAAACGGTGCATGCTCCAAGCGCCGTTCGAGTCCACGCGCCAGGCGGTAATGGGGCGGTTGGTCGACATAGTGAGCGACAGCCGGATCCTGAGCCTCGACCAAGCGTTGGGTGTGCAGGCGGGTCCAGCGAAAACCACGTCCCATGAACAAACGCTTACGACTGACCGGAATCTGTCGGCTGGTCAGTTCGTAGCGGGGCAGGCGGCGGATATTGCGCCGATAACGCAGCACCTCCCAGGCTTGTCGCAGCCGGATCAGGCCGAACACGGTATAGGCCAGCGCCGCAACCAGACCGATCTCGGGTGACAGGGCCACGGCCCAGGGCGAGTACACGCATAACACCGCAGCGGCGATACAGATCGCTACGGTGTACAGCTCCACCGCTGGCCGGAGCTTGGATTCCATCGCATGCTCGGCCATGGCCTGGACTCACTGTTCCAGTGAGGTGGCGGTGATCAGGACGGGGTAATGCTCGATCTGCAGGCGGCTGGCGATGTCGTTGCCATTGACCGGCAGGATGGTGATGTCTGGAGCGACTGCTCGTATCCGGGCCAGGGCTTCAGTATCGGTCACTTCGACGGCCAGGCCCGCCGCGCCCATTTCCTGCAGTTCAGCCGCGCGTTGACGCAGCCAAGTCAGCGACTGGGGATCGTCACCGACCAGGAAAAATGGCCGCAAGCCCGGCATGTTCAGGACGCGGGGCGTGATCTGGCCGGGGCTCAAGTGAGAACTACGGATCGGCAGTATCCAGGCTTCATCGGCAAACGTAGACAGGTCCGCATGCATGGGCCGATCAGGCTGGCTCTTGTTGTTTATGGGTGGCCTGGAAACTTGAAAATGGGGTCGGGTGAAGTCGCTAGGCGGATCCCCGGCTACGGTCAGTTCCGGCTGGGCGAAAGGTGCCAAGAGCAAGATGAAATAGCAGGTAAGGGGTATTCGCTTCATGGTGGTGAGCCCTGTTCGGAGGAAATCAGCAGCCGTTCGAGTCGCCGGGAAAAGCCAGTGCGGTAGCGGGCGGCCGGCGCACCTCCTGCCGGGCGGTGATAGCGTCCGGCAGCCAACACCCAATCACCGGTGGCGGCGTGATGCTCCTGCAACAGCGCGGCGGTTACGGCGAGATTTCGGTACGGGTCGAGGGCTTCGCAGGGACTGGAGAAACGTTGTCCGTGGTAACCCAGGTTGGTTTGCCCGAGTCCGACATCGACCCGCTTGGTGTCATGTCGGGTGAGCGCCTGAAGTAAGGCGCGACAGGCGGCCTGGCGAGTGGCGAAGCGGAAGGGTGTTCCAGCGATGTTGAGTGTCCAAGGCCACGGCAGCAGCCGACTACGAACGCGAACACCACCCTCCTGGAGGGCAATCGCGAACAGCACCATGGAAGGGATGTTTGCGTCATGCGCCGCCACTCGGTAGGCAGGAGGCGGAAGTTCGTCAGCCTGGACGACGAGCGCCGTCAGCATGAGTGCAATACCGCTTAGTCGAGGCGTTGCCATTGTCCATTCACCTGCTGGAGCGTGGCGGGTAACGGTCCCGGGGCACCCAGGCTGAACCAGCGACCGCGATCATGGTTCAGCGTGATCTGCCGACGTTGAACCTTGGTCGGATCAATGCCTGCGTGCCGGGCCCAGCGACGGACGTGTTCATCCTCGCCTTGGCTGCCCACCAGGTAGATATCAAACGCCGCATCACTGTTTTGCAGACGCTGCGCTTCGGCGGTGCACGCTGGGCAATGGTCCTCGACAAACAGCGCTTGGCGCGGCTCTACCGATGAGCTGGTAGAGGGAGGGGATGCCATGCCCTGGATTGGAAGCAGTCCAGGAAACAGCTTGGCCCAGGCCGCGGTGTAAACGTTTTGGTAGGCCAACTCGCGCTCGGCGCGTTTGGCTTCCAGCGCTACCTGCAATTCGGCATAGCGCTGGCGCTCTTGGTCGGTCTCTGCCTCGACGCCGAGCGCAGTCAGCGGATCGAGGTTCGGACTCCAGAAACCGCGCGGGCCGGCTTGGATCTGTTCGAAGCGAGTCCACTCCTGCTCCGTCAGACCCCAGCTTGTAGCCTGTTCAGAGTGAGAGCGCTCCAGCGGAGCGGACTGCGTGCCTTGGATCTGCGACTGTGTAGGTATGGGGTTGCCCATCGCAACACCTGTGGTCAGTAGCGAAACCAGGCAGACGACGGGGGACAGTAGCGTTCGGTTCATGATCGCGTCTCAAGGGAGGTACACGGTCTGGTCTGGTTGAGCGGTCACGGCGAAGATGGCCGCGTTCGGCTCCAGCCCTTTCAGCCGCCATGTGCCGAGCCGCTCGCCGTTGTGCAGCAACCGGATATCCTTGAGCGAGCGACTATTAGGAGAAGCGACCGCCAGAAAGCGCTCGCCACCGCGAGATTCGACACCTAACACTGAGAATGGCGGCGAGAGTGGGGCAGGCTTGGGAGGAACGGTCTTTTTCGGTTTGGTCGCGGCAGGCGTCGGGGGTGGGAGTGGTGGCTGGGTCTTGAGATCCAGGAACTCCTGCTCGACATGTTGAAGGCGTGCACGCAGCGCTGTCAGGTCTGCCACGGTGGCACGGTCTGCCAGACCATCGCGAAGTTCCTGTATCTCTTGTGCCCACTGATCCAACATCGGATCAAGGGTATTGGCCTGTTGCTCACCTGTATCGACCATCTGTCTCAGGTCTTTCAGTGCGTACTGCAGCTTTTCCTGCGCATCCTTGAGTGCGTTTGAATCACGTTGCAGGGTATCCAGGTGCTGTAGGCGTTGGGCGCTCGCATTTTCCAGCTCGGTCACGCGTTGATACTGGTTATACAAACCCCCACTCAGCCCGGAAACCGCCAGGCAAAGTGAGCCGACGATGAGGGTTTGAAACGTCGAGGCTTTCATGGGCGTGCCTCCGACTGATCGGACGAGCTGGCTGTGACTCGCAAGGTATCAGCAACATTTTTCTGCCGTTCGAAGCAGACCGAACGACTGAACTCATCGGCCGTGAGCTGCCAGGCGGGGCCAGCCAGCACTTGGATCGCGCTGCGCAAAGAGATCGGGCCGAGCCGGTAATGGGCGGCCGGCAGGGGGCGGGTGAAAAGCACACTCACTGAGGCGGTAACGGGGCAGAGCGAATAGCCCGAGCGCTGAAGCACGTAGTGCATCGCGTCCTGTACCGTAGGGCTCAGGCTGGACGGGATGCTCACGTCAATGATTTGAGCAATAAGATCACGTTGTTCCGTGGTGGGCTCGGTGCTGACCAGCGTATAGCGGCCATAGCGAAGTTCTGGCGGGCGACTTTCTTCGGCTGCAGCCCTCGGGAACTTTGCCAGATTGGAACCGCTATCCATCTCTGGATGGGGCGGCAATGGATTGGGGATCTGCGTGGTGCAGGCGCTCAATAAACTCAGCAGGCAGACAGGCGTGAAAAAACGCTCCATGGAAGAAACCTCATGTCAGATTCAGTGCAGAACCTGACATGAGGTGAAGGAGAGATTCAGTTAGTAAGTTGATTCAAGACGGGTCGTGTTTAAGTTGAAAGCGTTGCTATTCGTCATAAATGGTGAGCCCATCCAAAACGGTAGCGTCGGGGTCAAAGATAAACAATCGCACATCCGCCAATACAGCCAGATAAAGCACGTCGACCAAGGCTTCCGGTGCGCCAGCGTCGAGCCGCTCCTGCCTCAGCGATGCGTAAGGACGGCCCTCGACCTTCATCAGATTTTCGTCGGTCCAAGGCGTGCCGATCAGCTTACACCCGAGGCCATTGCAGTCTCTCAGGGCGAAGGGTTCAAGCAGCAGTTCGGTTGGTCCAGTGTTGAAACTTCCAGCCCGGTGTTCCAAGTAGCGCGATACATCTTCAGTGAGGTGTGCGGTACTGATTTCCCACGCTCGACTACACGAAAGTGCCATCGTCGAGGAAGGGGTGGTGCTGAAAGGTGCGATTATCATCGGCGAAGGCTCATTTGTGGCGGCGGGAGCTTACCTGCGTGGAGGCGTATACCTCGGCAGCAACTGCATCGTTGGCCCAAGCTGTGAGGTGAAAAGCAGCTTCATGCTTTGTGGACGCAAGCTGGCACATTTCAACTTTGTCGGCGACTCGGTGATCGGCGAGGGCGTCAATATTGAAGCAGGCGCAATCATTGCCAATTACCGCAACGAACTGGATGGTGCGAATATCAAAATCCGTCACGATGACCAAGTGATTTTGACTGGAGTGAGCAAGTTCGGCGCCCTAATGGGCGACGGCTGCAAAATTGGGGCAAATGCAGTCATCGCGCCCGGCGCAATACTAAGCCCAAATACCCACGTTCCACGCCTGGGACTGATTGACCAGTTCGCCTACGATTAATCAGCGTAGAGACGCTGCCAGTGTCCGGAGGGCTGAAGGTTGAAGATCGCCCGCATCTAAATGAGCGTCAGTACCGACGCCTAGGATCTGGAGCGCCAGAAGAACCTTGTCGCGGCCGCGCGTGATGCCGGTTACTACGTCGCCGGCGTCTACCGTGGGAAAGCATCAGGCACGCGAGCTGAGCCGCCGGAGCTGCTACGCATGATCGCAGAAGCGTCCTGGAGACGGCCAAGTTGGCCGGATGCAGTCAAAACAAGGTGAAACGGGTATGGGCGCTCCACAACCATGGGCAGACCGAGGCGTGACATACTCGGCCGCTACAAGCTCCCGCTAGCATTCCATGATCGCCGCCCGCTCCAGCGGTCAAACTTTGCGAGCTTCGCTTGCCAGCGAGCTTTCTTCCGCTTGAAGCGTTCGCGCTCGCGGAAATTGCAGCCCCTGGTGTCGCCCTATGCAACCCAGTGAGATCAAATCTCCCGAGCACATAAGGACTAGTCAATAGGCCGAGCGCCTTGCTTACCTAAAGGGCTACTTGCGATGTTCTTTTACGCGAGCAACGAGTCCAGCGTGCTGTTGAGTATTGCAAGTGGAATTCCAGTCCCAGGAAGCTGGTGGACACGAGTGTCATCAACATACAGCAGCGTAGGGTAAGAATTCACCTCCAGTTTTCGAGCCAAATCGAAGTCAGCTTCTGCCTGCGACGCCGCAGTGCCATCAGCGAGAGCCCGGAGCACTTTGAGCTCGTCCAAGCCGTTTCTTAAAGCGATGGCAGCGACGGTGCTCGGTTCCGAAAGACTCAGGCCATGTTGATAGAACGCCTCCTGCAGTTGGTGGGCCCAATTGACGGCGCGGTCAGGAGCTTGAAGCTTCAGGGCCGCCATCGCAGCTCCGGCATGGCTTGAGTTCATTTCAAAGGAGCCTTCTTCAAGATGCTTCTTGAACTCTTCGCCGAATTCAGCGCCAGTAAGCCGCGTGATCCTCGCGTTGGCCTCGGGGACGTGGGTCAAAAAGGAAATGGGGTCGACCCGTTTTCCCGTGAAAAGGCCACCCGACACAGCCATGAAAGATACGCGGTCACGGTTCGCCGCTTCAAACTCATTTACGCGATTGGAAAACCCCCAGCACCAGCCGCAGTAAGCATCGAACACGTACACAACAGTCGGCTTGTTCAAGTTGAATGAATTCATCTCAAAAGCTCCTTAAACGATTCTGTTCATCAATCCCTGTCCTTAGACATCCGCGTAGCGATGCTCGAACAACGTGCGAGGATAAGTAGCGGACGTCAAGGCAACACTAGGATTTCAGATTTGTGTGTCTGCCGCGGGGACCTCGGTCGCAGCAAGTTCGGCAAGCCAGACTGGCATCGTGCGGGGTGCCAAGCCAAGAAGCTGCTGCGCAGAGGTCGCGGTAGCGATGATGTTTGAAGAAACACCCTGCAAGGCTAGGTAAAGTCCCGTCACTCCAGACGCTGCAGCTTCGCCGAGCATCGGAACTAGGAGTGCTTGGAACGCAAGCGGAGCGACCTTCTCGAACCGCACAGGCCGCCCAAGATGCTGTGCAAATCCGGCGGCTAGCTCCTCACCTACTAGCCCAGGTAGGTGCCCCACCCCCACCACGCCGGTGACTGAAGAGTCGATCAGCAGGCGCTCGGCGACTTCGGCTACGTCCATGTGAGAACTCCAGGAAACCGCCAGATCATCACGCACGGGGTAACGCAAGACGCCCTCCGAGACGACGTTGTCGTGCACCATCGGCAACAGCATGTTCTCCAAATACAGGCGAGGTGCGACGACCGCCATCGATACGCCGGTCTTGCCGATTTCCTCGATGAGGATGGCAATAGCCGATTCTGGCGCGGCCTGTAGCGGCGACTTCGGATCGTCCACGATGGCGCCGCTAGTGGATATCACCACCCGCTTGGGACGGGCCACGGCAATGGCCTGCGCAATCTTGCGGGCGTAGTTCACACGCGCAGCCTCAGCGGCTATAGGCAGGTGAACGAACACGCCGTCGGCGTCGCGATAGGCTGCGATCAAAGAGTCCACGGATTCGTTGTCGATGGAAACCGTCTCGATTCCCGGGACAGTCATGTTGCGATGTACGGCGGCAATGGCCCGTTTGCCCGATTTCGTCAGACGACGCAGCAGGGGGGCGCCTTGTGCGCCCGTGGCGCCATGGATGATGTAGCTCATAGGTTATTCCTTAGGTTGGATCTACACTGCGGTACCACTATGGTGCATTTTGTGCACTAGTTACTTCAACTGCACTAATGGAGCAAAAGATGGAACGAGAGCAAAAAAAACCTGAAAAGCTCCCCGACTGCGGTGTCGGGCGCTTTCTGATCCTGCTGGACGGCCCTTGGGCCACGCTCATCGTGCGTGAGTTGATGCGTGGGCCACTTCGCTTCACCCAGCTACGCCAACTTCTCCCCAACATCAGTGCTCATACGCTCACACATCGTTTGCGGCGATTCGAGCGTCACGCGTTGGTGAAGCGCACCGCATACGCTGAAATCCCGCCCAGAGTGGTCTATGAGCTGACTCCGCTGGGTTACTCGCTCCGCGATGTACTTGATTCGATGCAGCGATTCGGGGACTCGATACCTGATGCACTGTTGGCAGAGGTCGACTAGTTAGACGGAGGGCGGTAGATCCGAAGCGACGCGCCCAGGTGATCGCATTGCGTTGCTCCGGCCCACAGCATCAACAAGACCGCAGAGCTGGCCGGGTGTAGCCCGGCACAGGGGAAAGGATTTGGGCCGAGGTCAGCCAAGCCCAGGCCGCGAAACACGATGCGTTCGTTGAGCACGCCATTAAGGAAGCCGACGTATTGGTCGCCGACCAATATGAACGCCGGGAGGAAAGAGCGTGACGAAGCCGCACAAGGACGCCGAGCCGTTTTTCATTACCGAGGAGGTCGCGGCCGAAATGGCCGCCGGCGGTTACGAGTTCGAGCCGCCGCCCATCCCCTGCGCCATCCGCCTACGCGACCTGCTGGAGCGCATGACCGATGCCGAGCTAGCATTGCAGTCGGGTGAGATCGCCGACCAAGAGCGTGAATGCCGACGGTACAAGCGTGTTCGACCTCACGATCTACTCATGACATTTTGCATGGTGCTTGCTCCTCCTGAATTTTTAAGCTGTTGTATATAAAGGGTTTTATGTGCTTGTTTATAATCGAGTGGGCTTCTTCAAGGGAGTACAAGTCGCCGACGTGATGTCGCTCGCTGAGCATCTCGCCAGTCACGGAATAAACCACTTGGCGCACCAGCCCGGTGGGTTGTGAACAAAAATGGCGGCTGCTGCGTTATGCGCCAGGGAGCGCTTGACGACTTGGCGGGGGTAAACGCTGGCGCCATCGATGCTCCCGTGAAAGAGGATCTTGAATGCCAGAACACGATGGCGGGCATCGAGAAAAATCACACCGAAAACCTCATGCTCTTGGGGTGCAATATGCAATTTTAGATACGAGGCCACGGCGTCAGGTGACGTCAGGTTGGGGCCGCGGGTGAACAGCCGACGATCTAAAATGTGCAGCGCTTCGTCGATCAGCTGGTTCTCCAGGGCGATAGGATCAGCCTCGACATCCGAGGTTTCAATCAGGGTGAGTTGGGTGCTCATGGGGTACCTCCGAAGGGAACAATCCGGGGGTACACACCCGAGGGGAGTGGTGTCCCCGAGGTGGATATAGAGTCACGGGCATTGCCCGATGACGCGCTGTTTACAGCCGAGTGAATCGGTGCCGTTGTCCGTGCAGGTGTGAATCACAACCGTCGCAGGGCAATGGGGAGAAGGTTCTTATTCCATGGCCAGTTTCGGGATCGAAGTCGGCACTGATGGGCATTAGCCGAACCAGCCCAAGATGGAGGCCGGCGATGCGTTTCTCGATCTCTTCCGTCGTGTAGTAGAGCGATAACGTGCTGTAGTCCTCATAAGCCGCAGCGAACAGGCAGTCGTCGCAAAGCCAGAAGGATTCCATGTTGGTTCTCCGGTGCTGATTGGAGAAAAGGCGCTCGATTAAGCGCCTTGATGTAAACATCGTGAATTGTTCAGGCGGACTGAACAGTATGTGTGGCGACACGGCGAGCCGTGCGGGGAGTGGGTGGAGATTCAGGTTCAATCCTGGACTCCGTGGGGTTGTCGGTATCCTCAGCATCGGCATCGGCATCAGCTGACGTTGGGGATGATTCACTGTTTGGCGCTGGCTCAGCAGGTGCTGTTGCCTCCTGCCTGGCAGGCGCTTTGTATTCGTACGTGCCGTTGACCTTGATCCAGTCGATGTACAGCAGACGACCTTTCAGGCTGGCATCTGGCTGGCCTTGTTTATCGCCTTTCTCATAGAGAAAGGGGTCAATCCACAGGTCGCCGATACGGAACGACAGCAAGACCTTCTTCTCGGCTTTGACGGCGTCCATATAGCGACGAATCAAGCGTTCAGCTTCGCCCCCAGCGACTTTGCAATCGAAGCGGGTGTACTCGACTGCATCAGTGGCACCATGTAGGGCTGCGATATCGCAGGCCATGAATGGCTGGCCGCGGCGGACTTGTACTTCACGAACACGGTTGAGGTAGCCGATACCGACGGTGTGTAGGTTGAAGTAAGAGGTCGCTTCTTGGGATTGGTTGGCGTAGGCCATTGCGGTTCTCCTGTTTCAAGGGAAAACGGCGACGCACAATCCCTGACGGGGAAGTGAGCCCCCGTCAGGGTGGGTAAGGTGAAGGTGAGCGATGAACGACTTGTCGCCGGCAGCCGGTGACGAGCAGAACGATGCGTCCTGGGGAATAGCGGTGCAGCAGAAGAGAATCCGCAGCAGTGATTTGCGGACCTAGGATAGTGGGCATTCATCACCGCTGAAGCGGTAATCGTGCGAGCCTCCGAATGCTGATCGCACTTGGGTAAACCACCACGAGCGTGGCGTAGCCTTGAAGGTTCAAGCTACCTGGGCTGGGCTGTCAACGACAGCGAACCACGCCCTTTGTATAAGCCTGTCACAGGGGAGCGTCAAGACGCCGTAAGCCCATTTTTTTTGGCCGGAATTCAGTGACAGTCACTGGACGGAAGAAAGTGAAGAGTGGGCCTGGCGAGGTGCCAGGCGAGGAAGAGAAAAACCACCTTTAGCGAACTTACGCAGTCGACAAGCTCCTCGCAAAACTTGTTTTAACTACGCCGTGATTCGCCAACCGACCCTTATCGTGGCTTGGGTCGGAACATGCTGGCACGCATCCGCGCACAAAGGGTGCCCAGGGTTTCCCCGGCGGGCTCCGGGACTGAATGCGATCGCCGTAGCGGATGACCGCTGATGCCTGGCAGAGACAACAGTGGTCATCCGCCACCACGATCAGGTCGAGCACAAAACGGGAACGGAATTCCGCAGAAGAGAAGGCTCCGAACTCAAGGAGTCCGACCGAGCTACCCGGAGCGAATCGGTCTTGGGTCGCCGTAAGCGATGATCCTGATGTACTACAGCAGAGGGGGTGGGACGACGTCAAGCCAGCGGGCAAAGAGGTTATTTGCTACTGAGATGAGCGGCCAGCTGTTCGACGGTCGTCAGAATAAAGGCACGGTCGCTTTCTTGAAGGCCGCTCAGCAGGCCCGCGATCATCTGACCCTGGTCGTTGGGGCGATTGCTCGACTCCGTCAGCAGCTCATCCATCCGGCAGTCGAAGATGTCCGCCAGTTGCATCAGCTTGACCACGGAAAGCTCCACCACCCCCCGCTCAAGGCGCGAAATGGCTTCGCTGCCGATCCCCAGGCGTTCAGCTACCTCTTCCTGGGTCAGATTACGCTGAGTGCGGTGCTTCGCGATCATGCGCCCGATTTGGGCTTGGGTTGGATGTTTATGTGCCAAGTGATGAGTTCTCCAATTCAACCCGAATGGTTGAGCAAAGACCCATTGACATGAACATCCTTAACGGTTGAGTATCGACTTAAAGAGTTGTTATATTGACTGAAATAGCTGTTTGTCGCGACGTGATGTCTATTCCTCCAGGAATCAGAGACCGAAGTGACCAGCGAGACTGAGTGGTCTGATAGGGCCAAAGGGAGGAAAGGTTGAGCATGGATGAGCAGCGCGAGAACGCCATGGACCTGATCTGGGATCGAACATTGGAACTGTTCATCAAGATCCATGACTGCCCTGATAACCCCGAACACCGCGACAGCCTTGTTCATTGGCTTAACGAAGATCCTGCTCACCTGAAAGCGTTCAACGAACTGGGGCAGATATGGATAGCGACAGGCATCGCTTTGGCCCGTGAAATCGGACGACCGCTAAGCGACTTGGAGACGGATCAGCCGCCATTGATGATGCACTGACTCGTACATTAATCCCAATAATCATGTGAGCATCCATGGCGCCTCATGGGCGTCGCGTTTCTTTACTGATCGGCAAAGTGCCTTTGCAGTCCGGGTAGTGGGAGCATGACCAGAACGGCCCTGATTTTCCCTTTCTCCTGAGCATTGAGGCATTGCAAATGGGGCAGGTCGGCCCGGCTTCGACCGGTACCGACAAGGTGAGCGCTCCGTAGTTTGCGATCAACTGCGTAATCCAATGCGCCTGCTTGGCAACGAATGCATCCAAGGTCAGACGTCCTGCTTCGATTTCATCCAGAGCTTGCTCCCAGATTGCTGTCATACCCGGATCGGCGACTGCAGCGGGGACCGCCTCGATCAGCGTATGGGCCGCTGCGGAGGCCGCTAAGGCACGTTTTTTCTTCAGCAAGTAACCGCGATCAATCAAGCCCTTGATGATGCCGGCCCGTGTGGCTTCGGTACCGATTCCAGTGGTGTCCCGAAGTTTCTGTTTAAGGCGCGGGTCGTTGACCAGCTTGGCGACGTTTTTCATCGCCTTGATCAGATCACCCTCGGTGAGCGGTTTGGGCGCAGCGGTGCGCATGGACTTGAGTTCAACGTCGTCCATTGCGCACTGCGCGCCCTGTTGTAAGGCAGGCAACACCTGGGACTTTTGTCTGGGCTCATCGTCTTCGGGGTTGTCGGAGAGTAAGCCTTTCCAGCCTTGGACGAGGATCTGTTTGCCAACAGCAGTCAAACGTTCGGCGCCGCACTCCAGTTCGACCTCGGTTCGATCAAACTCGTGATGCGGCAGAAATTGCGCGAGGTAGTGGCTACGAATCAGTTCGTAGACTTGGCGCTCTTGTTCAGACATCTGTCCAAGGTTCGCCGGCTCGGTGGTGGGGATGATGGCGTGGTGCGCGGTGATTTTGGCATCGTTCCATGCTCGTGAACGCAATGATCGATCGACGCTTCCGAGCGCTGGGCGTAACACGGGATCCATTCTGAGCAGGGCATCGAATACCGCGGCTACCTCATTGAACATACTCTCTGGCAAATAACGGCAATCGCTGCGCGGATAGCTGGTGGCTTTGTGGGTTTCATACAAGGCTTGGGCGATGTTCAGGGTTTCCTGGGCGCCGAGTCCCAGCTTGCGTGAACAGACTTCTTGCAGTGTGCTCAGGTCGAAGGGCAGGGGCGGCGATTCGCGGAAATGCTCAGTCTGCAGCGAAACTACTGTGGCGGTCTCACTGCCAGAGATCGCTTCGACAGCCTGACTGGCAAGCGCCTGCTGTAGGCAACGACCGGCCTCATCTTGCCCTGTGCTGGACGGTAACCACGACGCAATGAATGGTTGCCCCATTGAGGACAGATGCACATCTACCACCCAGTACGGAACCGAGACGAAGCTGGCAATCGCGCGATCTCGATCAACCACCAAGCGCAAAGTGGGCGTTTGGACGCGTCCAACCGACAGTACGCCGTCATAGCCCGCCCGCCGCCCTAGGAGGGTAAACAAACGACTGAGGTTCATACCAATCAGCCAATCGGCGCGGCTGCGGGCGAGGGCTGAGTGATAGAGCGGGAAGGTCTCCTGACTAGACTTCAGCGAGGACAGTGCTTTGCGAATCGACGCCTCGTTGAGTGCGGATAACCAGAGGCGCTCAACAGAGCCACGATAGTTGCAGAGCTCCAGTAACTCGCGGGCAATCATTTCACCTTCGCGATCGGCGTCGGTCGCGATGACGACGGTGGAGGCTTCACTGAGCAACTGCTTAATGACTTTGAACTGAGTTGCAGTCTTGGGTTTGACTTCAACCCTCCACTGCGTAGGAAGGATCGGTAGATGATCCAGTGACCAGCTTTTGAATTGCTTGCCATAGGTTTCAGGCGGTGCTGCCTCCACCAAATGCCCGATACACCAGGTGACGGTTGTCTCGGTGCCGATCAGGCAGCCATCGCCACGCCGTGTGGCCCCGAGGACCTTGGCAATGTCACGACCCTGGGAGGGTTTCTCGCAGAGAAAGAGACGCATAGAACTGCTCCTGGTTGAGTTCGGAGCAGCGTTGTTGGAAACAGCAGTGGCGAGATATGAGAAACCTGAATGCAAGGTTCCTCATATTTGTCGGTGAGGGCAGTCTTGAATGGGGCGAGGCTGCTGCTTCCTTATCGCGTGGACGACAGTGCTTCACGAGCGGCGAGTAGTGGCAGACCAGAAACTTCGCGCAAAGGCGCAATTTTTACGCCCCAAGTCAGTCATGCCGATGGTGGCTGCCCTCGGCGCTTTTTGGACTTCGACGCAGGCGAGCTGGCCTGGTCTGTAGCCTGCCCGACGGGAGCCCCAGACGAGGCTGATTCATTTGAGCGCTCCCGCATGACCACGCTGTGCACGCGATGAGGCAGGATGCCGACACGACGCGCCTCGATCTTGAAGGTGACCCGCGCATTGTCTTCGCTGTCCTCCCACTCATCGCGCACGGTGCGGCCCTCTACCAACACGCGCATGCCTTTCTGGTACAGCGTGCTCCAGTGTTCAGCCTCGCGGTGCCAGAGCTCGACCGGCGCCCAATAGCCGCCTCGATCCTCGTAGCTGCCATCGCGTGGCACGGGGTTGTCGAAGTACACATTCAGGCGCAGCAAGCGCCGTGCCTCGTCATTGCCTGATGGAAACTCTTGAAACTCTGGCGCACTGCCTATATTGCCTTCGCCGACGAAAAAGGTACTCATCGTGATATCTCCGCTGCTGGTGTGAACTGGCGCAGCAGCCGTTCGGCGCTGGCCATTTTGATTGCGCAGGTTGAAGCCTGACGATAGAGCGAATGCACCACGCTCATCTGCAAGTTCAGTGCAATGCGCTCGCATTCGAAACGATGCAATCCCTCGCGTACGGCTTGCGGCAAAGCCTTGTTGGAGACCTGGCGTTCCCAGACCGCAACGCCCATACGGGCAAAGTCGCGGGTGCGCCATCGCAAAAAGGTGCTGCCCGCACTGGTGTTCTGCAGCACCAATCGAATATCCAGCAACGAGTAAGCAGCTTGTCCGGCCTGCAGCGCCACCGCCTCCATCAGGCGACATAACTGCGCCTCGGTTTCCCTCGCCACCTGCGCCAGGTAGTCCAGTTCCCCCTTACCCTTAAAAGGTTTTAAAAGGCCTTTTAGGAAGGCAGCATGTTCGAGCTGTCGATAGGCATCCGGTGTTAGTGTTCCGAGGGGCATTGGTTGAGTCGGGATCAGGGGCTTCATACTTCGTCCTCCGGCTCATCCACTGTCGCAGATGGCTCTACTGCTTCCTCTGCCAACGCGTCAGCGCCATCCACTGCCACAGCACCACGACGAATAATCGGTGGCGCGAACTGGGAGCGTCGGTGCCCCTCAAGGATGTCCATAGGGGGCAAACCCATTTTCTCTATGGCCGCCAGCGCACGGGCGTTGTTCGCCGCCATGTCATCGCGTGTGACGCCGGCATACCGATAGCGCTGGGCCTGGCCGAACAGGCTGCGCAGCAGATGGGCACCGTCGTCGATCCAGGCTTCCATGTCTCGACGACCGATCAAGGCGGTGTGATGGGCCAACAGGGTATGGCGCACCAGGGTGTCGTAGTCGGTCAGCAGGTAGACGGCGAGAAACCCCAGTTGGCTGCCGATGTACAACGGTAAGGTGACGGGGTGGATATTGAGGTTATCGCTCATGTCGATCTGCGTCGGCAGGTCCTGTCTGATTCGGTCCAACTGCTGGGTCAGTTCCAGCATCCCAGCCTTGGCCTGCATCAATTTTTCTTCGAGTTGTACAATGGCCCAATCGGCATAGGGGTCGTCCTGGGCCGCAGTTTGTTTGATCAGGTTGGTGACACTGATGTAGCCCGCCATACCCATGATCGAATGCACGCCTTCACGTGCGGCCCGGCCCTGCCAGATTCGGGCTGCGTGGTGGGTGTGCAGGGTCAGGGTGATGCTGCTGCGCAATGAGCCCAGGTTGAGCTGATAGTGATCGGCCACGGTGTTTCCTCGCATAGGCTTGGACGGGGACGTTGCGACAGATGAGGGTCAAGGACAGCCGAAAAGCTGAACGCGGACTGTTCGGTTTGGTTCGAGACGGTTGATTTTCGAGACGCTCGACAATGATGCCAGTGGCATCAAATCTACTGACGTCCAGGGCGTTTGCTACGCAACTGGCGCAACTCATTCATGCACGCCTGGGCGAGAGCTGAGACGGGTTCGCCCTGTTTTCTAGGTGGACGTAGAGGTTCGGCTAACGCTTCTGCAATGGGTAGCGATTCAGCCTGACCTGCCCAAGGGTGGAAATCGCCTTTCAGCGCCCGCTGGATTAGGCCCATCAGATACGCCGCCGGTTTGCGAACGCTGCCTGCCGCGCATCGCGCCCCCGCTTCGTTGAGCACCGCCTGCCGATCTGCTGGTTTAAGCTTGTTCAGCGTCACGGTGACGGCCTGCCGCTCGCTCGGACTCAGGTGCAGCGGATCGGGCCAGTGCAGGTTATCCACCGCCGGCGTCGCGCGCGGTACCGTACAAATACTTTCTTTTATTACAGTACAGGCGGCGTTCGGATTCCGAACGGTGCCGGAAACATTGGCGTTCAGACCCGGTTCGGAATCCGAACGAGGTTCCGCACGATTCCGAACGGGGTGATCGCCACCCAGTTCGGAATCTTGTAGCGCGTCATCGAGCGCCTGATCCAATCCTTGATGTGTCCAATGTTCGTTCCAACTGTCGAGCCGGGAGGGGAGTCGACCTAGATTGATATCTGTGTCTTGGCGAATTTCTTCCAAAACATGCTGAGCAACAATTCGCACTGCCTTGGTCGCATGAGAGAGGGCATGTCCGACCAGCTCCAGATAATCCTGATCCAGCTCCATGGCTTCGGCGGGGGTTAGCGGCTCATCGTGCAGGACGTACAGAGAACCTTGTAGGCGCCCGCTGAGCCGATCGCGGCCACGACTCACCAAACTGAGCCAGCGAGTCAGCCTGAGCATCGTCAAGACGCGAGCAATGGTCTCGCGGGAGGCTGATGCCCCATAGGGCACGCTCGACAGGTAAGGTTGCAGATCTTCATAGCGCGGTGTGACCACGCCCTGGCCTTGCAACATGAGTCGAAACACCTGCCAGGCATTGCGTTCCAACGGCGTCAGCCGACAATCCAGCAGCAGGCGACGCGGCACGACTTCGTGTGATTGGCCACTGAACAGAAAGCCAGCCTGTAGAGCCTGGTTGGAGGGTTGTTCAGTGGTGGGGCATGCGGGCCAGCGCTCACTCAGCTGTTGTGTACATTGCTGCAGGACGCGCTGCCAACGACCGAAAGAGGCAGTGTTCATGTTCCGTTGCTGTACTGATCGATCTGTTGCCAAACAATGGTCAAGCTGATCTGTTGCTCCTCCGCCAACATCATCATGGCGTCAAGCTGATCCTCAGCACCGTCCTGAGCGCGTAGTTGGCACCAACGCTGCCAGAGCGCATGTTCCTGCGCTTCGCTCAAGTTTTGGGGGCGCCCCTTACGGGTTTCTATCTTGAGCAGACGTCGGCGCAGGGCGGTTTCCGAATGCGCCAAGCCGAAGCACTGATACATGATGGTACTGCTGGCACCAAGCTTGAGCGCTCGGTTGATCGAGCGCTCGTTCTGTTCGTCGCGTTCGGCCTGGTCGATCAACCGATGCAGCACTGGCGAATCAATCTTGACCTCAACCCAGGGGACGGTGGCATGGGCCAGGCGTGACAGTGTGGTGGGCGGTAGGGATTGCAGCAGGTAGATGTCCTCTTCACCCAATCCGAGTGCTTTGCAGCGTTGCAGATTACCCAGGCGTAACTCGTGAAGGACCTGGGTCAGCATGGCCTGGTTGAGCACATTGAAGGACAGGTTCATGACAGCTCCCTTGGTTAGTCGTCTTCAGGGGTAAGCGTTAAGTCGATCAGGCGCCGGGCTAAGCGGATGAGGCGATATAGTTTGATCAGTACACCGTCGGGTAATCGCTCCAGTCCTACGTCCACGGCGGGACGATTTGTCAGCGGGAGTTGATAGACCCCCAATAGCAGTTGCCCGAACAGGGCTGAGGGCAGTTGCTTTCGATCTTCCCAGTTCACTTCGTCTTGAGCGCGCAGTAGGGCCAGGAGCATCAGGTGAACGCCGGTTGCACGAGGTGCTGAAAGATCCAGTTGCTCGATGCTGAGGGCGAAGCCCAAACCATACTTCTGATCGACGATGCTCTCGGGATGTCCGGCGTAGACCATCATTTCCCGGGCCAATCCGGCAATGGCGAATCGCAGCTGCTCAGCGCTATCCAGCGTTGGGGCGATGAACCAGATATCGTCGATCGTGCAGGTTTCGACGGTTGGTGCTGGTTCGGGGACGGTGTTGCGATCAACCTGTTCGCGAATCCGTTGGACGCGTGACGAGGGGTTGATTGCTGATGCGGTATGCGTTTCAGGCAGCTTGAGCAGCTCCTCTTGCGCTCTTCCCATCTGGGTTCTGGTCCCAGTTGATTTGGAACGAGACTCGGAGGAGGAAGGTCCTGCTTCGTCTTCATCAGCGCTCGACAGATGGGTGTTCTCTGAGGGCGTGACGACAACGCCAGGCGTGCGGATGATGCGTTGTGTATCGCTCAGCTCCAGGGCCAACATGCGGTAGGACTGTCCGAATAAGCGGCTCATGCGTGCGAGCAATTCATCCTGGACTTGCTCAAGATCGAGGGAGTCGGGGGCAGCATCAAATTGGCCCAAGGTGTCGAGCCAAAACTCGGGGAATGCAATGGCGTCGCTTTGATAGCGATTCCAGGTTCGTTCAGCTTGGCTACGCAGACCGATCAGACGTTCAATTTTGGGCTTACCCAATCCGGCATACAGGGTTTGTGGGATGGCGGGCAGCAGGTATTCGAGGGTGTCGAGCATCCGGCTGATGTGCGACTGTGAAATAGGGTAGCCCCCAGCGGTAAAACGTCGTGCCAGCTCGCGTTGCGAGAGTGTTACTCCATCTGGTTCGAGCATGGTCTTGAGTTTGGCGACCGCCAGAGCACGTTCGATGAAGCTGAGTTGGCCGTGCAAATCGCTTTCGGCCAGATGGCCGAGTAGGGCGGTTATTTCATTGGTCCAAGGTCGGAACAGGCAATGAATGCGAAAGAAGCGCTCGTCGCGGGTCTCCTGCCACAGTTCACCGAGAATCGCCAATCGCGTATTACCGCCGTTGCGGATGACGAAATAGGTTTCTCCCGGGCGGCGGGTAATTGGCGGCGGTTGGTCCAACCCGCGTTCACGGATCGAGGCCTTAATATCGTCGTAAAGCGGATTACGGATGAAGCGTGGGTTGTGTTCGTAGGGCCGCATCTGCTCCAGGGTGACCAGCATAGGTGTATCAGTGAGTGGGTCGGACAGCCGCTCCAGTTCTGGACCCCGAGGGAAGTGATCCTGGTGGAGCTTGTCGGTGATCTCCTCCTGACTGAGCTTCTTCATTAGAACAACCTCAGTTAACGTCGATTACGCAAGTGATCACCGACCTCGAACTTGACGATCTCTGCAGTCCCCCAGACTTCGAAATGTTGGGAGAGTTCTGCGAGGAGCCACCCCATGGCCGAGCGCCCATCCTGCAGGCGAAAGACCACGGTGCAGTGCTCCTCGCAAGGTGGGTGGTGTGGGCGAATGGATGGTTGAACGATGAGGGAAAGTTGATCCAACATCAAAGAACTCCTTGCCAAACGCAGTTGGCGTCAAGGTCGATAAAAAATGACTTGGTGAGAAATACCCGCTTGGTGATTTGTCTCATTGAACCTCCGAACATTTACCCACCATAGAGATCGCTTCGCGCCATTCCGGAAACAACTCGATGGCCAGCGCTTGCATGGTTTCCAGCGCTGATGGCGAGCGTCGTTCACGTGACCGGCGCGTCTCGATTCGGTGGACCGGCAGACCGAGGGAGGCGGCATTGAGATGCGCCACTCGGTCTGGAACGACGGTTTCTAGGACCGAGATGTTGGTAGCCCCAGCGAAGGTCTCGCGCAGGCTAAGGATGATCATCCGGGTGTCCACCCGAATGGCGTTCACCTGGCTCAGTAGCAATCGCAAGGGTGGCGGTGTAATGCCCAAGTGGCGGAACGGTTCGAGCTCACTGAACAGCTTCAAGGTGCCGCGGCGCAGTTCGCGGGCGGCGAGCATTTCCGGCGTGATGGGAGATAGAGCGAGATCTGAGGCTAGTAGCGCCATCTCCAGCAGTACGCTGCGCGCACCTTGGGTGTCGATCAAAAGCAGGTCGTAACTGGGGCGGAAGGCATCCATCAGATTGCGCAGACGCAGTCGCCCATCAGGGGCATGCAGTAACAAGGTGCTGAGTCGGGCTTGATCGTCGTTGGATAGGATCAGGTCGAGACCAACAACCGTGGTTGTGGAAATTATCTGCGCAGTATCTGTCAGGTTGAGCGCAATGCACTCGTACGCACCAGCGATGGCCTCGTGGCTCAATGCGTAATAGCTGGAAAGAGTGGGCTGGCTATCCAGGTCCAGCAGCAGCACACGCAGGCCAGCGTCAGACAGAAGACCGCCGAGATTGGCGGCCACCGTGGTTTTGCCCACGCCACCCTTGGTGGAAACCACCGATACTACTCGCATGGCATCAGGCCTGCTGGCCCAGGCGTTCAACGATCCACCGCTCAATTTCCAGCGAGTCCCAACCCACCGCGCGCAGCCCAATACGTTTAGCTTGAGGAAATTTACCTTCCTTCATCAAGTTGTAGATGTGCGCACGCTTGAAACCGGTTTTTCGCTCTACCTCCTCACGTCGCATGATGTGACGTTCAAGCGGTGGCTGGAGTAGGTCTGCAGTAGGTAAGGGCTGGTTGGACATGGTGGTCACTCCTGGCGTCGATTGGCGCGTGATGGGACGTGACCTGAATTGAATAGCAGAAATGGAAGAGAGTCATTGCACTGCAATTGGGGCGAGTGCAGTGCAATGTGCCTCATTGCTTTGTCAGGCTGCGTTTGCCGGCTGCAAACTTTTCGTCCAAGGTACGCTTGGTTATGCCAGATACGTTTTTATGGTGAGCGGTTAGCGCGTCAACAATGGCTGCTTGGGATCGGAAAACCGACAACGGTTTTCCGGATGGAGACTCGTCGAGGAATAGATTGACCATCGCTCCAATTATGTGCAGGTAGACGGATTCGCTACGCTCGCTGACTTTGCTGTTGGTATTGAGCAGGTGATGAATGTTCTTCCTCTCCAGCCCGATGGCGTCAAGGTCATCAAGTAGTTGTTGATATGCTGCTTCGAGACTCTTTATCCGTACTTGCATTGCATCCCGGTCACCTTGCAATGCTAAATACGTTCCAATGCTGATAGCTTCCTGCTGATGGAGTGATCCGTCAAAAAGAAACGCTGGTCGCTGGTCAGGATAGTATCGCGACATCCAAAATCTAAGATCAGTGTGGCGGACGGTTAACTGGCTGCAATCAACGGGAGTACCGAAGGCGACTGGTACGCCGAAGCAGCCGTAGACGAGTTCGCCGTGTTGAATCGCGTCAAAAATTTTTTCGGTATTTGCATGCAAGCATGGCCACTGCGGAAAGGTAGTCTTAAGCATGGTTGGGCAACGCTGCGTCGCCTCGAGGATTTCCCTTTCGAAGGCCATTAAATTGCACCAGCGCAAGGCCGCATCGATGGGCCGATAGAAAGTTTTTGCGTAGGGATTGCAACTTTGAGTTGCGTACATGCGAAGTCCCTCCCTTAAATGCTCCTCAAAATTTTTTTCTGCGAGAATAATTATTTTGTGTTTTTACGATCGATTTTAGAGTGATGCGTTTGTCGGGTTTATTGGTATGGTTCTACAGCAATTCAGTGTTCAATTTAGTGATTCGAGTTTAGTTGTGGTGGTAAAAAATATAATCCTAATGCAAGGTGTAGATGTTTCGCAGCTGTGGATTGTAATGCGTGGCGGTACAGCTTCACGCGGCAGTCGTCGATACCAATTCAAAGTAATGTCGAGATCATCTTGTAACCAAGGATTTAAGAAGGGCTTGCAGCGAATCAGATGAAAAATGATTGTGCATCGCACTGCGTCAAGCCAAACGAGTTTTAGGATACAGTCGTTGAGATTTATTTTTTAAGTGAGTTACTCCATGTTGTGACTCAGTGCTGATCTTAATTTTCTGACGCCTGTAAAGTATCTCTGAAGGACTGAATGGAGCAATTTCGAGGTTGTGGAGTAACGTATAGAAATCTTGCAGCGAAAAAGCGACAAATTATTGATCATTTCCGCCAAATTTCCGCAGGTTCCGGATCATAGGAATCAAATCCCTTAAGCTTTGGTCATCGACAGCCGATAGTCGATTTTGCTTATTTTGGAAAGATTAATATTTTCCATATTGTAATTGTGATAGCTGCTTCGCTACCATTTTAAGTGCTGAGGATATTACTGTGTTGATTTGAAGCGGGCGCGATGCTCTTTGGGTGTGATACCAAAGTTTTTTACAAATCTTCGGATAAGGGTCGATTGATTACCCAGTCCGCAGTGTCGGGCTATTGCCTTAATCGGGCTATTTGAATATGTAAGCAAATGGCGGGCCGCTTCTAATCTGAGTAACTCTACCATCTTGCTTGGCGTCTTTCCTATGTGTTCTGAATATTTACGAGTAAATGTTCTTTCGCTCATGTTCATAAAATTTGCAAGCACCGGTACTGATAAGTTAGTGCTTAGGTTTTCGTTAATCCATGCGTGCAAATCTGAGAACTGGCTGCTCTTCGATTGAAGGGCTAGGCAGGAGCTGAATTGATTTTGATCTCCAGGCCGTTTCAGAAATATCAACAGGTGACGAGCAACTTCCAGCGCAGTTGTGTGTCCCAGATCTTCCTCGACAATTGATAGTGCGAGGTCAATTCCTGACGTGACACCTGCCGATGTCCATACGTTGTCATCATTAATAAATATGGGGCCGCGTTCAACTATTATTGACGGAAACTTCATCTCTAATTCGTCGTAGGCGGACCAATGAGTAGTTACTTTTCGGCCGTCCAATTTGCCAGCGGAGGCTAGCGCAAATATGCCAGTGCAAGCAGAAATCAAACGCTCGGCTTTGTTTGCATGGTTTACAAAGTGTGAAAAAAATTTTGGATCTTTACAAAAGTTCTGTATGCCCGGGCCGCCGGGTATAATTAACGTGTGTGCCGGAGATGTTTCGGCTTCTAAAATCTCAGTGTTTATTGAAAAATTTGAGAAGATTTCGGTTGTGCGGTTTAACGCTAAAATCGAAATGGTATAGGGCTGGTGAGTGTGTCGCGCGAAATAGTTTGCTGCTATGAACACATCGAGAGGGCCAGCTAAGTCAAGCAAACTTACTTTTGGGTATGTAACAAACTGTATGGACTTAGGTTGCATAAACAGCTACTCCATGGGGGCACTCAATGTAGGCAAGCCAAACCCGCGAATCGTCACGGGTCAATATTGATTACTCTACCAGCCTCTCGCAAGAGGCATCCTTGCGTCTTTTCGAGTATTATCGTGGTTTTCTGATAACCGGCCATTACGTCACCTATAACGCTTTAGGCATGCAGGCTGTTGTTTAGTGTTTAGGCTGATGCGCCCTGCACGACGCGAATTTTGTCTAAGCGTAAAAACCGCAGTCCAAGGGCTAAACCGTGTGTGCGATTCGGCTGACTCGTTTCAGTGCCCCCTCAAAGGCACGACAGCAAGCTCAGCTTTAGAGTTAGTCAGACGGCTAAAGCCAGCGGTTGATAGCGACAGGGCGAAGTACCAATAGTCCTGCATTTGCATAAAGCAAGACGGGCACTGATGTCGTTCATCCAGTGCTTTCTTTGCCGCTAGGGCTACATAAAAAAACTCCACAGCTAAGACGACTACCTGTCGAATAGCTGTGGAGCAAAAAACCGCCTAAACACCGTAATTGACGTACAAGCTTACAACCCAATGCAGCTCACCCGCACAGAGGATAGATCTAACCAGTTACATACTGGGCAACAAATTAGCCAATAACAATTCATTCAGGCAGCGAGACGCCAGCAGCTCGCTTGCAGCATTGATATCCGGCGCGAAGAAGCGATCTTTCTCGTAGTAGGCCACTTTGCTACGCAGGTTGTTTCGAGCAAGTTCCAGTTTGGTTGAGGTCTTCAAGCCCTCACGCAAGTCCAGGCCTTGGCAGGCAGCGAGCCACTCCACGGCCAGAATTCCACGAGTGTTTTCGGCCATCTCCCACAACCGTTTGCCAGCCGCAGGTGCCATCGACACGTGGTCTTCCTGGTTTGCGGAAGTTGGCAGGCTGTCCACCGAGTGAGGATGAGCGAGCGCCTTGTTTTCGCTGGCCAGGGCTGCTGCTGTGACTTGAGAAATCATGAAGCCGGAGTTTACGCCGCCATTGGCCACCAGGAACGGCGGCAGTTGCGACATGTGCTTGTCCATCATCAGCGAAATGCGACGCTCGCTCAGAGAGCCGATTTCAGCAATGGCCAAAGCCATATTGTCAGCGGCCATGGCCACTGGCTCGGCGTGGAAGTTACCGCCGGAGATCACATCACCTTCGGCAGCGAAGACCAGCGGGTTGTCGGAGACGGCGTTAGCTTCGACGACCAACACTTCGGCGGCCTGACGGAACTGGGTCAGACATGCGCCCATGACTTGTGGCTGGCAACGCAGTGAGTAAGGGTCCTGAACCTTGCCGCAGTTCTGGTGCGAGTCGGAGACTTCACTGCGCTCGCCGAGCAATTCACGGTAAGCGTTAGCGGTGTCGATCTGGCCTTTCTGTCCACGAGCGGCGTGAATTCGGGCGTCGAAGGGTGAGCGCGACCCCAAGACAGCCTCAACAGTCAGACCACCAATGGCCAGTGCCCCAGCAAACAGATCTTCGCCCTCGAACAAACCACGCAATGCGTATGCGGTAGACACCTGCGTGCCGTTGAGCAGCGCAAGGCCTTCTTTGGCAGCCAGGGTCAGCGGAGCCAGGCCGGCAACTTTCAGCGCTTCGGTGGCTTCCATCCACTCACCTTTGTAGCGCGCTTTGCCTTCACCCAGCAGCACCAACGACATGTGAGCTAGAGGTGCCAAATCACCGGATGCACCGACCGAACCTTTCAATGGAATGTGCGGGTAGACCTCGGCGTTAATCAGCGAGATCAGCGCGTCGATGACCACGCGCCGAGTACCCGAGAACCCACGGCTCAGGCTGTTGACCTTGAGCACCATAACCAATCGCACCAACGCGTCGCTGATTGGCTCGCCCACACCGGCGGCGTGGGACAAAACGAGGGAGCGCTGCAGGTTTTCCAGATCTTCACTGGCGATGCGAGTCGAAGCCAGCAGGCCGAAGCCGGTATTGATGCCGTAAGCGGTGCGGTTCTCGGCGAGGATCTGCTCCACGCAGGCAACACTGGCCTCAATTTGAGAAGAAGCACTGTTGTCCAGTGTGATTTTGACCGGATGCTGGTAGACATCACGAAGTTGGGCGAGGCTCAGTTGGCCTGGGATAATGTTGAGTGTGTTCATGCTTTGGCTCCTTTAACAGGGGTGATCATTGGCAGGTTCAAGCCTTGCTCTTTGGCGCAATCGATTGCGATCTGGTAACCCGCATCGGCGTGACGCATGACACCGGTGGCCGGATCGTTGTGCAGTACGCGAGCGATACGCTCGGCCGCTTCGTCAGTACCGTCGCAGACAATCACCATGCCCGAGTGCTGCGAGAAGCCCATGCCGACGCCGCCGCCGTGGTGCAGAGAAACCCAGGTCGCGCCGCTCGCGGTGTTGAGCAGAGCGTTGAGCAGTGGCCAGTCGGAGACAGCGTCGGAACCGTCCTGCATGGATTCGGTTTCGCGGTTCGGGCTGGCCACCGAACCGGAGTCCAGGTGGTCGCGACCGATCACGATTGGCGCGGACAATTCACCGCTGCGCACCATTTCGTTGAACGCCAGGCCGAGCTTGGCGCGCAGACCCAGGCCAACCCAGCAGATACGTGCCGGCAGACCCTGGAAGCTGATGCGCTCGCGCGCCATGTCCAGCCAGTTGTGCAGGTGCGCATCGTCCGGGATCAGTTCTTTGACCTTGGCGTCGGTTTTGTAGATGTCTTGCGGATCGCCCGACAGTGCAGCCCAACGGAATGGACCAATGCCGCGGCAGAACAGCGGACGGATGTAAGCGGGTACGAAGCCTGGGAAGTCGAATGCGTTCTCGACGCCTTCTTCCTGGGCCATCTGACGGATGTTGTTGCCGTAGTCGAAGGTCGGAATGCCCATCTTCTGGAATTCGAGCATCGCTTTAACGTGCACAGCCATCGATTGCTTGGCGGCTTTGACGACAGCGGCGGGCTCGGTCTTGGCGCGAGCGCGGTATTCGTCCCAGGTCCAGCCGGCTGGCAGGTAACCGTTGAGCGGGTCGTGGGCGCTGGTCTGGTCGGTGACCATGTCCGGGCGCACGCCGCGCTTGACCAGTTCCGGCAGGATTTCAGCCGCGTTGCCGAGCAGGGCGATGGAAATCGCTTTGCCTTCCTTGGTGTATTTGGCGATACGTGCCAGAGCATCGTCGAGGTCGGTGGCTTGCTCATCGACATAACGGCTGTTCAAACGGAAGTCGATACTGACTTGTTGGCATTCGATGTTCAGCGAGCAAGCACCGGCCAGGGTCGCGGCCAGAGGTTGAGCGCCGCCCATGCCGCCGAGGCCTGCGGTCAGGACCCAACGACCTTTCAGGTCATCGTTATAGTGCTGGCGACCGGCTTCGACGAAGGTTTCGTAGGTGCCCTGAACGATGCCCTGGCTACCAATGTAGATCCAACTGCCGGCGGTCATCTGGCCGTACATGGCCAGGCCTTTGGCGTCGAGTTCGTTGAAGTGTTCCCAGCTCGCCCAGTGCGGCACCAGGTTGGAGTTGGCGATCAGTACGCGCGGGGCGTTGCTGTGGGTCTTGAACACGCCGACCGGCTTGCCGGATTGCACCAGCAGGGTCTCGTCGTCGTTCAGGTTGGTCAGGCTTTCAACGATCTTGTCGTAGCATTCCCAGTTACGCGCCGCACGACCGATACCACCGTAAACCACCAGCTCTTTTGGGTTCTCGGCCACTTCCGGGTCGAGGTTGTTCATCAACATGCGCAGCGGCGCTTCAGTCAGCCAGCTCTTGGCGGTCAGCGTGTTACCACGCGCGGCGCGGATTTCGACATTACGGAAATGGGATGGCTTGCTCACCGGTAATCCTCTCGAAATGACTTTCTCAGACTATTTATTAGTTTTGTCGCTACAGGTCGCACATAAATATAATCATGTATATACAACCATAATCAAGCAAAAATTTTATGCGCTCGTACTTTGTCTGCTGCTATTCATTCATGCGCCGTTGTTGCGCCTTATGCAGCTGACGAACAAGGCGATCTAAGGAGGTGGTCAAGACAGCGAAGTGATGCGATTCAGCAATCCGACAGTCTTGTGTTGTCGCAAGTTTTGCCAAGTTACCGAGGAGCACGGACCCATAAGCATTCAACAGGCGCAGGCCTGAGTCATGAGCCGAATCGCCCCTCCAGCCGGTGCCGCGAGCCCGGTAGAATCAGGCGCGCAGACGTGACGGACTGATGGCCCGACCAAGTCCGCCGACGGATCAACAAACAAGCCTCATCACGCTTGATCTGCAACAGCCTGCAATCTTCCTCCTCAGCCAGAATCGCTTCGACCACATGCTCACCTTCAGTCAGAGGAGCGACCCTGGACAGATAGGCATAGGGCGTCTGCATCACGAAATCCTGCCGCAGATAATCCGGAGCCACTGCGGCGTTCACGTAGCGATCCTCTAATTGCACTGCCATATCATTCTCGTAGTGCACGATCAGAGAATGAAACACCCGCTGCCCTTCGCGCATGTTCAGCGCAAGGACCTGGTCCGCGCCAGCCCACTCCTCGCACAGCAGAATCACCTTGCAGTGATGGCGATGGTCACGCTCGCTGATCTCGTCGGCAATGTTGTTGACGGCAAATAAAGCCGATTGACCTTTGCGCTCCGCTACGAATGTCCCCACCCCTTGCGTGCGCACTAACACACCATCGGCGGTGAGCTCACTAAGGGCGCGATTGATGGTCAAGCGACTCAACCCCAGCTCTTGAGCCAGGTCACTTTCCGACGGTATCCGTTCGTGAGCCGACCAGGTGCCACTCATGATCAGCTGGGTGATCATCTGTTTGACTTGTGCATAGCGTGGCGCGGGGAGCTCACTGAGCTGATCGACCCGCGAAGGAAAATTCCGCATTTGCTTCGGCACGTGGCTCTCCTCGTCAAGCTGGACAGCGGCCAAATTCCGCCGCTAACGCACGACCGCATGAGCAGTGCAAGTGCGCGGAGCAGTTGAGCGACCGAACAGTCGCTCAAAAGCATTCTCGTTACTTCAGGTTGCCACTGAGGAACTGCTGAAGACGCTCGCTTTTGGGATTGCCCAGGACATCTTCAGGCAAACCCTGCTCTTCCACGCGCCCTTGATGGAGGAACAACACCTGGTTCGACACCTTGCGAGCGAAGCTCATCTCATGGGTAACCATGATCATGGTTCGGCCTTCTTCGGCCAGCCCCTGAATCACCTTAAGCACTTCGCCCACCAACTCCGGGTCCAGCGCCGAGGTCGGTTCATCGAACAGCATGATTTCCGGCTCCATGGCCAGTGCCCGGGCAATCGCCACCCGCTGTTGTTGCCCGCCGGAAAGAAATGCCGGGTATTGATCGGCAACCCGCGACGGCAACCCGACCTTGTCCAGGTAACGCCGAGCCCGCTCCTCTGCATCCTTCTTGCTGACACCCAGCACCCGGCGCGGAGCCATGGTGATGTTGTCGAGCACGGTCATGTGGCTCCATAGATTGAAATGCTGAAACACCATCGCCAGGCGCGTGCGCAGGCGTTGCAGTTCATCGGCGTCGGCCACATGCATGCCATGGCGATCATGGACCATGCGAATCGGCTGGTTGTCCAGGCCCATGGCGCCGTCGTTGGGTGTTTCCAGAAAGTTGATGCAACGCAGAAAGGTGCTCTTGCCCGAGCCACTGGCGCCGATCAGGCTGATCACATCGCCGGTCTTGGCGTTCAGCGAAACTCCCTTGAGCACTTCGTGATTGCCATAGCTTTTGTGCAGGTTTTCAACGGTCAGTTTGTACATGTTCAAACATCCTGAATTAATGAGCCGGGCCAAGGAAAGACAGCCAACGGCGTTCAGCCAGACGGAACAGGCCGACCAGAGAGAAAGTGACTGCGAGGTAAATCACTGCGGCGATACCGAATGACTGGAAGGTCAGGAACGTGGCCGAGTTGGCGTCCCTTGCGACCTTGAGGATGTCCGGCACAGTGGCGGTGAACGCTACGGTGGTCGAGTGCAGCATCAGTATCACTTCGTTGCTGTAGTTGGGCAGCGAGCGGCGCAGTGCAGACGGCATGATGATGTAGGCATATAGCTTCCAGCCGCGTAGTCCAAAGGCCTTAGCTGCTTCGACTTCACCGTGGTTCATGTTGCGGATCGCCCCGGCGAAGATCTCCGTGGTGTAGGCGCAAGTGTTCAGGGCGAAGGCCAGAATGGTGCAGTTCAATGCATCGCGGAAGAAGGCGTCGAGCATAGGCTGGGAGCGCACCGCTGCGATGCTATAGATGCCGGTGTAGCAAATCAGCAGCTGTATATACAGAGGTGTACCGCGAAACAGATAGGTATAGAACTGCACGGGCCAACGCACCCATACGTTGGTCGAAACCCTGGCAATCGACAGTGGGACCGACATCAAGAAGCCGAAAAACAGCGAGGCACTGAGCAGCCACAGTGTCATCGCCAATCCGGTGATGTGATAGCCGTCGTTATAGAGGAAGGGTTTCCAGTATTCCTGCAGTAGATCGATCATCGCACGGCCTCCCGAGTGCCTGCGGCGTAGACGATTTCCAGCCGGCGCAAGACGTAGTTCGATGCGGTGGTGATGACCAGATAGATCAAGGCAGCCAGCACCAGGAAAAAGAACAGTTGATAGGAGCTCTTACCGGCGTCCTGAGCTACTTTCACCAAGTCGGCCAGTCCGATAATCGAGACCAGCGCGGTGGCCTTGAGAATCACCATCCAGTTATTGCCGATACCGGGTAAAGCAAAACGCATCATCTGCGGGAACAGCACGAAGCGGAAACGCCGGGCACGAGTCAGGCCGTAAGCAGTGGCCGCTTCCATCTGGCCTCGTGGTACGGCGAGGATCGCGCCACGGAAGGTCTCGGTGAAATACGCCCCGTAGATGAAGCCTAACGTGATAACCGCGGCGCTGAACGGATTGATCTCGATGTATTCCCAGCCCATGACCTCGGTCAGGCTGGTTAGCCAGGTTTGCAGGCTATAGAAGATCAGCAGCATCAACACCAGGTCCGGCACCCCACGAATCAGCGTGGTGTAGGCCTGCGCCGGGACGCGCAGCAGTGCCGATTTCGAAAGCTTGGCACTGGCGCCAACCAAGCCCAGGACCACGCTCAACAGCAAGCACAGGAAGGATAATTTGACAGTCATCCAGGAGCCTTGCAGCAAAAGCGGGCCGAAGCCCTTGAGGCTGAAGCCTGACAGCCCCAGCATCTGCAATAGGTTTTCTAACATTGGACAGCCCTTCGTCGATCAAGAAAACGCCCATCCGAAAATGGGCGCAGCGTCGTTATTTGCCGCTGTAGATATTCTGATCACCGAAGTGCTTTTTCTGGAGGGTGGCGTAAGTGCCATCGTCGTGCAGCGCCTTGATGCCTTTGTCCACCAAGGCTTTGAGCTCGGTGTTGCCTTTGAGGAGACCCATAGCTGTTTTAGCGGGCAGCAACTCGTGATCAACAGGCTTGCTGACTTCAAAGTCGGCGCCTTGTGGGGATTTCAGGAAACCCATTTCGGCTTGCAGCATGTTCTGGATTGAGGCGTCGAGGCGGCCAGTGACTAAGTCAGCATAAACCTGATCCTGGTTGGCATAGGCCTGGGTTTTCACCCCGGCCTTGCTCAGCACTGCTTTGGCGTAGGCTTCCTCGGTAGTGCCTTGCTCATAGCCAACCGTTTTTCCGGCTAGCGTCTTGAGGTCTTCGCTCAGGCCGGAACCTTTCTTAAAGACGTAGGAAGTGGGAACCGAAAATAGTTCATTGGAGAAATCGATGACTTTTTCCCGCGACGAGGTCACGGTCATGGCAGAAATCACGCCGTCGAACTTGTTGGCTTTGAGGCCGGGGATCATGCCGTCGAAATCGCTTTCAACCCATTTGCACTTGACCTTCAATTCAGCGCAAATCGCGTTGCCCAGGTCGATATCAAAGCCCACGAGGCTGCCGTCGGCGGCCTTGGATTCGAAAGGTGCATAAGAGGGGTCCACACCAAAGCGCAACTCCTTGTACTCCTTGGCGAGGGCAGAGCCAGCCGCCACACATAAAGCCAATACTGAGAGGGTCAAAATAGATTTTTTCATTGTTTTTATTCCTAAGGACCAACAGGAGCGCTTGTGGCGCACGAGTACAGTTATGAAGTTCATGTGTCGCTATGGGAGCAAGCGCACAGAACACAATTCGCGGATAAACGTGTCGAGACGCACGGTCGACTTTAGCGCGCAAATACATACTTGTACAGACAGGCATAGGCAATCAGTCAGCCATCTATCTGGTCGACTGTTTTAGGAGGTTTTAAAAGCGCGGAGGAGCGCCGGGAGTAAGGCTGATTAGAGCTTCTGCCACAAGAGGGTTACCGGACAGTCAACTGTCCCTGTGCGCCCCATTCACCGGCAAGCGACTGCCCAGTCGATAGCGTGATGAGGGATGGACCAGCCGCACATACGTGACGATTTTGCTCTGGCTCCACGTCCGGCGTATCAGCACCAGACAGGGTTCATTGGCATCAATTTGCATGTGTTTGCTTTCATCGTTGCTGGGATGACAGGCTTCGACGATATGTTCCATTTCATCAGGTTTGACGACCTGCAACAGGTATCTGGCCGGCTGCAGGTGCTCGCCAAATTCTTGCTTCAAAAACTCCGGCACTAGCTCGGGATTGACGTAACGATCCTCGAGCTGCACTGGCACGCCTTCTTCGCTGTGCACACAGACCAAGTGAAAAACCGAAGAACCGGTGGTCAGCCCCAGGGCGGAAGCCACCGGCATCGAGGCCGACTCGCGCCCCAGGTGCAGGACGCGACAGGTGTAACTGTGGCCCCGGGCGAGGATTTCGTCCGCTATGTTGGTGATGCGCAGCAGATTCGATTGCGGCTTGCTTTCAGCCACGAACGTGCCTACGCCTGAAATCCGCACCAAATGACCTTCTTCGGTCAGCTCGCGCAAGGCCCGGTTGACGGTCATGCGCGAGATGCCCAGTTCTTGCACCAATTGGTTCTCTGAGGAAATCAGGTCGCCAGGTTTCCAAACGCCCGCGCGAAGTTGGTCTTGCACAAAATCCTTCGCGCGGCGGTAGAGCGCTTGTGGTGCATTTTTGATCATTAGTCGGTCCGTGTCTCTTGTGCGGCAAGGACGCTTGCCAGGGCTTGGAGGAAAAGGTCGTTATCGTCACAGCTTCCGATAGATACCCGCAAGTACTGAGTGTATCCGACTTCGCGCCACGGCTTGATAATCACCCCCTCACGCAGCAATGCCTGGTTGATAACTTCGGCAGGATAAGGGGTGCTGAAGAACAGAAAGTTGGCCATGGACGGGGCGGTGGTGATGCCTTGTTCCTGCAACGCCACTTCCAGCCGCCGGCGTTCGCTGGCGACATGGGACAGGCAGGCATCCAGATGGTCATCGTCGGCCAGCGCCGCTATTGCCGCAGCTTGAGCCACGCGGTTGACGTTGAAAGGCGTGCGCAGACGGTTGATCAGATCGGCCAGCAGCGGATCGCTGACGATCCCGTAGCCGATACGCAAACCCGCCAGGGAATAAGCCTTGGAGAAGGTCCGCAGGAGGATAAACGGTTTGCCGCTGGCTTGAATCAAACCGAGGCAATCCGGATACTCGGCCTCCCATTGCGCGTATTCGTAATAGGCTTCATCAAACACCACTAAGCACTTCGGGGGCAATGCATCGAGCAGCTGCTGCAACTCGTCGGCGCTCAAGGTGCAGCCGACCGGATTGGACGGGCAGGAAAACATCAGTACATGCGTGTGGGGCGTGAGTGCGGCGACCATTGCCGCAACGTCGAAGGTGCCTTTGTCGGTCATGGGAACACCGACTACCCGGGCACCGGCGGCCATTGGGTAGATAAAGTGCAAACCGAAGGACGGCACCACGGTAACGACTTCGTCGTCGTGGTCCAAAAACACTCGGCTGATGACGCTCAGCAAATCTTCCGAGCCATTGCCGAACACCAGTTGATCTTCCGGTACGTCGAGTTTTTCCGACAGTGCGGTGCGTAATGCCTGGCAACCGGCATCGGGATACAGCGCAATTTCGCTGCAGGCTTGGGCCGTTGCGGCGCTAACGGCGGGTGCCGTTCCCATCGGGTTTTCGTTGCTGCCCAGTTTGGCTACGCGGGTCAGGCCGAAGCGCTTGCGCACCGCGTCCGAAGCGAGGCCTGCGTTGTAACTGGTCAGTTCACGCACTTCGGCGCGGGCGAGCAGGTTCAGGTCGTTGGCATTCATACAGGGCTAACCTCTTTGGTGTCTTGCCAGAAGGCATTGCGATCCAGATAGTTCTGCAGGAATTGCTGCAGACGCGGCTGTTCGGCGTTGTGAAAGATTTCGTGCGGGCTGCCATGGGCAACCACCTGGCCTTGATCGAGGAACACCACCGAGTCGGCGACCTGGGCGGCGAAGCCCATTTCGTGGGTCACCACGACCATAGTCATGCCTTCTTTGGCAAGGGTCTTCATGACCTGCAGGACCTCGCCGACCAGTTCCGGATCGAGGGCCGAAGTGGGTTCATCGAACAGCATGATGTGCGGCTCCATGGCCAGCGCCCGGGCAATCGCCACGCGCTGCTGTTGGCCACCGGACAGCTGTGCCGGATAGGCCGAGGCTTTATGGGCCAACCCAACTTTATCCAGCATCGATAAGGCTCGCTGGCGGGCGTCATCGGCAGACAGCTTGCGCACGCGCAGCAACGCTTCACTGACATTGCCCAAGGCAGTCATGTGCGGCCACAAGTTGAACTGCTGAAAAACCATGCCGACATTACGCCGTACCAGATTGATCTGCGACTGCGCCGCACGTTTGCGGCCCTTGCCGTTATCCGGCGCCCAACCAAGCAATTGGCCTTCGACGTAAATCTCGCCCTCGTCGTATTCCTCAAGAAACGCCATGCTGCGCAGCAGGGTGCTTTTACCTGAGCCGGAGGGGCCGATCAGGCAGACCACTTCAGAATGACGGACCTGCAAGTCGATACCCTTGAGCACGCGCAGGGTGCCGAAGCTTTTGCCGACGTTGCGCAGTTTCAGCATTGGCTCGCTATTGCCGGAGAGTGATTTGGACGTCTTCATCGCTTCACCTGGTTTTTTCAATTCGGATGCATGGGGTGGGGCTGTTGTTGTCGACGGCGCGGATTTCCCGCATCGTTCCACGGAGGTAGATTGGGAAGGGCTCATCGCGGCTGCTTCTGCATGAATCGGCCGACACGCGCTTCCAGCAACATGCCCAGCCGTGAACAGGCTTCCACCAGCAACAGGTAGCCGATGCACAGCACCAATAGGGTTTCGACGAACGTGAAGGTCTGCGAACCGATGCCGGTCAGGACCATGGTCATTTCGGGGATGGTGATGATCGACAGTGCGGCCGTTTCCTTGCACATGATCGTGACCATGTTGACCAGCGCCGGCAGGATGATCACCAGCATTTGCGGGACCTGAATGCGCATGATGCAGTGCACGCGGCTGATGCCCAGGCAGTCGGCGGCTTCGAGTTGCCCGCGGGCAACGGATTCAAAACCGGTGCGGAAAATCTCCGCGAAATACACGCTGCCATAGATGCCCAGGCCAAGAATGCCGGCCGGGATCGGGTCCAGATTCAGCCCGAAAGACGGGCCGCCGTAGTACACCAGGAACAACTGGACCAGAAACGGTGTGCTTCGAATGATCTCGATGAATGCGCGTAACGGTGCGCGCACCAGATTGTTGCCGAACAGTTGGGCGACGGCGATCAACAGGCCCAATGCCAGGCCAAGCGCAACGCCCGCGGACCATGTGCCGAGCGTGACCATGAAGCCTTGTCCGATGTCGCCGAGGTGGTCGGTAATGATCGAAGGATCAAAAATCATGCGCTGCGCTCCTTCAAATGACGTTCCAGCACGCCGCCGAAGTACGCCAATGGGATGTTGATCAGGCAGTAGAAGCCGGCCAGCATCAGGTAGTCCTGAACGAACATGTAGTCACTGGCCGCGATGTTCTGCGCCGTGCGAGTCAGGTCGGCCAGGCCCACCACCGACACCAGCGACGACGCCTTGATCAGCAGGATCATTTCGTTGACCAGTGCCGGCAGGGTCAGGCGCACGGCTTGCGGGACACGAATGCGCACAAGCATTTGCCCGGAGCTCATCCCCAGCAAACCGGCGGCTTCCAGTTGACCGCCAGGAATGGCGAGAAAGCCGCCGCGCAGGATTTCGGCGATGTAGGCGCCGGCCGCGAGAGACAGGCCGATGACCGCCGCCACTATGGGGGTAACGTTGGGCAAGCCGATACGCGGCAGGAAGTAATAAATGAACAGCAATTGCACCAGCAGCGGAATGCCGCGGAACACAAATATGTAGGCGCCCCCCAGGCGTCTGAATATCGGTATGGGCGACAGGCGCAGGCTCCCGATGACAACGCCGATGACAAAGCCAAAGGCCAGTCCTGCGGTGGAAATCTCGAGGGTCACCAGCAAGCCGTCCAGTAGCAATGGAAGGTTTTGCAGCAGTAAAGGCCAATCAAACATCGTCGTGCCTCCTGATGGATAAATCGCCGGCTCGGCTGAGCCGGCATCCCGTTCAACCAAGTCGCAAACCCGGTTTACCAGGCAGGGGTGAAATCAGCTTTGGGGATGTCCATCTCGGAGCCCAGCCATTTCTTTTGCAGCGCGGAGAGACGGCCGTCTTCGTGCATTTTCAGGAGAGCAGCATCGAGGGCGGCGATCAGGCTGCTGGCGTCATCACTCTTGCGTCCCAAGTAGGCGAAGTAGGCTTTGTTGCCAAATGGAGGCAGCACCACTTTGTATTTGTCCGGGTGCTGCGCAGCGACGTAGGCGATGTTCGGCAGGGAGTTGGCGACCGCAACGATGCGTTTGGTGCCCAGCTCGGCATAGGCCTGGTTGTTGTCGACGTACTCACGAACTTCAACTTTTTTCGGCAGGGTGACGGCAAAGTTTTTCAGCTCTTCGAGTTGCGCCGAGCCCTTGCCGGCGCCCACGACTTTGCCCGCGATGTCTTCAGGCCTGGTGATCGGGCTGTCCTTGGCGCTGACCAGCAAGGCGACGGTTGCCTCGGCGATCGGTAGCGTGAAGTGGTAACGGTCCTTGCGTGCTTTGGTGACGATGATCGGTCCGGCGACGATGTCGAATTTTTTGGCTTCAAGCCCCGGCAAGACGCTGGGCCATGGCAGGTCCATGAATTTGATCTTGACACCCAACTCTTTGCCCAGTTGCTCGAACAGCTCGGCGTTCAGGCCTTTCTGTTTGCCGTTTTCAGTAAAGTCGAACGGTGCGAATTGCAGCTCGGTGCCCACGATCAGCTCTCCGGATTTTTTTACGTCGGCGAGTTGATCGGCCTGGACCGTCATACAGGTCCCCGTCATCGCCAGGGCGATACACAGGGCGTTGAGTTTTTTACTGAAAAAAGAACCGGATTTCATGGTGTAACTCCTTCATCAGGTGCAGCGAGGTTGTGGTGTGTGGTGGCTCTGGCGTTGCGGTACTTACAGCTTGAATGTGAGCTCAACCGAGGATCTTTCCGGGGTTGAGGATGCCCTTGGGGTCGAAGCAGTCCTTGAGTTGTTGCATCGTCTGGCGAGCCTCGAAGCTGACCGATTGATGGAGGAAGTCGCGCTTGAGCAGACCGATGCCGTGTTCTGCGGAGATCGAGCCGCCCAGTTCGCCGACTGCGCCATAGACGAGTTCCTCGACTTCAAGAATGGGCGCGGGGGTGGGCAAGGACGCACAGTCGACGGTCAGGTGCAGGTTGCTGTCGCCGATGTGGCCGAAGTACACGCTGTGGTTGCCGGGCCAGCGTTGCTCCAGTCGCTCGCGACAGCGTTCGGCGAAGTCGCCGATCAGGCCGATGGGCAGGCTGACGTCGAAGTTCAACGGGGTCATGCGCAGGGGAAATTCGCCGGTCGCTTCACGGATCTTCCACAGTGTCCGGGCTTGGGTCTGCGAGCTGGCCATCACGGCATCGACCACTTCACCTGCGGCGAACGCCTCTTCCAGGGTCTGCTCGAGCAGCTCCCGAGGGCTGGCGCATTCGAGCAGGACGTACAGCGGATAAGTCAGTGGCAGCGGGGCCGTTGGGTTTTCGAGCCAGGACACGCCCAGCTTGAAGAAGTCTTGCCACATCAGCTCATAGGCCTGCGGCGCGCCGACGCCGCGCTGTACTCGGCGCAGCAGGCTGACCGCGCTGGCGTAATCGGGCAGGGCGCAGAGCAGGGTGGTGGTTTCGCCGGGCCGGGGGGCCAGTTTCAGGACGGCGCGGGTAATGATTCCAAGGGTGCCTTCGCTGCCGATGAAGCATTGTTTCAGGTCATAGCCGCAGTTGTTCTTGATCATCTTGTTAAGCAGGTTGAGTACCCGGCCATCGGCCAGGACCACCTCCAGTCCGAGGACCAGATCACGGGTCATGCCGTAGCGAACCACGGCGTTGCCGCCGGCATTGGTGGCGATGTTGCCGCCGATCTGGCAAGAGCCACGGGCACCAAGATCCAGCGGGAACACGAAGCCGGCCTCGAGCGCCGCGCGCTGAATCTCCTCCAGCGTGGTGCCGGCCCACACGGTGATGGTCGCCGCCGCCGGATCGATTTCTTCGATGCCGCGCAGGCGCTCAAGGGACAGGGCAATGTCCGTCTCGCCCGGCACTCCGCCCCCCGCCAGTCCTGTCATTCCGCCCTGGGGCACCACCGATTGCCCGGCGTCATTGCAGATGCGCAAGACGCTCGCCACCTGCTCCGTCGTGCGCGGCAGCAACAGCGCGGCAGGGCACGCCGGTGCGTGGCCGGTCCAGTCGCTGTAATGGCGTTGACTGATATCGGCACCGGTCACCACCGCGATTTCACCCAGCGCGTGGCGCAGCTGTTCGAGGGTCTGTTGCAGATCGTTCATAGGTTTAACTCACGGTGAAGGAAGTGGAGGGCGACGCGCACAGTGGGCTTCGGTCGAGCTGGTTCAGGTCCGGCGTGCCGAGCAGTGACAGGGCCAGACGCAGTTCTTGCGCGAGCAGATCGAGGGCATGACGCGCACCTGCTTTTCCGCCGACGGCCACTCCGTACAACGTCGCGCGCCCGAGCAAAACGGCATCCGCACCGAGGGCGCAGGCTTTGAGAATGTCGGTGCCTCGGCGCACGCCGCTGTCCAGCAGCAAGGTCAGCTTGCCTTTGGCAGCCGCGGCAATCGCCGGCAGGCAATCGATGCTGGCGGGAACGCCGTCGAGTTGCCGGCCGCCATGGTTGCTCACCACCAAACCATCAAGGCCCAGGGCGATAGCTGTTTCGGCATCGGCCGGGTGCAACACGCCTTTGAGCACCAGCCGTTGTGGCCAGCGGTCACGCAGTCGGGCGAGGGCGTCCCAGTCGAACCCTGTGTCCATCTGACTGCCGATGAAATGGGCGGCACCTTCGAGGTTGCGTTGCTCGCGGGGGAGGTAACGTTCGAGGTTGCCCAGGTTCGGCAGGCCTTGGGGCCACAGCGTCTGAGCCATCCAGCGTGGGTGAGCCAGCACGTCAAACTTGTTGCGCAGGCTCAGTTGTCGGGGGCGGACAAAGTTGCGTTTATCCCACTCCCGATTGCCGAGCAGCACGGCATCGCAGGTCAACAACAGCGTGGTACAGCCCACGGCGCTGGCGCGTTGCAACAGGTCTTGCCGAACCTTGGGGGCGCGCAGGCAATACAGCTGGAACCAGAGATTCACCTCCGGCACCGCCTCGACTATTTGCTCCATTGAGTGGGTGGAAACAGTACTCAGGGTGAAAGGCAGGCCGAGCTCGGTCGCTGCCCGGGCCAGATGAATATCGGCATCGCGATAGAGCATGGCGTTGTAACCAGTGGGACCGATGGCGATGGGCAGCGGCAAGGTTCGGCCAAACAGCGAGCGCTGGGTATGCGTCACGGAACACGGCACCAGCGTCCTTGGCAGCAGGGCAATGTCAGCGAATCCTTGCCGGTTCCGACCCAAGGTCAGCTCGTCCTCGGCACCGCCCTCCAGGTATTCCCAGGCAAAGTGCGGCAAGCGTCGACGGGCCATCACTGCCAACTCGGCAATGCTCCGTGCTCGACGATAATCCGGGCCTGAATAATAGCGGCGCATGACATTTCCCATCGGCCTGGAAAGAGTGGGGGCTCGCCGCAATGGCGTTTCGGCAAACTCGTCCGGTTGTGGTTTGCAGCCTCGGGGTACGCCGATCAGTCATGGGCAAAATCCTGAGGCTGTCAGGCTGTATGAGCCTGACTATACAAGCAAGGCAAAATGCAGGCCAGAATTCCTCCGTGGCTCGTCATCCCCCCCCCCCCAGAGCGTGTTTGTTCGATAAAGGACTCCGTAAAAATGTTCCGTTGTGAGATGCCCTGTCACCGTTCGTTGCACCATGATCGCTCCCGCCGCACCCCGATGGGGCGAAACGAAACCAATGGGTAACAGTTTTGTTCGAATGATTTTTTCCCCCGACGGAAGTGAAACCCCTTTGGTTCGGGGCCTGCCGGGCAGCGCTTGAATGGGCGGCACGGTAAATGCTTTAACCTGTATATACATGATGATTGTTTCTAGGCGAAACTGTCATCCCGCCCTGGTAGCCCTGCGCGTACAAGGAGTGAACATGACCTCAAGCAACCGTCTTCCTCTGATCGATATGTCCGGCGTCCGCGAGGGTGACCCGGCCAGCATTCGTCGCGCCGGGGATGCCATTCGCAAAGCCTGCAGCGAAACCGGCTTCTTCTACATCATCAATCACGGCGTCCCCCAAACAGTCATCGACACCGCCATGAACGCGGCCGGGCAGCTTTTTGCCTATCCGGCAGAGGTCAAACGCCAGGTGGCTGTGAACAACCGGCACCGGGGTTGGCATGCGCTGGGCGGGGTGACGATGTATGACGCGACCAAACCTGATCACAAGGAGTTTTTCAGCATCGGTCTGGAGCTGGGCGAGGATGATCCCTGCGTGCTCGCCGGCGAGGCGCTGCGTGGGCCGAATCAGTGGCCAGCCTTCATGCCGCAGTTGCGCGATGCGCTGAGTGACTACTATTCGGAGATCGCCAAAGCCGGAGCGGATCTGTTGAAGGCCGTCGCTGTCGGGTTGGGAATCGAAGAAGACTTTTTCACCGACAAGTACACCAAGCCCCTGCAGCGCACGCAGATGGTTTACTACCCGCCGCAACCGGCACACGCCGAGGCGGATCAGTTTGGGGTAGCGCCGCATACCGATTACGGCTGCATAACGTTGCTTTATCAGGACAACAGCGGTGGTCTGCAAGTGCGCGAGTTGGGCACCGATCGCTGGATCGATGCCACGCCAATCCCGGGCAGCCTGGTGGTGAATGTCGGCGACCTGTTGGCGCATTGGTCCAACAATCGTTTCCGGTCGACCCTGCACCGGGTGATCAACGCTTCGGGCCATGAGCGCTATTCCATCGCAACGTTCTACGACCCGACTTACAGCGCCAGCGTTGATCCCTGCGATCTGGGCATCGACCGGGCGCAGAGCCTGTATGAGCCAGTGGCGGCAGGCGACTACATCCTCAAACGCATCGATGACTCAATGGCCTACCGTAAAAAACACTAGTGCCGAGTCGATGATTCACCACCGGCGCTCGTTGATGGGCGTCTTTATGAAATATCCAAGAAGAGAACTGCCATGACCGTTAGCAATCTGCCCTTTTCCAAAGTCCGCCACAGCCAAGGCCTGGTTTTTTTGTCCGGCGAGTTGCCGTTTGCCGAGGACGGTAGCTTTCCTGAAGGTATTGAAGCGCAAACGCGTTTGACCTTGACCCGAATTGCCCAGACGCTGGAAGTCGAATCGCTATCGCTGGACGATGTTGTCAGCGTTACCGTGTACTTGACCGAGCGGAGTAACTTCGCCGAATTCAATCGGGCTTACGCATCGTTCTTCACGACCAACCTGCCCGTGCGCGCGACGGTCTGCGCCGGGCTGGTAGTCGATGCGTTGGTCGAGATCAGCGTCATCGCGCAACAGCGTGCTTGATTCGGAGGCAGCGTGAACGAAAAACAAGTGGTGGTACTGGGGGCCGGCATTGTCGGCGTATGCACGGCGTTGCATTTGCAACGCCGTGGCTGCGCGGTGACGCTGGTGGACAAAGGTTTGCCGGGGCGTGAAACGTCGTTCGGCAACGCTGGCATCATTCAGCGTGAGGCTATTGAGCCTTATGCGTTCCCGAGGGATCTTGCCAGCCTGATAAACGTGGCAACCAAGCGCGACATCGGCGTCAATTACCATCTGCGCGCGATGCCTGAATACGTGCCTGCCCTGGTCAGGTATTGGGCCAATTCAGCGCCCAGGCATTACCAGGCGATTGCCGATGCGTTCCGCACGCTGATCGAGCATTCGATCAGCGAGCACTCGGAGTTGATCGAGCAAAGCGGTTCGCAAAACCTGATTGTGCGCAAAGGCTGGATTCAGGCTTTTCGTAGCCCGCTGCAATTCGATGAGGCGGTGGAACGTGCGGTACGCGTGAGCGCACACGGCGTGTTGTCCGAGCCTCTGGACGGTGCCGCGCTCCGACTGGCGGAACCAGCGCTGAGCGATGCATTGGTGGGGGGAATTCATTGGCTGCAACCCTGGACGTGCACTGAGCCGGGCGAGCTGGTGCAGCGTTATGCCGAGCTGTTCGTGCGTGAAGGGGGAGAGAGTTTACGCGGCGATGCGCGATCGTTGCGTCAGTCGGGAGCCGGCTGGAGCGTCGACACCGATTCCGGACCGGTCGGCGCGGCGCAGGTGGTCGTGGCGCTGGGGCCTTGGGCTCACGAGCTGCTTGGCGAGCTGGGCTACCGCCTTCCGTTGTTCGTCAAGCGCGGTTACCACGCTCACTTTGCCGATGGCGCGACATTGAACCGCCCGGTTCTGGATACCGAGCAGGGCTACATGTTGGCGCCGATGAAGCGCGGTGTCCGCCTGTCGACGGGGGCGGAATTCGCCAGCCTGAGCGCGCCGCCAACACCGGTGCAGTTGGGCAAGGCCGAACGGGCTGCACGGCAGGTATTGGCGTTAGGCCCCCAGGTCGAGCGCACACCCTGGAGCGGCGCCCGACCGTGCACGGTAGACATGAAGCCGGTGATCGGCGCGGCGCCCTTGCATAAAGGCCTCTGGTTCAATTTCGGCCATGCCCATCAAGGATTTACGCTAGGCCCGGTCAGCGGTCGACTACTCGCAGAATTGATGATGGGCGAGACGCCTGTGGTCGATCCGGCACCCTTTGCTCCAGGGCGTTTCTGAGCTGATTGGTCGTGCATGAACC
This sequence comes from Pseudomonas sp. 008, assembly GCF_016861935.1. NCBI lineage: Bacteria > Pseudomonadati > Pseudomonadota > Gammaproteobacteria > Pseudomonadales > Pseudomonadaceae > Pseudomonas > Pseudomonas sp. 008. The sequence goes on along the minus strand of NZ_BOMA01000001.1, from coordinate 593,385 downwards.
TTCTCGCCCATCTCCGTCGGAGTCACGGGCGAGAACCTGCCGGTCAGGAAAATAAAACCGATTTTTTATCTACGGACGCTGCCCCGGCAGATTTCGTGGCCGTCGTCGTGGGCGCTGTTCTGATTTCAGTCGGTGTATCCATTCCATCGGCTCGCCCTAAATAAATATAAATACGCGCTGGAGAGGTGATGAACATCAAACAGAAGCTGACGTGGGTATTTGCCGCCATTGCCTGCCTTCCGGTGATTCTGGTCGCGGTGCTCGTCGTATTGAACTTGCGCAGCGCAGCACAAGCCAATTTCCTGGATAGCAGCGGGCGTGAAATTCGCCAGATCGATAACGGTATGAAGCAGTTCTTCGACAGCATCCGCCAAAACGTCGAATATCTTGCCAGGGATCCTCGGATCGCGACCGTCAAGGGGTTGAAAAACTATACCGCTGCCAATGCTGAGCAAACACCTGTGACAGAAGCCGATCAGCGGCTCCAGGCTATTTTCGATCGGTTTGCCGAGACCCATCCGACCACCGCATCCATTTCCCTGGGGCTCAACGACGGCGGCTTTGCCGGTTGGCCCGACGACCAGAAAATGGCCAGCTACGACCCCCGAGTGCGTCCCTGGTACAAGACCGCCATGGCGGCCACGCCTGACACAACCGCGCGCACGGGCGCGTACTACTGGGCACCTGATGACATGGTGCTGGTCAGCACGGTTCGCGCTTTCGCCGACGCCAACGGCAACCCGGTGGGTGTTGTCGGCGTGGACGTCTCGCTCAAGCAACTGACTGAACTGGTTAAAACCATCAAGCTGGGCGACAGCGGGTACCTGATGATGGTCGAAGCCAACGGCAACGTTCTGGTCGATCCCGCCAATGCCAAAAACAGTTTCAAGCCTCTGGCCGATCTGGGCCCCGGCTATACCGAGCTGGCAAAGAGTGGTGATGGCGTGACTCAGATCGAGATCGATGGCGTGCCGTACATGGTCAATGTGGTCAGTTCCGAAAGCCTGGGCTGGCGCTTTATCGGGCTCATCAAACGCGACGAAGTCATGGCTCAGGCCACCAGTCTCACAGGGTTGATCGCACTGATTGCCGCCGTGTTGGCCGTCATCTTCGCCATTGTCGGCGCGAGCTTCGCGGGCGTGATCGTTAGACCGATTCGCGGCGTTGCCGATGGCTTGCAGGAAATCGCCGAGGGGGAGGGCGACCTAACCCGTGAACTGGAAGTGCGGGGCAAGGACGAAACGGCGACGTTGGCGGGTTGGTTCAACCAGTTCCTCGGCATGATTGCGCAACTGATGCGGCGCATCGGCAGCGCTTGTTCGGATCTGCAACAGGTCGCTGCGGACACCAGCCAAGTGGCCAGCAGCATGAACAACGCCGCCGTGCGCCAGCGCGAAGCGGTTGAGTTGGTGAGCACTGCGTTCAACGAGATGGTCGCGACCTCCAACGAAGTGGCGCGCTCTTGCAGTCAAGCGGCTTCCAGCGCGGACGTCGGTTATCGCGAGGTGCACGACGGGCAACAGCACATCGGCGAAGCCACGGGCAGCGTCCTCAAATTGAGCGATGACCTGCAGCAGTCGGCGCGAACCATGCAGATGCTCGAGCAGGACAGCAAGAACATCAACACCATTCTCGATACCATTCGCTCGATCGCGGAACAGACCAACCTGTTGGCCCTCAATGCTGCGATTGAAGCGGCGCGCGCCGGCGATCAGGGCCGCGGATTTGCGGTAGTGGCCGACGAAGTACGGGCTCTGGCACGACGCACTGCCGACTCAACCGGCGAGATCGACAGCTTGCTCGGCAACCTGGCGCGACGAACGCAGGAAGTGACTCAGCAGATGCAGAAGAGTCTCCAGGTGTCCCAAACCAGTGTTGAATGTATCCAGCAGGCTCGCGTCAGTTTCGACAAAATTCGTAGCTCGGTGGACTCGATCCGCGACCAGAATACTCAGATCGCCACGGCAGCAGAAGAACAGCATCAGGTAGCCGAAGACATCAATCGGCATATCGCGCAGATTCATGCCGATGCTCAGTTGGTTGAAGAGTTTGCGCGCTCGGCGCATACCGGCTCGAATCGTCTGACGGACATTTCTGGGCAACTGAAGGGGCTACTGGGGTGGTTCAAGTTCTAGCCTGTATTACATGCCCGTCGAGCGCGACTTGCCCGAGTTTTTCAGCAACAAGACGGGGCCCAGAGGGCCCCACAAACTAAATCGTCCTGCGTTAACGCCAAGAGGTACTGATCCACAGATTTAACGGTACCATACCCAAACTCGAACGCTGTCATTATCGCCGCATGTGCATGTGCATGTGCATGTGCATGTGCATGTGCATGTGCGGCAGGCACGTTCATGCCGAGCAGGACTGATCTGATCGGCTCGATCTGCTGGAGCAGGGCGAGGTAAAAGCTGCGAGAGCGCATTTGACTATTCGCATCGACGGCATTCCGATGCTGGAGGACCGTCATCTGCCGAGGTAAGCGCCTCCAGTTGCTTCGCTGTCAGTTTTGCCACGTCCTACCCCTTGCCTAATTCAGACGTCTGAGAATTTTGCCCCACTTTTGCCCCACCGAGGTTCAACCAGGCCTAGAAGGACTGCTCAGGTTAATCGAACAAGGACCCGAAGAAAGGAATAGCCCGCCGTACCTGGAGCCTCTGCCCACGACCATATGCGTCGGCTCAAACCGTGCATGGCTGTGGTCCCCTCGCGTAACAACAGGGCATGGTTGAGCCGGGCTTTTCGCTTCGCGGTCACCGAAAGGCTGATCGATGCGAATCGATCTGTGGGCTCGAGGTCGTTGCCGAAGTGTTTCCGCCCAGACAGCAGGACTGCGGAAAGCGTGCAGCGGCGATTATGAGCCTGATCCAATTGACGCGGCATAACGGCCATGACCCGTATGCCTATCCAGGGGGACCTACTCACGCGCCTGCCGAGGCTGCGGGCGAGCGAGGGTGCGGAATTGCAGCCGCATAAGTGGGCGTCCGTCTAACCATGCAAGCTGAGTTGGTCGGACGCTTACGAGTGGTCAGTGGAGCAGCGAATGGAAAGCTGCCGTCGCGAAAATCAAGCCGCTTGGGCAGCTTTCAGGTGCTTTGGGCTCGTACCTTCCGCATCAGAGTCGAATGGCATTAGATGTCAAAGACTCTGTCATGCGCAGGCAAGCCACCTTCTTCCACACTGATTATATTGCTTGTCAAGCTAGCCTAATGTATGGCGGTAAGTTCAACTAGGCGTTTCGTTGGCAGGTCAAGGAAACCTATTCGGACAGGATTGAGATGAAGGGGGCAGGTTGATGCTTATATACGTGCACCGTTGTTATGGGCGAGGGAGTGCATGGATGTAGTTATCCTGAACATGCGAATCTGTCACTCGCCCTCACAGCAGGGTGCGGGTGTAGTTGGAGTGAACCAGGGCACAAATAATTCAAATGGCAACGGCTCCCGATCCACTAAAATAAGCACGACAGTTACGTTTTAAATTGCTGGATGATGGCCATTTTACCCCAAGGCATTTTGCGTCAAGAAATAGAAACGTCATGGCGTCGTTGTGTGAGTTATGGGTTAAATTGTCTAGAAAGCGCGATTGTTGGTTCACATCAGAATCTCGATTTTCAACAGTTGATGGAAAATAATAACTTGTTGATCGAGGCCGTTGCCCCCGAGCTGAATTATTTGATCCATCAGCAGGGGAGGGGAGGCTTAATAATTCTCGCTGATGCCGAAGCCAACATTCTGGCTATCGAAGGTCAGACCGAACTTTTTATAAAACAAGGTTTTTGTGATTTAAAACCCGGCTGCAGATGGAGCGAGTCGCTATGCGGCACTAATGGCGTCGGCACGGCGGTAATAGAAAGGCGTGCGGTTATAATCAATCGAGGTGAACACTACCTTGATTGCGTCAGCCAATTTTCCTGCGTTTCGGTACCAATCAAAGGCCCGCAGAGTCAAGTGATGGGTGTGCTTAATGTGACTCGGGATAGCAGCCAATGAATCCGCCTGTGCTCTCCTGAATATGACGCCTCAAACTCTGGTTGGTTCGGCACGATGCGCCTTGCGGGCAGGTTTCGATGTGCGGGAGCTGCACTACGCGCATGGCTTCCTGCTCAACGCTTTCTTGTCACCGCTGACCAACGACCGGCAGGACAAGCCGTTGTTTGTCCGCTTGTCGGCAGTCGATGGTAGCAGCAGCGGTTGGACGATCGACGGCAGTGTCGCTTTCGCCGCAGCTTTGAAGGCGGTCGGCGTCGACGTCGTCGATTGCTCGTCCGGTGGCTTCGGCGTCTACGAATACCCCAGCGGCTATGGCTTCCAGGTGCCGTTCGCTGCGCAGATTCGTCGCGAGGCAAAAATCGGCACCATGGCCGCGGGACTAATCATCGATCCGTGGCAAGCCGAAGCTGTAATCGCCTCTGGCCAGGCCAACTTGGTAGCGCTTGGCCATGTAGCTCTGCGCGATCCACACTTTCCGTTGCATGCACAACAGAAGTTGGGGATTGCTAGCCCCAATGCAGCGTATGCCGACTGGAATATTCAAGCCGGCTGGTGGCTCGACAATCGCGAAACCAAACTTCACCAGTTGGGGCCTTGGGCCCCAACAGTGGATGCCGCTGCGGATAATCGCAGGGGTTGCTCTCTATGCCAGCTAAGAGTGGCCGGCTTTTTTACAACGACTCGAATTAACAATCAGGAGTACAAACATGAACAAACCTACTTACGTGCCGGAATATCAAGCTATCACCGAGGTGCTGAACAAGTACATTGAGGGCTGCAACCAGGCCAAAAGCAGCATCATGAAGCCAGCTTTCAGCGAGCAAGCGACCATGTTCGGCGTCGATGCCGAGGGCAAGCTGGCTGGCGGTCCGATCCATGGGCTGTTTTACGCCATTGACAACCCGCCATTTCACCCATCACCCGAAGCTCAGAGTGTGATCGTCAACATCGACATCGTGGGCACCGTCGCTAGTGCGCGAATCGACACTAACGACATCTCGGGCTTCTCCTTCACCGACTTCCACAACCTGCTGAAGGTCGAGGGCAAGTGGACCGTGGTCAGCAAGATCTACCACACCCACGTCGCGCCCTGATCTCGACACTGAAGCCGCTGCGTAATCGGGGACAGACCACGATTAATTTCGTTTCTGCTTGATAAATCAGGCCAAACCGTGGTCTGTCCCATATTCCCTTCCGCCAGGGAAGGTCGAGCCGCCAAGAACGCCCCGCTGAGGACCGACAGATCATCCGGCCGGTCAGACAGCGCCCGGTAGGGTTAGCGCCGCCATATTCTGCTTTTTTGGTTTCTTGAAGACGGCGCGAATGCCGCTGAGCGGATTGGCAAAGATCACCCGGCATTGACGCCGTAGGCCATGATCTCGTTCAGCCGTTGGGTCGCTCGCTTGACGGTCTCCGGGCTGCCTTTGGTCACAATGGGGCGCAGGATCTTGATGATCATTGGGGCGCTGATCTGCGAGAGCGGCAGGGTCCCCAGGCTGGGAAATACATGCAGGGTGAGCGAGCGCCAGATGTCTTCGGCATAGGTGGGCGTGACTGAATCCTTCTTTAGCTCGAACCAACTGGCGGCCACGTTCTCGAGGGTATGTTCGGTCTCGGTTCGTTTGGCTTGCTTCACCGCCTGGCGGTGTTCCTTGGGGTCGATGCCCTGGGCCAGCAGTTCTCGGGCTTCAACTGATTTGTTCCTGGCCTGCGCCAGCGGCAGCTCGGGGTAGGTGCCGAGTGCCATGTTGATGCGGTTCCTGGTGACTGGATGCCGGTAGTTGAAATTCCACTGCATCGAGCGATTGACCCTGACGCGCAACTGAAGCCCGTTACCATCGATGAGGACGTAGTCCTTGTCTTTGGGTTTGACAGTCTTGAGCTGACGATCCGTCAGCCGAGCGCTTCCAGTGCTCATGGGGCGGCCTCCCTGGCGCGAAATGGTGGATGCCGGGGTCGCTGGACAGCGGAAAACGTGCAGCGGCGATTATGAGCCTGATCCAATTGACGCGGCATAACGGCCATGACCCGTATGCCTATCCAGGGGATCTACTCACGCGCCTGCCGAGGCTGCGGGCGAGCGAGGGTGCGGAATTGCAGCCGCATAAGTGGGCGTCCGTCTAACCATGCAAGCTGAGTTGGTCGGACGCTTACGAGTGGTCAGTGGAACAGCGAATGGAAAGCTGCCGTCGCGAAAATCAAGCCGCTTGGGCAGCTTTCAGGTGCTTTGGGCTCGTACCTTCCGCATCAGAGTCGAATGGCATTAGATGTCAAAAACTCTGTCATGCGCAGGCAAGCCACCCTCTTCCACACTGATTATATTGCTTGTCAAACCGGCCTAATGTGTGCCTGTAAGTTCAACTAGGTGTTCGTTTGCAGGTCAAGGAAACCTATTCGGACACGATTGAGATGAAGGGGGCAGGTTGATGCTTATATAGCATGCAGCGTTGTTATGGACGAGGGAGCGCATGGACGTAGTTATCCTGAACATGCGAATCTGTCACTCGCCCTCACAGCGGGGTGCGGGTGTAGTTGGAGTGGACCATGGCACAAATAATTCAAATGGCAACGGCTCCCGATCCACTAAAAGAAGCACGACAGTTACGTTTTAAGTTGCTGGATGATGGCCATTTACCCCAAGGCATTTTGCGTCAAGAAATAGAAACGTCATGGCGTCGTTGTGTGAGTTATGGGTTAAATTGTCTAGAAAATGCGATTGTTGATTCACATCAGAATCTCGATTTTCAACAGTTGATGGAAAATAATAACTTGTTGATCGAGGCCGTTGCCCCCGAGCTGAATTATTTAATCCATCAGCAGGGGAAGGGAAGCTTAATAATTCTCGCTGATGCCGAAGCCAACATTCTGGCTATCGAAGGTCAGACCGAACTTTTTATAAAACAAGGTTTTTGTGATTTAAAACCCGGCTGCAGTTGGAGCGAGTCGCTATGCGGCACTAATGGCGTCGGCACGGCGGTAATAGAAAGGCGTGCGATTATAATCAATCGAGGCGAACACTACCTTGATTGCCTCAGCCAATTTTCCTGCGTTTCGGTACCAATCAAAGGCCCGCAGAGTCAAGTGATGGGTGTGCTTAATGTGACTCGGGATAGCATCATGGCTGATCCCCAAGACATAATGTCAACGTTGATGCTGGCCGTTAGCAATATTGAGAGCCGGATATTCGCTATGCACTATCCTTCGCATCTCTTATTGGCGTTCCACAACCAAGCGCAATACCTCAGTTCGGGGTGGCATGGTTTATTGGTGCTGAGCCTGGAAGGCAAGCTGCTGGCAGCCAATGAATCGGCCTGTGCTCTCCTGAATATGACGCCTCAAACTCTGGTTGGTCTCCATAATAGTGATCTGTTTGTGGGGGGGCGCTCTTCTGAATTGATTGCGCGATTGTTAAGGGGCGAAGTTAGCAGGGCTCAGACAGCCGAAGGAGATTTTTTTTTCAAGGCCCTTCAATTTCCACATCGCACCAGTTTCGCCGTTTCTATGCCAAACCCCAGTTCGCCAGTCATTAAGCCTCATTTAATAGAGGAACTGGCAGCGAACAACCGCCGTTTATCCCGCGCACTTCGCATGGCACATCAAGGTATGGCCGGAGGTTTACCGGTGCTTCTGCAGGGCGAGACCGGCACTGGTAAGGAGTTTATAGCGCAAGCGCTACACCGAGCTAGCACTCGCGCAGAAAAGCCCTTCGTGGCAGTCAACTGCGCGGCCATACCCGAAGGGCTAATCGAGTCCGAGTTGTTCGGTTATCGGGACGGCGCCTTCACGGGCTCGCGGCGCGGCGGCATGATCGGACGGCTGCAGCAGGCACATGGAGGCACGTTATTTCTCGACGAGATCGGCGATATGCCTCTGGCGTTGCAAGCGCGGTTGTTGCGGGTGCTGCAGGATCGCAAGGTGGCGCCCCTGGGGGCTGGCGAGGAGTTGGATATTAACATCGCACTGATCTGCGCTACTCACCGCGACCTCAAACGCTTGGTTGAGGAAAAACTGTTTCGCGAGGATCTATTTTATCGAGTGCACGGTATCAGTGTGATACTACCGGCCTTGCGCGAACGAGAAGACTTCGACATTTTGATCGAGCGTCTTCTAGCTAAGCTTGGAGCCTCCAGCGTTACTCTGACGAACAATCTCGCCAGCCTGCTGAAAGCCTACAACTGGCCGGGTAATATTCGGCAGTTAGAGATGGTTTTACGTACCGCGTTGGCCATACGCGAACCTGACGAGTGGCAACTGTCTGTGGATCACCTTCCCGACAGCCTGCTTGACGAACTAAGCGCCGTCGAGCGACCGGTTTCCGGCAGCCTTCGGGGTAATGAACTTGTAATAATACGCCAGTCTTTGGAGGCGCATCAGGGTAATGTATCGGCCGCGGCTGATTCGTTGGGCATCAGCCGGACGACCTTGTATCGCAAGCTAAGACAGTTGCCCGATTGAAGCGCCGCTTATGCCCAGTTGAAGCGCTCGCACGCCCATTAATAGCACTTGGTAGTTCGCTAACCGCTCCGGGTGATTAAGCACCAGTTCGGTTATGTGAAGACGCGCTTCCGTGGTCTGGCGAAGAACACGGCGCAGTTGGTGACCCTGTTCGCCCTGTCGAACCTATGGATGGCACGCCGACATTTACTGACGGCTGCAGGAGAGGTGTGCCTGTCATGAGGGAAAGGGCTGCCACGAGGTACTCGCGGCGGCTAAAAACACAGCAATGAGCGGGTGATGTGATCGTTTTTGATCGATTCGCCATTTTCAAAATCGGCGGAGGCTGAAGTCAGCCAGAAATACATGACTACTTTAGACCATCCTTAATCGGGTAGCCGTTTCATTCAAGACACTTTGAGAGGGCGACGACTAAGGTGCGTATTCACATGAGAGGACGCCCCATGCCATTAATTCGTTCAAAGAAAATTGGTGCTATAGCGGCACTTTTTGCGTTGTTTCTGTTGTCTTGTACCATTGCTGTACTGGCGGGATACGGTTATGTGTTCACAGCCGTCCACGATACCTACATGAACGGTAGTCTCACGCCGCCGATCACTGAAACTGGCAGCACTCTCACCAAAAATGTGAGCGAAATTACGGCAGGAAAACCACAGCCGTGGTCATTGGCTGCGGACTACAACCGCTCAGCATTGCCAAAAGATATTCAGGCGAAAATGAGTGCCCTCAATACGGCTGCATTTTTGGTGATTCATAACGGTGCCATCAAGCAGGAGGTTTATTGGCCAGGTTTTGACGCCCATTCACGGACCAACTCTAACTCGGTAGCGAAGTCATTTGTGGGAACTCTAATTGGCATTGCACTGGCCGAGGGTAAGCTCCGCAGTTTAGATCAGCCGGTAAGTGACTTTGTACCAGAGTTCGCTAAGGGCGAACGAGCTCAACTTACCATTCGGCATTTGCTGACTATGAGCGCTGCGACCGATTTCAGTGAAAGTTACCTCAACATGTTGGCCTTCCCCGCCCGTGCGCATTTCGGAGATGATATCACCAATCTACTACTCACCGATTTTCACATCATCGCTGAGTCTGGCAAGACACACAAATACGACAGTAGCAACACCGCGTTGTTAGGTTTGGTGCTCACCAATGCTACCGGTATGTCGCTCAGTGACTATGCGGCGGAGAAGCTATGGCAACCCTTAGGCGCCGAGCAGTCGGCGCTATGGAGTCTAGATCATGCTAGTGGCATTGAAAAAGCCTATTGCTGCATCTACGCCACCGCAAGGGACTTTGCGCGCCTAGGTCAACTTTACCTCAACGGTGGCGTGTGGAATGGACAGCAACTAGTTCCTGCGCGGTATGTAGCCGAGGCTATCAGTGCGGCACCGTTAAAGGATGCCACAGGTCTTAAAACCGAGCGCTACGGCTATCAATGGTGGCGCATGCAGCATCGTGGGCACACCGTCTACTATGGCTGGGGCTATCAGGGCCAATACGTCGCAGTAATTCCAGATAAGAAACTTGTGATGGTGCGACTGGGTGATGGCGGCGGTTTAACGCAGGATCATTACAAACTTGATTTACCGCTGTATCTGGATGCGGCCTTAGACACTCTCTGAACGCGACTGTAGGAGCGCGAACATGGAAGGCATACATGACATGGGCGGTAAAAAGGGCTACGGCGCGGTGGTAATGAAACTTAACGAGCCAGTGTTTCATCAATCTTGGGAGGCTCTCGGTTACGGGTTGGGTGCGATTGGTATTGACCTACTGCAAGTCTTCAACTGGGACGAAGTGCGCCACGCTATTGAACGCATTGAGTCGAAGCACTATCTGACCGCCTCATACTATGAGCGTGTCCTCATCGGCGTAGCAAGTTTGTTTGTAGAAAAGGGTGTAGTAACTCAGGCGGAACTTGAGCAGCGCTCAGGCGGGCGTTTTCTGCTATCGAATCCGGTGGCGGTAAACGCAGTAGAAAAAGTGCCTGTGCCGCGGTCAGAGTGCTTCAAGGTCGGCGATTATGTGGCCGTTCGTGATATTCATTCATCAGGTCACATCCGCATGCCGGCTTATGTGCGTGGAAAGAGGGGGGTAGTAGTACATATAGCACCGTCGGTTTCATTTCCTGATGCATCCGCCCACAGTCTGCCACGACGCCTTGAACCCACTTATCACGTTCGCTTCGAAGTTCAGGAACTCTGGGCTGATGCAGATGAGAATACGGCTATCATCGTTGACCTTTGGCAAAGCTATCTGGAGCAAGCATGAACAAGTTTGACGGCTTAACAATGCTGCTTCGATTCGTAAGGAGCACTAGTGCACCTTTCAGATCCGTCAAAAATCGTCTGTGCAAACATAGTCAAACATTTATGAATACGCTGCCGCTGTCAGCAGAACACCCCATCGCCCCTATTGATATTCGTGCTTATGCGCTGAACGCCGCGCTCGCGGCACAGGAGCCGCTGGTCAAACGCTTTATTGCTTTCTTCACTAAAACTGCCGAGCAGGAATGGAGTCCAGAGAATGGCGCAAAAGTAGTAGCGCGTGCTTGGGTAGATCCCATCTATAGGGCGTCGCTGTTGAAAGACGGCACGGCTGCATGTGCTAAGCTTGGCTATGCGGGGCCGCAGGGTGAGTACATTGTGGTGTTGGAGAACACACTCTCCACCCACAACGTGATCGTCTGTACGCTGTGCTCATGTACTGCCTGGCCGGTGTTAGGTCTGCCGCCTGACTGGTACAAGAGTTTTGAGTATCGTGCCCGCGTCGTTCGTGAGTCCCGCACAGTGTTGCGTGAGATGGGCTTCGAACCGCCTAGCGAGGTCGAGATTCGAGTGTGGGACACTACCGCCGAAACTCGCTACATAGTTCTGCCGTTGCAACCCATAGAAACATACGGCTGGAGCGAGAAGGAACTGGCCACTATAGTTTCCCGAGAGGCGATGATTGGTGTAGCGCCAATCGTAATAAAGTAAATATATCTACCTCCTAGAGTATTCGGAAAGCATAAGATGAATGCAGTACAACTTGCACTTTTGGGTAGTGGGCTTTTCTTTATAATTGGTATGTTGACCGGTTTGTGGAAACATTGTTGCATGATTAGCAGTCCTGACACGCAAGTGCCCGTATATGTCTATATCTGCCATCGCACCGCGCTGATGTACTCCTTAGCGTGTTTAATTCTATTTGAGTTTGCACAGCGCAGTGTTTGGTCAGAAGTGGCTAACCAGATGGCAGTCATAGTTTCGATTTTTTTCTTTGCTGCAGCAGTAGCTAGCTATGCAATTCATGGATGGCTGCGCGATACTGACAATCAGCTTCGTCGGCCGCATGTGTTGGGTGTCAAACATGTTTATAGTAGGGTTGTCAGCTTATTTGTATTGTTGCTGGTCGTGGGAGAGTTAGGTGGCTTTCTTATCTTATTTGCTGGGTGGTTGCGCAGTTTTTGGGTGATTTAGCCCGATTAGAAATGGCTGGATAGGTAAAGTTATTCTAGGGGGGGGAGTGGGGGGTATTCGTTGGCTCTGGGGGCTGCACACCTATACATCAGCATCTGGCTTTCAAGATCGTAATTGGTTTGGATCGCCCGATAAAAATCCTGGGTGCTGATGGAGGAGTTCGTGAGGGAAGGGTATTGTCGGTGCTCGCAGGCGAGAAACATAAGGTCATTGCCGAAGGTGCTCGCGTAGGGTTGTGCTACTTTGACTCGGGGGTATTTCACAGTTCGTTGTTACCTTCCGCTGCTGAATTGCGAGCACTGGTTTCCCTTTGTAGAAGCATTGGCCGTGGCGATAAGGAGGCGATACGGGATTTAAATGTTGAGTTAAAATTGGTTGGCTCCAAGGTTCTGGAGTCGTGCGTGATTCAGGCCGTCGATTTGTTGCGCCAACGAGAAACGGTAAAGCTCGGTGTGATTGCATCACGGATAGGTTTGTCCAGCAGCAGGCTCAGGCATCTGTTTACCTCTCAGGTAGGAGGAGCTCCGGTTAGTTACAGAAAGTGGCGACGACTGTGGATTGCTGCGGAGCTGTTAGGGCGTGGCGAGAAAATTGTTGACGCTGCCCTTGAATCGGGATTCAGTGATTCATCACACCTGACTCGAACTTTTGTCGAAATGCTGAGCATTACCCCGCGGGTGTTTCAGGAGAGTGAGATAATTATTCTTGCGGCGGTCTCCGCACCCCTACGGTTAGATAATTGATTTGTGTGAAATAGCGTGGAAAACTTTCCCGATTCCCTGGATAAACAGCATCAAATAGTTTCCACCCCGGTGTGTGCAACCATCCGGTCTTTTGGCCGGAAAATCTGGAGTGTTATCGATGGACATTTATGCTTTGAAACTGCGATAAGTGCATCGTAGTCCTTTGGGGTCATTTGCCCCAGGACAAACGCGTTAACTGGGGTGGTTCGTCGATGGAGATCGTAGTGTCATGCGCTGGTGTGGGCGCATTTGTATTAATGACAGTATCTGTGTAAGTGGTCTGGTTCCGAGTCTGGTCTAGGGGTTGATTGGAAGACGTACATGCTGCGAGTATCGAGGTGAGTGTCAGCGACGTTAGCCAGTGCGTCTTGATTTTTGTCCGCATTACCGGTATCTCCTCTCTTTATGTCATTAACCACATTTTTAGGCATAGGCTCGGGTTGGTCTTTCCAGAAGTCGAGAGCTGAGAGCGATCTTTTGCAGCCTAACTATAAGTAGCCACCAGACGGTGCGTTAAAACGTACCGTCTGGTGGATAAGATCGATTGTAGACGCCCGCTGGATGGCCTTGGATTGAAGCGTGTGCGGAAAGTTGGCGTGCTGTTATACACCATATCTGCTGCTCCTTTGGCTCATGGTGTTCTGACTTGGTTGAGGCTAGCGCCAGTGAAGTCCGATATCAATTTCCGGCACCATGCCCTACACCCTCCGACCGCTTCTGGCCGACGCTGTTGAAAAAGTGCCTTCAACCCGTTTTCGAGAGCCTCGCTAGTAAGGCACTGTTTTTAGGCGGCTTTCTGACGGCCGATTTTCTCATCTCAATCTGCTCAAGAGAGAAAGTCGAGTTTTTCAACAGAATCGGCCAAAAGCGGACGGTCTACCCTATAAATAAATACCTCCCCTTTTCGCACTTTCAAAATCGGCGGGGCTGAAATCAGCCAAAAATACATGGCTACTTCAGACCTACCCCAAGAAACTCTGAAGAAGACTTCCTGAATTTGGCAAAATAGCCTGACGCCACCCGCCGTGTTTTCCGATGAAGCAGATGATCTTCGCCGACGCCGAGTACGCCGGTAAGCGAAAGCAGACCCGCAAAGAGCTGTTCCTGATCGAGGTGGATCAGGTGGTACCGTGGAAGGGCTTGATTGCCCTGGCCGAGCCGTATTACCCAAAGAGCGAAGGGGGCCGTCCGGCGTATCCGTTGATGGCGATGCTGCGGGTGCGTCTGATGCAGAGCTGGTTCGGGGAAAAGGCACTGTGCGAGCCTACCCTCCTGCGCCAGTTTGCGGGGCTTAGCCAGGAGCGCACTCCTGACGAAACGACCACTCTCAACTTTCGTCGCCAGCTGGAGAAACACGAGCTGGCCGCCGGAATCCTGCCCGTGATCAATGGCTATCTGGGCGACCGAGGGCTATCGCTGCGTCAAGGTACCATTGTCGATGCCACGCTGATCAATGCGTCCAGCTCGACCAAGAACAAAGATGGCAAATGCGACCCGGAGATGCACCGGACCAAGAAGGGCAACCAGTATTACTTCGGCATGAAGGCCCATATCGGCGTGGATCGAGTCGGGTTTGGTGCACCACGTGGTAGGCTCGGCGGCCAACGTGGCGGACGCCACCCGGGTCGACAAGTTGCTGCACGGCGCTGAAAACATGGTCGGTGCCGACGCCGGATACACCGGCATCGAGAAGCGTCCCGAGCATGAAGGCCGGGAGGTCATCTGGCAGATCGAGGTCCGCCGCAGTACGTACAAGAAGCTGGGTAAGCGCAGTGCTTTGTACAAAGCCAAGCGTAGGATCGAGAAGGCCAAGGCCCAAATACGCGCCAAGGTCGAGCATCCGCTCCGGGTGATTAAGCACCAGTTCGGTTATGTTAAGACGCGCTTCCGTGGTCTGGCGAAGAACACGGCGCAGTTGGTGACCCTGTTCGCCCTGTCGAACCTATGGATGGTGCGCCGACATTTACTGACGACTGCAGGCGAGGTGCGCCTGTCATGAGGGAAAGGGCTGTCGCGAAGTGCTCGCGGCGGCTAAAAACGCAGCAATGAGCGGGTGAACTGATCGTTGTTGACCGATTTGCTGCTTTCAAAATCGGCGGGGGCTGAAGCCAGCCCAAAATACATGGCTACTTCAGACCATCCCTAAGGGGCTATCCTAAGCGCGACCTTGAGGAGATCTTTGCGCCTTATCCGACCAGCCCAAAAAAGCCCCGAACTAGTCGGGGCGTAATTGCGAGGATGCGGCTTCGGGAACAGGATTTATCGGATACCTTCCTGGCGGAGTGAAGACGGCGTGAATTCGGCCGTGGTGGCGGTGAAGCCGTAGTCGTAGGCCTGCTTCTCTTCGTTCTTCATACCCATTGCCACGTACCGACCGGATTGCAGGTCATAGAGGGTTTCTAGGGCATACCACGGTACTTGTTTGTCGTAAAAATACTCAGCATGAGACTCGGCTACGCGCCATAGTTGGCCACGCCCGTCATAATGGTCGATCACTGCGGCTTGCCAAGTGTCTTCATCGATGTAGAAATCACGCTTGGCATAGATGTGTCGCTGACCTTCCTTGAGGGTTGCGGTTACATGCCAGACACGGCGCAGTTCGTAGCGTGTAAGATCTTGATTGATGTGGCCTGCTTTGATGATGTCGTCGTACTTGAGTTGCGGCGAATCGATCTTATAGCTGTTAGCAGCGATGTACATCTCTTTCTTACCCTCCAGCTTCCAGTCATAACGGTCCGGCGAGCCGTTATACATGTCAAAGTTGTCGGATGTGCGCAAGCCATCTGCAGCGGTACCAGGGCCGTCATAGGATACTTGCGGAGCACGACGCACGCGTCGCTGGCCGGCGTTGTAGACCCATGCCAAGCGCGGTTCTTTTACTTGGTCGAGGGTCTCATGTACTAGGAATACGTCGCCGGCCAGGCGAGCAGGCGCAGTTACTTTCTGCTTATAGTAGAAAAGAATATTGCCAGCGTTAGCCGGATCGTAATCCTTCATTTTGTCGCGGAAAACGATCTGTTCCTCAAAGTGAACCAGGTTGTATGCACCGTTGGGCTGTGGTGTCGCCTGGGTGACCAGACGACGCAAGCTGCCACCGCGGTAGCGGGTAATATGGTTCCAGATCACCTCCACTCCGCTTTGGGGAATTGGGAACGGTACGGCCGATATGTAGTTTTCCAGACCATTACCGTCAGAAATCAACTTGGCGTTGACCGCATTTTTCTTAGTGGCGGCAAATACCTCGTCTGGAACCGTGATGCCACGATGAGAAGGGTATACCGGCATCTTGTAGGTTTCCGGGTAGCGCTTGAACATCGCATATTGGCCCGGTGCGAGTTTATCTTTGTACTGGTCAACGTTCTGCGCGGTAATGGTGAAGAGCGGTTTTTCGCTGGCGAACGGGTCGGAAAGGAATCCTTTGCTATCCACTGTGCCGGCATTTTTAGGCATGGGCTTCCACGCCGGAATCGAACCGTCGGCATTGCCGGCCATTTCGGCGCCCAGCGGCGTCAGGCTTTTACCAAGCTTGTCGGCTTCGGCGGCCGACACCGCCGCCATGACGCTGACGGCCGGAAGGGAAAGTCCCAGAGCACCGGCCAGGAACAGAGTTTTTGTTATTTTCATAATGTGCCATCCTGAACGCTGTGTTTAGAAGTTCACGCCGACGCTGAGCGCCATGAAGTCTCGATCTTGAGAGGTGTTGTAGTCACCACCAAAGAAGTTGGTGTAGGCCAGGCTCGCGTTGTACCTATTCTGGTATTCGGCATCCACTCCGAGGCTGACGGCTTTAGCACCTTCGTTGAACAGCCCATTGGGACCATAACCGCTAACGTCATGTGACCAGGCGACGTTAGGCTTGAAGTTGATACCGCCGATTACATTGGAATAGTCGAGAATCGCCCGGGCGCGATAGCCCCATGAGATCGAGGTGACGAAACCATCGGTGTCACCGCGAAACCCATGCTGGCCATAGACCGGGTCGCGGCCGTAGCGCAGGGTGTCCTTTGATTCCAGCCCGCCCACGTGTGCCACTGCCGCCTCGCCTACTACGATTAGGCGGTCGGCACCCAGCACTTGGTCGAAGAAGTGCGTCATGGTGCTCTGGACTTGGGTAATCTCCTTGCGCCGGTAGCCGGTGTTATCCGCTCCTGGGCTGGTCGCGATGGGTGAAGCCGCGCCACCGGCAATTGGGTTGACCAAGGCCAGGGTTAGGTCGTTTGTGTTGAGCTGCACCGGTGCATTGGGGCGGTAGCTAATCTCCCCGGTCCACGCAGTGCCGGAAGGCAGAGTGGTGGAGAAGCTCGCGCCGTATAAACGTATATCCTCGGGGTATTCGAGGTAGTATTGACCGCGTCCTAGCATTACGCTTTGTGCCAGTCCACTACCACTGCCGGGGGCCAGACCATCGGCAATAGCGACCATGCCCGGCAGCGCCGCAATCGTAGTTAGCCCTGCGGTGGTAGTACTTACAGTGGGCGTGCGGCTGTGATAATTCATGAAGTACAAACCGTACTCGGTGTCATCCTGTTGCCAACGCAACGCCGTCCCCCACTGACCGGAATCTCGAGCGTCACGGTCGCCACCGCGAGGGACGATCACCCCTTCGCTGGATACCTCAATGCCCTGGCCAAACGCTTCGGTCAGCTGCTGGAAGGGCATAATCGCCGGACTGCCCACGGTGTACCCGCTGGTGCAGCCATCGGCCACCACGTCGTAGCTGAAAAAAGTCCCGCAGTTATCGACGACAGTTTGGTCCCACTCCAGCTGGTAGAAGCCTTCAATGGTGAGCTTGTCCGTTAGGCTTTGTGAGGCGAACAGCATGTTCACCGGGATCAGGCCCTCCTTGATTTCGGCACCCGGGCGGCGGAATGCGGATACATCCACAGGGTTGATGCTGTTGATGGAGTTACCGATGAAAGTACTTTCCCCCCAGCTGACCACCTGCTTGCCGACGCGCACGGTGCCAGGCCGATCAGCGATGGAGTAGTTGTGATAAACGAAGGCGTCGAGAATTTGCGCACCCGATGATTTGGAACCTTCCTTGCGGTTGCTATCGCTGATGTCTTTAAACTCGCGATCTTCATCCTTGAGCTCGAAGTCATACCAGTACTTGCCGCGCACGAACACACCGGTATCGCCGTACTTGAGCTCGAGGTCGTGCAGGCCCTTGAAGATCTTGGAGAAGGTCTCGCCCTTCTTAAAGTTCAGCCTCCCATCGTCACCCGTGGAAGACTGGCCGGTACCACCGTTGACGGCGCCGACCAACTCTTTGTCAGCGTCACGCATGCCCCAGCTTGCGCCTATGGACAGTGACGAGTCGAACTGGCCTTCGATTTCACCAATATTGAAACTGACGCCGAATGCTGGCCCGGCGAGTGAAGAGGCTAGACTAACCGCCAGAGGCAGTTTTGCTTGGCGCCAAAACGTGTTTGTTGAGGACATCGACGCTACTCCACGTGCTTATGATTGTATATATGCTTAGCTCTATATAAGAGCTTTTAACTGTTTGAACCTAGTGCCTGTTGGGGTTACTGCTTCGAGCGCACAGTTTTATTTTTCATGGTAGAGGTCCTTTATGCTTTGTTGAATGGTGTCTAGCCCTTCTACTGCTTCGCATGAGCTGCAACGAGTTCGGCTGCACCTACTCAAATAAGGCCTGCTAAGCTGTGTTTTGTACGGCTCAAATACGTACCGGCGCAGCTAAGTCGATACTCTATTTTGCGTAAAACACCACTTGCCCTACCTTTTATCGTCAACCGAACATTCGTTGGAGCGATCGAAAAGCCCTACTCCAAGAAATTGCTTCAATACCTGATGTCTGGCTGACATGGTGGACTGGGTAACGTATAGACGGTCAACAGCGGAACAAAACAAACCAGTTCGGTGATCGTCAGGAAATTTTCCAATTGCCGTAAAATCATAGATCCCCCTCGACCAGACGATACCAATACCTGCCAAACAACCTTAGGCGGATTGAGACCATCCCAAACAGATTCTAAATACGGAAAGGGGTACCACCGATAGTTCATCCCTCGTCAACCCTACTTTAATCAATCGTCGAGTGTCCGTTGGCCCTTCACAACCTGCATATTGATACCCGCAGCAATCCGGCCTGAGTGGCCGGATTGCTGACCTGGATCCCCGAATCAGGTGTGCCGGGGAACTCGTTCAACATTGGCCGCCGCCGCATCGATGGCGGCAGATTGATGCGGAAGAAGCTCCTGGCCACCAAGCAGTTTGTGATATTCCAAGTAAGGATCCTCAATCCCTGTCTTTATTTCGGAAAGCTCTTCCATTACGGCAAGACCATAGAACGGTACCGTCCAGCGTGAGTACCCGCCTTCATGTAAAAATACGAGACGGCCGCCGCACAATTCGTCCGCTACGGCCATCAGCTTTCTGGTCAATCGGCGGTAGCCTTCGGAGTGCAGCATCATGCGGCCCATCGGGTCCATGGCACCGGCGTCGAAACCGCTAGGCACGATGATAATTTCTGGACGGAATGCTTTCAGGGCTGGGATTACGACGCGGTCGTACGCCTCGCAGTAAGCTTCAACGCCACTTCCTGCAGGAAGCGGTATGTTGAGATTCGTTCCTACAGCAGCGCCTTCACCAATTTGGTCCACAAATCCATCATCAATCGGCCATAGGCGGTCTTGATGGAGTGAAATTGTTAGCGCACGAGGCTCATCGTACAGCGCAGCTTGTGTGCCGTTTCCGTGATGGACATCCCAGTCGACGTAAGCGATACGCTTCACGCCATGCACTTCGAGCAGATGTCTCCCCGCAATTGCTGCGTTAGATAAAAGGCAGAATCCCATCGAACGATCCGGCCTTGCGTGATGCCCGGCTGGCCTGAGCAGGGCATAGGCATTGTCTAGGTCACCGCGCATAACCGCTTCTACAGCGGCGATAGCTCCGCCTGCCGCTAAGCAAGCTATTTCGAAGGCGCCGTGCGGAACGGGTGCATGATCTCCGGAGTATCCACCAGTCGAAGAGGCCGAAAGCGCTTTGATTTCTTCCAAATGAGCGGTCGTGTGGACTCGCCCTATCTCCAGCTCTGTCGCAGGGCGCGGAGGAAGGTCTATCAATTGTTTAAGGAGTCCGCTGACGTCTATAAGATTTCGAAATCGCCGAACTACTTCAGGGTCATAGACATGTTGGTCTGGCTGGACAGACGTGGCGTCTGCCGGGGCGGCGCCCGCATAATTCCCTAGTTGGAACCAGGCGAATTTTTCACTCCAAACAAATCCGGTGCGTTTCATAGCGGGTTTCTCCTCTTATTGTCTTAATGATAGGGCAACCTGAGCCATCGAGTGCCTTGATTGCATCCTCGAATCCACAAGGCTTGTTCAGGCTTTACCGAAATACCCCATTGCTAATGATTAGCAAAGGGGTATGTAGCAAACGGTGTGCCAGAAGAAAACAAATCAAATAAATCAATGGTTTTCTGAAGGTAAGAATAATTAATACTGTATTGCGGGGGAGCGGGGATGACCAGAATCTGAACGGTTTCTCAGGTAGTGTCCAGAATCTGGACAGTCTAGCTTTCAGGTACGGCATCCGCACCAGAGGGCGGTAAAAGAAGGATTAGGTTTCAGTGCTTGTCACCTATTTGCATGGTACGAGGGGGCTAAACGATCCATCATCTACACATTCAAATTCGCCGCTTAAGTACCGATGCTGGGCTTCCGAATTCGCTCAGGAACCCGCTCTCCTGCTGCGCCCCGACGCTGAAGTCGAAAAATCTATTTTTACCCCAAACCCATGGTATTCCAAAAATCCATCGACGGCCTGACTGTCCTGGTCGAGCTGGTCCTCAAGGTCGCGGTGTACGACCCGGTATTGCTAGTTTTCCGCACGCGCAACCAAGTGAAAGTTCTGTACTGGTATCGCAACGGTTTCTGTCTGTGGCTCAAGCGCCTGGAGGTCGAGGGTTTCAAGTGCAAAGCGGATGCCGCTGACGATGCCATCGAGCTGACGGTGTGAGAGTTGAAATCAGGATTCCCTGGCCGGGCGGATGATAGGGGCCACGGCTCACCAGGCGCCGGCTTCAGGCCGCCAGGTACTCATCGCTTGATAGGAGGGTGGCATAGGCAAACCCAAGGGCTGCCATCATGGTTGCATGCACTAGAGCTGCCGGTACTTTCACGCCGCCAAACTCCAGGTCAAGCGTCGCACAGGCGTCGTGTACCACCGTGACCGAATACCCCAGATCTGCTGCAGCGCGTACGCTGGCATCGACGCACATATGGCTCATTGCGCCAACGACTACCAACTCCTGTACACCTCGCTCGTCAAGAAGGCGCTTGAGTTCCGTTTTCAGGAATGAGTTGGGATGGTTTTTCACGATGATCGGCTCACCGTCCTGCGGCGCGACGGCTGTCTGAATCTCCGCTGCGTCTGACCCCGGAACAAAAATTGGTAGTTCCCCATCGCCCATTTCATGGCGGATATGGATGACCGGAATCGCCGTGGCGCGGGCATCGGCAATCACCTTGGCTGCATTGGCGACCGCCGCTTCAATGCCAGTGAGGGGCAGCTTACCTGTCGGTAGATATTCATTTTGCATGTCGATGACGACCACTGCGCGATTACTCATAAGTGATTCCTCAGAGGGTGTTGCGGAAAGAGACCTGGCTATCTTTGATCATAAACGGCATGCTGAAAAGTGGCGCTATCGACATTTTCTAGGGTGATATCGACACATGCGAGATAAGGACTTGATAGAGGTCGGGATACTGCATTACCCCGGCGTGCAGATGGCGGCGGTGCTAGGCCTAGCCGATCTGTTTACTGTTGCGCAGCGAATCGCGGGGGGGCACGTTACGTCTGGAATGGCAGCGCTGCGCGTTAGCCATTGGCAACAACAAGACTCGGAAAACGACCTCGTGCGCATCGAGGATTCCCATCCCGCAGCAACCACCATGCCGAATGTGTTGATACTGCCGCCCAGCCTGGAAGAGCCCATCTCGCCCGAGGCTGCTGCACCATATAGCGACTGGCTGCGGGCGCAACACAGTTCAGGCACAACTTTGGCTTCCGTGTGCGCTGGCGCCTTCCTTCTCGGCGAAACGGGCCTTTTAGCCGGTCGTACCATCACCACCCACTGGCTTTATGCCGAGCAATTTAAAAGTCGATTTCCGGATGTCCATCTTGATATCGACCAACTCATTATTGATGGCGGTGACACTATTACTGCTGGAGGACTCATGGCATGGACTGACCTCGGTCTACGGCTGGTGGATCGCTATCTGGGTGCCGCGGTCATGATCGATACGGCTCAAACGTTGCTGGTGGATCCGCCGGGCCGCCAACAGTGCTATTACAGTGCTTTCGCGCCACGGCTGGCGCATGGCGACACCGCGGTGCTAGCCGTGCAACTATGGCTTCAGAAAACAGGCGGTAAGGAGATCGCGCTTGCCGATCTGACGCAGCGTGCTGGCATGGAGGAGCGCACTTTTCTGCGGAGATTCCAGAAGGCCACTGGCATGACCACTACCGAGTACTGTCAGCGCTTGCGTGTGGGCCGTGCTCGCGAGATATTACAAAATAGCCGTGTACCCATGGAGCGGGTGGCATGGGATGTCGGTTACGCGGACCCTGGTGCATTTCGTAAGATTTTTACGCGCATCGTAGGGCTTACTCCAAGCGAGTACCGCCGCCGCTTCAGCGTGGGTTGAGCATGCTCAATCTTGCCTGCAGTGCACCACGGAGGATTCCTTAGAGTAGTGAGTTTTTCATAAAAGGAGTGATTTTATTGGCAATTGCCATTCGGGCAGATTCTTACATCATTCGACTGATCTCAGAATAAGGACTGATTGCAGATCATTGCTGAGGAGTCGCGCCATGAGTATCCGAGCTTCTATGGCCGCACCAAGTTGTCACACCATATTCGCCGAGAGTTTCTTCCGCCGAAACGCCGATCTGTTTGCACCTCACCTGGCCGCAGTCGGCTTGGACGAGAAAATTCTCATGTCCCCTGAGTCGGAGATTCCTCTGTCTCAATATGTTGCCTTATGGGAAGTACTGGGGCGTGAGGTTTCCCCTTCCATCGGTCTGCAGGTGGGTATTCGCACCCAAAGCAGCGATCTGGGCACCTATGGCCATGCAGTGCGTTGCGCACCCTCGATGAAACTGGTTCTGCGTTGCTTGAGGCATTTCATCTCGGTGCTGGCGCAAGGGACACGAGTGGGGAACGAGGATGATGGGAAATCGGTTGCGCTGAGCTATCAGATAACCGATCCCGCAATCGTTCAGCGCCGTCAGGATTCCGAGTTTTCAATTGGCATTGCGCTCAATTTGATGCGAGAAATCACTCTGTGCCCGGAGTTGCGCCCGATACGGGTAGAGTTTGAGCACGCTGCGCCGATTGATTTGTCGTTTCACCGTGAGGTTTTCGACTGCCCCATCCACTTCGACCGACCGGATAACCGCGTGTGCTTCTCCCGCGACTTGCTGGACATGCCGGTGCGCACTGCGGATACACGCTTGTATGAGGCGCTTGAGCCGTTTCTCGAGCAGCAGCGCAAGCATCGAGCGACAGCCACCGATCTGCTTAGCCAACTGGGGCTACATATCGCCAGCAGCCTCGGAAGCGGTAGCGTGAGCCTGGAACTAGTGGCCGGCAGCATGAAGATGAGTGTACGCACCCTGCAGCGTCGTTTGACTAAGCACGGATTGGATTTCAGCCAATTGGTGGAAGGCATTAGGCGGTCCCTGGCTGAGGACTATGTGGCGAGATCTGATTTCAGCCTAACCGAGATTGCCCTGTTGCTCGGCTATGCCGAGGCGAGTTCGTTCAGCCGCGCGTTCCGTCGATGGACCCACTCCACCCCCAAGCATTTCCGCGAGAGCCATAGTGGTCAACTATTTTCGGACACTGCGATAGGGGGATGAGCGTGTTTGCGCTCGTGGGCGATGGGCGGCTGATAACCCAGCGCGGAATGCAGCCGCACGCAGTTGTAAAAGCCCACGATGTAGTCGGCAATGTCGGTCATCGCCACGGCATGATTGGCGTAGTCGCGCTGCCAGACCCGCTCTCTCTCTTCTCAGGTTCAGAAAGAGGGGCTCCATCACCGCGTTATCCCAGCCGTGCCCTTACGACTTATGCGCATAGGTCATGCCGCTCAAGCACGGCCCGATGGGGCTGCGCTGGCGTACTGGCTGCCCTGATCCTAATGCACCACCGAGCCCGTAGCGGGTTGGCGGTTCGCAATGGCCATCTGTAGCGCCGAGCAGACCAGCTTGGCGGCATCGCCCAGCCGACTATCTTGCGCGCATACAAGTCAATGACCGCGGCCAGGTACAACCAGCCGCTGTGAGTGCGGATGACGCGCAGTACCAGAGTCTGATGTATGTGCTGCAGGAGGAGTGTGTCGACGGGGACAGCAACTTCGAGCAGGTCGACAGTTTCACCGTGCTCAATCTGCAGGTCGGCCATGCCATGCTGCAGTTGGGTGAGGTCGGCGAGGTGTTCCTTACGTGGAGAACCTGTTCGACCGCGATTGCGCCTACCGCACCAGCTACCCCATGCGGCGCACTTCCGCCCAATTGGGCGTGAATATGGGCTTCTGACCCGAGCGGTGCAGCCGGTGGGGCCGGCTGCCCTTCACCTTGTCAGGGAGACACCGCGATGAAGTGGATGACACCTTAGGCACTGCTCTGTAGCACTGCATGGCGGCGGAGGGCGACTTCCGCCAGGCCATCGAACACCTGGTGACGCACACCTGGAAGCGCCCGGATGTGGCACTGGACGTCGGCCCGGTGACTTGTCGAGGCTGAGCATGCCGTTGCCGGCTGGACATAAGGCGAGTGGGGTGGTCGGGTCTTGCTACGTCGCGATGGCGCGATGTGGAAGGTGGTGCTGTGCGCCGGAGACGGCCTGCGAGACTTGCAGCTTGAAGCTGGCGTCGAATGCTCTGTGTTTACGGCCCATACGTGGCTCCTCTGTCGATGGATATTCCACCTATCGAGGTGTCCAGCAAAATTAGAGCATTCCCAAGCGGCAAGACCTGATCAATTCCGCACGACAGTCGATTGGCACCAGATGTCAACGACTCTGTCATGAGCCGGCAAGCCGTTGCCTTAGAAATTGAATACTTTAGTTTGGCATGGCTTGGTATTTGCGGCTTGTCTTTTTAAACGGCCGCCTTTTTCCACCTAAGCAAAGTTCGCCGGCTTGAACAAGCATGATAGTAAGAGGGACTGGCTAGGTGACGGTGACCATGGCTTACGCTTTTTCCTCACCTGGAGGCCACAACATTTAGCTCCCATTCCCCGAGCTTGAGTCTTTAGTTGAGCTGTTGCGTATCCCGTTGCAGGCCATGCTCGTGACAAGTCACAAGCAGATAATTCTGGAGAGCATCATGTACCCTCCCGCTTACGTTGCTGGGCTCGCGTTGCTCAGTGCCACCGGTTATGAGCCTCATCTGCAGGCGTCTTGAGAAAGTATAGCGATGTGCACGGCAATGAATAAAGAATCGGAGGCACTACATGAAGGTTGAACGCTACGCCCATTGCAGTCATTGGGGCGCCTACTCAATTCTTGTAAAAGACAATGAAATTGTTGGTATAGAGCCATTCGAGCATGATCCAGCACCATCGCCAATAATCGACTCGGTTCGCGAGTGGGCGCGTTCAGATAGGCGCATTATGCAGCCAATGGTCCGCTCAGGTTGGCTTGAGAATCGGGACAAAAGTGATCGATCGAGGCGTGGTGAAGATAAGTTTATACCCGTGAGTTGGGAGGAGGTCACGAGCTTAGTTGCTGATGAAATTAAGCGGGTGTCGTCGACCTATGGTAATGAGGCGATTTTCGCCGGCTCCTATGGATGGACAAGCTGTGGTCGACTTCACCATGCACCCTCCCTGCTGAAACGTATGCTGAATTTAGTTGGAGGGTACACAGGTCATGTAGATACCTACTCAATCGCCGCCGGCCCCACAATACTTCGGCATGTTCTGGGCGATGACAGTGCATGTTGGGGAGAATCCAGTACTTTTGATACTATCGTTGACCACACTGAAACACTATTGGTCTTTGGTGGTTTACCTCCCAGAACCGCTCAGAACGAATCGGGAAGCATCGCGAAGCATTCGTTGGAAGGTAACCTAAAAAAAATTGCCGACAGTAATATCAAGGTTATTCTGATTTCCCCTCTAAAAGATGACTTGCCTGAGTGGGTTGGGGCAGAGTGGTGGCCAATTCGCCCAAATACAGATACAGCACTCATGCTTGGTCTGGCGGGCGAAATATTGAAGGCGGATCTTCACGATAAGCAATTCCTTGCGCGCTGTACGAGTGGAGCCGATGAGTTTATCCACTATCTGGCGGGGGGCGCGGATGGTCAGTATAAAGATGCGGCTTGGGCCGCTTCTATTACGGGTATTGAAAAGCAAAAAATTCTTGAGCTGGCTAAATTACTTGTAAACACGCGTTCAATGCTGACACTTAGCTGGAGCTTGCAGCGTGCCCACCATGGCGAGCAGCCTTATTGGGCCGCATTGGCACTTGCGGCGATGATTGGACAGATAGGCTTGCCTGGCGGGGGGGTCGGCTTCGGCTACGCATCTCTTGGTGGGGTTGGGGCTCCGATAAGTCTTGGTAAATCGCCTTCCATCTCTCAATTTAAAAAAGCGATATCTAGCTTCATTCCTGTGGCAAGAATCAGTGATATGTTGCTGAATCCAGGAGCGGATTTTACCTATGATGGGGAACAGCACACCTACCCTGACGTCCGACTTGTTTACTGGGCGGGCGGTAACCCCTTTCATCATCATCAGGATTTAAATCGTCTGGACTCTGCATGGAGGAAGCCGGAAACAATTATTGTACAAGATCCAATGTTAACAGCCACTGCGTTACGCGCTGACATCTTGCTTCCAGCCAATACCTCCATCGAGCGTAATGATATTGCAGCCAACAAACGATCTGATTTTTTGCTGGCAATGCATCGTGCAATTAATACCGTTGGTGACTCCAAGTCGGACTTTGATATTTTTGACGCAATTGCAAAGAAGCTAGGAGTGGCTGACGCGTTTAATGAAGGGCGTAATGAGGTTGAATGGTTAGAATATATGTATAACCAAACAAAAGCCGATACGTTGAGTCGGCTTGGTTATGAGATGCCTGATTTTAAAGACTTCTGGGCGCAGGGTTATGCGGAATGCCCCATGCGAAGTAATCATACTTATCTGCGCGAGTTTCGTGAGCAACCGGATACGCATCGACTAAACACTGAAAGCGGTAAGATTGTGCTTAACAGCGCTGCATTGGCAAAGTTGCAATATGATGATTGCTTGTCGCATCCCGCATGGCTGGAACCTGCAGAATGGCTAGGCAACGCCGATGATTCGGAGTTGCATTTGATCTCGAATCAACCTGCTGGGCGTCTGCATAGTCAACTGGAAACAGGTCGTGCAAGTCTTCAGTTGAAGCGCAATGGTAGGGAACAGGCAAAAATCAATGCAGAAGATGCACGGCGCTTCGATATCAGTGACGGTAATACAGTAAAAATCTGGAATTCGCGCGGTGCCTGTTTGGCGACGGCTACTATCAGCGACACAGTAAGTCCTGGAGTCATTGTTCTCCCGACCGGTGCTTGGTTAACTACTTCCATTGATCGTAGTTTAGATATTTCAGGGAATCCAAATATTCTAACTTTGGACATAGGTTCGTCGAAATTTAGTCAGGGCTGCTCAGCGCACACATGCTTAGTCCGTATTTCAAATTACGATGGTGTTGCACCGGGAGCGATAGAATATTTTCAAGAGTTGCTTGATAACGCTATATCCAGCTAGTGGAGTGAGATTTGCTAGTCACCTAGCTGGTATTGTATCTATTAATTGGTGTGG
Source organism: Pseudomonas sp. 008 (assembly GCF_016861935.1). Taxonomy (NCBI): domain Bacteria; kingdom Pseudomonadati; phylum Pseudomonadota; class Gammaproteobacteria; order Pseudomonadales; family Pseudomonadaceae; genus Pseudomonas; species Pseudomonas sp. 008. Next base: position 565,878 of record NZ_BOMA01000001.1, on the reverse strand, counting down.
AGTGATCAATGTCTGAACATTATGCTGATATCAAGTGGGAAAAATCGCCACACGCTGATGACGCCTCAACCTACTCGAGGAATCATGTGGCTCGGTTTGATGGGCGGCAGCTATTGAATGTATCTGCAGCAATCGAATACAAAGGCGATGCTTTTTGTGCGGATCCTGAACAATTATTGGTTACTGCTGTCGCCAGCTGTCATATGTTATTTTTCCTTGCAATCGCTGAGCATCAGGGCTTTCTGCCAGAGTCATATGTTGACACGCCGGTCGGGTATCTTGGGAAAAATGACAGCGGTGTTTTGGAAATTACCCATATCGAACTCTACCCGGAAATTACATTTTCTGATGATGGGAAGCCAGACGAGGCCACAATTGCTCGCATGCATGCAGGCGCGCACAGCAGATGCTTTATCGGTAACTCGATTAAAGCCAAGGTCACGATAGGCATGGACTCTTGAGCACACCTGGCATGCCGAATACAACTAAATCACGGGGCAGCGAGGAGCGGGCATATGTCGAATCTTAATGATATGGTATTGCGCGAGCGCCGAGACAATGTGGTGACCTTATGGTTGAATAGGCCAACTCAATACAATGCATTGTCCGAAGAAATGCTTGGTTCATTGAGAGACGAACTGAATGCGATCTCTTCTGATTCTACCATTCGGTGTGTAGTTTTAGCCGCTAAAGGAACAGCTTTTTGCGCAGGCCACGATTTGCGTGAAATGAATGACCGGCGGGGACTGCCCTTTTATCAAGAGCTATTTAGCCTATGCACTGAAGTAATGACAAAAATCCAAGCGTTACCAGTTCCGGTAATTGCCCGTGTGCAAGGTGTTGCAACTGCCGCAGGTTGTCAGCTTGTTGCAAGCTGTGATCTATCTATTGCAACATATGATGCTCGTTTTGGTGTGTCGGGAATCAATCTGGGGCTTTTTTGTTCCACGCCGGCTGTCGCTCTTACTCGAAACATCGCCTTGAAACATGCATTCGAAATGTTATTTACTGGTAAGTTTATTGATGCAAATACAGCAGTGGACTGGGGGCTGGTAAATCGGGCGGTGGAGAACGACGGTCTTGATAGCGTTATTGAGGAACTTACCTCTGCAATAGCGTCTAAAAGTCCACAGGCGGTTAGATATGGAAAGTCAATGATTTATCGTCAAAAGGCAATGAGTATTGAGGACGCTTATGCGTACGCAGCTAATGTGATGGCCTGTAATGCCATGGAAAGCGACGCCATTGAAGGTATCGGTGAATTTTTAGAAAAGCGTCCTAAATAATACAGCACCCTATAGATAGTAGAGGGCGACCCAAGCCTAACTCGTCTGCGATACCGGCTTGCATGACGAGTACTGTCCAACTCGGAGTTTAAAGCCGAATCCCAGTTTGCAAGAGTGCCCAGACGGCATCAGGTGATGGTGGCAGAATAGTCGTTCTGCGAGGCACTTTACTCTAGCGCTAAGAGGATAAATGTGATGCGGACTATGCCGTTGCGCGATTGCTACTGAGCGGATAATTCGGCAGCTGGAGATGATTCTGCGCAGCGCCCTGCCAATTCGCGAGACAGGTGAGACTGGCCCCTAGCTGGATAACCTATCCGACCATACCCCGCACCAACTAGACATAGGTGAGTGTCCGTAGAAGGGCTGCAACCTAGAGAATAAACAGAGGAAGATCCGCCATGTGTGGGCGGTGCATCAGGCAACCGTTCGGCTGTTGCCTACGCGCTAGGCATCCGCCACGAGGCGTGTATGCAGTGCGCGCTCATGCGCGAAGTGCGTGACGATCCTCTGCCCATCGTTGCCGAGCCCTACCGGTGATGAAATCCGGCCAGCAACTCACCCATCTCCTGCCCAGGCTTATGCATATTGAGCCAGGCAGTTGGTGGAATTATGAGGTTGCGTATAGGCAGCAAACCTGGAGCTTGCAGCAAAGTGATTCCCATCAGCAGATGAGTATTAGTCTAGCCCTGCATGGGTCGTACTTTACGAAGCAGGCTACCGAAATTATCAAATGGCCAAATCAGGCTTTGTGGCAGTGAAAGGCTATGTAAAGTCTTGATATCTTGTGCATGTGGCTTACTGCGAGCGCAGACGTTCTCGGTTAATGTTGAGAGCGGTATTGGATCACCATTGATTTAACCTGATAAAAGTGGAGGTGCTTATGAGTGATGGCGAGTTGGTCGATCCGTTTGGTCGTAGAATAGATTATTTGAGGTTGTCGGTAACAGATCGATGTGACTTTCGTTGCGTATATTGTATGCCTGAAAATATGCGCTTTAATGCTCGCGATGAGTTGCTAAGCATTGATGAACTATATCAAATCGCCAATACGTTTATTGGGCTTGGTGTGCGGCGGATTCGAATCACTGGCGGCGAACCGCTAGTCAGAAAAGATTTACTCACGTTACTGTACAAATTAGGCGAGCGCAGCGAATTAGATGATCTGTCAATTACTACCAATGGCTCGCAGTTGGTAGGGCGCGCTGAAGAACTGCGCCGTTCGGGAGTTCGAAGATTAAATGTAAGTCTTGATTCACTGCATCGAGAGCGTTTCGCCTTGCTGGCCCGAAGAGATAGCTTAATTAAAGTACTTGAGGGAATAGAGAAAGCCAGGTCAGTCGGGTTTGAGCGAATAAAAATCAACAGTGTGATCCAAAAAGGCATAAATAATGATGAAGTTTACGAATTGGCTATATACGCACTTGAACGGGGCTTGGACATTAGCTTTATAGAGGAAATGCCGTTGGGGGCAGTGGGGAGCCATGATAGAGCTAAGACTTTATGCACCAGCCATGAGGTGTTGGAGCGTTTAAGCGATAAGCTGGAATTATCGCCAGTCACTGAACGAACTGGTGGGCCTTCAAAATATTACCAAGTGAAAGGTTTTGAAAGTCGTATCGGATTTATTTCTCCTCATAGTCGTAATTTTTGCAATGAGTGCAATCGTGTGCGTGTAACTGCGGATGGGAAGCTGGTTCTGTGCCTGGGGGAGGATAATGCTATTGATCTTAAAGGTGTTTTGCGGGGTGCTAGGTATAGTGAAGACGCGATGAGGTCAAAAATCATAGAGGCAATGAAGTTAAAGCCGGCCAAACATGGCTTTGAAAGCTCTCAGCATGTACAAGTTATTAGGTTTATGAACGTTACTGGTGGTTAAATGTGCCGAATAATATTCGGCACTAGAGCGGTTTGTGATTGCGCTCGTGAGTGAATCATTTATCAAGCGATATGTCCAAGGCTTGGCGTCGGACTCCTCTGGGATTGGTGATTGTCTCTACGTGGCTTTTGATGAAAATTTGAATGGCAGCGCAAGGAGCGCTACGTCAATAAGCTGCAAGCTGGTAATAAGCTTGCACTCGGATTTTTACAATCGTAGGCACGATTATTCCAGCCAGGAGAAGGATCGCTCCACCAGCCAGCGCCGGAAACATCGCAAAGGCTTTCCTTTCGTTGAACTTAGCGAGCTGCGCCTTTAGCACATGCTAGGCCGTCAACTAACTGAGCTAACGGCTTGCCTGCGGCTGAGCTTTGAATCAGTTACTTTGATGGGGCGCAATGTATTTGAGTTCTTTTATGCGTCGAGTATTTTATACGCGACGAGCAAATTGTGCCGGCTGATCAGGGGCTGTGATATGGGTGCTTGGTGATTTAGCCTTTTGCTGAGGAAATAATGTTGTCTACTATTTGACGTATCAGTACGTGCACGAGTGCTGAATGAGTCTGAAACCATGTCGCTCCGTAGGAGCCCAAGCTGCCTTTGTAATGATCAATTCTACTCGCAATGTATTGCGAGTCCAATGCGGTTGGGCTGTTCGTAGGCTCTCCATCATTAAATGAAAACTGGAATTCCTGAGTGAACACAAGGACGATATCATAAACGCTGATGAGCGGGAGCTCGTTAATTAGATTGATGCCTTCGATTATTAGGGTGAGCAAAAGGCGCTCTCGAATTTCCTGCACAGTTATGTTGTTGCGGTATGGCACCTCTATTTCGTGAGCGAGCATGGCCGCAATATGTGGAACCTCAGGGTCTTCGTGTTTGGTGCTCTCATAACGATAGAATCCCCTTCCAGTTTTTTTGCCGTAGCGACCCAGTTTAAATAATTCATCACTTAGCACGAAATAGCTTAAATCGTTTTTCAGGTGCATACGCTTTTTACTGCGACTCCAGAAAAGTAGATCAATGCCGAAGTGGTCGTTCGACTCTAAAATCCCCATATTTGATTTTGATAACGTCAATACGGCATCTACTTCGGTTGGTGTGCTACCTTCAAGCACTAAACGATGGGCTTCTCGATTTAAGGACTCAAAAAAACTTTGAGCTAAGTAGGCGCGGCGAAAATCGAGTGATTTTGTAGGATGACCGACGGTCCAAGGCGGGGTAAGTAACACAGTATTTCTGTTTGCTGTAAATGGTGATTTTGTCAGCTGGGCGGTATCGGTAAGCTCGAATATTGAAGGCATGGTTACTTCCGTTGAAGGTTCCGGTATGGAGGATCTTGACTTGATTGTTTGTTGGCTTGGGTTTTCTAAAGGTTCTGATGCGGATGTTAAGCGGATTTTATGGCCTTGGCCACAGCCTGAGCCTCAACTTGGCGGTTTCGGCATAACAGCTGACTTTTTATGCATATATGTGCTTTTTTTTTACTTTAAGGTTTTTTAAGAATAATGCTCATGCTGTGCGGATTTGAAGGTCATAATAATATTAATGAATAGTTGAAGTGGGGCAAGTATGACTTTACATAGTAGCCATACCATCTACGCCGAAAGTTTTTTTGCGCGAAACGCTACGCTGTTTTCTCCTTATCTGGCTGCGGCGGGGCTGAATCAAGAGGTTTTGCACACGCCAGGTTTAGAGATACCTCTGTCGCAGTATGTTGAATTATGGGAAATTTTAGGAAGGGAGGTTTCCCCAAGTATTGGCCTTCAGGTCGGTCTGCGCACTAAGTGTCATGAGCTCGGTGTTTGGGGATATGCGGTGCGCTGCGCACCAACAATGCAACTTGCGCTGCATTGCATGAGTCATTTTATTGAAGTGCTAACACAGGGATGCCGCATTCAGGTGGAAATGGCTGGCAGGTCGGTAGGGATTGTTTATCAGATTACCGATCCACTCATAATTCAGTGTCGGCAGGATGCCGAATTTTCTGTCGCCTGCGGGCTCAGCATTATTCGAGAAATTACCGAGTGTGCCAATTTGTCTCCGGTGCGTGTGGAGTTCGAGCATGGCGCTCCAGCGGATCTGTCTATTTATAACGAACTGTTCGAGTGCCCAGTACTCTTCAATCAAGCCGACAATCGCCTGTACTTCAATGAAGATTTTCTTGATATGCCGGTTCGCACTTCCGAGCATCGTCTTTTTCAGGCGCTCGAGGCTTTTCTTGAGCAGCAGCGGATAAAGCGGGCAGGATCTAGTGATTTGCTTCATGGGCTGTTGCGGCACATCGCTGACAGCTTAAGTCGCGGTTCCCCAAGCATCGAACAGGTGGCCGTTACCATGAATATGGGGGTGCGAACCCTACAACGGCGCTTGGCTGACCATGCTTTAGATTTCAGCCAGTTGGTGGAGGTCGTGCGCCGTTCGTTGGCGGAAAACTATGTTTCTCGTACTGACTACAGCTTGACCGATATCGCCCTTTTGCTGGGTTATACGGAGGCTAGCTCCTTCAGTCGTGCGTTTCGGCGCTGGATGCAGATTACACCTCAACAGTACCGCCAGCAGGCGCGGATTGAGGCGTTGTCAGTTGGCGCCTAATGTCAATGTTCTAGTCGCGAGCTGACAAGCTTTCGTGGGTGGCGTTAGGTAGGGTTGGCTTACTGCCCAATTTCGGAGAGTGTCGATGCACTTGCAAATTGAAAATCTTCAAAAATTCTTCATTAACGGCACTTGGCGCTCGCCGCAGGGTGAGTCCATATTGCATGATATTATTAATCCGGCAAATGGTCAGGTATCCGGTTCAGTTGCCTTTGCAACGGATGCTGATGTAGAGATAGCGATAAACGCGGCGTTTAATGCTTTTCCTGAATACTCAATAAGCACAATTGAGTTTAGGATTTCACTGTTGGAGCGGATCTGCGCAGTATACGAAAGCCGCTTACAAGACTTGGCCGAAGCAATTACGCTTGAGATGGGTGCCCCTTTGCACCACCTCTCGCGTCCACTCCAATCGTCTATTGGGCTTTGGCATTTTCAGGCGGCCTTGGAGACGCTCAAGAAATATAGCTTTCAAATCAAGCGCGGGACAACGCTTGTCACAAAAGAACCCATAGGTGTTTGCTCTTTGATCACACCGTGGAACTGGCCGATGAATCAGATTGCATGCAAAGTGGCTCCTGCTTTAGCAGTTGGTTGCACCATGGTGCTCAAACCAAGTCAGAATGCCCCATACTCGGCCGTAATCCTTGCGGAAATTCTGGAGGCCGCGCAAGTCCCCCCGGGCGTGTTTAACATGCTGAATGGGGAAGGGCGCAAACTTGGGCAGTTGTTGGCATCTCATCCGATGATTGACATGGTGTCATTGACAGGCTCTACCCAAGCCGGCGCGAGTCTAACTCAGGCTGGGGCTGATACCGTTAAGAGGATGTCTCTGGAGTTAGGCGGTAAGTCAGCAAACATAATTTTGCCAGATGCGGACTTTCAGCAAGCGATTCGACATGGTGTTTTACATATGATGTCTAATTCCGGGCAGTCCTGTACTGCACCATCAAGAATGCTTGTCCCCAGTGCTCGTCTGGCCGAGGTTGAACGACTCATCATTGAAGTGTGCTCCGAAATTAAAGTGGGTGATCCCCTGGATTCGGATACAACAATGGGGCCAATTGCAAACGAGCGCCAATATAATCAGGTGCGCAAGCTGATTAAAATAGGAATTGATGAAGGCGCAAAACTGCTTGTGGGCGGCAGCGACGAAATAGCAAATCTCACTGAGGGGTTTTATATTTCACCGACTGTGTTTACGGATGTGAAGAACGAAATGCGAATTGCTCAAGAGGAAATTTTCGGGCCAGTTCTTGTGGTGATTGCGTATGAGAATGAAGAGGAAGCCATTAATCTCGCTAATGACTCGATCTACGGACTTTCTGGGTATGTTCACTCATCCAATCCATTGCATGCACAAGCGGTTGCAAAGCGCATGCGGACTGGGATGGTTCATATTTGCGGTGCCCCAACGGATATTCATGCGCCGTTTGGAGGATATAAGCAGTCTGGGAATGGTCGAGAATGGGGCGCTTCTGGGTTTGATGAGTTCGTCGAAACAAAATCGATAATGGGGGCGCTGTAGAAGACGCTTCTGGGTGGTTCTCCGTTAGCGGCCTGAAGAACCAATGGCTAGGCGCTGACTGCTTTTCGGGCAATGGCGAGCTCTGTGTGGCGAGCTTCCTCACCCGCATCAGCGACGGCCCAGATCAGTATGGCGCGATAGATCGACACACAGTATCCCCGGCGCTTCGGAGCCCGTACTGATCATGGCGAGACCGCAAGAATTCAACACCGCCGAAGCCTTGTACCAGGCCATGGTCGTGTTCTGGCACAAGGGCTATGAGGCGACCTCGATGATCGATTTGCTCAAAGCCACAGGGCTGAGCAAGAGCAGCCTGTATGGCACATTTGGTGGGAAGCGTGAGTTGTTCATTAGCGCGTTCGACACCTATCGGAATGATAGGGGAAAGGACATGCGCCGAGTCCTGGGGCGTGGGCATGCTCGTCAGGCCATTGAGGAGTTCTTCCGTATGCTTTTTGCCAACCTTGGGACGCTCGAATCGGCACGTGGTTGCATGAGCATCAATCAAGGCGTTGAGATGGCTCCACATGATCCAGAGATCCGGGCGCGAGTCATGGAGGACTTCCGCCATATTGAAGATGCGCTGACCAGTGTGATCGAGCGAGGGCAGAGGGACGGCTCACTGACGAGTAGCAGAAATGGTCGAGAGTTAGCCCGTCTTTTGGTTCTTGCCTTCCCCGGTCTCCAAGTAATGGCGCGCACCGGGTATGGGCAAGCCGAGCTCGATGGTGCGTTGGATCTGCTGCTTTCCCATCTTGACTGATAACTGCTGAATAGCATTTTTTTACCCAATATGGACCGAAAGGTCCCTAATGAAAAAATAACCAGAAACGAGAAGATCTCAATGAAGATTCAGCAGATTCGCAACGCCACTCTGATCATCGAGTATGCGCAAACGAAGTTTCTGATCGATCCGCTGCTCGCGAGGCGGGGAGCCTATCCTGGGTTCGAGGGAACGCCGAACAACCACCTGTTCAATCCGACAGTCGATCTGCCTGTACCAATGGACGAGATTCTCAATGTGGATGCGGTCATCGTTACCCACACCCATCCCGATCATTGGGACGAGGCTGCTAAGACCCTGCTGCCGAAACATCTGCCACTCTTTACCCAGCACGAGCAGGATCGCGAGCTGATCAAGTCTCAGGGCTTCACTGACGTTCGTCTATTGCAAGGTGCCAACTTCAATGGCATCTCATTGGTTCAGACCTTAGGGCAGCATGGTTCGGATGCTGCAATCGAGGCAATAGGGACTGTACTGGGTGAGGTTTGTGGTGTCGTGTTCAAGCACCCCAAGGAAAAGACCCTCTATATCGCCGGCGACACTGTTTGGAACCAGTATGTCCATGCCAGCTTAAAAGAGCATGACCCCGATGTCGCGATTCTCAATGCGGGCGACGCCCAGGTCACGGGCCTCGGTCCGATCATCATGGGCAAGCAGGATGTTTACGAGGTCTACCAGGCCGCGCCCAAGGCGACGCTCATTGCGACCCATATGGAGTCGGTGAATCACGCAGTCCTTACCCGTGAAGAGCTTCACGAATTCTCCGCTGAAAAAGGCATGACCGACCGCCTGCTGATACCTGAGGACGGAGAAGTCTACAGCCTCTAAGTCGAATTTCCCTATCCATCCACACCCACTCAAAGAGAGAGAAAACATGTCAGTCGAAGCAAACAAGGCAATCGTCCGTCAATTCTATGCTGCCATTCAGCGCGAGGACTTCGAAGTCGTGGCCAGCCTATGCCATAAGGACTTCAAGTTCTACCTGCAGGTGGACACCCCTATTTTCGGATCAGAAGGCTTCATCCAGTCGGAAAAGAAAAATTTTGCTGCCTTCGAAGGATTTATCTTCAAAATTGAAACCCTACTGGCTGAGGGCGACCAGGTAGCGGCCTACATGACATTTGAGGGGCGGCAGAGCGGGGTATTGGAAGGCTATGAGACGAAGAGGGGGGGCGCGCACTTCTCGCTCATGATGCTGTTGACCATCGCCGACGGGAAAATCATCGAAAAGCGTGCTCACTTCGATCGCATGGACATTCTCGAGCAGCTCAATACTGCAGCTTGATCTTGGGACCGCGGATCGATTCTGGGCGTTGACGGCTGGTGTCTTTACGGATTCGTCGAGGCGTGCATTGGATAAAGTTACAGAGCCCGGCTAGGCGCCCCGCCGAAAGGGAGGCGCCAGGCAGCCCAGAATTTTTTTCGTGGGCTGGTGAGAGCACCGCTCAGCGGGTGACGCTATCTGCACCTTGAGCCTGTGGATGGCGCGTCCACAGTTACTGAGGGAAACAAGAGGTGCGCTTGGAATCTGGGCAGCTGCAAGGGTTCCATGGCGGCTAAACACCCAGCAATGAGCGAATGATCTGATTCATTTTGGTGGAGCCGCCCCGCAATAAACAGTAGCGGCGCAGTCAGCCAGAAAAGCATGACTACCCCAGGCCATTCGTAAATCTCCTACAGTAACTTTGATACTGTAGGAGATTTTAAAAGTTTCGGTTCCTGTACGCCCCAGGACTTACTTGCATCCAGCTTCGAAACGCACGGCAAAATGCGGCTGTATTTTCAAAGCCCACAAGCGCTGCGACGCCGTCCACTGAAATACGGGATTGTGTTAATAATTGAACGGCTAAGTCACGCCGTAGATCATCACGAATGATTCTGAAACTGGTGCCCTCGGCTTTGAGCTTGCGAGTGAGTGAGCGAATAGAAAGCCCTAAAATAGAAGAGATCTCGTCGATATCAGCTGATGGTATTTCCGATGCCGCAAGGTGCTGCCTAACTCTAGTGCTGAGTAAGCCGATATTCACTGTTGTGAATGCCCAATCTTCTGGGGCGCGCCGTAAGAAGGTCCAGAGTTCTACGCGGGTGCGGCGGAAGCTCGCAAGCCCGTAACTTGAATCAATCCAGATTGCGCTACATTCCGCGTTAAAGCTCACAGGGCCAGGGTACAGAAAAGCATAGTCGGTCCAGTGCGTTGGTCTCGGGAATGCAAACTCAACACCGTGTAACTCAATTTCCGTATTAAGCAACCAGCTAACAATGCCATGCACAAGTTTTAGTATGAGTTCGTGGCCTAGAATGTTGACCTCTCCACCCTTCGTTCGGGGCTGGAGAACGATACCCATTCTGCCCTGCTCGCGGATCAGAGACAGTTTATAATCGTCTAGAATTAAATTCCAGAAACGCGCGAATCGATTAAGAACAATCGCCACGTTTGCACCATCTAACAAGCTTAGCATCATGTATTTTAACGTCCCTCCGCGAATCGGTCGAGACCAAAGCCCATGCATTTCGTCGTCCAATTCAGCTACATTGGCTTTGTAAGCAGCAACAAATTGAACACGGCTGATTCGTAGGTCAGGCTGGCGGAGAAATGCATCAGGAATATTAGAACTGCGTAGAATATTTGCTACCGCAGCGTCACCACGAACAGTTCGAATTTTTCTCAGCATGCCCTCTAAAAAATGTCCAGAAATCGTTAATGGCGTCTGGGATGTTGAGGACCGGTTTGTGGACTTTACCTGCATAGCAAATATTCCTTTCTAGACGATCAACGACGCCCCCATAAAGAGGGGCTGAAAAGCCCTCGTTCGAAATATTGCCCAATAGCCATGGGGCCTACCGACCTGCCACTTTGAACAAGGCGGGCTTTCAGAATTTCGTTAAGGAATCCTCAACTCTTGGCGTATTCTGCACAATTTATGGCCCGCAGAGCAAAATATTTCAATCTCACTCCTCTAGATTAGGCATCAGGAAAGCGACTCAAAGCAGCGTTTGGAAGTCAACGACGCCGGGTCGTATAGTAGGGCGCTCGCTACTGGCCCGCTGTGAGGGCGGAGCGCGAACGGTTATGCCGTATCTGCCTTGTGAGGTGGGCGGTAGAGAACTGTTTTCCAGCGTCGCCTGGAGCCAAAAAAATGCTTCGGCGCTCCGAGCATATGCGCGGCTGCGTTTCTATTGACAGTATAAATCATTCATAGGTCTTTTCGAGTGCCTATCCCTGCGTGTCCGCGGGCCAACTAGACGGCCATTAATTGTCAAAAGCACAGGGATCTGCATGGGTGTTTTCGGATGGGGTTCGGGTTTTATCATCGTTAAGTCTGAGCCTGATCCTGGCGCGAAGAATTAAGCGCGATCGGTTCGAGGAGTATGAAATGTCTTCCGATACTGAGTCACCAATCATGAACTTCAAAAAAGTCTCGATTTTCCAGCTTTTGAAGCGCTTACTCGGGAAAGATACTTCTGCTTATACAAAGCAAGAGCCTCTGCAGATAAATGACTGGGACGCACTCGAGCTCTTGTTGCGCGAAATGGCATCAGAGAAAGGGGGGGAAGCAAGATCCCGCGAAAGAGCAGCGCGTGCATTGGAGTTTTATCTCAGAACTGAAGGAGATGATCGCAAGCGATTTCTGTCAATATTGAATGATTCATTTGAGGTGGATGAACAAAATGTTCGTCGATCGATAGATACTTATTTAAATGCTGCAGACAGCCGGTTGAAGTCACGCGCCGCTGGCTTGCTATTGAATAATCTTGAAAGTCCACGTGCTCGAATTCTTCGCCAATTTAATCTGCTTCCAAATGGGGTGCATGAGTTGGTCAGTATTCGATCCGAACTGCTTCGTTTGGGGCGGGATGGAGAATTTATTGGACTCAATCAAGATCTGCTGCGTCTATTTACAAGTTGGTTCGACATCGGTTTTTTGGAGTTAAAGAGGATTGGTTGGAGTTCTCCGGCGTCCTTGCTTGAAAAATTAATAAGATATGAAGCCGTGCATGAGATTAAATCGTGGGGCGACTTGCGCAATCGCGTCGATTCGGATCGGCGATGTTATGCTTTCTTTCATGGGCGGATGCCCGAGGAACCGCTCATATTCGTTGAGGTAGCCTTGGTTCAGGGTATCGCTACCAGTGTTCAGGCATTACTTGATGAAAATTACCCGACCTTGGATCCCGAAACTGCTGACACCGCGATCTTCTATTCGATCTCGAACGCACAGGTTGGACTACGTGGCGTTAGTATGGGCGAGTTTCTCATAAAGCGGGTAGTCGAGCAGTTGCTGTATGAATTTCCTAAGTTGCAAAATTTCGCAACTTTGTCGCCTGTTCCCGGATTTGCCCGCTGGTTGGATAAACGGCTGGAATGTTCAGGTGCGCTTCCTGCTGAGTTGGCAAATAAGCTGTTGGGCGACGGTGAGACAAGTTCAGAGGCGATTCGCCGTCATTTGAACGCGGAGTTTGAGAGTGATCGACCCGTACAACTTCAGTTGAAAGAATGGTTGCTAAGTGAGTGCGCTTATTACCTTGCGCAGGAAAATAAGAAGGGAATTCCTGTCGACCCTGTGGCGCGGTTTCACTTTTCCAACGGAGCTAGTTTAGGGCGGATAAATTGGTTGGCTGATAGTTCTAAAGCAGGCCTTCGGCAATCATATGGTCTCATGGTTAATTATATGTATAAGTTGCGTGAAATTGACTCCAATCACTTGGCGTACGCGGAAAGTGGTGCGCTATCTGTGGCGGATGAAATTCAGAAGCTAGTGGTGGCAGCGCAGTTGCGGCGTCGTAACGAGGTTGGATCAAAATTGAAAGGGAAACATAGCGTTGAAAATTGATAGAGCTAAAGCTGCTTTGCTGGTAATTGATATGCAGCCCAAGGTGTTGCAGTTGATCTCCGCTCACGAAGAAACCTTACAGCGTTGTAAGTGGTTGGTTGATTTGTTTGAGGATCTCAAGGTCCCTGTGCAGTTCTCTGCTCACTATCCCAAAGGGTTGGGGCCGGTGAGCCAAGAGTTACTTGATTGCGCTGGCACGCCAAATGTCATTTCTAAGAGCTACTTTTCTTGTGTTGAGGATGAGGGTGTATTCACGGAAAAGTATGGCTCGCACGAACAGTGGGTTATATGTGGTATCGAAACCCATGCATGCGTAATGCTGACGGCTCTGGATCTTGTCGCAGCGGGTAAGCAAGTCTTCTTAGTTGTTGATGCCGTTGAGTCTAGATCTGAGACCGATAAGATTGTGGCGCTGCAGCGCATGGAATCGGCCGGTGTGCATATGATTACTCGCGAAATGGCTCTATTTGAGCTGTTGCGATGTGCGGGGACCGAAGAATTTAAAATGTGCAGCAAAAAATATTTGATGTAGAGCGCCTTGAAGGCATTTGATTATTATCGTAAGGAATCAGTATGAAAAAGCAGAAAATTGGGGTGCTTGGAGCGGGTACCATGGGGAATGGTATCAGTCAGGTTTTTGCAGTCAATGGATTTGATGTCATCATGATTGACATCTCGCCTGCTGCGTTAGAGCGAGCAGTTAATACTGTTAGTAAGAGCCTGGGGCGGTTGGTCAGTAAGGAGAAAATTACTGAGCAGCAAAAAGAGCAGGCTCTTTCGAGAATTCAAACAGGTGTAGACCTGAGCACCCTGGCTGAGTGCGACGTTGTCATTGAAGCGGCAACCGAAAATCTTGAATTGAAACTGGACCTGCTCGCTAAACTGGATGCTATCGTCCGCCCTGATGCAATCTTGGCATCTAACACTTCATCGATCTCAATTACTCATTTGGCCTCGGTCACTTCGCGGCCGGAACGAGTCGTAGGGCTTCATTTTTTCAATCCGGTTCCAGTTATGGCGCTCGTTGAAGTTATTTGCGGGCTTCAAACCAGCGACGCAACCTTTGCCTCGATGGAAGCTTTGGCTAAAGAGGTGGGCAAGACGCCGGTTAAAGTACGAAATAGTCCAGGTTTTGTTGTGAATCGCTTGCTTTGTCCAATGATTAACGAGGCCGTGTTTGCATTAAGCGAGAATCTTGCGTCGGCTGAGCAAATTGATGAGGCAATGAAGCTGGGTGCCAATCACCCGATTGGTCCGTTAGCACTGTGCGATATGATCGGGCTTGATGTTGAATTGGCGGTGATGCAGGTTCTATTTGAATCTTTCAAAGATCCCAAGTACCGCCCCGCGCCACTTCTTGTAGAGATGGTTGAAGCGGGTTATCTCGGGCGCAAAACAGGCCGTGGCTTTTACGTGTACTAATTTTCACGTTTTTCGGTTGATTAATTTCAGGTGGGCCATTATTGGTCTTCCTGGAAGCATTATGTGCTTGTCAAGATTTATCGATTTCGCTCATAAGGTTTCGGGTAGTCATTGGGTATTTTAGTTCGTTTATCTAAGTCTGATTAATGTTATGGGGAATGGCATGCTGGATCAAAAGTCAGTTGTTACTGAGGTTTTTGGACGTGTGGGGTTGATTAGAATTAATCGGCCTGATGTCCTTAATGCGTTGAATGATGAAGTGATTAATGGGATCTCTGCTGCTGTCGATGTTTTTGAAGCTGATGAGGATATAGGTTGTATTGTTCTGACGGGCAGTGATAAAGCATTTGCTGCCGGTGCTGATGTCGATTTTATGAAGTCATTTGATTATATGTATGCCTATAAAAGTGATTTTGTGACCACCAACTGGGAGAGAATTAAAAGGTCTCGTAAGCCAGTTATTGCCGCGGTCGCAGGGTTCGCATTGGGCGGTGGTTGTGAGCTTGCAATGATGTGCGACATGATTTTTGCTGCAGAGAACGCCAAGTTCGGGCAGCCCGAGGTCAGACTTGGTGTGCTCCCCGGGGCAGGCGGTACTCAACGGCTACCTCGTGCACTGGGTAAGGCTAAAGCTATGGACTTGTGTCTAACGGCTCGGACCATGGACGCATTTGAAGCGGAAAGATCAGGGCTTGTCGCACGCGTTGTGCCTGTCGAACGTCTGCTTGATGAGGCATTAACCGCAGCCCAGGCAATTGCCAGTTTCTCGCTGCCTATCACAATGATGATTAAGGAGTCCGTGAATCGCGCATTCGAGTCCAGCCTTACAGAGGGTTTGTTATTCGAGCGGCGTGTGTTCCACTCTTCATTTGCCTTGGAGGACCAGAAAGAGGGCATGGCTGCGTTTCTTGCTAAGAGGAAGCCTGTTTTCAAACATTGCTAATTTAATAGAATATAGCGATGCTCATGCTGTGGTAGGCGTTGGATATTCTAATGGGTGATGGTTATGCAGGGGGAGTGATGATGAGGTTAATCGTTCTATCCCGGTCAATCGCTTATGAGTCAGATTTTTACGTATTTCTCGTGTTATAGCCTTTTAGAATGATCAGGCTTTAGCGTCCTCCGTTTTTTTGATTCGACACGGTTGTTTCGGTCATTTGAGTGGACGGA
This sequence comes from Pseudomonas sp. 008, assembly GCF_016861935.1. Classification (NCBI taxonomy): domain Bacteria; kingdom Pseudomonadati; phylum Pseudomonadota; class Gammaproteobacteria; order Pseudomonadales; family Pseudomonadaceae; genus Pseudomonas; species Pseudomonas sp. 008. The sequence continues at coordinate 550,379 of NZ_BOMA01000001.1, read as the reverse complement.
CTTCGGGCCCCGAGGATGTTGCTGAACTGTAAGTTTCTGCGACCGATAACGATAGAATGGTTAGCCTGCTCGATGGCTGGTTGTAGGTGCGTAAATGCGTTGCCGGACCCTACCGCATCCACAAGTCCTTCCGTAGCCAATAGCAGTGCTTTGGCCACGGCAATCTCTCCGCTGCTCTGATGTCATCAAAGCTGCCCATACAACCTGCCTCTAAGCTTTGGATGCAGGGTCATTTCAGCGACTCCACCTTGTTGGGTTTATGGTCGGAATCACGTTGGACGCGCAGCCAGTTTTTGTTCGCGTTAGTTTTCGATCTGCCATCTCAGGTCTCGGAAAATTTCAGTGCCGATGACTAATTCTGAAAATACTTACTAAAGGATAATTTGTGAAACCAATTCCCCGGGTCCTGCTGCTGGTGGCCTTGGTGCTGGCGGCGATCAATCTGCGGCCCGGTATTACCTCCCTTGCCCCCCTGATTGAGCGGATCGCCACCGAACTGTCGTTGAGTCGCAGCTTCATAAGCCTGGCCACCGCGCTGCCGGTGTTGTGCATGGGCCTGCTCGCTCCGCTGGCACCGCGGCTGGCGTTGCGCTGGGGCTTGGAGCGCGCCATAGCGCTATGTTTGGGGCTGGTCGCCCTGGCCCTGCTGACGCGTCTGGGCGCGCAGCAGAGTGCGGTGCTGATGGGCAGCGCGATCGCCCTCGGTACTGCCATCGCCGTGGCCGGCCCGTTGCTGTCGGGGTTTATCAAACGTTATTTCGCTGCCCAGATGGACCAGGTGGTGGGCTGGTATTCCCTCGGCATGGCTATCGGTGGTGCCGGCGGTGCGGTACTTACCGCGCCGGCCACTGCGCTGTTCGGCGATGCCTGGAATCTTGGCCTGGCGGTCTGGGCCGTGCCGGCGGTGTTCGGTGTGTTGCTCTGGCTTTGCCTACCCAACCGGCTCGGTGCCGACGAGATGCAGGAGCAGAGTGCAGGCCTGCCCTGGCGGCAACCGCGCGCTTGGCTGATCAGCCTTTTCTTCGCTCTGCAGGCAGGGTTGTTTTACGCCCTGGCCACTTGGGGAGTGGCGCGCTACCACGAAGCCGGGCTGAGTCTGTTGCGCAGCAACCTGCTGATGAGTATCTCGATGCTAATGGGCCTGCCCAGTTCCTTCGTGCTGCCCTGGCTGGCGCAGCGTTTCGGTGCCCGCTATTCGTTGCTGCTGGCCTGCGGTGCGCTGACCAGCCTGTGCCTGGCAATGATCAGCTTTGCTCCAACCGTCGCGCCCCAACTGTGGGCGCTGCTGATCGGCTTCGGCCTCGGCGGATCCTTCGCCCTGTCGCTGGTGCTACCGCTTTACGAAGCCGGTTCGCCGCTGGCGGTCAGTCGCTGGACCGCGATGATGCTGTGCACCGGTTACGGCTTGGCGTGTCTGACCCCGATTCTTACCGGACTGGTGCGCGATTTGTCCGGTAGCTATCGCCTGCCGTTCGCCGCGCTGACCGCCTTGGCCCTGCTGATGACGCTGATCGCCTGGCTGCTGGGGCGCAATAACCACCGTCAAGGCTGAAGCCGTTGTGTTGCCGTAGTCGATTTACAGCCACTTGCGCACGGTCATTAATACGAACAGCACAATGTTGAACAGGTGACCTCGATTTCAAACTCAATTAGGACGGCCTTGCCGTGAATTGATGGTCGGGAGTCAATGGGCTTTGGGGCGAGGCTATTTCGCCAGTGCGTCCGCCTATTCAATTTTGCATCATTGTTGATTGACGTCAGATGTCAACGACTCTGTCATGCGCAGTCAAGCCACCACCTCTTACATTGAATACTTTATCGGCCAGGCGCGTTTGAAACATCTGGCTAAATTTTTTGACCAGCCATCTTCCACGCGGAGTTCAAGACGCCGACTCAAATAAGAAGAATATGAGAGGTGTCAGTGTTGTTGATCGCGAACCTGGTTTTACCGCACCGCCGCCGGGGACGCCACGGCGTCCCGTTCCCATGTCTCACATACCGCTCGCAGGTTGATCAGTTGCACACCGATCGCAAGACGTGCTTTGGGCACACTATAAGAAAAACTTAGGAGAGCTCCATGAAAACCTTCCCTCTTTCTTTGTTGGGCGCCGCACTGTGCGCGCTGTTCGGGGCTGGCAGCTTGCAGGCCGCCTCAGCAGTTAATGTGGACAAGCTTGGAAGCGAGCTTACCCCTGTCGGTGCCGAGAGGGCCGGAAACGCGGATGGCAGCATTCCGGCATGGGACGGCGGTCTGACCCAGGTTCCGGCTGGATGGTCGCCAGGGCATGGCGATCCTTTTGCTGCTGACAAGCCGCTGTACTCAATCGATGCGGGGAACCTGGCCCAGCATCAAGCGCAACTGCCGGCCGGTCAGGTTGAGCTGATCAAGAATTATCCAGGCTACCGACTGGATGTCTACCCTAGCCGCCGCAGCTGTGCCATTCCCGCCGAAGTCGCCCAGCGTACCAAGGAGTTCGCCGGGCAGAGCAAGATAGGGAGCGACGGCTGGCGTCTTGAGCAGGCGGTTGGTGCGGCGGTGCCGTTCCCGTTGCCGCAGAGTGGCATCGAGGTGATGTGGAATAACAAACTGCGTTATATGGCAATGGGGCGTCGCGCCCAGTATTCGTATTTGATGCGTGAAAAGGACGGCGCTCTCTACGAGGGTAAGCAATGGGCGAGCGAGTATTACCCCTACAACGATCCTGCCGTGAAAACGCCGCTTGACGCGGGGGGTGTCGAGGCGAAGCTGCTTTACGACGTACTGACTCCATCCTCTCGTGCGGGGGAGTTGTATCTTGTTCACGCCCAGCTGGATAAGCCTCAGGACGCGTGGATTTATTTCCCCGGCCAGCGTCGTGTGCGTCGGGCGCCATCCTTCGCCTATGACAATCCGATTGCCGCCACCGACAGCCTGTACTTCGTCGACCAGATCAACATGTTCACCGGAGCCCTGGACCGTTACGACTTCAAGCTGGTGGGCAAGAAAGAGATGGTGGTGCCGTACAACTCCTACAAGTTGATCGACAAGTCCAACAAGTACCAGGATCTGATCGGTCAGGATTACCTGAATCGCGACGTACAGCGATACGAGCGGCATCGTGTCTGGGTGGTGGAGGCGACCGTTAAGACGGACAAGCGTCACTCCTTTGCCAAGCGTGTGTTCTTCATCGACGAAGACAGTTGGGTCGTCCTGCACGTCGACATGTATGACGCCAAGGGCAATCTCTGGCGTGTGCAGGAAGGCAGTCTCTGGGCTGACCCGGAAATCCAAGCCTGCACCAGCTTTGAATACGTCAGTTACGACTTGATCGCCCGGCGCTACTTCGCAGACGCCTTCACCCAAGAAGGTGAAGTGCTGGACATGACTGCGGGCCTCGAAGGGCGCGTAGTCGACAAGATGTTCAATTCCAACGAACTGCGCCGTCGCGGTGAACGCTGATCCTCTCGGAGTACACCCAGATGAATGATAATAAGAAAAGTCGCGCCGCGGCGCCGGATGGGCTCCTGAGTGCTCGCAACCTGTTGGGACTCGCGGTGATGGCGGCCTCGGGCCTGCTGTGGATGCAGCCGAGCCACGCCTTCATGTTTGGCTCCGAGGAGGGCCTATCAGGCAGTTTCGATTCCACCTTGGGCTACGGCTTAGCCACACGCCTGGAGTCGCCGAACTGCCATCTGGTCGGTGGCGATAGTGGCGGCTGCAACGATGGCACCAATACCGGGCTCGGTCAGTACTACAACCTGGCCAAGGGAAACGGCTACGCCAACGCTGATATCAACTATTCCAACGGCGATGACGGCAACCTCAACTACCACAAACATGACGTGTTCTCCGAGGTGCTCAAGGGTACTCATGAGCTGAGCCTGAAGTTCGGCGACGGCTGGAGCGCCTTGGGGCGAGTCGCCTGGGCCAAAGACTTCAAGATGGACAACACCCGCCGCACCGAGCTGGACGATCAGGCCGACCGCGACGCGACCGAGCGCCTCGACTTACTCGATTTGTGGGTGGCCAAGAGCTTCGACCTTGGTGAGATGCCGGGCAAGGTCAAGGTTGGCAATCAGGTCATCAGTTGGGGCGAGGAAATCTTCATCATCGGCGGCATCAATCAGATCAATGCCCTCAGCCTGCCCAAGTACCACACCCCGGGTACCCAGTTGAAGGAGGTGTTCATCCCCGCCCCGATGGCTTCATTCAACCTGGGGCTGACCGAGACCTTGAGTCTGGAGGCTTACTACCAGTTCAAGTGGAATGCCTATGGACTCGATCCGGTGGGCACCTATTACTCGAACATGGATGTGGTTGGCGAGGGTCGCCGGCCGATCTACTATTCCAGCAATTACGTCGACGGCTTCCTGGGGGCTGGCACCTGCGCTGCAAGCACGCCCACCGGTCATTGCGGCGAGCCGCTGCTAAGTGGGCTGGACGACGACACCCTGGTAGCCAACGGCTTGGCAGTTCCTTACGGCGGCGAGCGCGAGGCAGATGACGACGGCCAGTACGGCGTGGCTCTGCGCTGGACCGCGGAAGAAATAGGCGCCGAGATCGGTGTCTTCTACCAGCGCTACCACGACAAGCTGCCCTTCGTCGGTTACACCGCCGTAACCGATCCGGATGCTTTGCGGACGGACAACTATTTCATCAATTATGGCGAAGACAAAGACTTGTTTGGCCTGTCGATGAACACCATGGTCGGCCCAGTGGCTGTGGCTGGTGAGCTGTCCTACCGGCCCAACGACAGCGTCGGCATCGACCCGACCGTGCCATTTGGTCGGGCCTTCACGGGTTCCTTCAACAAGCACAGCGTATTCGACACCGGTGTGCACAACGGCTACGTCGAGGAGAAGAAGTGGCAGGTGGACGTCAATGCCATCTACACCTTCTCCGCCAACGATACCCTGGGCTTCATTCCCTCCAGCCTGGGCGCTTCCGACGGCTTCATCCTGGCCGAAGCGGCGGTAGCCCACTACCCGGGCCTAGACACCTCTGGCGAGACCCCGTACTTCCTGTCGGACTATTCGCTGCCTGACAAGACTTCCTGGGGCTACGTGGCCGAGATCGGCATCAACTACCCGAACCTGTTCGGCAGCGGCATCACAGTTACCCCGCAGCTGGACTTCAGCCATGACGTCAATGGCACCACACCGAACGCACTGCCTTTCATCGAGGGGCGCAAGTCGCTGACCAGCTCGCTGCTGTTCAATTATCGCGAGCGCTGGAAGGGAGGCCTGCAGTGGGTGCAGTACTGGGGCGGCGGCGACAATAACTTGCTGGCTGATCGCGACTTCCTCAGCGGCAACATCTCCTACTCGTTCTAATCCAGCCCTAGTTCGTTGACGGAGGGTCGGTTGCGCATGCTCGCGCGCGGCCCGCCGTTGGCGACACTCGTGATATTGAGGCATTCCATGTTGGCTTCACTCGTATCGGTGCTTGAGCGCCTTTTCTTCCGCCATCGTCTGGCGACTCTTGGCCTGCTGGCCGTTATCACTCTGGTCATGGGCATTTACGCTTCGCGCCTGGAAATGTCGGCGGGCTTCGATAAGCAGTTGCCGCAGCAGCATGCCTTTATCAAGACGTTCAATCAGTATCGCGATGTGCTGTTCGGGGCAAACCGGATCATCGTGGTATTGCATGCAAAGCAGGGCGACATTTGGAACAAGCAGGCGCTGACGCGTCTGTACGATATCACCCAGACGCTGTTCTTCATGCCAGGGATCGACCGGCGCAGTGTGACCTCCTTGTGGACGCCGAACACCCGTGCCGTACAGATCACCGAGGAGGGCATGAAGGCCGAGGACGTGGTCGGCGGTGACGTCACGGTCGGGACTCTGGATGGCCGTGCCATCGTCGGTATTCGTGAACGCACCATCATCGGCGGTTTCGTCGGCAGCTTAGTGGCGAACGATCATAGCGGTGCCATGGTGGTGGCCGAGCTGGCAGACCCGGACCCGCGGACAGGCAAGCGCTTGAACTATCTGGAGTTCAGCCAGCAACTCGAGGACGAGCTGCGTGCCAAGTACGCTGATGCCGACTATGAGGTGCAGATCATCGGCTTCGCCAAGCAAATGGGCGATATCGGGGCAGGTGCCAAAAGTGTCGTGGGTTTCTTCGCGCTGGCGTTCGTTCTCACGGCACTGGCCGTGTATTGGTACACCCGCTCGTGGGTACTGACCTTCCTGCCGCTTTTCTGTTCGTTGGTTTCGGTGGTCTGGCAGTTCGGCACCATTACCCTGCTGGGTTTCGGCCTTGATCCGCTTGCGATCCTGGTTCCGTTCCTGGTGTTCGCCATCGGCGTGTCCCATGGTGTGCAGCAGGTCAACTTCATATCCAGGGAGGTTTGTGCCGGTGCTGACGGCATGACCGCCGCTCGCCGCAGTTTCGGCGGCCTGCTGATTCCTGGCACCCTGGCGTTGATCACCGCCTTCGTCGGTTTTGCCACCTTGGTGCTGGTGCCCATCCCGATGATCCGCGAGCTGGCTATCACCGCCTCGGTGGGCGTGGCGTACAAGATCATTACCAACCTGATTATGCTGCCGGTACTGGCCAGCTACTTCCGCTTCGATGCCGCCTATGTGGCCCGCGTTGAGCGCCTGCGCCACTGGCGCGATAACGCAATGATCAGTCTGGGGCGAATCGCCGAGCCACGTAATGCCGCCATCGGCGGCCTGCTATGCCTGGCGCTGATGGTGCTGGCCGTGTGGCAAAGCCAGGGGCGCCATGTCGGTCACGTGCTGCCGGGTGCACCGGAGCTCCACGCGGATTCCCGCTACAACCAGGACGTGGAAAGCGTGGTCAGCCACTTCGCCTTGGGGTTGGACCTGTTCACCGTGGCCGTGGAAACCCCCAAGGGCGGCTGCTACCGACATGACGTCATGAGTTATGTGGACCGATTGACCTGGTACCTGGGTAACGTGCCGGGTGTACTCTCGGCCCAGTCCTTGCCAGCACTGACCAAGTTATCGGCCTCAGGGGTCAACGAAGGCAATCCGAAGTGGGCGGCTCTGCCGATGGACGAGCTGTCTCTAGGTGAGGCGGTGCGCCAGGTGCCTGAGGTCCTGCGCCTGTACAACGCAGACTGCACGTTGCTGCCGGTCAATCTCTACCTTGCCGATCACAAGGCCAGCACCTTGAAGCGGGTGGTGCAGGCTGTCGAGCACTACCGTCTCGAGCATGCGCTGGAGGGGGTGACCGTGCGTCTGGCCAGCGGCAACGCCGGCGTGCAGGCAGCCACCAACGAGGTGGTGGAGGTCTCCGAACTACCGATGATGCTCTACGTCTACCTGACCATTTTGCTGCTGGTGTTCCTGGTCTACCGCGATTGGCGGGCTATGATTGCCTGTTGTGTGCCGCTGACGCTGGCAACCTTTCTCGGCTACTGGTTCATGAAGGAGTTGGACATCGGTCTGACTGTCGCAACCTTGCCGGTGATGGTACTGGCAGTGGGTATCGGCGTGGATTACGCGTTCTACATCTACAACCGCCTGCAGATGCATCTCGCCGAGGGGCAGGACATTGTCAACGCCTTCAAGCTGGCCCTGCGTGAAGTGGGCGTGGCTACGGTGTTCACTGCGCTCACGTTGTCGGTGGGCGTCGCCACCTGGTCCTTCTCCGCGCTGAAGTTCCAGGCCGATATGGGCCTGCTTCTCACGTTCATGTTCATGATCAACATGATCATGGCCATCACCTTGCTGCCGGCTATCGCCGTAATGCTGGACACCCTGATTCCCCGACGCGGGCGGGTTCGCGCGCCCCTGATCGCACATTAATAGGAGGGCACCCAATGTCCGTTATTTGTTCCCTGCGCCCACTGTTGCTGGCGCTGGTCATGCTAGGAGCTGCCGTCGAAGGGGCTGCTCCGGCCATGCCGCTAACCCAGGCGCAGCATGCGCCGCTGCTGGCGGTAACCCAGGCTGGCCAGCGCCTGATTGCCCTTGGCGACCATGGTGTGGTGGTGTTGTCCGATGATGGCCTGACCTGGCGCCAGGCCAGGGGCGTGCCGGTGGATGGTTTGCTCACCGCGCTGAGTTTCGTTGATGCCAAGCAGGGCTGGGCGGTTGGCCACGGCGGCGTTCTGCTACGCACCGCGGATGGTGGTGAGACCTGGGCTCTCCAGCAGCGTCTGGAAGGCCATCCGGTGCTGCTCTCTGTATGGTTCGAGAACGCCCGTCATGGCATCGTTGTCGGGTCGTACGGTTATGCCGCCGAGACCTGGGATGGCGGCCGGAACTGGAAGCATCTGCAGGTTGGCGCAGAGGGGGACGAGTATCACCTCAATCACATCTTCCCTGGCCCGGGAGGCAGTCTGTTTATCGCAGCCGAGATGGGCAATGCGTACCGCTCCCTGAATCGAGGTGGTACCTGGCAGACGCTCGATACCGGTGTCAGCGGCTCGCTGTGGAGCGGGCTTGGCATGCGTGATGGCAGATTATTGCTAGTCGGCATGAGTGGCCGGGTGTTGCTCAGCGAAAACCTGGGTGACCGATGGCGCGAAGTGGACAGTGGTAGTCAGGAAGCGATCACGGCCATTACTCAGTTGGCCGATGGCCGTGTCGTACTGGCAGGTAATGGCGGCCTGGTTGCTATCGCGGACGTGGGGCTGGAGCGTTTCACCGCCTCGGTTCGGGATGATCGCCTGAACCTGGCTGCACTGGCACCGTTGACCGATGGCCGTGTGTTGCTGTTCGGCCCAACAGGTGTGGTGCCGCAGTAAGGCTTGCAAGGCGCAGCTTCGTTTGTTGGGCGTTCGCTGCGTCTAGCGTTGCGACGAATGCTCTCGCCCCTGTTCCATCAATGGCCCCTCCGCTGATCCGCATCATCCCAACTTCGTGCACGATCGCCGCTGCATGACATGGATAGCGAGATGCGGAGGCTCCTGGTGCAGTGCATCACGGCTTCATCACAAGAAGTGCAAGCATGCGCAACTGGTTCGCTGGGCGTCGTTACGACTCAAGCTGGTGTTATTCAATGCTCTGTTGCTGGCTCTGATCACCAGTGCGCTCGTGTCTATCGGGGGGGGGGGGCTCGGCCCGTCGGGGGCTGGAGGAGGTGACCCAGCGCATCGAGCCTTTGTGCTGGGCGCGGTAAGGCCGTATGAGCCAGGCGCTGGCTGGCGAGATGTCGCTCATCAGTAGCGCCTTCCAGGTGAATAGTCATATTGAGCTCGCTCATAAGGAAGGTCTGTTTGCCGAGGAACGCGTGGCTTTGGACCGTGACGTGCAGACAGCTCTGCCAGCCAGCCGTGATAGCTATGCGACTTATGTGGTGCTCGAGCCCAATGTTTTCGATGGTTTCGACAGCGCATTCGCCGGACGTGCCGAGGTGGGTGCCAACGAACGCGGCCGCGTGGCGACCCTCTGGTCGCGCAATGTCCGTGGCGATTTGAGTCGCGAGGTTATCAGCGAGGCGCTACTCGCTGACGAGCAGGCCAGTCGAGGTTGGAGCACTGGCGGTCAGCGCCAACTGCTTCATGGCGGGCCTACGTGATCTGCTGCTGGAGGTGCGCCATTCTCAGGAGTAGGTGAGGGCGCACCCGGGCCAGCTTCGAGCTTGGGCTATTGAACGGCAGCACAGCGAGATCGATCAGGTGGTGACTACCATCAAACAGATGGCCTGCTCGGTGAAGCAGATCACGCGCAACGCTACGACCACCGCGGTTGCGGCTCAGTGCTCCCATGGCGCAGCGCAGGAGAGCGAAGTGGTCACGGCAGGGCGCCTGCGAGGTGCGACGGTGTTGGTTGAGGAAATCGGGAGGGCAAGCCATCGCCAGCGAACTGAATGAGGATTCGGTGCGCATCGCCCAAATCATGCAGCTTATCCGCGGAGTTGCCGAGCAGACCAATCTGCTGGCGCTGAACGCGGCCATTGAGGCGTCGCGTGCCGGGGAGCATGGGCGAGGTTTTGCTGTGGTGGCCGACGAAGTGCGGGCATCGGCGGCGCGTACTCAGAAATCGAGCGGTGAGATCGAAGCCATTGTCCACGGCATCCAGCAGGGTTCCCAGTGCGCCGTAGCGGCCATCGAGCGTAGCTTGCTGCATCTGCATGACAGTGTCGCGCATGCCGACGCGGCGGAGCAGACACTGCAACGTATCATCGGCGCAGCGGGAGAGATTTCCGATCTGGCCTCGCAGATTGCCATTGCGGTGGAGCAGCAGAGCGCCGTCACCGATGAGCTGAGTTGCAAAATTGTCTCCGTTGGTCAGATGGCCGAGAAGATCAACCACCTGGCGCTTCCGGCCGAACAGGAACAGGCCCAAGTGGCCGAGTTGATGCAGGAGCTTGGGCTGCATATTGGTCGTTTTCGGCTCTGATAGCGCGGCTGGGGTGACACTTGCTGTCAAGCGTTTTGTCATGTCGGGTCAAGCCAGCCAGCCCTCTCGAGCTTAAGCTGAAACTTCACTGAACCTTTACCTGACGTCACTGGATAACACCCTATGTTGAAGCGTTCACTCAGATACTTGTTGTGCGGTCTGTCATTGGCAGTCACGGCGTTGCCTGCTGTGGCGAAGTTCGAGCCGGAAGAGGCCCCGACTGAAGTCCTGGGCGATCACCGGGGGCAGAATTGGTTCTGGGTCTGGGGCAGCAACTCCCCCAGTATGGGCAGCGGCCGTGCCTTACTGTTTGATGGCAGCGGGCGCAACCTCGGTATGCTGAGTACGGGTGTGTGGTTCAACAGCCTGCTCGCTTCGCGCAAGCGCGACGAACTGTACGCCGTCGATACCTATTTCAGCCGGGGCGTGCGCGGTGAGCGCACGGATGTGATTAGCGTCTATGACGCCAGAACCCTGAGCGTCAAGCGCGAGATCGCGATTCCGCCCAAGCGCGTGTCTGCCCTGATTTCCACTGGGCTGAGCGTGCTGTCGGACGATGACCGTTTCCTCTTGGTGCTCAACTTCACCCCTGCTCAATCGATCAGCATCGTCGATTTGGAAAACAATCGATTCGTCACAGAAGTTCCCACGCCTGGCTGTGCCTCCATCTATGCAGCGGGGCCGCGCGACTTCTACTCCATTTGCGGCAATGGCGGCTTCTTGCATCTCGGCCTCGACGATCAAGGTCAGGTTCGTATGCAGGAGCGCAGCGTGCCGGTCTTCGATCCGTTGCAGGACCTGCTGCTGACTACCGGTTCGCGCATGGGAGATACCTGGTATTTCGTGTCTCAGCATAACAATGCCTATGGCCTGCAGATGAGCGCCGATGGCATTAAACCATCCCACCGTTGGTCGCTGGTCAGCGACCAGGAGCGTGCCGACGGTTGGGGGGTGGCCGGCAACCACGGAACTGCGTTGCATAAACAGAGTGGCCGGCTGTTTGTGCTGATGCATCAGGACAAGCCGGAGAACTACCAGAAGCCCGGCACCGAGGTGTGGGTATACGACACCAAGACTCAGCTGCGGGTGGCGCGCATCAAGCTGAATGAGCTAAGCACCGCCATTGGCGTCAGCCAGGGTGAGCAGCCGCGTCTCTACAGTTTGGACTGGAGGGTGCCCCTATCGAGCGAGTTCATAGCCTCAATCTACAAGGCCGAGGGCGAGGCGGGTCTTGCACCGCTCTGGCGTCAGGGCATCAATCTGTATGACGCCGAAAGCGGCAAGCACCTGCGCAGCATTGGCGACCTGCCTTCGGGCGCTATGAATGCGGTGATGCCGTGGTGATCGCGACCTATTTGCACGACCCGGTCGTCCACCTGTCCAGTGCTTTAGGCCTCACGCTGCTGCTGGGCGCTGCGGCTCTGCACAAGTTGCACGACAGGCAGGGATTCGCTCGTGTGCTGGACAACTACGGTGTGGCCTTAGGGGGGATGTTGCCCCATGGGTTGCGCTTGGTGCTGGCGCGCCTTTTGCCATGGCTGGAGATGATTGCCGCCGTTGGGCTCGTGCTGAGTTTCTGGATGCCTTGGACCGCATTGCTTGCAGGGCTACTGCTCGCGCTGTATGCCCTTGTGCTGGTGGCAAGCGTAGCGCGTGGAGCGGTCATTGAGGACTGTGGCTGTCACTTTGGCGGAAAGCCCCAGGCACCAAGCATGGCGCTGGTATGGCGCAACGTGTTGCTGCTTCTGCCAATGGTGAACCTGATGGGGCCGATGCAGGGTCGACCGTTGGTGTGGTTCGACGCCGTCACGTTGGGCTTCCTGCTGTGCAGCGTTGCGGTGTTTTACCTACTGGCGAATCTACTGATATCCAACCGTATTTCCCTGCGAGCGCTTTGAAAATCATGACATATGCACTGATGATCTCCAGTATTTTCTCCTGGCTGACAACCTTGGGTCTGATCTTGGCCGTATGGGCTCTGGCCCGTCAGGTCGGCTTGCTTCACGAGCGAATCAAACCCGTTGGGGCGCTGTCGCTAGGCAAGTCCATCAAGGCCGGTGAAATCGCGCCAAGCTTCACGCTGCCAAGTCTGAACGGGGGCTCGGTCAGTCTTGGGGGCGGCAACGCTCAGAGCCAGTCGACCCTGCTGTTCTTCCTCTCCGAAACCTGTCCGGTCTGCAAGACCTTGCTGCCTGTGCTCCAGTCGATTCGCGAGCAGGAGCGCGCGCGACTTCGAGTGGTGCTGGCAAGCGATGGCGATGCAGCCTCGCATCAGGCGTTTATTGAGGCGCATCGCCTGCAGGATTTCCCCTACCTGTTGTCGCAGGAGGTGGGTATGGCCTACCAGATCAGCAAGTTGCCCTACGGCGTACTGATCGATGCGGCGGGTACTGTGGTCACTCACGGGTTGATCAATACCCGTGAGCATTTGGAAAGCCTCTTCGAGGCCCAGGCGCTGGGCTATGCATCGATTCAGGCGTTCAAGGCCGCTGAGGAACATACACTTTACAAGCAGGTGCATTAAGTATGGCGATCAAATGGTTTGACGAAGCCGCCGAGATGTTTGCCCGCAAAACTGCTCGAGATACCTCGCGGCGTGGCTTCCTTGGCGGATTGGGCACGCTGCTGATCGGTGCCAGTGCGGCGACGCTCCTGCCGGTTTACCGTAGCAGCGCCTTCGCTAAGTCGAGTTCCGGCCTAGTGGAAGAGGGCGACCCGAACAGTTGCGACTACTGGCGCTACTGTGCAATTGACGGATTCCTCTGCGGTTGTTGTGGCGGCTCGGCGAATAGTTGCCCGCCAGGCACCGTGCGTTCGGATATCACCTGGATCGGCACGTGCCGCAACCCGGCCGACGGTAAGAGCTATGTGATCTCCTATAACGACTGCTGTGGCAAAGATAACTGCGGCCGTTGTGTCTGCCAACGCGACCAGGGTGATACGCCTATTTATCGTCCGCAGAGTTCCAATGACCTCAACTGGTGCGCCGGAAGCCACGCCGATATGCCCTATCACTGCTCGCTGTCGGTGGTCATCGGGGTGAAAGAGTAAGCCTATGTCGGTCCGATTTCTCTCCGTCGCCGCGCTCGTCGGGCTGATGTTAGCCGGGTCCCCCTCGCTATGGGCCACTGAACAGCGCCAGTTCGATTACATGCTCAATTGCCAGGGCTGTCACCTGCCGGACGGTAGCGGTAACCCGCAGCGGCAGGTTCCGGCTTTTCCTGGGCAACTGGGTAAATTCCTCAGCGTGCCGGGCGGTCGAGCCTATCTGGTCCAGGTGCCTGGTTCTGCACTCTCGGGGCTTTCCGATGATGCATTGGCAGGTGTCCTCAACTGGATGCTAGTAACGTTCAGCGCTGCCGAACTGCCTGCCGATTTCAAACCCTACACCGGGGCTGAATTGCACGCATGGCGCCAGACCTCCCCGGTCGACATCGAGCGGGTTCGCCGCGAGCTGCTTGAGCGTATTGCCCACCAAGAACAACAACAGCGCAAAGGAACCTGAATCTATGAAGGTAAGCATCAGTGTCGGCCTGCTCCTGCTCGTCGCAACGGTAAAGGTTTGGGCCGCCGAAACGCCCTCAACCGCAATGCTCGCGACGTGCGCCGGCTGTCACGGCGACCAAGGGCAGGGTAATGCCGCACTTGGCGCGCCGTCGCTGGCTGGTCAGCACGCCGAATACCTGGCCCTTCAGCTGCGTAATTTCAAGGCGGGGCGGCGTGGCTATGACGCCAAGGACACCCATGGCGCGCAGATGCGCGCCATGGTGGCCCAATTGGACGAGGCCGATTTCGAGCGTTTGGCTCGCCATTATGCCCGTCTGGAGTCGCCGCAGCCCCAAGTCGAGGTCGGCGAACAGGCTGCCCAAGGCAAGGCGTTCTATCAGGGTACTTGCGCCAGCTGCCACGGCCCTGAAGGCGAGGGATTTGCCCTGCTGAAAACACCCAATCTGCGCATTCTCGATGCCCCCTACCTCGATCGTCAGCTCAAACACTACGTACTGGGCGTGCGCGGCAGCGAAGCGCATTCCGACCAGTTGGGGCTCTGGATGCGCGGCATCTCCCTCCAGATCGGCGGGGATGTCGAGCGTAAGGCGCTCATCGACTACATCGGCAGTTTGTCGGCTGCAGCGTCCTCCGGCGATAAGCACTGAACGACTGACAAATCAGACGCCGTAGAATCTGTTTGCCCGCTGCATGTGCGGTGGATTGACGGCTCAGTGGGTATACAAGCGAATCCTTCGACTGATTCGACTCCGCTTCGTGCTTTGAGAGTGGCTCTGGACAAATGCTACTGACCGTACTCCCCCGATTATGAATCGGATGGCTTTGTGGCAACTGCCGAAAATCAAAAAAAGTACAGGGCTTGGCGGTTTCGCCTGAGGGAGGTTCATCGTCTCCAGAAACCACCCCGATAGCCTGGGAAGTTCACTACTCGCCCGGAGCAATCAAGTTCGAGCAACAAGCATTCAAGAACTGAGTTTCAACGGAATAGGCCAGCGAGGCGTCATTTTCAAGCTGGCCGCAGCCTATGCGCAGCAACTAGATACCAATCTCAAAGGAGTTCCCATGTATAAACCCGAAGTGTTTATCGTCAGCGCCACACGAACTGCAATCGGCTCCTTCGGTGGCACGCTCAAGGACACCCCGCTGTCGCAACTGGCCACGACGGCCGTGCAGGCGACCCTGCAGCGCAGCGGCTGTGCACCAGACCGTGTGGGGCATGTGGTGCTGGGCACTGTGATCCCGACCGATACGCGTGACGCCTACCTCTCGCGGGTCGCCGCGATTGAAGCCGGGATCCCCAAGGAAACTCCAGCTTTCAACGTCAACCGCCTGTGCGGTTCCGGCCTGCAGGCGATAATCTCGGCGGCGCAGAGCCTGCTGCTGGGGGAAACCGAAGTCGCGATTGCCGGCGGCGCCGAGTGCATGAGCCGCGGCCCTTACCTGATTCCCGGCGCACGTTGGGGTGGTCGCCTCGGCGATATGCAGGCCCTGGACTACATGCTGGGTATTTTGCATGACCCCTTTCACCGCATTCACATGGGCATTACCGCCGAGAACATCGCCGAGCGTTATGGTGTCAGCCGCGCCGATCAGGATGCGCTCGCGCTGGAAAGCCAGAAACGTGCGGCTCGCGCCATCTCTGAGGGTCGCTTTGTCGGGCAGATCGTACCGGTTGAAGTGAAAACGCGTAAAGGCATGCAACTGTTCGAGATCGATGAGCACGTGCGCGGTGATGTCACGCTGGAACAGTTGGCAGCTATGAAAGCGGCGTTCAAACCGGACGGGACAGTTACCGCCGGCAACGCTTCGGGCTTGAACGACGGCGCCGCAGCGCTGCTGTTGGCGACTGATGCGGCGGTCAAGAGCGATAACTTGCGCCCTCTGGCGCGTCTGGTCAGCTACGCGTGTTCCGGCGTTGAGCCGGAGCTGATGGGGTTGGGGCCGATTCCTGCTACTCGTCTTGCTCTAAAACGCGCCGGCTTGACGGTCGCAGACCTTGACGTGATCGAGTCCAACGAAGCCTTCGCTTCCCAGGCCTTTGTTGTGGCTCGCGAGCTTGAGTTTGATCCTGCCAGAGTCAACCCGAACGGTTCGGGTATTTCTATCGGTCATCCAGTGGGTGCTACGGGAGCGATGATTGTGACCAAAGCTGTCCACGAACTGCATCGCATCCAGGGACGCTATGCATTGGCGACCATGTGTATCGGTGGTGGTCAGGGCATCGCAGCGATCTTTGAGCGCGTCTAGAGGTACGTCGGTGAATGAATCAGATTGGTGATAAGTGCGCTGAGGAGTCTATCCCTTCGCGATTGGAACCGCTGCGAAAAACCGCCTTGCAGCTTTTCGCCCGGCGAGGTTTTGCTCGGGTTGGCGTACGCGAACTGGCGCAGCAACTGGGGATGGGCCCCGGTTCTTTTTACTGCCATTTTGAGAGCAAAGAACAGCTGTTGTTCGATTTGATCGAGGAGCTCTTCACCGACTTACTCGCCTTGGCGCGGTGCCGCGATAAGGATTGTTCTCTTGCGTGCCTGAAGGCGTTCGTGCATGCGCATATTGGCTTGCACGAGCGACGCGCCATGCATTTTCTCATCGCTGAGCGTGAGTTCCACTGCCTTTCGGTGGACCACCAGCAACACATTTGCAAGATGCGACAAGAGTATGAACATCGTTTTTTGGTCCTGTTGCGCGAGGCTGGGGCGAGCGCACCCTCGCCGGTGCTTGCGGCGACCGTGCACGCGGTAATGGCCTGGTTGAACAACCTGCCAAGCTGGCTGGAACAGTCAGAACTGACAGCGTCGCAGAGGCCCGCAGTATTGACTGCAATTGTGCTTGGATCGCTTTCCAGCGTTCTGCCGTTGTCGGTGCACACCGTACTTTGGAATGTTCCCGTGACCCAGAAGCGTATTGCTCGCAGGTGAAGCTGGCTCTACATCAACCACTGCATACCCATGCAAACAATATTAAGAGACTCTGTTATGGCTGATTACAAAGCTCCGTTGCGCGATATGCGCTTTGTCCTCAATGAAGTGTTCGAGGTTTCCAGGTTGTGGGCTCAACTGCCTGCCTTGGCCGAGGTGGCAGATGAAGAGACTGCTATGGCCATCCTGGAGGAGGCCGGAAAAGTTACTGGTGAAGTGATCGGTCCGCTCAATCGAAGCGGCGACGAAGAGGGATGCTCATGGCGTGACGGCGCGGTGAAGACTCCTGCAGGTTTTCCCCAGGCCTACCGAACCTATGCAGAAGGTGGCTGGGTGGGAGTCGGCGGTGCGCCGGAATTTGGCGGGATGGGCATGCCTAAGTTGATCGGTGCCCAGGTCGAAGAAATGGTCAACTCGGCAAATATGTCGTTTGCCCTGTACCCGATGTTGACTGCCGGGGCCTGCCTGTCGATTCTGAACCACGCCAGTGAAGAGCTGAAGACCAAGTACCTGCCCAACATGTACGAGGGCCGGTGGACTGGATCAATGTGCCTGACTGAACCGCATGCGGGCACCGATCTTGGGATTATCCGTACCAAGGCCGAACCTCAGGCCGATGGCAGCTACACGGTCACCGGTACCAAAATATTCATCACTGGTGGTGAGCAGGACCTGACCGAGAACATCATCCACCTGGTACTCGCCAAGCTTCCTGACGCCCCTGCGGGCCCTAAGGGTATCTCGCT
Organism: Pseudomonas sp. 008; assembly: GCF_016861935.1. Lineage (NCBI taxonomy): Bacteria > Pseudomonadati > Pseudomonadota > Gammaproteobacteria > Pseudomonadales > Pseudomonadaceae > Pseudomonas > Pseudomonas sp. 008. Next base: position 532,906 of record NZ_BOMA01000001.1, on the reverse strand, counting down.
TTTTATAGTGCCGAAGTTCATGGTCAACGCCGATGGCTCATTGGGTGAACGCAATGCAGTCCATTGCGGCTCGATCGAACACAAGATGGGCATCAAGGGTGCTGCCACCTGTGTGATGAACTTCGATGGCGCCATCGGCTGGATCGTCGATGCGCCAAACAAGGGACTGGCGGCGATGTTTACAATGATGAACTACGAGCGCCTGGGCGTTGGTATCCAAGGTCTGGCGTTGGGCGAGCGGTCTTACCAGAACGCTGTCGAATACGCCCGGGACCGTCTCCAGAGTCGCGCACCGACTGGAGCCCAAGCCAAAGACAAAGTTGCGGATCCGATCATCGTGCACCCGGACGTTCGCCGTATGTTGCTGACGATGAAAGCTCTGAACGAGGGGGGGCGTGCCTTCTACAGCTACGTGGCGATGCAACTGGACACTGCCAAGTACAGCGAAGATGCCACTACGCGAGAGCGTGCCGAAGAAATGGTTGCCTTGTTGACCCCTGTGGCAAAAGCGTTCCTCACTGATATGGGTTTAGAGACCACGGTGCATGGCCAACAGGTCTTTGGTGGTCATGGTTTCATTCGCGAGTGGGGCCAGGAGCAGTTGATCCGGGACTGCCGCATCACCCAGATCTACGAAGGTACAAATGGCATCCAGGCGCTCGACTTGATGGGGCGCAAGGTGGTCGGCTGCGGTGGGAGTTTTTACAAGCATTTCAGTAACGAAGTGAAGGATTTCATCAGCGCTGCCGATGAGGGGTTGAGCGAGTTCGCCGTACCGTTGCAAGCAGCCATCGACACCCTTGATGCGTTGACCGCTTGGGTCATCGTGCAGGCCAGGGCTAATCCTAATGAGGTCGGCGCCGCCTCGGTGGAGTACCTCCAGGTATTCGGTTATACCGCGTACGCCTACATGTGGGCGCTGATGGCGCGTGCTGCCTTGGACAAGCAAGAGCAAGAAGACTTTTATGTCAGCAAGCTCGGGACTGCGCGTTTCTACTTCGCTCGTCTGTTACCACGTATCCATTCATTGAGCGCGGCAGTAAAGGCCGGCAGTGAGTCGCTTTACGCGCTCGACGCCGCGCAGTTCTGACCCCTTGGGGCGCTGGTCGACATCAATTAAACCGATGGTGTCAGCGCCAACAAAACCTTAGTGAAATTCAATGAAATCCCTCTGGGAGATGTCCTCATGGTTAAAACAAAAATAATTCTCCCTTCGCCAGGCGCGTACGAGTACCCACTGCTGATCAAGAGTCTGCTGCTTTCAGGGCAGCGCTATGAAACAGAACAGGAGATTGTCTACGCTGACAAGCTGCGTTACAGCTACCGCACGCTCAATGAGCGTATTAGGCAAATGGCCAACGTGTTGACAGCAGCAGGCGTCAAGGCTGGGGACACGGTGGCGATGCTGGATTGGGACAGTCATCGTTACCTGGAGTGTTTTTTCGCTGTACCAATGATCGGCGCCGTACTGCATACGGTAAATGTTCGCCTGTCTGCGGAGCAGGTGCTTTATACGATGAACCATGCGGAGGATGATTTAGTCCTTGCCCATGATGATTTTCTGCCGCTGCTGGAGCAAATCCATGGCGGACTGACGACTGTCAAAGGCTACATCCAGCTGAGCGACGAGACGGCCAAAGCAACGACGTTGCCCGTAGTGGGCGAGTACGAGCAGTTGCTGTCCCAATCCCCTCCGACTTATGACTTCCCCGATTTTGACGAGAACTCGGTCGCCACCGTGTTCTACACAACAGGCACGACCGGTAACCCGAAGGGGGTGTACTTCAGCCATCGTCAGTTGGTGCTGCATACTCTGGCCACGGTGGGCACTTTGGGGGCTTATCAAGGGTTACCGCTGCTTCGCTCTGACGATGTCTATATGCCAATCACCCCAATGTTCCACGTACACGCCTGGGGAGTGCCCTATGTGGCGACGTTGATGGGGGTGAAACAGGTTTATCCGGGACGTTATGAACCCAATACCCTGGTTCGCCTCTACCGGCAAGAGAAGGTCACGTTCAGCCACTGCGTGCCAACCATTCTGCAGATGATTCTGGCTTGCCCCGAGGCAGCCGGGACGGACTTCAGTCGCTGGAAGATGCTCTTGGGCGGAAGTGCCCTGGCACTTGGCACCGCAAGTCAGGCTGCAGCAACTGGCATGCAGATCTATAGCGGTTACGGTATGTCCGAAACCTGCCCGAATTTATGTGCAACTTATCTACGGGCTTCAGAGCTTGAGCAGTCAATGGAGGAGCAGCTACCACTCAGGATCAAAACCGGAGTTCCAGTTGCAATGGTCGACCTGAAGATCGTCGACGCCTGCGGCAAGGACGTGTTGCACGACGGAGAGTCTATGGGGGAGGTGGTGGTACGTGCGCCTTGGTTGACTCTGGGCTACCTGCATGACCAGGAAAAAGGCGCCGAACTCTGGGAGGGGGGCTGGCTCCACACCGGCGATATCGGTTCTATCAATGCGCGCGGCGTGTTGGAAATCAAGGACCGTATCAAAGATGTAATCAAGACTGGGGGCGAGTGGATCAGCTCTTTGGAATTGGAGAGTTTGATCAGTAAGCATCCCGCCGTAATCTCCGTTGCGGTGGTTGGTATTCCGGATCTTCAGTGGGGCGAACGGCCAATGGCGATGGTTGTATGCATACCATCATTCCAGATCAATCAGGCGAATCTGGAGGACCACCTGATGCAGTTCGTTGACAGCGGCAGCATTAATAAATGGGCAATCCCTAAAAAATTCCTGTTCGTCGATGATATTCCCAAGACAAGCGTTGGCAAAGTTAACAAAAAATTAATACGAGAGACCGAGCTCGCGGAGCGAGGATGATTATTTTGCTTTCATGAGTTTTGAGATCGTTGCTGATCGATCATCCAGCGTTCATTTGGTCTGGAGCCGCTTACACGAGCGTTCGAGGTGTCCGAAAACTGTAGTCATCAAGACCAAGCAGGCAAGGAAACTCTGCCTTGCGGTTTGTCAGCTAATGTTTTCCAAGGAAGTTGCCATGCCCGATAATAATATCTATCCCTCCAAAGCCCGTGCCTGGGGTACGGTCACTGTATTGATGATGGCTTACGTGTTGTCATTTATTGACCGGCAAATCCTCAATCTGCTGGTGGGACCAATACGCCGCGACCTGATGATCAGCGACACCCAGATGAGTCTGTTGATGGGAATGTCCTTTGCGCTTTTCTACACCGTATGCGGCATTCCCCTCGGGCGCTTGGCCGATACCAGAAGCAGGCGCGGCTTGATCGCTTTCGGCATATTGTTCTGGAGCGCGGCCACGGCAGCCTGTGGTTTGGCCAGGCTGTACTGGCAATTCCTTATCTGCCGGATCGGCGTTGGCGTCGGCGAGGCAACCTTGTCACCTGCGGCCTATTCACTGATAGCGGACAGCTTTCCCGCCGAGCGCCGTGCTACGGCAATCAGTGTCTATTCGATGGGGGTATACCTGGGATCGGGTTTCGCGTTTCTGTTTGGTGGTTTGGTCATCAAGCTGGCCTCTGCCCAGGGTGACGTACTCCTGCCTGTGCTGGGTGAAGTGCGTCCGTGGCAGCTGATTTTTCTCGCACTTGGCGCCGCAGGGGTACTGTTTAGCCTGCTTCTGTCAGCGATAAGGGAGCCTGCCAGACACGGCGTCGGCGCTGGTATCGCGGTGCCTTTATCGGAGGTCGGCCGGTATCTGCGCGCTAACAAACGGACCGTGCTTTTCCATAATTTCGGCTTTGCCGGCTTGGCGTTCGCCGGTTACGGCAGTGCAGCCTGGATTCCGACATTCTTCATTCGCACCTATGGCTGGGACTCCGGTCAGGTCGGGATCGTATACGGCGGCATAATGGCAGTGTTTGGTTGCCTGGGAATCGTGTTCGGCGGAAGGTTGGCCGACTGGATGGCGAGGCGCGGCAGCAGCGACGCCAATATGCGTGTCGGTCTATATGCTGCCCTTGGCGCTATACCTTTCGTGCTGGCCTTCCCCTTGATGGAAAGCGCGCAATGGGCAGCGGTTCTGGTTGCGCCAACCGTGTTCTTTCTGAGCATGCCGTTTGGTGTGGCGCCGGCGGCGATTCAGGAGATTATGCCCAACTCGATGCGCGGCCAAGCATCGGCTATTTACCTGTTTGTGATAACGCTGATCGGTTTGGGGATCGGTCCAACGGCGGTGGCGGTAGTGACTGACTATGTCTTTGGCGATGATATGGCGGTTCGCTACTCACTGATGATTGTCACCAGCATCGCGGTGTTTTCCTCGGTTCTATTGCTGAGCATGAGTCTAAAACCCTACCGCGATAGTTTGGTGCTGCTCAATCAGTGGGCGACCAGAGCGACCTGAGCGTTGACTCACGCGGCACCGATGCAGAACAGCGCACCCCAGTGGCGCAGGCTAGTACGGGTCGGCAGTATTTCGATACGGTGTAACCTTCGAGCACATGTTTCATTCCTCATCATGGATCCTGGTGTATTGAGTCAATGCATGGTGTAGAAATTGCTTTCTTCGGTAGACATCGCGAACCGGAAATAGCTCGGACTTGCTGTTTCCGCCTTGTGGGTTTGGGAATTTGGCAAGTTCGCTACCCATATTGCCGGTGTCGAAATCCGCTCGAGAGGCACTCATGCACTATTCACGACCAGCACATGCTTCCTCAGTCGCATGCTTCAAGGGCAATGGTGTCACTGCTCAACATGCATTAATCGATCAAGCGAACGAAACGCGCCTGTTTCTCCGATCCGTACATCCCGGCCAGATACCCGCAACGGCTCACGGCATAGCGTTGGTCGTAGATTTCGCACGGCAGCGTGGCCTCAGCGTTGATGCCGTCCTGCGCGACTGCAATCTCCAGCTGGAGTGCCTGCATTCGCCTTCGACCAGCCTGACCCGAGAGCAAGAGCTGAAAGTGTTCGAGAATCTCCTGGAGCTCAGCGGCGATGCGACGGTAGGGCTCGAGATTGGGAGACGGCTGCACGTTTCCTGCTTCGGCGTGCCGGGCTACACGATGTTGGTCAGCGCAACGGTCAAGGATGCCATCCACTGCTTGAGCACCTTCCCGTTGTTAATGGGTCTGTATTTTAACGTCACCATGCGAGAGGAGGGTGACCGGACGGCGATCGTCGTTGATGATTATTACTACTCAAAGCAGCTCGAACCCATGTTCACGGACATGATGCTCGCCGCGATTTTGGCGATTATCGCCGATCTTGCCGGGTGCCCGATACATCCGCTCGGCGTTACCCTTCGACACACCCGGCCGTCACATTACGACTCCTGCGCTGAGCTATTTGGTTGCGATGTCCATTACGGGGCGCCGGAGAACGTCATCTATTTCCCCACCGTTCTGTTACATCAGCCTGCAGCGCTGGCCAATGCCGTAAGTGGCGAGGCGCTATACCTGCAATGCCTCGGCATGGAGCGCGATGGAGCAGCCAAGGTGACCAGTGACCTCATCTCGCAGATTCGGGATTTGCTCAATCGAGACATGATTGAGTTCAGCACTTTGGGGCGCGTGGCTCAGCATTTTTTCCTAACGGAGCGGACGCTGCGTCGTCGTCTGAAGTCGATCGACATTTCCTTTCAGCAATTACTCGACGAGGCGCGCCAAAAGCGGGCTGAGGACTTGCTGCTTGAGGGAGTGAAAATTTCCGCAGTAGCGGAATTCCTCGGCTATAGCGATATCGCCAGCTTTCGACATGCTTTTCGTCGATGGACCGGTTTTTCCCCCAGCGAGTATCGACATCAGGCAGTTGGCTGATCACCTTCGCGCCAACATCACCCTCTCGACGTCATTACGTACAGATCGATTACCGACTACGAAATGAGCCCTGTTGCGCGTCCGGAGTTCGTCTTGTCGTAGCGTTCTTGAGCAATCAGAGCGCTGGCCGACGCACTCCGGAAGTCATGTCTTTTGTCCGAATTTATCCCCTGTTTTGTCCTTTTTGACTCTGACCTCGTGAGTCCGCTCGCACAGAGAATGAGGGTGCAAGTGGCGATCCTAGAAGCCGCCCGTTCGTTGGACTTCAACCACGTACAGGAACAAAAAACGCATGAACCAGATAGTTGCAGAGGGCGCCGCGCTCGACGATTCCTCCCGTGCGCTCGGCTCGCTCAAATCCAGCTCCAATACATTCCCAGCCAAACGCATGGCCCGCGTCCTCGGCTTACCTTCACTGGTTCTGTTTGGCCTGGCTTATATGGTGCCGCTGACGGTTTTCACAACGTATGGCCTGGTTACCCAGACAACGGCTGGGCATCTTCCCACCGCTTACGTCATTACCCTGATCGTCATGTTGTTCACCGCTTTCAGTTATGGACAGATGGCCGCTTCCTTGCCTTATGCCGGCTCGGCCTACGCCTATGCCAGTGCAGCATTCGGGGGGAAAATTGGCTTCATGGTCGGTTGGGCATTGTTGCTCGATTACCTTTTTGTTCCGATGATTTGCTACTTGGTCATCGGTATTTACATGGGCCAATACTTCCCGGACGTACCGATGTCGGTGTGGATCTGTGGCAGCATTCTCTTCGCATTGGTGCTGAACGTTCTGGGTATAAAAGTGTTGGCCAAGGTCAACTTCGCTCTGATCGGTGCCCAATTCCTGTTCATCGCCGTGTTCATTGCAGTCTCGATCGTCTCTCTTTCCAATTCCCCAGCGGTCTCTTTCTCTGCGCCTTTTTACAGTGCTGATATGAACTATCAAGGACTCCTGAGCGGTGCCGCCACGCTGTGCCTGTCTTTTCTGGGATTCGACGCGGTTTCGACGCTGTCCGAAGAAACCCGAAATCCAGCGCGCAACCTCCCCCGTGCCATCATGTTGTGTACTTTGTTCAGTGGCAGTCTGTTCATATTGATCGCCTATATCGGCCACCTGGTGTTTCCGGACTGGCAGACATTCGAAAAAGTAGACTCGGCGAGTTTTCAAGTGATCCAGCACGTAGGCGGTCAACTGCTCACCGCGTTTTTCACCGCTATTTATGTCGCTGGAAGTTTCGCCTGTGCGATCACCGCGCAAGCCAGTGTCGCGCGCATCCTCTTCGCCATGGGCCGTAATGGCGTGCTGCCCAAGCGCATCTTCGGCCTGACCAGCAAGCGTTTTGGCACCCCTGTTTCAACCACCGTGCTGGTGAGCCTGTTGTCGCTGATTGCACTGGTGATCAGTCTCGATCTCGCGTCGACCATGATCAGCTTTGGCGCATTGACTGCCTTTTCTTTCGTCAATCTTGCCGTTACCAAGCACTTCCTCTGGGACAAAGGGCTTCGCGGGCGCAAGGCCTTGCTGCGTTATGGCGTGGTTCCTTTGGTCGGCCTGGTCCTGACGCTGTGGCTCTGGGCCAACCTTTCGCATGCCACTTTCGAGGTGGGCCTGGTCTGGCTTGGAGGAGGGCTGTTTTACCTGTTCTGTTTGACCAAAGGCTTTCGTAAGCCGACACCGCAATTGCATCAGCACGATGATGAAAACACCATCAATGACGACACCCATGCCCGGGCGGTTTATTAATCTGCGTAGAGATTTTTACCATGACTATCCTTGAAAACTTGACTACTCCATCCACCAAAAGTGAGGAACTTCAGGCCCTGGCGAAGAAGCATTTGCTTATGCACTTCACCCACGCCGCCTACTACGACAGCGCCCCACTTACGATCATGAGCTGTGGCGAAGGGTGCTGGGTATGGGATGAGTCCGGCAATCGCTATCTCGACGGCCTAGCCGGCCTGTACTGCGTGAATATTGGCTACAGCCATGGTGTAGAAATTGGCGAAGCGGTAAAGCGTCAGATGAGCCAACTGCCGTACTTCACCAACTGGGGTTTTGCCCACGAGCCGTCCATTCGCCTGGCGGCAAAAATAGCCTCACTGGCACCGCCGCAGATGAACCGAGTCTTTTTTACTTCAAGCGGCTCGGAGTCCAATGAGTCTGCTATGAAATTGATCCGGCAGTATCATCTGGCGAGGGGCGACCATGCCAAAACCAAGTTTATCGCTCGACGAGTCTCCTATCACGGAACCAGTTATGGCGCACTTTCACTTAACGGCATGACCAACATCCGAAACATCTTCGAGCCCTTGATGCCCGGTGTGCGACATGTATCCAACACCAAGCGCTACAAGCGTCCGGAAGGGGAAAGCGAAGCTCAATTTACCGCGTTTCTGCTCGACGAAATCGAATCCCTGATCATTCAAGAAGGCCCGGACACCGTTGCAGGGATTTTCATTGAGCCCATGCAAAATGCTGGCGGTAGCCTGACACCGCCCGCCGGTTATGCCGAAGGTCTACGTGCCTTGTGCGATAAGTACGCCGTGCTTATGGTCGCCGACGAAGTGATCTGCGGCTTTGGTCGCCTTGGTGAATGGTTCGGTTCGACACGCTACGGCATGAAGCCAGACATCATCACGTTCGCCAAAGGTATCGCCTCAGGCTATTTTCCCCTGGGCGGCATGATCACCAGCGATGCCGTGATGGAGCCCATCCTCAATGGCCCGCACCAGATGTTCCTGCATGGCCTGACCTATGGCGGCCACCCTGCCGCCTGCGCCGCAGCACTGGCCAATATCGAGATCATGGAGCGCGAGGACGTACTCGGTAACGTGCGGCGCAATCAGGACTACTTCCGTGGGAAGCTCGAGGCGCTCAAGGCACATCCTATTGTCGGAGACGTACGCGGCGATGGTTATCACTACTCCCTCGAGCTGGTCACCGACAAGGCCAGCCGCAGCTGGACTTGCGCTGTGCCTTCCCAGGATTTCGTCAACACTCGCCTCGCGCCGGCGTTGTTCAAGTCCGGACTACTGTGTCGCGCCGCTGTCGACCATGAGGGCACTCCGCTTATCCAGGTGTCTCCACCTTTAATCCTCTCGCGCGAAGAAATCGACTGGCTGGTTGCGCGACTGGATGCCGTGCTCAGCCAACAGATCGCCATCGGGTTCGACTGACACCCTTGGTCGTGCAGAGTCTGTCCTGATTGGGCTATGGCCACCGTCAGTTTTTAATCTCCATGATCCGGTTTACCAGCCACGCCAACGCTGGGTCGTGTTGGCGATGGCTCAGATAAACGAGTTCGAGCTCGAACGGCTTCAGCGCAAAAGGCAGCTCATGTAGATCCAGTGGTAACAGATTGGCGAACTGCTGCGCCAGGCGCGTCGGCAACACCACACAGAGATCCGTTGCTGACACAAGGTGAGCGGCTTGCAGGTAGTTAGGGGTGGTGTAGATGATCTGACGCGCCAGATTTTGCTCGGCCAGCCATTGGTCGACCATGCCGCGAGTCTGACCGCCATGCACCCACAGGTGACGCAATTTCAGGAAGGTATTCAGATCCAGTCCGTTGCTGAGGTGCGGATGGCCCTGACGCGTCGCTACTCGCAACGTCTCGCTGCGCCAGAGGAGACGGGTGAAGCGTGCCGGAATGTCGTCAAAGCGTCCCAGCACCAGGTCCAATTGGCCACGATCCAACGCATCGGCTGGCAGGTTTGGTGACAGGTGTTCGACATCAATGCGCAGGTGTGGCGCGTGAGTCTGGAGATATGAAAGCAAAGGTGGCATGCACAGTTGTTCGACGAAATCGGTGAGAGCGAACCGCAATTGGCGTTGGCTTCGCAGTGGCTCAAAGGGATCCCCTGTGGCCAGGCTTTGCGCGATTTGTTGTAACGCTGCCCGGATCGGCCCTTCAAGTGCCAGGGCTCGGGGGGTCGGGCGCATCCGTCGTCCAACGCGCACCAACAGTGGATCGTCCAACTGGTCGCGCAAGCGCGCCAGGGCGTTGCTTACTGTGGGTTGAGTCAGTGTCAGGCGCTCGGCCGCACGCGAGACATTTTGCTCACGCATCAGCATGTCGAAGACACGCAACAGGTTCAGATCAAAGCTCGAAATATTCATGCGGTAAATATATGGCATATGAAATCGTAATTTCAAAAATACTTTCAGCGTGCTTAAGGTTAAGGCTGTTTGTTTTCCACAAGTGCAGGAGCGCCGCATTGTGAATACCCATTTCAATATCCAGCAGATCGCCGTCATCGGTGCAGGCACCATGGGCCGCGGCATTGTCATAAGCCTCGCCAGTGCCGGGTTGCCGGTGCTGTGGCTGGATAGCAATACCGCGACGCTCGACGCGGGACTGACCATGATCGAACAAACGTGGTTGCAGCTAGTCGGCAAAGAGCGCATCACTCAGGTCGAGGCGGACGACAACCTGCGGCGGGTACGGGCGGTAAAAGATTACGCTGCACTAGCCGAAGCCGATCTGGTGATTGAAGCGGTGTACGAAAGTCTTGAGCTCAAACAGGAGATCTTCCGCGCGCTGGATGTCCACCTCAAGCCAGGGGCAATCCTGGCCAGCAACACGTCCGCCCTGGATATCGACGCTATCGCCGCTGTCACAACCCGTCCACAGCACGTGCTGGGACTGCATTTTTTCAGTCCGGCGAACATCATGAAGCTGTTGGAGATCGTTCGTGGCGAGCACACGCATAGCACGGTGCTGCAGGCAGCGTGCGCACTGAGTCAACGTATCGGCAAGGTAGCGGTGGTGGCGGGCAACTGCCCTGGCTTTATTGGCAACCGCATGTTGCGCAGATATATCGCCGAGGCGCGCAAATTACTGCTCGAAGGTGCGTTGCCGCAGCAGGTGGACGAGGTGTTGCAGCAATTCGGCTTCGCCATGGGCCCGTTCCGCATGTTCGATGTGGTCGGCATCGATCTGGAGTGGCGCGCTCGCCAACTTTCCGGACAAGGTATGGAAGACCCACTGGTGCAGGTCGACAGTGCCTTGTGTGAACTCGGTCGCCTGGGCCAGAAGAGCGGCCAGGGTTACTACCGTTATGCCCCGGGTAGCCGCCGGGCTGAGCACGATCCGCTGGTCGACTCGCTAGTGCTCAAGGTTTCCCTGGGCTTGGGTTATCGCCGCCGCGCTATTACCGCCGAGGAGATACTTGAGCGTTGTCTTCTGGCGCTGGTCAACGAAGGGGCGAAGATTCTCGAAGAACGTATTGCTGCCAGCAGCCATGATATCGATCAGGTCTGGCTGAATGGCTATGGTTTTCCGGAAGAAACGGGCGGGCCAATGCATTGGGCGGATGAGCAGGGTTTACCACGGATTCTTGCTCGGCTGGAGCGCTTGCACGAGTTGTTCGGTGAGCACTGGCGATCCGCTGCCCTCATCCGCCAATTGATGGCCAGCAAAAAGCGCTTTGCCGAAGTCCAGGAGGGCGGGCATGACCTGTCAGGCTCCCCTGAGCGACAGGCGCTTTATATTGCATGAACGGTTTGATGTCAGCCATTGGCCGGGACTGAAAGTCCGGCCTATTGCCAGCCGTACTACTGAGTCATGCAAGGTGTAGATCGAGGAGACTAGATGAATAACAAGACAAGTCAGGTAGTGGTCGGATGCTTCGAACTCGATCAGCAACAGATCAAGCGCTATGGTGTGAATGGTGCCTGGCGATCTGCTATCCAGCGCGACTGTGACTGGCGCTGTATTGACGCCTTTGGCCATGTCAACAACGTGATCTACCTGGACTGGTGCCAGGAGGCACGTAGTCGTCATTTCGCACAGGTGGCCGGCCATTTCCCAGGGCAGGGCGGGATTGGACTGGTGGTGCGCTCGGTCGAGTTCACCTATCACAAACCGATGTTATTGGGTGAACAGGCCCTGATAACCACTCGTCTCAAGCGCATGGGGAGTACCAGCTTCGTGCAAGAGTACGCCGTGTGGAACGGCGAGCTGTGTGGTGAAGGGGTCGCTACCTGTGTGTTTTACGATGTTAAGGCCGGCATCAAGGCGGTCCCGAGTCAGGCACTACGGGATGCAATGATGGTGCGTGAGCCGCTGTTCTGAAACTTCTCCTACCCTCCAGATTATCGAGCTTCCTCGAACCTCTCGCAATCAAAGACATTAAAAAAAGCGGCCCTTTGGCACCTATAACATCGTTTCTCGCCGGCGCTGCTTTTCACTATATTGGCCACCAGATCCGGTAAGTGACTCAACATTTGCCGCCCTCAGTGCGAGTAGTCGGCGCAATGAAGTCTTCGCTCCGGTGGTAGTACTGCAATGCTTCGAGCATTTCGATGAAGCCATCGCGCTGGCCAATGAACCCGAATACAGCCTGCATGCGGGGATCTTCACCAGTGATTTGGCAACCGCGATGAGCGCCGCACGAAGGATCGAAACCGGGGGAGTGATGATCAATGACTCTTCCGACTACCGCTTCGATGCGATGCCGTTTGGCGGTTCCAAATACGGCAGCCTGGGCCGGGAGGGCGTGCGTTTTGCCTATGAGGAAATGACTCAACCCAAGGTGGTGTGTTTGAACGTCGCTCAAGACAAGTGATGGTACTCATCACTTTGCCATTTCGGGCGACTGTTTCCAGCGCGACGTTATTGCATGTCAACGCTGGGTAATAGTCGTCCGAACGCAGGGCGTAGCCACCCTCCCGAAACGCGTGCAGCTTATGCGACTTTGCTCGCAAGGCTGCTCAACGCGCGACGTGCTCTCCAAGCGAGGGAACAGTTCAGATTCGGTAGCTGGCCGCTGGGTGTGGATGTTGTAACAAACGGTTTTGGTTGAAGAGTTTTTCCCTCAACGTTCCGGGTGTGTATTCAGTCTTGTAGATTCCACGCTCTTGAAGAACGGGAACAAGCAGCTCGACGATATCCTTGATAGTGTCCGGTGCTACTGCATACGCCAGGTTGAAACCATCAATATCGGTTTCCTCCATCCACTGTTGCAGTTCATCCGCGACCCGTTGAGCAGAGCCGACGATCAAGGGACCAGAACCGCCTACGGCGATGTGCTCGGCAACTTCTCCTACCGTCCACACCCTGGTCGGATCGGAAATAGTGAAGCGATCAATCGCGGTATGCATGCTGTCGTTGCGGATATGCTTGACTGCATCGCCTGGATCACACGCGGAGAAGTCAATGCCTGTCCAGCCTGACATCAACGTCAATGCGCCTTCATAACTGGCGTAGCGCTTGTATTCGGCGAGTTTTTCCTCTGCTTCCGCATCGGTCCTGCCGACAATCAAGGTCATCATTCCGAACACCGCAACACTGTCGCGAGGCCGTCCTTCAGCGACAGTGGCAGCCCTGAGTTTTTTGACAGTCGCCGCAAGCACGGTTTTCGTTGGGCTGCTGGCGAATACACACTCCGCATGGCGACCTGCAAATGCTTGCCCCTTGGGCGACGCGCCGGCTTGATAGAGAACGGGCGTGCGTTGCAGGGAGGGCTCGCTGAGATGGATACCTTTGAGTTGGAAGTATTGACCATCGTGATCGACAGGGTGAACTTTAGCGGGATTAATATAAACTCCCGTTTCGACGTTCCGTTCTACAGCATCTTCTTCCCAGCAGCCTTCCCAAAGCTTGTACATGAGTTCCATGTATTCTTCAGCAATTTCATAACGAGTGTCGTGACCAGTTTGGGCCTTCGCGCCGCTGGCTTTCGCTGCACTATTCAGATAACCAGTTACGATATTCCAGCCGATTCGCCCGTTGGTAAGATGGTCCAATGTGCTCATTTTCCGAGCGAAAGTGTACGGCGGTTCATAAGTCAACGAACCTGTAACGCCAAAGCCGAGGTGCTGGGTGACTGCCGCCATTGCTGGAACAATCACGAACGGATCGTGGCTCGGTATTTGAACGGCATTGCGCAGCGCAGCGTCGGAGTTGCCGCCGTACACGTCATAGACTCCGGTCACGTCAGCCAGGAAAAGCCCGTCAAAACATCCGTTTTCCAGCGTCTTCGCCAGATCCTGCCAGTAAGCGATCGTTTTGTACTCGGACGAACGATCACTTGGGTGACGCCACAATCCCTGGGACTGGTGCACAGGGGTGTTCATATCAAATGCATTGAATAGAATTTTTTTAGACATTATGTATATTCCAAAGGTCGAGCTAAGGGCTGAAAACTACTGATGCTCGAGAGTTGCATACTTTCCGCTATGGTAGACAAGCGGTTCACCACCATTGATCGCCGTATTGATCACTCGGCCAATTATGATCGTGTGATCACCACCGATGTAAGATTCGTGAACCTCGCATTCACCGTGCGCCAAAGCGCCTTCAAGGCATGGGCTGCCGGTGATGCCTTTATAGAAACTTACATTATCGAACTTGTCATCGGATTTTGATGAAAATAGTTGTGAAACAGTGCTCTGATCTTTGCTAAGAAAGTTGATGCAAAAATGGCCGTTATCCAGGATCGCAGTCAAGGTTTTTGAGTTGTTATCAAGGCTCACCAAAAACAGCGGCGGTGTCAGGGAGAGTGACATGACAGCGGTCATTGTAATGCCCGCACACAGACCCTCATCGTCGGCGGTTGAGATGACGGATACGCCCGCCGCAAACTGGCCAGCGAATTTGCGCAGATCTACTTCCGGTGTTTTTTTATTATCAAGTTGCATGAGATTTCTCCTGTTTGCCTGTATAGATAGTGCTTAGCGCCTCTCATCAATTCAAACGAATAATTCTGCAGGTTTGACTTCGATTTTTTCGATGCGAAAGGCTTTGCTGATTTTTTTTGCACTGCTTCGCAACGCTGGATCGATGCTCGCGATCTTGGTTGACCTATTTCAGAAAGCCGAGATCCAGAGGGTATTCAAGGATGATTCGGGTCTGGTCGAGGTCATTGGCAATGGCGCCGTAATCACCACCTGTTCGCATTGAGGCGAGCATCAAGCGCAACGATAGATTCTTGGCGGGGCCCGCCTGCACGACGTACTTGACCCACAGATCACGCTCCCATTGCGAGCCATTGCGCACGGCCTGATAGCGGGAGTACGCGCCGCACGCATCCCTGCCGTCGATATCGGTGCCGCGAAGATAGCGCGCGGTAAAGCTCAGGCCCGGCACACCAAGCACTGCAGCATCCAGGTCGTAGCGGGCACTCCAGATCTTCTCGTTGGGACTGTTGAAATCACTGCCCTGAGCGGCTGAGTCCAGTTCAATATCGAAACTGTTCCAGACATAGTCGAACGGCTGGTCGCCGTCGATCTGCGTGTAAGCAAGTTCGAACTTGTGTCCTCCCAGGGCGTAACCCACACGGGTGCTCCAGGCATCGTTGCGATTATCACCCAACAAGGCCGCGCCGGTATTGCGCGTGCGGTAGTAGTTGCCCCCGGTATTGATCACGCCGCCGACGTCCAAGGGCAGACGGTAGTCAATCGAGGCGAACTGCTGATTCCAGATATCATCCAGTTCGGAACCGAAGAGTTTGATCTTTACGTTGTTGATGCCGGTGTAGATGCCGCCGTAGTAACTGACAAACTCAGTGTTAGCCTGGCGCCCGCTGTAGGCGGTACCCAGATGCCCGCCATGATTGGGTTGCGCCCGGTCACTGCTGGAGACGAAACGACCGGCGTTCAGGGTCAGGCCATCGAACGAGCGGTCCGTGGCATTCCAGCCCCTTAGGGTTTGTGGCAAGAGACGAATGTCACCGTACTTGA
This sequence comes from Pseudomonas sp. 008, assembly GCF_016861935.1. Lineage (NCBI taxonomy): Bacteria > Pseudomonadati > Pseudomonadota > Gammaproteobacteria > Pseudomonadales > Pseudomonadaceae > Pseudomonas > Pseudomonas sp. 008. The sequence continues at coordinate 517,467 of NZ_BOMA01000001.1, read as the reverse complement.
GTACCGGTGAATCAGGGAACAGGTCACCGTAGGCCAGTTCTGTGTGGCCGACACGCATCTTAAGCGCGCCGCCGGCTTTGGAGTAGCCACTCTTCGGATCGCCCTGGTTGTCTCGTGAAACGATCCCGCCATTGCCGATGCCATCGCCGACTCGGCCATTACCGCCATCGAGTTTCAGCGCGCCCATGTAATGCAGGTTCAGTCCGAACCCAACCAATCCCTGTGTATAGCCTGAGTTGAACTTGGCCAGAACGCCTTGCGCCCACTCCTGCCGGTAGCTTTGCTGTTCGCCTTCGGGACTGCGGTAACTGCCGTTGCGGTTGTCGGCATTCCAGTAAAAGTTGCGCAGGCCCACCGAAGTTGTACTCTCTTCAATGAATCCTTTTGCCGACTCTGCCGCGCCCACAACAGCACTGCTCAGGCAGGCACCGGCGCCGGCCATGCCCAGGGTAATAAGTTTGAACCACATAGTGCGCTTCCTCTTTACCAACAGTCAGTACTGTCAGCGTGAAATTTTTATTGTTATCAAGCACGTTTGTCTGGAGCGGATTGCGATATTTGTAACGTGTGCTGCTGGGTAGTGGTGGAGGTCTGTAAGTTTGCAACTTGCGGGTGCATGCGGAGATGATTGACACCATCCCCCTATCGAATGGCTAATTGCGGGTGGCGTCAAGAATAACCAAAGATGCTAACGCAGTGTTGACTGTTTTTGAGGTCTGGCACTTTCCGGTCAGTCAGTGATTTATCACGCACATTCAAAGAATCAAGTTGTTAAATTCGCTTTTTAAAGTGCCCTAGACCGCTACACGCATTTTAGCCATGCCGGCATAGGGCATTGCATCGTAACTTACGTATTCGATGAGATCGCGTATGCTCACTATTCGCAGAGCGTGCTTTTTCGCGAAGTTCATAAGTTCCGGTAATCTGGACATACTTCCATCATCGTTGGCGATTTCACAAATAACGCCGCTGGGCGTCAAACCTGCAAGTCTTGCTAGTTCAACTGATGCTTCAGTATGTCCATTACGACCAAGGACACCTTGCGGATGAGCGATCAACGGGAAGACGTGGCCGGGTCTGCGAAAGTCTTGTGGCCTCGCAGACGTGACCAGCATTTGTCTGATCGTATTCGAGCGGTCGCTTGCCGAGATCCCCGTCGTCACATCTTTTACGCCGTCAATTGAAACGGTGAATGCTGTGGCAAAGCTTTCCGAGTTCTCGGACACCATCAGCGGCAGATTCAATTGGGTAGCCAGTTCCGGCTGAATGGACACACATATCAGCCCTCGTCCCAGACGCATCATGATAGTCTCGGGAGTGACCAGGTCGGAGGCGACGACAAGGTCGCCTTCGTTCTCCCGATCTTCGTCATCGACCATAATGACCATCTCACCTTGGCTGATTGCGTTAATCGCACTGGCGACGCTATCCAATTTCATAGCTATCAAGCCTCTTTTTAATAAAGTTGGGTTTTGTTTGACTGCAATGAGCGGGTCACTGCCATTACAGTATGTAGCCAGGGAGGAGGGCGCCCCGTGGAGGCGCGCCCGTTGACCATTAGTGTCTGAGGTCAATGCCCTTAGTCTCTCGCATGAAAAATACGACCACGAACATAATGACGTTGAGGGCCATCACGTAACCGGAAAACACCCAGGCTTCGCCAATCGAGTGCAACCAGGAATTAAGATAGGGTGCTGTTCCGCCGAAAAGACCAGCGGCCAACGATGTCATTACGCTGACGCCCATGCCCCTCATTCGTGCCGGTACCAATTCGGCCATCAAAGCCGGGTAGTGCCCTACACCGATAGCGTAGATAAACAGACCCAGGCTTTGCGCAATGAATAGGGACGACGGCTCGCTTGACAGAAGCGCCTGGATTGGAAGGCCGCATAGAACGACCAGCGCAGCGAATGTCATTGAATTGATGCGCCGACCAAGCTTGTCCGAAACCCATCCGAAAACAGGAAGGAATGCAATCATGCAAGCTTGTGCACCAAGGCTCGAGAGAAATGCGCTGTTTGGATCCATGCCATGCTGTGTAATAGCCATTGCTGGAGCAAAGGCGACCCACGTGTAATACCAGACGTTCATCGCCGCGTTAATCACCATCACTGTCATGATGATGCGACCGATGCTTACGGGCTTGACTGGTGCTTCGCTTGCCGACGGAACCTTCCCGGCATCAACCGCATTGAAGACCTCCGTTTCATGGGCACTCTTACGTAGATACATTACATACAGGCCGAGCACAGAACCTGCACCGAAGCCTATTCTCCAGCCCCATTCATTCATCACGTCGGCTGTAAAAATCGACGTCAGGCCCGCAGCAACGGCCGTGGCAATCATAATGCCCAGTATGACACTCACGTAGACCGAGCTTGTCCAGAGCCCCCGCCTATCCCTCGGCGCAATTTCCGCCACATACACGTATGAAACCCCTGACTCACCGCCATGAGCGAATCCTTGAAGGATCCGCATTACGAGCAGGGCAAAGGAAGCAAATGCTCCAGCGGTCTCATAGGTGGGGAGAAGGGCGATACCCAAGCTTGCTAATGCAAGCAAGGTCATCGTAACGACTAGGGTAAATTTTCTTCCTCGACGATCGGCAATACGTCCGAAAAACCAACCGCCCAAAGGTCTTGCGACGAAGCCGCCGGCAAAGATGGCCAAGGTGGACAGCAAGGCAGAGGTGGGGTCAGTTTTTTCGAAGAAATTTGCCGCCAAGTAAATAGATAGAGTGCTGTAGATCGTCCAGTCATACCACTCCAGGACGTTCCCTGCCGCCGCCGTTTTCAGTGATTGTCTGCGCTGGGCCATCGTCAGGGAGCAGCCGTCAGACAGGGGGGATTCCTCAGCGTCAATCAGCCGAGCATTCGCTACTGTATCGCTCATTTTCATCCTCCCTTTACTTTCGTAAAGATGTAGAATTTTTATATTTGTTATATCGAAAGAGCGTTCTTATTGTTATAAGCGCGCAACATGATAGTCAGCGTTCTTTACGAACGCTGTAGGCGATGAGATCAATCTCTTATACAGCTCCAACCGTCCAGCGAGCGGGCGGCAGCGTACCATTGACGGCAAACTCCCCAACAATTCGCTGTTTATAGATATGTGGATTGTGCGATGCGATGGTGCGCGCATTTCTCCAATAGCGGTCAAGTCCCAGCCCCTGTTTGGTGCTGGAAGCACTCATTGCATCGAATGCCTGAGTGGCCGTGTTCAAAACGAGATCGATAACAACTGATTGGATCTGAGACGTCTCGATTTCGAGCAGCGGACACGCTCGATCATAAGCGTCTTTATCACCGTCTCTCAGTATATTGACGACATTCTCCATACTGTCCGCAAGGCGCATCACGAGCGCTCCCGCAGAGTAAGCCATCCCTCGTACCGCACCGACTACTTGCAAAAGCTGCGGGTCGTGGGAGGATTTACTTGCGGCGCCATGTGAGTACACGCGGGTTCTTTTCGCCACAAACTCAGCAGTATCATTGGCAATGCCACGCGCAATGCCCGCCAATGTAGCGAGGTGGTACAGTTGAAAGTACGGAAGCGAATGCCCAAACCGTGTTGAGTGCTTGCGCAGATCCCTCTCCGCCACTAGCACATTGCTGAAATGTGCGGTGCCACTGGCAGTGAGCTTTTGTCCAAATCCATCCCAGTCGTCGATGATCTCCACGCCCTCTGCATGCCTGTTAATCATTGCCAGCACTGCATCGTCGGTAGCGTCGGCCGCGTTGACTTCAATCCAGTCGGCGTACATCGCCCCCGTTGAATAATATTTTGATCCCGTGACGAAAAAAATCCCGTCTTGCTCAATCAGTTTCGTCAGCAACGATTTCTGCATCGCCCCCGGACCAATTTCCGCCATGGCGTTAGAAGCTGTTTCATTACGTCCAGCAATGGTCAACCAGCGATCCGCGAAGGGCGTTGCCCCGAAACTCATCAAGTCTTCCACGAAGGCAAAGTGGCCGCGCAATGCTTGTGCGATATTCGAGTCAGCTTCACCCAGTTCGATAATCATCGCGAAGAATTCCGGGAGGGTGACCGCAGAGCCGCCGTAGTCGACAGGTACTCGGATAGCGCCGAAACCTAGCGCTTTGAGTTCATTGATTTGTGGGCCAGGTAAAATTCGATTGGAATCTCGCTCGGCCGCACCCTTCTTGATGTCGGCCAAAACAGGTCTGATCTTTTCAACAAGTGAGGCGTACCGAGGTGAAGGCGGGCAGCCCCAAGTACGGGTATCAAGTTTGTCTGTCGAAAGTTCGCTCGTAGTGCTCAACACATCTATCACCTATTATTATTGGAGCATTGTTCGGCAGTGAAGTGACACGTCCTGTCCAGAAGGTTGGAGGTCCAGTCGTTATGCAGCTCCGACGTGTCGGATTGTTCATGTGCTTCGATACAACATGCGCTGCTGCGCTACGTCATGACTTGAGACTGCGGGCGCAGACTTCAGGCATATCAAGTCATCATTTCGGGCTGGTTGATGTCCATGAATGGGATTTGCAAATCTCTTTCAGTCGCTTGTCACGCCTATCTCCTCCCCGACATTTCCAGGCTGATAATTTGCCAAGTGCGATTGAAATTCAAACGAAAAAACTTTGTCGGGGTGAATCGATAATTTCGATAGGGAGATGTGACGGTGAGGCAACGCGGGGCTGCGGAGCGCATCTCACGTACGCTGGCAGTCAGAGCTCGGGGCCCCACGTCCCCAATCGGATGATATTCTCCTGCCCGGAAACGTTTCCTTCGCAGCGCTCCGGTGAGGGTTGCACACGAGGTGTGTCCTGCTTGACTGGACCGGCATGATGGCGTGTGATGATCCCGACGAATTGCCACATTCGAGATCGATTACAGGGTGGCCAAAAAGCGGTCGCCAGCACTTAGTGTTAAACACTTCAAGTGCAGATTAATCATTGAAGAGAATAAAAATATGAATTTCCGCCAACTCGAGACATTTTTGGTAATCGCCGAACTTGGAAGTTTTTCCGCGGCGGCAGATCGCCTGTGTGTCACACAGTCTACGATTTCGGCTCGCATCATTGAGCTCGAACAAGACCTGGGCGTCGAACTATTTGATCGATCGCAACGTCATGTGCAACTGACGTTCAAAGGGAGAGAGCTTGTTGTCTATGCTCAACAGATGGAGACGTTGTCCGAGCAAATAAAACACACAGTGGGCTCGAAGAGCTCACTCACCGGCATTATTCGAATTGGAGTTGCAGAACTGGTCGCCATGACATGGTTGCCCAAGTTTGCGGCCCTTATCAGAGCCCGTTATTCTGGCCTTCAAGTTGAATATGAGGTTGGATTGAACCCCTTTCTTTCAGAGGGCATCCGGAGTGGTAACCTGGACCTGGCCGTTGTGGCAGGTCTCTCTCCAGAGCCTGGCCTGATTGCACGTGAACTTGGAACGGTTTCGTTTGCCTGGATGGCCAGTAACTCTCTTATCCCCTGCAACGAAATAATGCCTGCGGAGGAACTACGCAAGTGGCCGATTTTGTATCAGGGCACGGAGTCCTACACTAACAACTTGATCGATGATCTTTTGAACCTGCCCATAGGCCGTAAGCAGCGAGCGGCAACTTGTAATTCTCTAGGTGCAATCATTTCGCTCGCCCGTGGCGGGCTGGGCATCAGCTTGCTGCCAATCTCATCCTGTGCCAGTTACATCAAGAGCGGCGAACTCAAGATTTTGAAAACAGACCCCGAATGTTATGAGATGCCCTTTACTGCGGTGTATGACAGACACCCCAACGCTAATTTGTTAGCCGCTATCGCAGACATCAGCTACGAAGCCAGCAGTTTTCATCGGCAGTGATAGAACATTCTGGCACACGTCATTCAAACCCTTTATCGGCATCCCGCACAGCCCTGGAATCATTTTTTATTGACCGATCGGTACAGAGCCGTTATAAATTTGCGAGGAACTCAAACCGTGCACGGTCATGCATCGTCGTCGGCAACATCTGAAAGCCACACGGGCATTGGAGCCAGCAAGAATAATGAACAATCACCTCACGCAGACCGCTATATCACCCGTGTCCGCGAGGCTGATAGGGCTGACCTGTTTTGCCATGGTCGCATTCGCCGCCAACTCGTTGCTGTGTCGCCTGGCGCTGAAACACACCGGCATTGATGCAGCGAGCTTCAGCGTTGTCCGACTGGTGAGTGGCGCTTTGGTGTTGTGGCTGATTTGCGCCCTCAAACGGCCATCAACGCCGGTCAAGGGAAGCTGGTTGGGCGCCGCAGCGCTGTTCATTTATGTGTTCGCTTTTTCCTTTGCTTACCTTCACCTGGAAACGGGAACAGGGGCATTGCTGCTGTTCGGTGCTGTGCAACTGACCATGGTTCTATATGGCGTTTGCAAGGGCGAGCGGATGCGACTACCCGCGATAATCGGACTGTTGTCAGCGCTTGGTGGCCTGATCAGTTTACTGCTCCCCGGCGCCACGGCTCCAGATCCATACAGTGCGCTCATAATGCTGGTATCGGGGCTCGCATGGGGTGGGTACTCGTTGCTAGGCAAAGGCGTATCGGACCCTCTGGCGACCACAGCAGGCAACTTCATTCGCTCGATTCCGCTGGTGCTTATTGCAAGCCTGGGGTTTTTAGCAGGGCTGCGCTGGGATCCGCTGGGGCTACTCTATGCGGTGTTTTCCGGAGCGCTGGCCTCGGGCGTCGGGTACGCGGTCTGGTACAGCGCAGTTCGCCACATGGCATCGTTCCAGGCGGCCACCGTACAATTGAGTGTGCCCATCCTGGCGGCGCTGGCGGGCATTATCTTTCTCGGTGAAAGCCTTTCCCTGCGGCTGGTCGTGGCGTCTGTGGCGGTCCTCGGCGGTGTGGCGTTGGTCCTGGGCAGCAAACAAAAACGCTGATAGCCGCAAGGACAGGATTTGATCCAGTGATCAAGGACCTGTGGATCGGCCCGTCCAGCACCTCGTTACAACAGGCATTCTTGCCATGGCCAAGGACAGCCATGATGGCGAATGCCTACACCGTTACTCGAGCACCTCTGCGCCTACGGCCTGGTCACAGAGTCGGGGTTGAGCTCAACGCCTGCGTCAAATCGACGATCAAGTCTTCGATGGCTTCGATACCCACCGACAGGCGAATCATCTCCGGCTTCACACCGGCCTTGGCTTGCTCCTGCTCATTCATCTGCCGGTGGGTGGTAGAGGCTGGATGGCAGGCCAGGGACTTGGCATCGCCGATGTTTACCAGGCGTTTGAAAATCTGCAGGGCGTCATAGAAGCGCACGCCTGCCTCATAGCCACCCTTCAAGCCAAACGACAGGATCGCCGATGGTTTGCCTTGCATGTATTTCTGCGCCAATGCGTGGTGCGGATGATCCGGGAGCCCGGCGTAGCTGACCCATTCCACTTCAGCATGGCCTTGCAGGAATTGCGCAACCTTCATGGCGTTTTCAGTGTGGCGCTCCATGCGCAGGGCCAGGGTTTCCAAACCTTGCAGCAGCAGGAACGCGTTCATCGGCGCCAGCGCCGCGCCGGTGTTGCGCAGTGGCACAGTGCGGGCGCGCGCGATGAAGGCGGCGGGGCCGAACTTCTCGGTATAGACCACGCCGTGATACGCCGGCTCGGGCTGGTTGAGGCCGGGAAATTTTTCCGGGTATTGGGTCCAGGGGAATGTGCCGCCGTCGACGATCACACCGCCCAGGGAGTTGCCGTGGCCGCCGACATATTTGGTCACTGAGTGCACGACAATATCGGCGCCGAACTGGATCGGCTTGCACAGGATCGGCGTGGCTACGGTGTTGTCGACTATCAGCGGCACGCCACGGGCATGGGCGACCTTGGCCAGGGCTTCGATGTCGATGATATTGCCCGCCGGGTTGCCGATGCTTTCGCAGTACACCAGCTTGGTGTCGTCGTCGATCAGTTCGGCGATGGCCTCGGCGGAGTCGTCCCGGGCAAAACGCACATCCACACCAAAGCTCGGCAGCAGGTGGGCGAACAGGGTGTAGGTGCCGCCATAGAGTTGTGGCGTGGTGACGATGTTGTCACCAGCACGCGTGAGGGTCTGGATCGCATAGTGGATCGCCGCGCTGCCGGCCGAGACGGCCAGGGCTGCGACACCGCCTTCGAGGGCGGCCATGCGTTGCTCCAGCACATCGTTGGTGGGGTTCATGATCCGCGTGTAGATATTGCCTGGCACGTCCAGGTTGAACAGGTCAGCGCCGTGTTGGGCGTTATCGAATTCAAAGGCGACGTTCTGGTAAATCGGCACGGCGACGGCCTTGGTGGTCGGGTCCGATTTGAATCCGTGGTGCAGTGCAATGGTGGCGTCTTTCATGATGGTTATTGACCTCCTATTGTCAAACGTCAAGGAACCCGCCTCGCGGGAATTTCTCCGTGGTTGCCAGCTACAAATCGCTGCTGATGCATTCTAAAATGTTCATCATCGTATCTAGTGAAGTGAATGTCTTGATTCTGCGTGCCTTTTTTCTTGTTTCAGCGCGCCACTGATCTGCAGCTGCCAATGGTTCACTTGAAGCCGTTGGTGGGCAGCTTTCGTGTCTGATCGCAGGCGACAGGCACTGCCAAGACTCTGCCGCCTATAAAGCGGCAGTTTTTTTGCAGCCTTGACGGCGTTACAACGTTCGCTGGAGCATAGTTTCCAGACTTCGTCCATGCACTTAATGCCGATCCAACCACACCGTTTGCGCGTTGCAGAATTCGCGTACCCCGAAGTGCGAAAGCTCACGACCGAATCCGCTCTTTTTCACACCGCCGAAAGTGACACGCGCTCGAAATTTTCAAAGCGGTTGCCGAGCACGGCAGCATCAGCGTCGCCGCCCAGCACATCCATCGTGTGCCGTCGAACCTGACAACGCGGATCAAACAACTGGAACTGGAACTGGAACTGGAACTGGGCGTGGACCTGTTTATCCGCGAGAAAAGCCGCCTGCGGCTGTCGCCGGCCGGTTGGAGTTTTCTCGACTATGCCCGGCGCATTCTCGATCTGGTCCAGGAGGCACGCGCGACGGTTGCCGGGGAAGAGCCGCAAGGATCGTTTCCCCTGGGGTCGCTGGAGAGCACGGCGGCGGTGCGAATCCCTGAATTGTTGGCCGCCTATAACCAGAAGCACGCCAAGGTCGAACTGGCCCTGTCCACCGGTCCTTCTGGGACCATGATCGGCGGCGTGCTATCGGGTCGATTGGCCGCTGCGTTTGTCGACGGGCCGGTGCTGCACGCGGCACTGGAGGGCGTGGCAGCATTCGAGGAGGAGATGGTGCTTATCGCGCCACTCAACCATTCGCCGATCCACCGCGCGCAGGACGTGAACGGCGAAAACATCTACGCCTTTCGCTCCAATTGCTCTTACCGCCATCACTTTGAAAGTTGGTTTGCCAAGGATGCTGCGGTGCCCGGCAAGATTTTTGAAATGGAGTCCTATCACGGCATGCTGGCCTGTGTAAGCTCCGGTGCTGGCCTGGCGCTGATGCCGCGCAGCATGCTCGAAAGCATGCCGGGCTGCACCACGGTGAGTGTGTGGCCGTTGTCGGAATCCTTTCGCTATTTGCGAACCTGGCTGGTGTGGCGCCGGGGGACGGTGTCGCAAAGCCGGACCATGTTCGTGCGTTTGCTCGAAGAGCGATGCGCAGCGTCGGGCCGACTGACTTGAGCGAATCGCACCGCCATCGATTAGCAATACTGCCCGGTCAGGCAGGGTTCTATCAGAGAACTTTCAAGCAGTTAGTCATGCAGGCAACCGCTTTGCTGTCGGGTCTATCATCGACAAAAAAACCATCTCGATTCGGCATTTTTACCGCTGCTAATGTCGATGCATTGACGGTCGTATTGGCTTCAATCAGTTTGTTCATGTGCAGGATGTAGCCGGTGACTGCGTATACCTGTTCATTACTCAATGACTGTGGAGCTTGAAAGGGCATTGCTCTACGGATGTAGTCAAAAAGAGTCGTTGCGTAGGGCCAATAGCTGCCGATTGTTTTGACCGGCTTCTCAGTGGTCAGCGACCGGTCGCCTCCCACTAATGCTGGGCCGACGCCGCCTTCGAGTTTCAATCCATGACAGGCGACACAACTGTTCATGTAAACTTTTTCGCCGTCGGCGACCGTGGCGCTCCCCGGTGGCAATGCCTTCCCGTCGGGGGCCACATCGATGTTCCAACCAGCGATCTGTGTGTCGGAAGCATGCGTGCCCAAGCCATATTTGGGTTGTGCGGCGGCAAAGGTGAACGCGCACGCGCAGAGCAACCCGATGAGCAACGATCCACTTTTAGGCCCTTCCATTGGTCACCTCCCCATTGCTGGACACCCGCCAAGGTTGCACTGAGTTATTGTGATAGAACGACACCTTGCCACGCTCGCCGATCAATTGCTCCAGCATCGGCTGCACGTATCCGGTCTCGTCAATGGCACGGCTCATGATCATCAGTTCCTGGCCGTTCCATTCGAAAGCGGCTCTGAAGGCAGTAAGTGCCTTAGTCAGAACGGGCTCCTGCAGTCTGGCTTGGGTCCAGTTATTGCCACCGTCTACGGAGACGTCGACACGTGTGATTTTGCCGTGGCCACTCCATGCAATGCCACGCATTTCATGCAGCCCCTTACGTGTCAGTTTCTGGGTGCCGGAGGGGTAGGTAACCAGCGATTTGCATTCCATGACAAAGGAGAATTTCCGGGCTTTGCCGTTGGCCATCAAGTCAGTGTATTTAGCGGTTTCCTCCCGGCTGTAGGCAGGTGTGTCGGTGACGTGTAATCGTCGCAGCCATTTGATGTGAGTATTGCCTTCGTAGCCTGGAACAAACAGGCGCAGCGGGTATCCCTGTTCCGGTCTCAGACGCTCGCCATTCTGGCTGTAAACGACCATCACATCATCCAGGCACTTCTCGATGGGAATACTTCGCGTCATAGCGGCGCCATCAGCACCTTCGGCGATGATCCATTCGGCTTCTGGCTTCAGACCGGCTTCATCCAACATTGTTTTCAGGGAAACTCCTGTCCACTCCGCACAACTCACCAAACCACTGACTTCGGCTGCGGTTTTACCCCACGGAGGAAGGAGCGACGGATTTCCCGAGCACTCCATGAAGTGCACCCGCAACACAGCGGGGAACTGGCGAATTTCGTCCATAGTAAATATCAGCGCTGTTTCAGTGAGGCCGTGGATCATCAGCCGATGTTCCTCAGGATTGATCTCCGGTACCCCCGCGTGGTGGCGCTCATAAAACAAACCGTTGGGAGTAATGATGCCATCCAGTTCTTGAAGCGGTGAGGTGCTGTAGGCAGACATCGTGTCCTTCAGACCGGGATATAAATTTCTGATAGCTTTGGTTTCGAATTTTGAGGGTTTTCCGTAAGGGCTTGCCGTCGGGGCGCCAAGGCTGAGAGTCCATTGCGGGACTTCAAGGGGCAGGTTCGGGTCAAGGCTTGCCGTGCTGGTGGTCTCTGCCGTGGCGAGTTTACTGTCAGCCAGAAGAAGTGCCGCAGTGCCAACTAATGCTCCGCTTTTAATCAGAAAATCTCTGCGGGCTATCGGCGTTTCAGACATGCCTTGCTTCGCATGGACTATGGGTATTTTTATCATTGTTTTTCCTCGGGAGCTTAACCAGAGCAGGTAACTGATCAGTAGACCGATCGGTCAGTCTGTTTTTTAAGCGTAGATCGGAAAAGGTGGATGGTCTAGTGGCTACGAACGCCTACAGAGCGTCGATGTAGATATGGGTGTAAGGGGATAAGAGCGGAGACGGCGCATGTGATGCGCCGCTGATGGTCGTCAAGCCTGGGGTTGCGTAGCCTTGAGTCCTGGCAGAATGGTGTCGCAGAAAAACATTGCAATGGAGTCGGAGGAGCGCGGGCCTCCCGGTTTGATCCACAGATAACTGTAGTGGTGAATGCCAAGGATAGCCTTGACGGCCAAAGAGTCAGATGTACGGAAAGTACCCTCACTGACGCCTGTCTTGAGGATCTGTGACCAGAGCCTCTCATATTGGCGGTGCAGGTCGAGTAATTCGGTCTGGCGTGAGCCAATGACGGAATATACTTCACGGAAACAGACAGTCATCTCGGCTAGATGGGTGACGATCGTCCTCATGACGATGGTGGAGAACTGGCGAAATTTGTCCTCCGCAGGTAGATCGCTTTCGCACAGAGGGCTGCCTTCAGCGATCAACACCCGTAGATAGCGGCTGGTGATCTCGAATAGCAACTCTTCCTTGCTTCCAATGTGGTAATACAGCGCTCCCCGACCAAGGCCCGTGGCCTTTTCCAACTCGGCCATACCGGTCGCGTGAAACCCTCGCGTGGAAAACAACTCTGCAGCGATTTTCAGTATCCGCTCCTTGGTGCCATTTTCATTGGGTTCGACAGAGGCGATGTTTTTCTTTCCCATGAGTCAATTCCTGCTGGTTAGGGATGAATCATACCCATGCAGGCGTGTTGAAGGATATCAATGCCAAACGCCCCATCCTCAGTTCCTGTCTAGCGTAGGCAGGAGTGAAGTCGTGCACGCGATATCAGTTTATGCGCAGCTCGACAGTCTTCTTCACAGCGATGGCTCAGAATCGTGAAATTTATCCTGCTAAGAATCGATTCATAGCTTCATTTGGCTCGCAGGCCTCGGGTTCAATTATAAAAACTAATGACTTTGTTTTATTTTCTAATGACCACCGAAGCTCAGTCGGTCGCAGTCTGCGACAAGTTGTCGAGAATCTACGCCCCTATCTTTTGGGCTGGAAAACTGCTTTGGGTTGTCACAAACACCGAAAATCTGGCGAGAGCCTGATGAATGGCTACGACACCGACTGCGTGCGATCCATGCTCTCCATAAAAGGCATATCGAAGAGTGTCACGGTCGGGAACCTGGAGTCGGACCTTACTTGTTGTCACGGATGTTAAATTCCGGAAAGCGCAACAGCTCTATGAGGGAGGCCACGTCTCTGTAGTCGCGAACGCAGGAAAAAGACAGCGTCGACTCGGTTGGCGGATACTCGTAGGTCGAGGACAGCACGGCACTGAGCCTATCACCCAGCAGATTCCAAGCGCGTTTCTTCTCTTCGGCATAGTCATGATGCAGGTAGTGGCGTCTCGCCCGAGAGCCGGCCAGCACATGGTTTTGACACCGATCGATGATGTCTAGGCTGACGCCGAAAGCTTGCATCATGGTCGCGCCCGTGCGGCGTAGGTCATGCGGCGTTCAGTCACCGCTCTGGCCGTCGGCAAGGACCAAGGTGTCGTCATGACGCCGTCTGGAGAGAGCCTTACGGTTTTTGAATCGGGCCTGGCGGTCACCCACCTGCTTGCTCACCACTTTCACGTCAACATGCCCATCATTCTGCTTGTTCGGAAAGCACCCTTGGCTATGTCCAGTCAGAGTTTTCAGATCCTGAAAGAAGTGCAGGGCAAAGGGTGAGAGGAAAACATGATGGTCTTGTTTCTTGCGCCGGCTGCCTTTGACGTTCCCGCTCGGGATGAACCAAGTATGGTTATCCAGATCGACATTCTTCCATTCGGCCTGAAGCAGTTCACCGATCCGGCATAACGTTCCCAAACAGATCCAAAGCTCAAGTTGAGTCTCTAGTTTCAGGGGGCGAATTCCATCGTACTTCTCGCCGTCAGGTAGTGCTGCATAGTCGGCGGTCATTTTCTGAAAGCGTTGGTGTAATTCTTGAAGTTCGGTGGAGGAGAGGATCCGGGTACGTTCCTCCTGGTAGTCACTGGGTACAAGCTTATCGATTTCGACCAAGTCTGCTGGATTTCCGTCGACCAGCAGTGCTCGTCATGGCTGGCGTTTCTGGGCCCATCCAAACATCTGAACGATATCCGAAAAAAGACTGATGGCCTGACGAGTAGCGCCGCGAGCCATGACGGAACGCACCAGGGCTCGCAGGTCATGCTCACTGACTGTACTGATGACTTTTGAGCCAACGGCGGGGTAAAGATCTTTCGCGAATTTTCTCCGTAGCTCGGCATTACCATCCTTTCGTGCCACGCCATCGCGAAACCATTCTCCCGATAGGGTCTAGCAGCGTTAGCTCCATAGATTTTTGCTGATCGGCTTCTGCGAGTTATGCAGCCAGCTCCGCTTTTAGTCTGACCTTTTCTGCGCGCTTGTTCTCATTAGGATTGATCCCTTTGGCTACAAGGTCTCGTGCTTCGCTGCGCTCCTTGCGGATTTCGGTTAACGACTTGCTTGGCCAGGTACCGCACGAGAAGCGGGTGTAAATCCCTCCCCAGCGAAACTGGAAGTAAAAGGGGATGGCGATACCTTTTTTGCGGAGTGAGACCCTGCCCGCGAGGCTGCCTTCGTCGCGTATGATGATTCCGACATCCTGCTCGGTCAGTGCTTCCAATTCCTTGGCAGTGAGCTTGGCCATAATCAACCTCCTGATAGGTTTACTCCCACATTTACTCTCATTGATTCGTCAGCTAAGGGTAGATCAGGATAGAGGTCGCTGGCAGAGTGAATCGCTGAAGGTCCTTGTTTTGATGGGCTTGAGGATTCTATAGGGAATGGCGCGAGCCATGGATGACTAATGCTTAACTGCATTTCACGCAAGAAGGCCATTTCGCCAGTCATATCCGAAAAATGCGGACTGTCTACGCGGCGCGCAGGAGTCTGTTGCAGCAAAACCTGAAACATTACTTTGGTGATGATGTGCAGTTTTCTTCGGGGCAGGCTGGCATCCACCTGGCAGTCACCATCGGCGCCGCTGGTACAGTCCGAAAGATGATTCAGTTAGCCCCTGCCCATGGTTTGACGCTGCGGGGTGCCTATCACATCGATCCAGACAGGCTCGACGATAACCTGTTGGTGCTGGGATACGGCGGAGTGAAAGAAACTGATATCGAAGGTGCTGTGAAGCGCCTGAGAGGGCTGTATAACGTCGTTCGGATGCAAAACTCATGGTGGTCGGGAGCAGGCTGTCGATGGGCATGCCCAGCAACGGCGGCCCGTCGGCCAGTTCAAGGGCGACAAAAGCGGCACGGTTGGCGCCGATGACGCGTCCGCTTTCGTCGAGGGCGAGCAGCTGCTCGTTGGCCAGGTCGGCTATTTCATCGATGGGTTTAAGGGACAGGGTCAGCCGATCGCGGTAGCTCTGACGAAAGTGCGCGTTTTCGATCAGGCGTGCGTACATGATCACCAGTTGCAGCGTGAGGTACTGGCTTTCACGAGGGCCGTCGCTGTTCATGCAGGTCGCGTTCAGGCATCCGCGCAGCAGGCCCTGGGCGTCGAAGATCGGCGCTACCGAGCAGCTCAGGCGGAAATTGGACGCCAGGAAGTGCTCTTCACTGTGGATGATTAGCGGCTGCGCCGCCGCCAGGGTTGTGCCGATGCCGTTGGTGCCCACCACCGACTCGTCACTATAATCTGCAATATCACTACGAATCTAATTACATCAATTACAACATGAAAAATAACCCGTAAAAAACTTGTATTGTGTTTAGAAACTCGATTTCTAGTGGTATAAATTAGTCATCGCAAAACACAGAACAGCCGATAGGGGCGCATCCAATCGCGCCTCCAGAATGTGTGTTTGCATCATACTTTTATAACACCCAAGGTCAAAAACAATGCCCTATGCAATCGGCTACGCGCGTTTCTCCAGTATCAAACAAGGTTCAGGTAGCAGCCTAGAACGGCAGCAAGCCATGATAGCCAAATGGCTTGGTGAAAACCCGGAATACAAAGTTTATCCAAAAACCTTTGAAGATTTAGGACGATCCGCATCAAAAGGCGATCATTTGAAGCACGGGCTCGGAAAGCTGCTCGAAGCCATTGAGGTTAAAGAAATTGGCGACGGCGATATTATTCTAGTTGAAGCCATTGATCGGATTGGACGCCTGACCGCAACAAAGATGTTTTCATTAATAAATCAAATTCTAGAAGCCGGCGTACGGATTATAACATTGCAAGATAATACAATGTATGGTCCAGTTATTAAATCAGATCAGATTTGGCAATTGCTAGGCAAGATAGAGCAGGCTTTCACATACAGCGTTGATCTTGGCAAACGAATTAAACACAGCTATACAATTCGCGAACAAAATGCAAGAGAAGGAGTAATACCAAAAAGAAGAACACCAATCTGGTTGAATACAGACGGAACACTAAAGGAGGACATTGCAGCTGCAATGAAAACCGCCTTTGAAGATGCGTTATCTGGCCTCGGCGAACGTAGAATTCTAAAAAAATTAAAAACAAGTCATCCGACATTTGAAAAACGCCATCCAGCAAGCGTTAGGAAATGGCTAACAAACAAAGCTGCAATTGGATTTTGGCGTGAAATTTTGACCTACCCGCCAATAGTCAGTCCAGAATTATTCTATCAAGTCCAAAAGCGCTTTGAAGATGCCTACATACCAGCGTCAGCACCAACAAAACACTTCCTGTCCGGGCTTGTGAAGTGCGGAAATTGTGGCTCGTCTTTCCAAGTGAAGGTTAACAAGTCGAGTCCAAATAGCATGCACTGTTCGGCACGAGCCATACATGGTATTGACAGGTGTGAAAACGGAACATCTTTTCCCGTGCCTGTATTGCTCCGTATCTGCCACGATACTGCAACACTCGCGATGGAGACTGCTTTGCAAAACATTGAACTTTCAAAGGCTAAGAAAAAAAGCATAATTATCGATTGCAAATTAAATGACATCGGAAAAAAACTGAACAACCTGATAACTTCTTTACAGCAATATGGAACCATGCCGGAGATAGATAGCCAGATAAAACTACTTATTTCCGAAAGAAAAAAGCTGGAAGATGAAAAGCGTTACTTAGTCGAAGACGACGTAGCCAACACAACAAGTTATGAAGAGGCATGGGACTACCAATACGAATTGATCGAAGATGACCCTATGCGTCTAAACGCATTGCTTCAATCTGTAAAATATCAAATTAAATGCTTTGCCAATCGCAGCATATTAGCCAACACCACCGGTAACGAACTGAGCAAATCCGTTTACATGAATTACTGTAGAAAAATTCAAGCGTACCGTCTTCGCGCAAACGGCAACATTTACAATATAGCAAACAGAGAAGGTACTTTTACCCAAGAACGGCTCAGGACTTTCAAAGAAATGCTACAAGCACAAAGAGAGGGAACCACCGCCTTTAAAGAAATTGAAACATCACCAGCAGATTCGGAAATATTGGAATTCTTAGCAGCAATTGATGACTGATTTGCCACCTTCTGCGATCGATCGACTTACAAACCCCGCGACCCCGTTGAAACCGTTATCCATCATGGCCTTGATACCCATTCATAGGCCGGATATTTAATTCTCTGTTCTATCTCTACCCTGCCGAATGTCCGATTATTTGCGCACGAACGAAGGGAACAACATCATATAGACATCAAAACCAACATGAAGAATTTATCTAAAGCACATTACACCCAAGACCAATACATGGGTACATCAATCAATTGCAATCTAACACGCCCAACACTTGAAAACATCCTGGAAGCGCTGTTCGTCCTAATATACGGAGTGACGGAAACTTTAAAGTACCCGCGCGGCTATCATGTGAGAACACGCTTCACCGATCAAATGACTAGCTCAGAATATAGCGCCCACATCAACAATTTCTATAAGAGCAAATCGAAATACTCTCCGCAAAGAATGACGATTATCGAAAATGACGACACAGGCGTTCATCATCACCACGCCATCATTTTAAATGACAAGCTGGATAGAAAATCCAGCCTTCAATATTTACACGCAAAACTCAAAAAAATGGAAAACTGAATGACTATTCAATTATTTGCCCAAAACATGATAGCTACGGTCACAGCCTGACTTCAACGGAAGACCTCGACAGTTACTTCGAGTGGATGACGTATCTTGCCAAAACCAAGTCAAAGCCCGATAGACATCAGCTTTGGAGTGGAAGCCGCCTGCTTACATCAATGTTGAAAGATTGGCGTCGCAATGGCAAACCTGACTTACGTATGTTGCATACAAAGTACCACTCGGCAAACCCCGTAGCGTTCGATTTAAGCCTGTTCGCAGCATAACCCTTTGGGTCTCGAAAACTTCATTACAACCTTCCACGCGACGTACTGGAGGGCTACAGAAGCACCAGAAAGCTTTAACTTAAACCACTACCAGAAAAATCAACAGCAAACTTAAATTTGACCTTTCGACAAGTTTCCTTCCGCCCTATTGAATAATCATCCAATAGACTGAAAAACCCGCAGCACCAACACCCAGTGAAAAAAGATAAAAAGAATATTAAAGAATCATTTACGACTAATTATTCAAATAATATCAAACGGAACGACGCCCTATTTACGACCTAAAAACGCCAATAACCAACATGTAACCTAGGCATTCATTGGGCATTAAGCCACATAGAGCAGACAGAACATTTAATTGCACGATTATTTCTCAAGCCAACTATTCTTACTAAACTTATACTGCACCGTTACGAATAATATCCAGCCTTCACCATCCTACCAACTGGGCGGTATATTTTAAAAGCTATCGAAAACAAAACCACCTACAAAGGCCGGCAGGGTACTACTCCCTTACCACAGAGAGGTTAAAGGGGTATGGGACCCAACGGGAGGGACAATTCACATCAAAAAAAATCGAGCCTTTAAAATTTTTCCAAAAAAAATTTACTAATTTAAAAATTTACACTCCCAAAGAACAAACTCGTTACGCCACGCCTCAAGATTTAGCTTTGTGACATTATTGATGGATGCAGCCAATCTTTGATGCACTGAGGTTGACTGCCCACGTGCCAAAGAGCCAAAGAGCCAAAATGGAATATCGACTCTCGAACCATTTCCTCACCGTTTTCCATCGCATGGGCGTTTGGACTATCAATTGACTCTACTTTATTGGTAGCCCGATAGGATGCGCGTACGTTCTATCAAAAGACATTTGTAGATAGCCATATGATTGGTTTATCATAGATCTATCGAAATAAACTATAAAGGATAATAATCGGATGAAAGCTCATCTTTACCTTCGTGCCAGCACCAGAGATCAAGATGCACTCCGTGCGAAAACGAGCCTGGAATCATTCGCAAAAGACAAAGGCCTTATTGTTGCCAACATCTATGCGGAAAATATCAGTGGTACAAAATTGCACCGTCCTGAACTGATTCGTCTGTTGAATGCGGCTCAGTCTGGTGAATGCATCGTATGTGAAAGCGTTGACCGTCTGAGCCGTTTATCACAACCAGATTGGGAAACGCTGAAAGCAACAATCAAGGCGAAGGGGCTACGACTTGTCATTGCTGACCTGCCAACAAGTCACATGATGGTTGAAGACAAAGGAATCACAGGACAAATAATGGAAGTGATCAACAGCATGCTGTTGGACCTCATGGCGACAATGGCTCGGTTGGACCAAGAAAAACGGGTGGAGCGTATCAAACAGGGTTTGGCAAACAAACGCATTGCAGACCCAAGCTGGGCACCAAAGGGCAAGGGCAAGAATGTCGAAAAATGGGCAAAGGTACAGTCGTTAATTAACAAACATCCCTCAATGTCAGCAGACGACATAGCCAAGCTTGCTGATGTAGGGGTTGCAACGGTTTACCGGATCAAGCGGGGCGCTTAGGTTGTCTTTAATGGCATCGTGCTGATGCAAAAAGCACTTACACTGATAAACGCCGAGCCTACGGTGCTGAAAAACGAGTATTCTACTAGCCACTGACTGGGCTAGCGTGGCCTCATGACCCTGGCTTTCAACGCTTCAAAAGCACGCCTCTCGGCCCATCCTTTTTTGTGTAATTGGACGCCTGCGATCCTAGAACTAGGGGCTATTTTTGTTCAGGTTATTCTTATCAAAGGGAAATTGAATGTCCAACCTCAAGCTGTACCTAGCGTTATCAATCACCATGGTCATTCCGACTATAGTCAGTGCAGCAAATGAAAAAGCCGAAAAGAAGTACTTGCCTGACTGTGTAAGTGTCGAGCTTTCTGGAGCAGGCTTGAGCGAGGAGGATTCTGAGTTCCTCTTCTCCATTCAAAAAAACTTGATGACCTTAGAGATTTTGAGGTTTGCGACAGGTAATGATTCCGTCTTGGGAGACTATTATACCAAAGCGAAAGGAAAGGACTTCAATGTCGACGTCCTGACAATTAGGGAAATGGCCAGGCAACATGGAATTGCGAGCCTTATTCGCCATGACAGTGACATGACGGACGCGGCCTACAAGTCGCAGATCCTGAATCACAAATGGACTAAGGATTCATTGGAAGTTTCTTACTGTCGTGTCAGGAGCATTGGCGACACTACTACCAATGCCCAAAATACATATGCCACAAATTACCTGAAATACCTAAACGATAGACAAGCCAGCATGCATGGTCAAGTTGGCTTCTTCGACGTAACAGTCAATGACTGCACTGTGAGCAGAGCCATCATCACCGGCAACAAATTTGCTGATAGGAAGGAAGATCCTGACTTTCGCTACCTAGTGGTCAATGCTACATTTAAAAACAACGATAAGGAAGGTCGCTTACCGCTGGAAGGTAGTCTAATCATTACCAAGGATGGGCAAGAGTACAAGTATGACACCACCGAGCGCATCACACACGAAAGCTACGGTATCGGCCTTCAATCGCTTAACCCCCTTATAAAACTCAAAACAAAAATCGCCTACAAAGTGCCTAACGAACTGGATGGAGAGGTCTATTGGCAACCTGGCAGAAACGTCAATGACAAGAGACTTTGGTGTACCTATCTTCCTGCAACAAGCTAGCCAGCGAGTAAAATCGAAACTTTTGCGCATCCAGCGAGCGAATTGAGCGACTTGTTATGCATTTCGCAAAGTTCCAGTAGCTATTAAAGCTATTTCGGCTTGCTGCTCGAATTGTTTTGTATAGACATCAAGAATATCAAAAAAACTCATCTGCCTCTGCGGCGCTCGGCCTAACTCAGCAAGCGCGTATTGGATTTTTGAATAATAGAAAGCTGTTGAATTTATAGCGATCTCCATTGAGGGGATCATTGAAATATTTCTGGCCTCTATATGCGCCAGATCTTTATCTCTGTATACCTTAATCTGGCTCCAATATTCTTCCCATTTCTCCTCTGAAATTTCTATGGCAGAAAGCATGTGCGCCTTGAAGTTCTCTGTTCCAGATAACACCTTGCTCCAATGTAACGCATCTTTTCGTTGCCCGAATAAATGACACCACTCAAGGACTGCTAAATCCAGAGCATTCCGTGAAATCTCGAACCAGAAAGAATTTATGATACCTCTCGATTTTTGCCTAGTGGAAAATGAAAGAGCTAATTTTTTTGCTAGGTCTGAGCATGCTCTTTCTGCCCATATAAGTGACTTCTCTCTGCTCACGAATGATTCCTTGCGCATAACGATTAAGCCAAAGGGACAGGCTTCAGCCTGAACCGCTTAAGCATTTCTAATTTGATGCATCTGCTCATAAACTTTTTCCATTAGTGGAAAAGCCCCGTTCATATCAATTTTTGAAAAATTTGTTAGCGCTCTGCTTAGCATGGCAATAGCTTCTTGTCGCTCGTCGAATTCGATATTTTCGTCACTGTCACGGTCCGCATGTTTCAAAGCATTTCTGACCAAGTTGGCATGATTTCTTATCTCTTTTTCGACAAGCTTACTTCCTAATGATTTATGGCTTCGGACTAAAAATTTTACGGCGTTTTCTTTGCCTCCCACTGAGACGATTGTTCCAAATATTTCTTCCGCTGCGCCAGCTAGAGTGATTACTGAAATTAAATCTCCATCAGAGAGAAAAATGTCTACGGCTACGTCAAGTTGGCGACGCGCTATGTCAATTTTGTTTATTTTCATATCATTCCTCTCTGTTGGCAAAGTTACAGAAGGCGCTTAACGATTAAGCTAAAGGCAGGCGTCAGCGTATCCCTAGGAGTTGACATATGTCGGCAATGCTCGGATTACTGAGCCTCGCTCAATATCTACTGAAAGAAGTTTGACATTTAGAGCGTTCGCGATAGCCTCCGAGCGCTTATCTATAAACAATTCATAATTGTCAGCATCAACGCCATATTCCTCCCTATCAAATATTAAGTGACTTCCTAATGTCTGACCTAGCAATTCATTATCATCGGAGAACCCACTTATGTACACGCTCGGAGGCTTCTTGCTTATTTTGTGCTTATTAGAATAACCATCGATTAGTGTGATGTTGGCAATTAGATTCGGCTCGACTCCCGGAGCATTATCGACAAGATATTTAGTTGGAAAGAAGTGATGGTAATTTCGACTCGATGCAATTTTTAAATTACTATTGTCTAGTATAACAACTCCATTTGTATCGAAAGACTTGGGCTGATTAAAAGCCAACATACACAGTATTGACTTACAATATGAATTCCCAGATGAGAAATAAGTTGACGCAATATCTTCCTTGGATATAAGCATGTCTGTTTTTGGATAATCAGGCATATTTTCGGAAATGATTGCATCAATTTTATTAAAGTCCTCGCTTATCTTCGAGTCAGACGAAGAACCATATCGTTCAGTTAGCCCAACCCAGTAGAAAAACTGTTCGAGTAATCGAGACTGTAAAATGTTCGGTTTTTTATTTTTAGTGCGATGGAAATAATAAGTTAACGGAATAAGAAGTGCAGGATAAGGAAGCAACTGAGATACTGGCACTCTTAACTCAGACCGAATAAAGTCTATTGCAGTGAAAAGCGATGACGTCATCGGCTTCCAGCTCAAAATAAAGTCGTCTCTTTTTATGCTCAATATGTCGCGGCCTCGCACTGCTCTTTTACTGATAGCAGCGACGCACTGCATAATCAATGACTCCGGCAGCGTCTCAAATTTTGCAGCTCTAAGGCAGCTTTTCTCATCTTCTGATCCATCACGTAAAATTTCATAGCGCTCGGCCAAATCGAATTCTTTAGCCTCATCGTAGGTTTTTGCTACCATCACCTCGAATACTGTCAGCGCTTTTCCTCCGGTGTTAATTCTGGAGAAAATTTCACAAGCAACTTCGATCGGATAGTCCTTGATAGTTATAGTTGAGAAGTCATAATTGACGAGCCGATTTTTATAGTATTCTATCCGCTCAAGCTGAGGCGCAGAAAACTCTCTCATTATATCTGTAAACTTACACGTAAGTAACCTATGAACCGAGATAAAGGCTTCATCTTCGGCCAAACCCTTTTCAGTTTTTACAATTGAATCATCGCCATCCAGTGCACCGCTAAGATCAATATATATATCTTGATAATTTATCTCTTTCCCATCCTTACTTATTCTAATGCCTTTTCGGATAGCATACAGCGAAGTTATCCGCTGTTGACCATCAAGAATATACTGCACATAATCTCCCTTCGGCGTTTCGGGCAATTTGTGATTGCCTACTTCTTTATAGCTTCTGAGATCCTCTTTTGTCTTCCAGAAAATGAACGTACCAATTGGAAAACCTTTTAAAATCGAATCTATGAGCCTTGCCGATTGCTCCTTCTCCCAGACGAACTCCCGCTGAAACATTGGCAGTTTTATTTGACCGGTATCAATCTCAACGAAAAGCGACTCGTATTTTTTATTGTGGTTATCTGGCTGTAATAAAATCGTATTTACTAACGAGTCAGGCTGATCATTCGTCATACTTCAACTACTCCATGTATTATCTTCGACTATTGTGTTATCGACTAACTTTAAGATGAGATTGTAGCAGTCAGTTTCTAGAAATGACGATAGCATTTGGAGTTTAAGTGTGAAGTTATTTTTTGGACGAGCGAGTCCGGTCGCCACTGAAACGACCCGTATGCTCCCGAGGACATTCGTAATGGAGATGATCTTGGGACAAGAGGGGCACCCGACTACACGCTGTCAGAAAGGCCTAAAGGGGCTTATGGGTCCCCTTTTCATGGGCATGGTCCGATTTTAAAATTCGGAACCCACAATTTCCCAGACTCTGAAGTTTTTGCCGATACACCTTACGTGCAATGCAAGACCGAAAAAGCCCCGCAGAACTTGATCTACGGGGCTTTTGTATGTACGGCGGACTGATAACGGTTCAAAACAAACGTCACGTCAGCGTCGGGATACCGCTATGAAATCTGAATTCACTATCCTGGCTGTCAATCAAACCAGCCTCAACGGTCCTAACCTTCTCGATTACACGATCCACATCGGCTGCATCCCCGTACTGATACGCAAGCTTTAGATAGCCTTGGAAGTGCCGTGCTTCGCTTTTCAGCAAGCCGAAGTAGAATCGCCCCAACTCATCGTCCAAATGCGGCACCAGCGCTTCGAAGCGCTCACAACTACGAGCCTCGATAATGGCTCCCACCACTAACGTATCAACGAGCTTCACTGGCTCATGGCTTCGTACGACAGCTCTTAGCCCAGAGGCATACCGACTAGCCGACAGCGGTCGCCATTCGATTTTACGCTTCTTCATTAACCGCAAAACCTGTTCGTGATGCACAAGCTCTTCACGGGCCAGCCGAGACATCATGATCACGAGATCAGAGTGAGCACCATACTTGGCAATCATGCTCAGAGCAGTGCTAGCAGCCTTGAACTCACAATTCTTGTGATCAATCAGCATCACGTCTTGCTGGCTCAGAGCGGCTTCTACCCACGCATCGGGGGTCCGGCACCCTAAAAACTCATGGACTTCAGGCAGCATGGGCATTTCTCAAAATTCGTAGTTGCATTGCCGATTTCTTCTCCCAGCGCGCGCCCACTACCAGCCCCGATTGGGTGTAGGCATCGTGCTGGCTGGGTAGCCGGGAATCCAGGGTGATGCCGTGTTCGTCGCTCAACAGTACGGCAAAGCCGGCCGGCACCACCGTCGGGCCAGACCGCTGACACCCTGGCTGGCGATGGACAAGTATTGCTGATGCCGTTCCTGATGACGACGGATGTCCTCGACGCTGAGGATGTTCTTGCGGCTCGCCGCACCAGGATCGAGACGGTGCTTCACGATGCTGCGGTACCAGGACTGCGCAATGACCCCGTCCGGCCTGACGCCGCGCCCGGAAAAATGGTCGTTGATGAACGCCGCGAGTTCGCTGGGGGTAGTCTGCGTGCTATGCAGGGTCATGAAATGCTCCCGTCAGGCGTGAAGCCCGCGAAGGGCTATCACGGCGATCTTGTTATTAGAGGCTGGCCGCAGCTGCAACCATCTACCATAGACGCTGACGCGTGAATTTTCAGCCTTGGAACAACAAGTATCTAAAATCAAGAGAGCCACTTTCACAAACCTGGAGGAGGGGCAGTCATGATGAGCTTCCTTTTTGATTAGCAAGGTTATCCGCCATATCATCTTTGCAGGAGATTGATCTGATCTGCCGGCACCAGCGTACGCAAGGTCTTGTAAAACGCGCGGGTTTCCAGCAGGTTCCACACCCGCAACATGGTTTCCAGCGCATTAAGGGGTTTGCTGATGAAGTCCTTGGCTCCCAGCGCCAGGGCGCGCAGACGCGTATCCCGGGTGACGTCGGCGGTGAGCACGAGGATCGGTAGGAATTCACCGCTGGGGATGCGCCGGTTGAGTTGTTCCAGTACCGCAAACCCGTCGAACTCCGGCATGTGCAAATCCCGAATGACCAGATCCGGCTCGATGCTGTTGAATAGATCCAGAGTGCGTAGGGGCTGCGTGCTGCTCAAGACGTTGATCAAACGTTCGCGTGCAAGTAACTGGTCCACCAGGTCCAGATTCGGGCGTTGATCGTCGATGATCAAAATGCGCAGGTCGATGCTCGGGCTCCGGAAAGTATTCGTCGAGGTGGGCGAGAAACGCGGGCACGTTGACTGGCTTAGTTAAGGCCGTCGCACCGGCTTCTTGCAACGCCAGGCGGGTAAGATCGCTGGCGTCGGCGGTAATCATCAGCACCGGTGTATTTTGAGTGATCGCAGATCGGCGCAAGCGCTGCAGAACGTTCAGCCCGTCGATGTCCGGTAGTGACAGATCCAGCAGGATCAGCTGTGGCGCGTGCTGTGCGGCGAGGTCCAGCCCCAGCTGCCCTTGCATGCTCGAGATCAGCTTTATCCTCGGCCGACATTGCAGCAAGGTTTCGATCAGCGCCAGGCTGGAGAGGTTGTCTTCGATGCACAATATGTTGGCCTGAATGTCAGGTGCAGCGAGGGCAGGGACCTGCGACCGGTTGTCGATTGCTGCTGCGGCGAGACTGGGATATTCCTGCAAGCGCACGAACGGCAGTTCCAGTGTGAATCTGGAGCCGAGGCCGGATTGGCTTTGCACCGTCAGGTTGCCCTTCATCATTTTCAGCAGACTTTTACTCAGCGCGAGGCCAAGGCTGCTGCCTTCGACGTTCGGAACGGCGCCCAGTCGCTCAAATGGCTTGAACAGTTGACCCAAGTGATCTGCCGAAATGCCGTTGTCGGTATCGCAGACCGACACGGCGATTCGCTGTTGCTCCACTTTGGCCTCGAGACGCACCTGGCCCTTTCCTGCACGGCATCTTCCAGGTCGACAATGACCCGGTCCACGCCGGTGGTGATGGCTTTGGGGATGAGCTCCGGGCGAGTAGCCGGCACAAGTAGGGCGGAGCGAACAATCGATGGACTCATGGTGTTTCTCCCTCGGTGAATTCGATTTCACCGATTTTGTGCGGTGCCGTCCTGATTGCCAGCGCAAATCTGCGCCTTGCCGCTGCTGGCGATGTGGCTTACGCAAGATTTGATGCTGGCTGCTTGATATCACTCCTCCGAGTGGCTATGGTCAGAACCCGGTAGCGTGCCTTTGGAGTGATTCCTTTTCTTCCTCTTGATACACCAAAAAAAACAAGTCCAGAATCAAGTTTATTCCTGCTTCAGGAATAAAAGGAACCGCTTAAATTTCAATGGGTCGGACGCCAGATGCGAGTCTCGTTTCCACTCCAATCTCCTAATTTTTTTCGCCGTATCGTCAATCTGAGGTCACGCGCGCAGCGTTTTGCCGCAACTGGTCTAAGTAGTTCGCCCATTGTTGCGCCGCCTCCCGGCGTTGCACTAGTAATTGCGCGCGGGCATACACAGCCCCCAGAGCACCTGGCATCCGGTGGGATAACGACAGTTCGAGCACTATTGGATCAATATCTAAGTGCTCATGGGCAATGGTCCGGTAGGTGGCGCGAAAGCCGTGAGCTGTGATGTCGTACTCCGGCCAGATACGCTGAAATGACTTGAGCATGGAGGTTGGATTGATGGGGCGGCCCGGATAGACCGGCGAGACGAACACCCAGCCCTTGCCTTCTGCATCCACCACGCGGGTTTTAAGTAGCTCGCGCAACAGGACCAGGGCTTGCTCGGGCAGCGGCACGATGTGTTTACTCTTGTCCAGATGCTTGGTCTTGCTCACCACATAACGCCAATCGGCGCCCACCAAGTCGACGTCTTCCCAGCGCATCTGCACCAATTCGCCGGGGCGGACTGGCAACAGGACCAGCAGGCGCATTGCGGCGGCAACGCTGCCGTTGTTGCAGTCATCCAGTCGCAGCAAAAACCTGCCCAGGTCCGCTGGCCTTTCGATCGCTGGGTTGCTGGTCACGACATGGCGGATCTTCAACTCCTCAATGTTGCTAAGCGCCACATTGCGTTCCACCCAGCCGCGCCCCTCGGCAAAGCCCAGGACGGCACGGATGATGGTACGCACGCGCCGGGCCATGGCCATGGTGCGCTGGCGGCGCAACTCGGTAATGATCGTGGTGATGTGCTCCAGCTTGATCTCGCTGACCGGTTTTTTACCAATCGCAGGCAAGATGTGGTTGTTCAGCGCTCCGTTAAACCCCGAGATGGATTTGGTCACCAGTTCGGCAGACTTGAATCCCAACCATTGCTTGGCCACGTACTCGAAGGTGCGCACCTCGTTGAGGAGTTGCGCCTCGATTTTGGCGGTCTTGGCCTTGAGCGGGGCGGTGTGGTTGGCCACGTCGCGGCGTGCGCCGCGGGCGATGTCGCGCGCCTCCTTCAGACTGATGTCGGGATAAGCGCCGATGGAAAAGCGGTTTTCCTTGCCATGCAGCCGATACTTCAAGCGCCAGAACTTGGAAGGGGGTTTTCCGACCTTGCTCGACGCCCTCACCTCCAAGTAGAGACCAGGGACTTCGCCGTCGGCGTGTTTACCGGGTTCGGTCAGCGAACGGATCAAGGCATCGCTGAGTTTTCGTTTGAAAACAACCGCATTATCTGGGGGCATCGGTGGGGGCATCCTTTTTAAGGAACCGAACTTTGCCCCCAATTATGCCCCCGCGAGCTCTGGAATCCAGCGGATTTAGACAGACGGAAGTGGACTGATTTAGCCTGTAACGCTATGTTATTAAGAAGTTTTTTGGAATTTTATAGAACTCGATTATAAGCTATCTGGGTCCCCAAAAAACATCTGAATCCGCGACCTCAACCACCGCTCACCCGGATCATTATCCTGCGACCCGCGCCAGGCCATGTGCAATTCAAAGCTGCGCACCGGCAACGGCGGATCTTCCGCCCGAACACCACCGGCGGCGGTCAACGCTTCGGCGGTGTAGTCCGGGACGGTGGCCACGATGTCGGTGCCGCTGATCAGTGTGCTCAGCCCGTTGAACTGCGGCACCGCCAACACCACGTGCCGTTTGCGCCCCAGCTTCTCCAGCTCTTCATCTATAAAGCCGCTCAGGTCGCCCGCGAACGACACCAGCGCGTGGGGGCGGGCGCAGAAGTCATCCAGGCTCAACGGCCCCGGCACGGTGTCGGCCCGCAACAGTTTCGGCATGCTGCGGCGCAATACCTTGCGCTTGGCATTGGCCGGCAGGTCGGCGGTGTAGCTGACGCCAATGGAAATTTCGCCCGAGGCCAACAGGTTCGGCATCAATATGTAGTTGGCCCGACGCACCACCAGCACGATGCCTGGTGCCTCGGCGCGCAGCCGCTTGAGCAGCATCGGCAGCAACGCGAATTCGACATCGTCCGACAGGCCGATGCGGAACACCGCGGTGCTGGTGGCCGGATCGAATTCCGCCGCGCGACTGACTGCGGTGGAAATCGAGTCCAGGGCCGGCGAGAGCAGGGCGAAGATTTCCACCGCTCGGGCGGAAGGTTCCATGCTGCGGCCGGTGCGCACGAACAACGGGTCATCGAACAGCCCGCGCAGGCGCGAGAGCGCCGCACTGATGGCCGGCTGGCCGAGGAACAATTTCTCCGCAGCGCGGGTCACACTGCGCTCGTGCATCAGTGTTTCGAAAACGATCAACAGGTTCAGGTCGACACGACGCAGGTCATTACGATTCATCTGGAGTCCTGGCAGATTCAGCAAACTTGACGTGAGCGACCATATGAGAACAATGGCCGGCGTGAATCTTACGGGGAAAGACTGGTACTCTGCACAGGGTAATTCAGTTTTCCCTGAAAGGCTGCTTCGGTTTTTACGGCATTGGATGATGTCGCCGTCGCTGCGGAATCAATGACAGGCATGTCGACTATTAATAGCCACTGATGGTCTCGGGTAGAAAGCCCAGATAGAGTTCAGGGCATTAGAGGTTACTTTGACGAGGTTTGCGATGTCCCGCACGATCCGTTTTCACAAGTTTGGTCCAGCCGAGGTGCTCAAATGCGAAGAGCATGCGGCCGCTCTGCCTGCACCGGGCGAAGTGCAGGTGCGTGTCGAGGCGATTGGCATCAGCTGGTACGACATTCTCTGGCGCCAGAACCTGGCTTCCTCCCATGCTCGCCTGCCTTCAGGCCTGGGTCATGAAATGGCCGGCGTGGTCACGGCGCTCGGCGAGGGTGTCGATGACCTGGCTGTCGGTGACAAGGTCGCCAGTTTCCCGGCCGAAAGCCCCAACGACTATCCGGTCTACGGCGAACAGATCGTTCTGCCGCGCACGGCGTTGACCCGCTACCCGGATGTGCTCAGTCCGGTCGAAGCCAGCGTGCATTACACGCCGCTACTGGTCGCCTACTTTGGCTACACCGATCTGGCGCGCGTCAAACCCGGGCAATTCGCTCTGGTGACCGACGCCAGTCACTGCGCCGGGCCGTCGTTCGTGCAACTGGGCAAAGCCCTCGGCGTGCGAGTGATCGCTGCGACCAAAACTGCGGATGAGCGTGAATACCTGCTGTCGCTGGGTGCCGAAAAAGTCATCGTCACCGAAGAAGAAGATCTGCTGATGCGGATCAACAAAATCACCGACAACCGCGGCGTCGACGTGGTGTTCGATGGCCTGGGTGGCCCGCAGATGTCACTGCTCGGCGATGTACTCGCGCCTCGCGGCAGCCTGGTGCTCTATGGCCTGCAAGGTGGTAACCAGACGCCATTTCCCGCCTGTGCGGCGTTCCAGAAGAACATTCAGTTCTTCGTGCACTGCATCGGCAACTTCACCGGCAAGCCGGAGCTGGGCATCCTCCAGGATCAGGCCGCACTGCAACGGGCCCTGCGCGACATCAACCAGTTGACAGCAGACCATGTGCTGCTGCCGCTCAAGACTCGGGTATTCCCGTTTTCCCAGTTTGTCGAAGCGCACCGCTACATGGACGAATGCCCATGCCGCGAACGGGTCGCCCTTGAGGTCGAACCTGCCTGAGCTTTTCGTACGAGCCTCTTTGTATAAGCCCCTCTGGAAAGGTCCGTGCAAACACGGACTTTTCCGCTGTCAAAACCTCCAAAATGAGACACCCATCGATCCTTCGGTGGGGCGGTTCAGCAACTGAACTGGTTTTTGCTCTCGATCTGTATCTTCTAATCATTATGTAAGCCCTGATAATTGAACGATTATTTCATCTCAAGGAAAGAGTCATGGCTGGGTATCAGGTTGAAACTTTTCAACGCGCATCGGCAATACATGCTCAACAAATAATTCGACGCCGCTCGGCGGCCATACATTTATTGGCAACTTCTTTCTTTATTTCTTGTATTACATGTCTGTGGGATGTTGTCGGAAATTTCCTAGGAAATCGCTCGGGGCCAAAAAGCACCCGTCCTGCCGGGCGTTGCGGCGGTCCAGTCCTGATTGAGGTTCCCGAGACATGCAACCATTTCAAATAATTACACAATGCTTAAGTGCTAGCATTTGATAACAAACCCGGCACCCCATTCATGACAGGCAATCCGTCGCGCAGTGCATGTAATTGTTTGCGTGGCGTTGAACTTATGAGTAACAGGTAAACAATGATGACCCATACCCATGAACAGGCAATGAATTATGTTTATCAACAAGTACTGCAGCGCTTGCTGAGCTTTTTCTCTCGCGCGGAGCGCACGGCATTGCAACTGATGATTCAGCGCCTGGTGGTGTCGGCTGGAGGTATGGAGCGTATCGGCGATTACAAGGTGTTGGCGATCCAGTCCGGGTCCCGTGACAGCTGCTACACACTGGCGCTGCTGCGCGCCGCGCAACTGAGTATCGCCAGTCGGGCACCGGCGACGTTTCAGTTGCGAGTGGCCACTTTGCGCTTGAATGGTACGGCTTCGACAGCACTGGAAAACATCCATCGCAGCAGCAGTGCATTGTTTCTCTACGACGATCCCCGGGTCGAAATGTTGATGGTCGATAATCGTGAGGTCCTGCCGTTCAATCACTTGGCGCCAATCTCCGAAGCCGGCCGTGAGTCGAATCGGCTTAACCTGCTGATGGTCGGGCACCGTCGCGCCTGGAACGGGCCGCTTGAGTTGTGGGACGACGGGTACCTGGCCACGGGTGAGTTTTATGGACAAATTGCCCGCTGGGACAACGGCGTCGATGTCATGATCAGCAGCGATTCCCCCCGTCGGCAGGCGCAGTTTATCGAGGGTTTGAACCGCGCTGCAGCCAAGGCTGGGCTTGCACCGACGAGCCGCCATGAAACGGGCTACGAGGGATTGTTCGCGCGGCTCGATGAACTGGGCAGCGACTGCTATCGCGAGTTTTATCCCGACTTTTCTCAGGCTGCGTGGCGTCCTGCCGAGCGCTTTGAGGCCTGCCGTCGCACGACCTTCATGGACATTCACGACATGCTGGTCAGCAATCTGGAAGAGCGCTGGCCGCTGCTCACTGACTTCCTCGGGTTTCAACCTGACGAACTGACGGCTCAGCTCAGTGATAACGACTATGTCAGCCTGTCGATATCCGCGCACCTTCGCGGCTTGCAAGCGCGCTTTGTACACGGTCGCACCTACGAAGAGAGTGTCAGCGAATACCTGCAGCAGGCGTTGGTGATGATGCGCCGTAAACAATTGCCCGAGCGTTTTTGCGAGCAGGCAATGGGGACCTTCGGCAATCTGCTGACCATGGCCGATCAGCGCGGATTGGCGACGGCCGAGGCACAAAGGAACCTCGGTTTGAGTGAAGCCCAACTGGTATGCCTGCTGTTCGCCCCGTTCGTCGATAACGGCGCGGCCCTGGAGCATTTTCTTCGTCAATGCCATCCCGGGATGTTGGTGGCGCTGCCGGAATTGCACCGGGCGATGCAGGGCGGTCCGGCACCCGAGCAGGTTCTGCAGTGGATGGTTGATGTCAGCGGGTTGTCGGTCAGCCTGATCGGTACGCTTTACCGCATGGGGCCGGTGGTTCGGGACGAGGGTAGGGTGCCAGGCACGGAAAGCGGCCACGCGGGCGTGCAAGTCGAAGGCATGGACCCTGAGAATGAAACAGCAGTGACTGGCGAATGGTCGATGGGCCAGTGAACGCTCCTGGTTTGGCGGACGCATCGAGAGTGCGTCATGACGTTCGTAGCGTGTTCGGTCATCACCCATGAAAGGATCACGAGATTCCGATTTCGCGTACCAGGCGGTGTACCGCTACCTGAACAATCTGATCAATGAGCCGGGCAGCGACGTGCGAGTGCGCCTGCCCTCATTGCGGCAGTTGGCGGATCGTTTGAGTGTGTCGATTTCGACCATTCAATACGCCTATTCGCTGCTGGAGAAGGAAGGACGCATCTATTCGGTTGCCAAGTCAGGTTATTACGCACTGCCGGTGCCCTCTATCGGCCTGCCCGGCAGCGGCAAAGACCTGCTCGAAACGGTCTATGTCAACGCCAGGCGCCCCGGCATGCTGGTGTTGAGCGCCGATGAACCGGCGTTGTTACAACCCCTGGACAGCCCGTTGTTGTTGCTGGAGAGAGAATTGCTGCGCCAGTATCCGCGCCAGCCGCAACCGTCTTCACAACCCTGCGGCGAGTTGGAACTGCGCACGGCCCTTGCCGCACGCTACACCACTTCACCGACGCGCTGCTGGCATGCCGATGATGTCTATATCGGCGCAGATATGCGCGGCGTACTTGAAATATTGATCGCCGTTCTTGAGCTCAAAGATTCGGTGGTGGTGGTCGAGTCGCCGTGCGATTGGGTGATTCTGCGCTTGTTCCAGGACGCAGACGTGCAGGTTGTCGAGCTGCCGCTGCAAGCCTGTGGTGGCCTGGATCTCGAACAGCTGAGAGAACTGCTCGAGACCGGGCGGGTGCGACTGATGATGCTTTCATCTGGACTGAACATGCCGCGCGGGAGCGTGGCGCCTGACGACAACCGGCAGTCCACTGCGCAACTGCTGGAACGGCATGGCTGTTGGGTGTTGGAAAACGATTGTTACGGCGAGCTCGAATTCGAACCGAGCGGCTTGCGGTTTCGCGACCTGGTGGACCCTGATCGGCTGATCGTGTTTTCCACTTTCGAGAAAATCATTGGCTCGGAGGCACCCTTTGGTTACCTGCTCTCGCGACAACTGCGTGCCGAACTGCAACGGCACTTTCTGCTGCGGGCATTCCGTTTGTCGCTGATTCGTCAGAAAGCCATCGCACGGCTGTACAGCAACGGACGTATCGATCAACACCTGCTGGTGTTGCGTCGACTGCTCAAGGAGCGCATGGTGCTGATGACCCAACTGCTCCAGGAGCGTCTGCCGGAATCGCTGCATTTCGTCGAGCCCCAGGGCGGGGCGACGGTGTGGATTCGCTCGTTGCGCCAGGTCAATGTACATCGAGTGTTCCAGAGACTGCTCAAGCAGCAAGTGGTCATCGCACCGGGGGAGTTGTTCAGTCTGCAGGGCCTGCACGCGCAACACTTGCGCCTGAGTCATACGTTCGGTGGCGACCACGAGCTCGTCGCTGCACTGGGGCTGCTTGGGGATGCCTTGCGTCTGGAGTCGATCGATTGAGCCGAGGCGCCAGAGCTCCTCGGAACCTGACATTCGATAACGTCGCGCGACAGCCAAACTGTCAGTAAACTGCGTTCCTATCCCGAACTACTCTCTCTCAGAGGTTTTGCATGACACTCAGTCCTTTTGCGGGCAAACCGGCACCGGCAGAACTGTTGGTCGACATCCCGCGACTGGTAACGGCCTATTACACCGGCCAGCCCGATGCAGCCATTTCTACCCAGCGCGTCGCCTTCGGCACGTCCGGACACC
Source organism: Pseudomonas sp. 008 (assembly GCF_016861935.1). Lineage (NCBI taxonomy): Bacteria > Pseudomonadati > Pseudomonadota > Gammaproteobacteria > Pseudomonadales > Pseudomonadaceae > Pseudomonas > Pseudomonas sp. 008. Next base: position 483,199 of record NZ_BOMA01000001.1, on the reverse strand, counting down.
GAGGTAGCTCGTTCGACTTGAGTTTCAACGAATGGCACGTCCTGGCCATCAGCCAGGCGATCTGCCTGTACCGCGAAGCCCAGGGCATCGATGGCCCGCTGTTCGTCGGGATCGACACCCACGCGCTGTCCACGCCGGCCGGTGCCAGCGCCCTGGAAGTGCTGGCAGCGAACGGTGTGACGGTGATGATCGCCGAAGGCGACGAGTACACTCCGACGCCGGCCATTTCCCATGCGATTCTTTGCTACAACCGCGGGCGCACTTCAGGCCTGGCGGACGGCATCGTCATCACGCCGTCCCACAACCCGCCGCAAAGCGGTGGCTACAAGTACAACCCAACCAACGGCGGCCCGGCCGATACCCACATCACCAAGTGGATCGAAGCCAAGGCCAACGAGTTGCTGGCAGCCAAACTCGCCGGCGTCAAACGCATCAGCTACGAGCAGGCCCTGAAGGCCAGCACTACCCATCGTCATGATTACCTCAACACCTATGTCGCTGACCTGATCAACGTGATCGACTTCGACGCCATCCGCGATGCGAAGCTGCGTCTGGGTGTCGATCCGCTGGGCGGAGCAGGGGTGCGCTACTGGTCGGCAATTGCCGAGCACTACCGCCTGGACCTGGAAGTGGTAAATAAACAGGTTGATGCAACGTTCCGTTTCATGACCGTTGACTGGGACGGGCAGATCCGCATGGACCCATCTTCCAGTCACGCGATGCAAGGCCTGATCGGCCTGAAAGAGCGTTTCGACGTGGCGTTTGCCTGCGACCCGGATCACGACCGCCATGGCATCGTGACCCCGTCCGGTGGTTTGCTGGCGCCGAACAACTACCTCGCGGTGTCGATCGACTACCTGTTCCAGAACCGTCCACAGTGGCGCGCCGATGCGGCCGTGGGTAAAACCGTGGTCAGCAGCGGCTTGATCGATCGCGTCGCCAAACGTCTGGGCCGTCGTTTGTACGAAGTACCGGTCGGTTTCAAATGGTTTGCCGACGGTCTGTTCGACGGCTCCCTGGGTTTTGGCGGTGAAGAAAGTGCCGGTGCGTCGTTCCTGCGTAAGGACGGCGGAGTCTGGAGTACCGATAAGGACGGTTTGATTCCGGCGCTGCTGGCCGCTGAAATGACCGCTCGCACGGGCCGTGATCCAAGCCAGGCCTATCGCGCGTTGACCGATGAACTGGGTGAGCCGTTCTCGGTACGCGTTGACGCCAAGGCCAACCCTGAACAGAAAGCTCTGCTGAGCAAATTGTCGCCGGAGCAGGTCACCTCGACTCAACTGGCGGGCGAAGCGATCCAGAGCATCCTCAGCCATGCACCGGGCAACGACCAGGCCATCGGCGGCCTGAAAGTCATGACCGAGAACGGCTGGTTCGCGGCTCGGCCGTCGGGCACCGAGGACATCTACAAGATTTACGCAGAAAGCTTTGTCAGTGACGACCACCTGAAACAACTGGTGGCCGAGGCTCAGACATTGGTAGATGGCGCAATTTCTGCGAAGTGATTGAAAGTCCTGTGGTGAGGGAGCTTGCCTGTGGCGAGGGGGCTTGCCCCCGTTCGGCTGCGAAGCAGTCGTAAACCATTGCATGCGGTGTACCTGATGCGCCGCGCTTGCTGGTTTTGGGGCTGCTTCGCAACCCAACGGGGGCAAGCCCCCTCGCCACGGTAAATCCCCTCACCAAAATGGCTACACATAAAAAAGGGGCGACCATTAACGGTCGCCCCTTTTTTTGTCGCGCATTTACCTTATCAAGCCAAATCCACCAACACGATTTCACTGTCCTCAATCGCAGTCACCCGCAACACTTGCTCATCGGCTATCGCAACCCCGTCTCGAGCTTGTGCGCGCAAGCCATTGACTTCAATCGCTCCTGTCGCTGGCACCAGATAAGCGCGACGGCCACTGTCCAGACGATATTCAGCCGTTTCCCCGGCTTTCAGGTTGGCCGCCACCAGACGCGCATCGGCGCGAATCCGTAGGCTTTGATCGTCGCCGGCCTTGCCACTGGCCAGGGTCACGAAGCCTTCGCGCTGGCCTTTGGGGAAGGGCTTGGCGCCCCACGACGGTGCCAGACCGGTTTCGTTGGGGATGATCCAGATCTGAAAGATCCGGGTCTCGGTCGCTTCCAGGTTGTATTCACTGTGGGCGATCCCGGTGCCGGCGCTCATGACCTGCACATCACCGGCTTCGGTACGGCCCTTGTTGCCCAGGTTGTCCTGGTGGGTAATCGCGCCTTCACGAACGTAGGTGATGATTTCCATGTCCCGGTGCGGGTGTTGCGGGAACCCGGTGCCGGGGGCAATCACATCATCGTTCCACACCCGCAGGTTGCCCCAGTTCATGCGTTTGGGGTCGTAGTACTCGGCGAACGAAAAGTGGTGATGGGCATCCAGCCAGCCATGGTGCGCGCCGCCCAGGGAGTTGAAAGGTCTGAGTTCAAGCATGATCGTCTCCTGAAAAAGGTTCGTCATGGGGCAGAACGTCTGAGCCACAAACGAGAACCGGTGGTTGATGGTCAGTATCATCCATCAGGTACCCATCGATAAAAAGCGTAAAAAATGCCTCAATACAATCGAATTATTTGATATCGAATAATCTCGAATTTTTCTCATCCAGCCTTCACTTCATCGCATAAGCCAATGACCTGTAAGCATTTCACTAGAACTCAACGGCAAATGCAGACACCATAGCCCTCGACAGCCTCACACACTGGAGTCCGCCTGCGTGCCGCAACACACACCCGATCTTCCGCCCGAACTTCGTCCCTTGGCCGAGATGCCTTTGCTCAAACGTCTGGCCGCCCGGTTCTTTGGCCACGGCCTGACCCGCTTGCGCGCGCAACACCGTGCGTCCTGGCTGCACGGGCAAGCCGACGGTTTTCGCAGCGGTCACAGCGCTGGCGTGGAATACGGCTATAAGGAAGGCAAGCTCGAGGGTCTGGAAGAAGGCCGGCAAGTGCTGCTGATCCGCGACTCGCGCTCCACCGAGCATCGACCGCCCAACGTCGATGACAACCTGTTCGACGATTGGCGCCTGCCATTGAGCGCCGAGCTGAAGAAGCGCATGAAGGCCGACGTGGCGCGACTGCTGCCTGCGCATGCCCAGCCGAGCGCTGCCCAATGGAAAATGATCTTCAGTGACACACCGTCGACTTCGGTGATCGCCGGCGCGGGCGCGGGCAAGTCGACCACCCTGGTGTTGCGTATCCTGCTGCTCAGCCATTACCTGGGGTTTGAGCTGAGCTCGATGACCGTGGTGACCTTCACCCGCGAGTCGCGCAAGGACTTCATCAATAAGCTGATCGAACTGTTTGCCGTGTGGGGCCGGGCGCTCAGCTTCAAAGAAGCGCGGGACCTGGTGCGCACTTTTCATTCGCGGATCCTGCCAATGGTACGCAGCCTGCCGGGTTTCGAACGGCTACAAGCCTTCGAAAACCTCAGCTTTCGCGCGCAGGGCGCCGATGAGGAGGTCGACAGCAGCCCCTTCGACCTGCGAATCAACGACGCCCAGCGTCAGCAACTCAACGCCTGCTATCACAGCCTGCATACCCGCGATGAGCGTTTCCGCGAGTTGATCAAGCCGTTGTCTCGTCACGCCTTGCAGCTCAAGGAACTGGAACGTGATCACCCGGACGTGCAAAAGCGCATGGCGGTGACTGAACTGGCGGCCAAGCGCGATGAAGAGCTGTGCGACACCATCGAGGACCTGTGGTTTCGCGCCGGCGCCTGGCCGATCAAGGGCATCGAGCCGAATCGTCAGACCTTCGACATCAACGGTTCGACCTTTCATTGCCACGGTTACATTCCGGCGCTGGATGCCTGGGTGGTGCTGGGTTTCGATCCTCGGGAAAATCCCCAGGTCAGTCGCCCGAATGCCAAGCTGACCGTGCGTGCGGAATGGGCTGTAAAGCGCACCCTGTTTCAAGCTTTCTGTCGTAAGCCATTGATATGGCTCGATAGTTACGAATCTTCAAAACGTGTTTTGGCGTCGCTTGCCGGTGACGCCAGCGCCGGGCCGGGCTTCGATTACAAGGTCAAGGGCGAGCTGGCTTCCGCGCCGTTGCTGGACTGTTTTGTCGCGGCAGCCGGGTTTATCGAAAACCTCGGCCTGGATGTGCCCAATGCCGTGGGCCAGATGAGTTTCGCCAAAGATGACCCGGACCGATTCTTCTTCGAGGCCTTGAGCCTGTTCTGGCGAGCGCTGGAAGATCATCTGCTGGATCAATCGCCACCCGTGATGACCTACAACCGGATGTTTGCCCTGTTCAGCGAGCATTCACCGGAGAATCTCAAGTTGCTCGGCGATGAACTGCTCAGGCCAATGTCGCACTTGATGATCGATGAGTTCCAGGACGTGTCGCCGCAGATCGTTTCCTGGATTCGCGCCAGCCTGGCCGAGATCCGCAGTCGTGGCCCGGCCATGCACGTAGGGCGCGGGGCGCAACGTTCGTCATTGCTGTGTGTGGGGGACGACTGGCAATCGATCTACGGCTGGCGTGGCAGTTCGCCGAGCTACTTCATGGAGTTCAACAAGGAGTTCCCGTCGCCGAGCACGACCAAGGTGATGCTCAGTGACAATTACCGCAGCCATCAGCACATCATCGACGCGGCGGAGCACATCGTCCGCGCCGCACCGGCAATCGCCGGCAAGAAGGCCAAGGCCAGCGGCGAACCCAAGGCGTTGCTGCCGGTGAACGTCCTCGATCGGGATGACCAGGGCATGGCCCAGCGCCTGATCGAGCACTACAGGAAAGGCGATTCAATCTTGATGCTTTATCGAAAAAGTAGCGATAAGTCATTGATAGAAGAGCATATTCAGTCTGTAGTTAATGTGGATTCTAGCTTGCCGTACGACGCGCGACGGCTCAAGCAACTGACCTATCACAGCGCCAAGGGCCTGCAAGCTGATGCGGTATTCCTGCTGGGCGATTGCCAGCATCTGACCAGTTCGCCTTACAAGAACCAGGTCTATCGCATGGCCGGGCTCGGCAAGGCCGGCGACAGCGAGCCCTACGACAGCGCGCAGAAAGACGAGATCCTGCGTCTGGCCTACGTGGGCATCACTCGCGCGGTGAGTCATTGCTACTGGTATGTCGATGGCCAGGATACCCAGGCGGCGAACACGCCCAAGGCCTCCGACCGGATCGGCAAGGGCAAGGCGTTTTTTGCTGATCACCGTCAGGGAAAAGTGCCTGCATGAAACCGGGAACTCTCAGGTAGCGGCGTTCAGGCGACGACGTTACCGACTGGCTACGAAAAGTTGCGGGGCGCGCAATCCCGGCCTATGGTCCAAGCGAGGCTTTGCTGGCGACTGGCGCGCGATGCTCGCCGCGGGTCGCTGTCCATCCAGTGCGGATTCCGCTGCGAGGTGACGACATGCCGAACAACTCCCGTCCCGCCGTGCTCGAACTGATCGGCAATACGCCGCTGGTGCGTGTCAGCCGCTTCGATACCGGCCCATGCACGCTGTTTCTCAAACTCGAATCGCAGAACCCCGGTGGATCGATCAAGGATCGCATCGGCCTGGCGATGATCGACGCCGCCGAGCGCGATGGTCGCCTGCGCCCCGGCGGCACCATCGTCGAGGCCACGGCCGGCAACACCGGTCTGGGGCTGGCACTGGTTGGCCGCGCCAAGGGTTACCGGGTGGTGCTGGTGGTGCCGGACAAAATGTCCACCGAGAAGGTCCTGCACCTCAAGGCGATGGGCGCCGAAGTGCACATCACCCGTTCCGACGTCGGCAAGGGCCATCCCGATTATTACCAGGATGTCGCGGCGCGATTGACCAAGGATATTCCCGACGCGTTCTTCGCCGATCAATTCAACAACCCGGCCAACCCGCTGGCCCACGAGTGCAGCACCGCGCCGGAGATCTGGGCGCAGACTCAGCATGATGTGGATGCCATTGTCGTCGGCGTCGGTTCGGCCGGCACGCTGACCGGGCTGACTCGTTTCTTTCAGCGCGTACAACCGAATCTGGAAATGGTGCTGGCCGACCCGGTCGGCTCGGTGATGGCCGAGTACAGCCGCAGCGGGATCCTCGGTACGCCGGGCTCTTGGGCGGTGGAGGGCATCGGCGAGGACTTCATTCCGTCGATTGCCGACCTTTCCAGCGTGCGCAAGGCCTATTCGATCAGCGACGAGGAAAGCTTCGATCATGCCCGCCAACTGCTGCGCGCCGAAGGCATTCTCGGCGGCTCTTCGACTGGCACCTTGCTGGCGGCGGCATTGCGCTATTGCCGCGAGCAAACCGAGCCGAAGCGGGTGGTCAGTTTCGTTTGCGACACCGGCACCCGTTATCTGTCGAAGATCTATAACGACCAGTGGATGAACGATCAGGGCCTGCTTGCGCGCAAACGCTACGGCGATTTGCGTGACCTGATCGCCCGGCGTTTCGAGGATGGCCGGGTGGTCAGCGTGGGGCCGGACGATACCTTGCTCACCGCCTTCCAGCGCATGCGCCTGGCGGATGTGTCGCAACTGCCGGTGCTGGTGGATGGGCAGCGGCTGGTCGGGGTCATCGACGAGTCCGATATTCTGTTTGGCGTGCATGAAGACGCTACGCATTTTCGCATGACTGTGACCAGCGCGATGACCGACAAGCTCGAAACCCTGCCTCCCGGCGCCAGTCTTGCTGAGCTGGAGGCGGTGCTCGACCGTGGGCTGGTGGCGATCATTGCCGACACCTCGGGCTTCCATGGCCTGATTACCCGCGTCGACATGCTCAATCATTTGCGGAGGTCCCTGGCATGAGTCAGCACGATGAAAGCACCGCGCCACGGGGCTTTGCCACCCGTGTGATCCACGCGGGACAAACACCGGACCCGACCACCGGGGCGCTGATGCCGCCGATTTACGCCAACTCCACCTATGCGCAGCAGAGTCCCGGTGTGCACAAGGGCTTCGATTACGGGCGTTCGCACAACCCGACGCGCTTTGCGCTGGAGCGTTGCGTGGCGGACCTTGAGGGCGGCACCCAGGCGTTCGCCTTTGCTTCCGGACTGGCGGCGATCGGCACCGTACTCGAACTACTCGACGCAGGCGCGCACATCGTCTCCGGCAATGATCTGTATGGTGGGACTTTCCGCCTGTTCGAGCGGGTACGCCGGCGCAGCGCCGGGCATCGCTTCAGCTTCGTCGATATGACTGATCTGGCGACCTTCGAAGCCGCGCTGCAGGACGACACGCGGATGGTTTGGGTCGAGACGCCGAGCAATCCTTTGTTAAGCCTGACCGACCTCGCCGCCGTCGCGCGGATCTGTCGCGAGCGAGGCATCATCTGCGTGGCGGACAACACCTTCGCCAGTCCGTGGATCCAGCGTCCTCTGGAATTGGGCTTCGATATCGTGCTGCACTCGACGACCAAGTACCTCAATGGTCATTCCGACGTGATCGGCGGCATTGCAGTGGTCGGGCAGAATGCGGAACTGGCCGAGCGCCTGGGCTTTCTGCAGAACGCAGTGGGGGCGATCGCCGGGCCGTTCGACGCGTTCCTCACCTTGCGCGGGGTGAAGACCCTGGCGCTGCGCATGGAACGTCATTGCAGCAACGCGCTGGAGTTGGCGCAATGGCTGGAGCGTCAGCCGCAAGTGGCACGCGTGTATTATCCGGGCCTGCCATCGCACCCGCAGCACGAATTGGCGCGGCGGCAGATGCGCGGGTTCGGCGGGATGATTTCCGTCGAGCTGAACAGCGACCTGACGGGCGCCAGACGTTTTCTCGAGAGTGTGCGGATCTTTGCCTTGGCCGAGAGCCTGGGCGGGGTGGAAAGCCTGATCGAGCACCCGGCAATCATGACTCACGCCACCATTCCCGCAGAAACACGCGCACAGCTAGGCATCAGCGATGCGCTGGTGCGTTTGTCTGTGGGGGTGGAGGATGTCGAAGACCTACGCGCCGATCTGGCCCAGGCGCTGATGCAAGTTGCGGCGACGCATTCCTTGTAGCAGCTGTCGAGCAGCGCGAGGCAGCGTTCGGCGGCGAAGCCGTCGTGAATCCGGTTGACATAGTCTGCCTGATACACCGTGAGCTCTGATTTTACGACGGCTTCGCCGCCGAACGCAGCCTCGCAGGCTCGACAGCTGCTACAAGCCGATCGGGCTCGACAGCTGCTACAAAAAGCCCGCTAAATCGATAAGCGGGCTTTTTGTCGGGTGTTGGCTGTCAGGCATAACTCCTGAGCGTCTGCGGAGGAATGAACGCTTCCAGCTCATCCTCGACCGCTTCGATAATCCGCTCTACATCGGCGGCATTCATGACCGTTGCACAAGGAATGCCGGCAATGGCGATCATGGTTTCGCCGCTGGCTCGGTCGAATAGACGAGCAACCATGCTGCCCGGTGCATCCATGGTCGCTTCGAAACCCATGGGATGAAAATGCCAGCGCATCAGCTGGCAGGCATTTGGAAAAGTGACCTTGCTGAATGAACCTTGATTCATGTGTTGCCCACCTTCTTCATCGAGCGCTTCCTTTAGCTCATGTTAGGAGGGAAGAGCCTTCAATGGCTCAACCGGTGACTGTCTTTAAAAGTAGCACCCGGATGTGAAAATCATGTGGAATTTTTCAGACCGTTCAGCGATTGGTTCAGTTTTTTTTGATGCAGGTCATGAGATACCGGCATCTCGGCCAAGGGCCAGCATTACCGGGCATCCCATTGGTCATTGAAGCCCGGACCGAACTTCGGCAAGCTCGTTTTTTTCTCGTCGAGTCCTCTATGCACGCCGATGATGATGGTCCGTCGCAAACCCAGGCCACGGGCGACACGGTCATGCGTTACCACCTGCGCTGGAAGCACCGGGATCTGGATGGTGTGATGGCGCTTTATCACCCGGACATTCAGTACAACGACTTTTTCCAGAACCGAGTGATGGGGCTGGACGCGTTGCGCGACTACGTGCGTGACAGCATGCCCCGGGATCCGGATGAGGCGCTGGAGCACTCGGACCGTATTCGACTGGATGGCGACACGGCGTTCATTCAATACCGCATCACCCTTCGCGGCGGTGAAGGGCTGGTGTCGTTTCGGACCAGCGAGGCGATCACCGTGCGTGACGGGCTGATCTGGCGGATCAATGAATACGCCACCCTCGTACACGAACAAACGTCCGGCAAAGCCCCCCGCAACCTGCGCCCGGCGGTCAGTCGGCTCGGGCTGTCACCGCGACAGCTGAGCTTCATGGCCGAAGACTTGCAGCAGTATTTCCAGGGGCAGCAGCCGTACCTGGATCCCGAACTCGACCTGCAACGGGTGGCGAAGGAGTGCGGATACAGCCGCAATCAGATTTCCTACTTGTTGAACCAGGTGCTCGGCCAAAGCTTCTACCGTTACGTCAATCAGGCGCGGTTGCAGCATTTGCTCGCGGCACTGGACAGCGCCACTCCACCACTGCGTATCGATGAGCTGGCCTTTGCCGCAGGCTTCAATTCGCTGTCGGCGTTTTACAGCTGTTTCCGCCAGCACACCGGTCTGTCGCCCAAGGCTTACGCCAAACAAATTTCTTTGCGTGCACGCGCGCAAGACAGCCCCTGAACCCACGCACTAGGATCGACGCCATCGAAGTATTGAGTGGCGGAGTCTGGCATGGCAGCGTGGCGCACGATCAGTTTGTGGATGGATCAACTCGACGAGCCGTTACTGGCGCGCCCGGCGCTGGAAAAGGACCTGGACGTCGACGTGGCCATCATCGGCGCCGGGTACACCGGGCTCTGGACCGCGTACTACCTCAAACGCCTGGCGCCGGGACTGAACATCGCCATTGTCGAAGCCCAAACCGCGGGTTTTGGTGCGTCGGGCCGTAACGGCGGCTGGTTGATGGGCAACCTGCTGGGCGAGGATCGCTTGCTCGCCGGTTTACCGGTCGAACAACGTCGCGCCTCTTACGATCTGCTGCACGGCATCCCCGATGAAGTAGAAATCGTCCTCGAACGAGAAGGCATCGACTGTGATTATCGCAAGGGCGGGGCGCTTTACTGTGCGGCCCGTTACCCGGAACAGGAAGCCAGCCTGCGCGATTATCTGGACGCGCTCTACCGCCAAGGGCTGACCGAGGCCGACTACCGCTGGCTCAACCCCGAGCAATTGGCGCAACAGATCAGAATCGCCAAACCTTATGGCGGTATCTATGCACCGCACGTGGCGACCTTTCACCCGGCAAAGTTGGTGCGAGGTCTGGCACGGACGGTGGAGCGCATGGGGGTCAACATCTACGAGAACAGCCCGGTCACCCAATGGCAGTCGGGCAGTCTGCGTACAACCAACGCGCAGGTTCGCAGCCGCTGGATCGTGCCGGCGGTAGAAGGTTACGCGGTCACGTTGCCGCCGCTGGGCCGTTATCAATTGCCCGTGCAGAGTTTACTGGTGGCGACCGAACCGCTGTCCGCCGCGACCTGGGACGACATCGGCCTCAGCCATGGTCAGGCGTTCAGCGAAAGCAGCCGCCAGGTGACCTACGGCCAGCGCACGGCCGACAACCGTCTGGTGTTCGGCGCCCGTGGCGGCTATCAGTTTGCTGGCAAGTTGCGCCATGACTTCGAGCTGAGCGCCAGCGAAGTGCAGTTGCGACGCTACCTGTTCGGTGAACTCTTCCCGCAGCTCAAGAACGTGCGAATCACCCACGCCTGGGGCGGAAACCTGGGGATGTCCCGGCGCTTCAAGCCGCACATGCTCTGCGATCAGGCCAGCGGCATCGCCTTGTCGGGCGGTTATGGCGGGGAGGGCGTCGGTGCCAGCAACCTCGGCGGGCGGACGCTGGCCGATCTGATTCTTCAGCGCGATACCGAGTTGGTGCGCCAGCCGTGGGTGATTGCTCAGGGCGGTCTCGACGCGCTCAAGGCGTGGGAGCCGGAGCCCTGCCGCTGGCTGGGCTACAACGCAATCATCCGCAGCTTCGTTCACGAAGACCAGACCCTGGCCAACCCGTCCACCGCGCCCTGGCGTCGCAAACTGGCCGGCCGGGTTGCCGGGTTCATGGAAGGTTTCATGCACTGAATGGCGTTTTCTCAATCGACAGGTACTCCCCCATGCCAATCACTCACTTCAAGAACACCGCAACCCTGAAGCTGGAAGAGTCAACGCCCGTCGCCGTGCCGCTGGGGATGCCCGTGGCGGTGGCCTCGACCACCAGCGTCGAACGCGACGACGGTGTCGAAACCGGCGTCTGGGAATGCACTCCCGGCCGCTGGCGCCGGCAGATCGTTGCCCAGGAATTCTGTCACTTCATCCAGGGTCGCTGCACCTTCACTCCGGATGACGGTGAAACCCTCTACATAGAAGCCGGCGATGCACTGATGTTGCCAGCCAACAGCCTCGGCATCTGGGACATCCAGGAAACCGTGCGCAAGACCTACGTTTTGATTTTTTGATCTCTGATTGCCTGCCAGTTCTCCAATAAAAAGAAAACAACCCATACAGGAATCGACCCATGATCCGAAAGACACTGACGCTTGCTCCACTTGCGCTCGTCGCGACCCTCAGTCAGGCCGCCGAGACCGTGAAAATCTATAACTGGTCGGACTACATCGCCCCGGACACCACAAAAAACTTCCAGAAAGAAACCGGTATCGCCTTCAGTTACGACGTCTTCGACAGCAACGAAACCCTTGATGGCAAATTGATGACCGGCACATCCGGGTATGACGTGGTATTCCCGTCCAACCACTTCATGGCCCGACAGATTGAGGGCGGGGCCCTGAAGAAACTCGACAAGAGTCAGCTGCCGAACTGGAAAAACCTCAACCCGGTGTTGCTCAAAACGTTACAAGCCAACGACCCGGGCAACGAGCATGGCTTCCCGTATTTATGGGGCAGCACCGGCATCGGCTACAACGTGGCCAAGGTCAAGGCTGTGCTGGGCGACAACGCGCCAGTGGATTCCTGGGACCTGATCTTCAAGCCCGAGAACATGGCAAAACTGCAAAAGTGCGGCGTGGCGATCCTCGACAACGGGCCCGAACTGTTGCCGGCGGCGTTGAATTACCTGGGGCTGCCGCATCACAGCAAGAACCCCGAAGACTATAAAAAGGCCGAGGCGCTGCTGATGAAAGTCCGGCCCTATGTCAGTTATTTCCACTCGTCCAAATACACCAGCGACCTGGCCAACGGCGATATCTGCGTGGCCGTCGGCTTCTCCGGGGACATTCTCCAGGCGGAAAACCGCGCCAAGGAAGCCGGGAACGGTGTGGACATCGGCTATTCGATTCCCAAGGAAGGCGCGGCCATCTGGTTCGACATGGTCGCCATGCCCGCCGACGCCCCGGACGAGAAAGCCGGTTACGCGTTCATGAACTACCTGCTGCGTCCCGACGTCATGGCCGGCATCAGCAACTACGTGCACTACGCCAACGGCAACGAACAGGCCGACCGCCTGATCGATCCTGCGATCAAGAGCGACACCAAGGTGTATCCGAGTCCGGAAATGATGGGCAAATTGTTTGCCCTTGAGGCGATGCCGTTGAACATTGACCGGGTGCGGACGCGGGTGTGGAACAAGATCAGGACCGGTAGCTGATTGGTCATCTTTTGTGGCCAATGGCGACGGTTGGGTTGACTGCAATGGGTTAGATTCCATGCCTCTTTCAGTAAGTAGGAGGCAATGGAATGCCTGTCTGTTCGAAAGCTGGTCATCTACGCATTGGGCGGTACTCGGAGCCTGGGCGCATCTACTTGTTAACAGCTGTGGTTCACGATCGGCAGCCAATTTTTACCGATTGGCGCTTAGGTAGGCTGGTTGCCCAACAATTACATCAGGCTCAGGAGGAGCATTGGGCAGAGTTTTTGACGTGGGTGGTGATGCCAGATCATATGCACTGTTTGGTAGGACTTCGGGATAAAACACTGGCCGAGCTGATGTGCCGAATTAAATCCCGAAGCAGTCTGGCCGTTAATCAGGCGCTAGGGCGAAGCGGACGTTTGTGGCAGAAGGGCTATCACGATCGAGCGGTTCGGAAAGAGGAGGACGTGAAAGGTCTTGCCCGATATGTCGTTGCCAATCCTGTTCGGGCGGGACTGGTGATACGTGTTCATGATTATCCGCTGTGGGATGCGTGTTGGCTGTGATGATTTACGACTGCTGCGCAGCCGAACGCAGGCTGCGCCAGCTGCTACAAAAGCCGTGGCGTGCGCGGACCCGTAGCAGCTGCCGAAGGCTGCGTTCGGCTGCGCAGCAGTCGTGTCCTTCATAGGGTTGGTACCTTTTTTGGAAACGAACAGGTGTCCGGGGGCAACTGGGGCACCCAGAAGCGACCAGGTCAACATCGCTTGCTTCCAGGATCGCCTTACGTAGCGATGGCAAAAGGCGCGTGCGGTATTACCCGACGCGCCAGTCTGTCATTTGCTGGCGTCCAGCACGACGCGATAGCGCGCTTTGCCACTGCGCAGGTGATCGATGGCGTCGTTGATCCGGCTCATGGGAAAGTGCTCGACTTGCGGCAAGATCTGATGGCGGGCGCAGAACTCCAGCATGGTTGCTGTGTTACTGGGCGAGCCAACCGGCGAGGCGGACACGCTCTTTTGTTGGGGCAGCAGGTTGAATACGTGCACTGGAATAGCGCCAGGCACGACGCCGACAAAGTGCAGGCGACCCTTGCCGCGTAGCGTGCCGAGCATGGCCGGCCAGTCGAGGTCGGCGTTGGCGGTGACCAGGAGAAAATCCAGGGTGCCGGCAATGGATTTCAGCGCGTTACTGTCGGTAGAGGCGAGCACGTTGTGTGCCCCCAGGCGCCTGGCTTCGTCCTGCTTGTTCAGCGACGAGGTAAAGGCCGTGACTTCGCAACCCCATGCGTTGAGGAAGCGTAGTGCCAGATGACCGAGGCCGCCGATTCCCACGACACCGACCCGGTCGGTGGGCTTGACGTCGAATTCCACGAGCGGGTTGAACACCGTCGAGCCCGCGCAGAACAGCGGTCCGGCCATGGCCGGGTCAAGTCCGTCCGGTATCGCAAGCGCCCAGGCCCAGTGCGAACGCAGGCGATCGGCGAAGCCGCCGTTGCTGCCGACGATGGTGGGTTGGACTGTGCTGCATAGCTGGTGGGAGCCTTCGATACACGAGGAGCAATGCATGCAACTGCCCTTGTACCAACCGATGCCCACCCGTTGTCCCACTTCGAGACCGCGTACCTGTGCGCCCACTCGCACGATACTGCCGACCACTTCGTGGCCAGGGATAAACGGGTAGTGGCTCAGGCCCCATTCGTTATCGATCATCGACTGGTCGGAGTGGCAGACGCCGCAATACTCCACGGCGACTTCCACCTCCTCGGCGCCCAATGGACCGGGGTCGTAGCTATAGCGCTCCAGTGGAGCGCCTGCCGACGTTGCAGCCCAGCCGGTAAAAGTAGTGAGTTCGGTACTGTTGCTCATGGGATACCTCCAGATCAGGAGACAGGGACTTTGGCCGTTCGGATGCGGTGGCCTGGCAAGCCAGAGCGTAATCAGTCTAGCAGGCCGCAATCACGAGCATGGTCTGAGGGCGGTGCCGGGACTAACGGGTCGTCGGAGCTCTGTCGTCGTCCACTGCGGCAACTAACTGGACGTTTAATTTAGTTGATATCAATACACTGGCACTGATACTAGGAAGTCCAAAAAAAGAGAACCAATCAACAAAAAACAACTTACCAATATTTAATATTTAAATATGAAATTGTCGGACAATCCGGCTGAAACCCTGTACTAAAAACAATCTTTCGACAGCGCAAGCAATGTTTGCTGGAGTTCTGCGAAACAGTTCAATTTGACGTCAAAAAAAATGTAGACGTTTGATTTCGAATTGTGTCAGTTTTCATACGCCTTCATTGGGCGAGTGATAGGACGATCTCGCCAGAGATTGTCGTATCGGACAAAAACTGTTCCATTGCTAAACAAGGAAGTGTGTTTATGTCGAAAGTAAAAGACAACGCTATTGATCTTGCCGAACAGGCCTTTGCACCATTGGCTGCCGCCAGTTCTGCCTACAACCAGATCGATAGTTTCAGCCATCAGTATGATCGGGGTGGCAATCTCACGGTCAATGGCAAACCCTCCTTCTCCGTCGACCAGGCCGCTACCCAGCTGCTGCGTGACGGCGCTGCCTACCAGGACAAGGACGGCAGCGGCAAAATCGAACTTACCTACACGTTCCTGACCTCGGCCTCGTCGAGCACCATGAACAAGCACGGCATTACCGGGTTCAGCCAGTTCAATACGCAACAGAAAGCCCAGGCCGTGCTCGCCATGCAATCCTGGGCCGACGTGGCCAACGTCACCTTCACCGAGAAGTCCTCCGGCGGTGACGGTCACATGACCTTCGGCAACTACAGCGGTGGTCAGGATGGCGCAGCGGCATTCGCCTATCTGCCTGGCACGGGCGCCGGTTATGACGGTACTTCGTGGTACCTGACCAACAGCAGCTACACGCCGAACAAGACGCCGGACCTGAACAACTACGGCCGTCAGACCCTGACCCACGAAATCGGTCATACCCTGGGCCTGGCCCACCCTGGCGATTACAACGCCGGCGAGGGCGCACCGACCTACAATGACGCGACTTACGGGCAAGACACCCGCGGTTACAGCGTCATGAGTTACTGGAGCGAAAGCAATACCGATCAGAACTTCAGCAAGGGCGGCGTGGAAGCTTATTCTTCCGGCCCGCTGATGGACGATATCGCGGCCATCCAGAAACTCTACGGTGCCAACACCACCACCCGTACCGGTGACACCACCTACGGTTTCAACTCCAACGCCGGTCGCGACTTCTTGAGCGCGTCTTCGTCGTCGGACAAAGTCGTGTTCTCGGTGTGGGATGCGGGTGGCAAGGACACCCTGGATTTCTCCGGCTTTACCCAGAACCAGAAGATCAACCTCAATGAAGCCTCGTTCTCCGACGTTGGTGGCCTGGTGGGCAACGTGTCCATCGCCAAAGGCGTCACGATCGAGAACGCGATTGGCGGCTCGGGTAGCGACCTGTTGATCGGTAACAGTGTGTCCAACGAACTGAAGGGCGGTGCCGGCAACGACATCCTCTTCGGCGCGGGCGGTGCAGACAAACTGTGGGGCGGCTCGGGTTCGGACACCTTCGTGTTCGCGGCCAGCAGCGACTCCAAGCCAGGCGCGGTCGACCAGATCCTCGATTTTGTCAGCGGCCTGGACAAGATCGATCTGACCGGCATCACCAAAGGCGCCGGCCTGCATTTCGTGAACTCGTTCACCGGTGCGGCAGGCGATGCAGTGTTGACCACTTCGGGCGGCAACAGCCTGTTGTCGGTGGACTTCTCCGGGCACGGCGTGGCTGATTTCCTGGTCAGCACCGTTGGCCAGGCGGCGTTCTCGGACATCGTGGCCTGATTCAAGGCATAAGAGGGCGGCGCTTTACGCGTCGCTCTCTGCCCCGATCCAGAGTAAAACGCCCTATGACCCAGAACGCTTTTACCTGCAAAACAACCGCGTGGCTGTTAGCGACGCTGATGATGTTTCTTGGAGAAGTAGCCATGGCAAGCAGTCTGAAATTAGCCGACCCGTCGGAGCTCGCCGGCAAATGGCAAGCCATTTTGAATACCGCGCAAGACTCGCCCGAGTCCCAGGCGCTGCAGGACAAACCGTCGAATGTCTGCACGATAGAGCTTAAATCGGACCAGACCCTGGGTGAGGGAGCCGACTGCCTTGGTGCCTGGCTGAACCAGTCGGCGATCGGCTGGTTTCCGGAGCCGGACGGCATTGCCGTGACTGGTAAGGAAGGCTCAAGAATTGTGTTTTTCAGTCGGCAGCGGGAAGGACTTTACAAAAGTAACTTGAAGTCGGGGCTGATTATTACGCTCACGCGCGCAGCGCAATAAGCGAAAAGCGCCGGATCGGCGGCAGGTACTGAATATAAAGACCGTTATTGCAGTTATAAGCAGCAGATCAATAACCAGGACTCTTAAAATTCCACAAAGAGTTGTTATTAATCTGTCAGCGATAACCGGCAAAAGAATGTCTCGACCCGTGTGCGGACAGTTAATTGGAACCTTGCCAAGTGAGGCGAGGCTTAATACCTCAGGAAAAACCAATGAAGATGGCGAAGAGCCCGGCCACCGCACCGTTATTCAAGGCACTGGGCGACTATAAGAGCATCTTGATCAGCGTCGGCTGCTTTACCGCATTGATCAACGTTCTGATGTTGGTCCCGTCGATTTATATGCTCCAGGTTTATGACCGGGTGCTGTCGTCGCAAAACGAAACCACACTGGCGATGTTGTCGCTGATGGTGGTCGGGTTCTTCGCCTTCATCGGGTTGCTGGAGACCGTGCGCAGTTTCATCGTCATCCGTATCGGCAGCCAACTGGAGCGGCGTTTCAACCTGCGGGTGTATCAGGCTGCTTTCGAGCGCAACCTGTTCAAAGGTGAGGGCAACGCCGGGCAATCCCTTGGCGACCTGACCCATATTCGCCAGTTTGTCACCGGCCCAGCGTTGTTTGCCTTCTTCGATGCGCCATGGTTTCCGGTCTATCTGTTTGTGATTTTCCTGTTCAACGTCTGGCTCGGCGTATTGGCCACCGCAGGGGCGGTGCTGCTGATCGGGCTGGCCTGCCTCAACGAGGCCATGACCAAAAAACCTTTGGGCGAAGCCGCGGGGTTTTCCCAGAAGTCCAGCCAACTGGCCACCAGTCACCTGCATAACGCCGAGACCATTCAGGCCATGGGCATGCTCGGCGCCTTGCGCAAACGCTGGTTTGGGGTGCACTCGCGTTTTCTCGGCTTGCAGAATCAGGCCAGCGACACTGGCGCGGTCATCAGTTCCCTGAGTAAAACCCTGCGCCTGTGCCTGCAATCGCTGGTCCTGGGGTTGGGCGCCTTGCTGGTGATCAAGGGCGACATGACCGCCGGGATGATGATCGCCGGCTCCATTTTGATGGGCCGGGTGCTGAGCCCCATCGATCAGTTGATTGCCGTGTGGAAACAGTGGAGCGGCGCCAAACTCGCTTACCGCCGCCTCGACGCCTTGCTGCAAGCCTTTCCTCCGAGTGACGAGGCCATGGCGCTGCCGGCACCGAAAGGCCAGATCACGTTCGAGCAAGTCAGCGCCGGCCCGCCGGGGCAGCGGGCAGCGACCTTGCACATGGTCAATTTCCACCTGGGCGCCGGCGAAGTGTTGGGCGTGCTCGGGGCTTCCGGCTCCGGTAAGTCGACCCTGGCGCGGGTGCTGGTCGGCGTCTGGCCGACGCTGGGCGGCACGGTGCGCCTCGATGGCGCGGACATTCATCGCTGGAACCGCGACGACCTCGGCCCTTACATCGGCTATCTGCCCCAGGACATCGAATTGTTCAGTGGCAGCATCGCCGAAAACATCGCCCGATTCCGTGAGGCAGACCCGCAACAAGTCGTCGAGGCCGCGCAGCAGGCTGGCGTCCATGAATTGATCCTGCGCATGCCCCAAGGCTACGACACCGTGCTCGGCGAAGACGGCAGCGGTTTGTCCGGTGGCCAGAAGCAACGGGTGGCCCTGGCTCGTGCGTTGTACGGCCATCCGAGCCTGGTGGTACTGGATGAACCGAACTCCAACCTCGACACCGTCGGCGAAGCGGCACTGGCCGGCGCCATCGCGCATATGAAGGCCCGGGGCACCAGCGTGATTCTGGTCACCCATCGTTCTTCGGCCCTGGCTCAGGCCGACAAGTTGCTGGTGCTCAACGAAGGTCGCTTGCAAGCCTTCGGCCCAAGCCAGGAAGTGCTCAAGGCGCTTGCCGGCAACCAGTCAGGCGCTCAGGAGCCACAACGTGAAAAAGCCGCGCAGGCATCGGGCGGGCTCAGCATGAGCCGGCAGTATCAGCCCACGACCAGGAATTCGGGTGTATGAGCAGCACACGCATGAACAACGACAGCGAAGCGACGATGGAACACGACTACATTGCCGAACGCCCTGAGCGCGACGCCCGTTTCTTCGCCCGCATGGGCTGGATTCTGGCGATTGTCGGCGCCGGCAGTTTTTTCACCTGGGCGAGCCTCGCGCCGCTCGATCAAGGCATCCCGGTACAGGGCACCGTGGTGGTCTCGGGCAAGCGCAAAGCCGTGCAATCGATGAGCAACGGCGTGATCAGCCAGATTCTGGTGCGTGAAGGCCAAGTGGTGAAACAGGGCCAGCCGCTGTTCCGCCTCGACCAGACCCAGGTCGCGGCCGACGTGCAATCGCTGCAAGCGCAATACCGCATGGCGTGGGCCAGCCTGGCGCGCTGGCAGAGTGAACGGGACAACCTCAAGCAGGTGAATTTCCCCGCGCAACTGAGCAACGATCCTGACCCACGCCTGGCGCTGGTGCTTGAAGGCCAACGGCAATTGTTCAGCAGCCGCCGCGAAGCGTTTTCTCGTGAACAAGCCGCGTTGCGCGCGAACATCGAAGGCGTCGGCGCGCAACTGGCCGGCATGCGCCGCGCGCGCACCGACCTGACCGCCCAGGCCAACTCCCTGCAACAACAATTGAGCAATCTTCAGCCTTTGGCGGACAACGGCTACATCCCGCGCAACCGCTTGATGGAATACCAGCGTCAGCTGTCGCAAGTACAGCAACAACTGGCAGAGAACGCCGGCGAAAGCGGCCGGGTGGAGCAAGGCATCCTCGAATCCCGGCTGAAGCTGCAACAGCACAGCGAGGAATACCAGAAGGAAGTGCGCAGCCAACTGGCCGATGCGCAGCTCAAAAGCGTGACCCTGGAAGAGCAACTGACTTCCGCCGGCTTCGACCTGCAACACAGTGAAATCATTGCCACCGCCGACGGCATTGCGGTCAACCTTGGGGTTCATACCGAAGGCGCGGTGGTGCGCCAGGGCGAAAACCTGTTGGAGATTGTCCCGCAAGGCACCAGCCTGGAAGTGGAAGGACACTTGCCGATCAACCTGATCGACAAGGTCGGCACGCACTTGCCAGTGGACATTCTGTTCACCGCGTTCAACCAGAGCCGTACCCCGCGAGTACCGGGCGAAGTCAGCCTGATTTCCGCCGACCAAATGGTCGATGAGAAAACCGGTGCGCCGTATTACGTGCTGCGCAGCAGCGTCAGCGATCAGGCCATGGAGAAACTCAACGGCCTGGTGATCAAGCCCGGCATGCCGGCAGAAATGTTCGTGCGTACCGGTGAACGTTCACTCCTCAACTATCTGTTCAAACCGCTGCTCGACCGGGCAGGCTCCGCGTTGACCGAGGAATAAGGATGTTCGGTTGTATGAATAAGCTTTCCCTGCTCGCAGCGACCCTGGCGTTGCTGACGTGCAACAGCGCGATGGCCATGGGGCCGTTCGACATCTATGAGCAAGCGTTACGCAATGATCCGGTGTTCCTTGGCGCCATCAAGGAACGCGATGCCGGCCTTGAAAACCGCGCCATCGGCCGCGCCGGGTTATTGCCGAGGCTGGGCTACAACTACAACAAGGGGCGTAACTCCTCCGAGGTCAAATACCTCAACGATCGCGGTAACAGACAAACGGATGATCGCAACTACAGCAGCTACGGCTCGACCCTGACCTTGCAACAGCCATTGCTCGACTACGAGGCTTACGCGGCGTATCGCAAGGGCGTGGCGCAATCGCTGTTCGCTGATGAAAACTTCCGGGGCAAGAGCCAGGAACTGCTGGTTCGCGTGCTGGAGAACTACACCAAGGCGCTGTTCGCCCAGGACCAGATCGACATTGCGCGCGCGAAGAAAAAAGCCTTCGAGGAGCAGTTTCAGCAGAACGAGCAAATGTTCCGCCAAGGGGAAGGCACGCGCACCGACATCCTCGAAGCCGAGTCACGTTACGAACTGGCGACTGCCGAGGAAATCGAGGCGCGTGACGAACAGGATGCGGCTCTGCGCGAGCTCGGCGCATTGATTGGCGTGCAGGCCATCGATATCGGCGACCTGACGCCGCTGGATCAGAACTTCCAGACCTTCACCCTGCAACCGGCCAATTACGACACCTGGCATGAGATGGCAGTGGCCAACAACCCGAACCTGGCCTCCCAGCGCCAGGCGGTGGAAGTGGCGCGCTACGAGGTCGAACGCAACCGCGCCGGGCACCTGCCGAAAGTCAGCGCCTACGCCTCGATGCGCCAGAACGAATCGGAAAGTGGCAACACCTACAACCAGCGCTATGACACCAACACCATCGGTATTGAAGTCAATGTTCCGCTGTATGCAGGTGGCGGCGTCTCGGCCTCGACCCGGCAGGCCAGCCGCACCATGGAACAGGCCGAGTACGAACTGGACGGCAAGACCCGGGAAACCTTGATCCAGCTGCGCCGCCAGTTCAGCGCCTGCCTGTCGGGGGTCAACAAGCTGCGCGCTTATCAGAAGGCGCTGATCTCAGCCGAAGCGCTGGTGATCTCGACCAAACAAAGCATTCTGGGTGGTGAACGGGTCAACCTCGACGCATTGAATGCCGAACAACAACTATTTACCACCCGCCGGGATCTGGCGCAGGCACGCTACGACTACCTGATGGCCTGGACCAAGTTGCATTACTACGCCGGCACCTTGAACGAACAGGACTTGGCCAAGGTGGATGAGGCGTTCGGCCAGGGCCCGGCAATGAAAAAACCGTAACCCTGTGGCGAGGGGGCTTGCCCCCGTTGGACGGCGAAGTCGTCCCAAAACCGGAATGGGTGATTCAACAGATATGCCGCAGCTGTCGGACTCAAGACTGCTACGCAGCCGAACGGGGCGGTGCGGCGTTCCGACAAGCCCCCTCGCCACAGAGGACCTGAGTAAACGACGCAATATCACCCCCTGAACCGGGGCCTAGAACTCTAAAAACGCCAAGAAAGCGAGATTTCATGCACATGGACGTACAGATCAAGCCGATGTCGGTCGGCACGCTGCTGCTCTTGATTTCATCAGCGCCGGGTTCGGCCCAGGCGCAGTACCTGGAAACCGGCACCCTCGGTGACCCGGTCAGTTGGCGTTCGGCGGAGTTCCAGCGCGATTGGGGCCTGGGGCGGATGCAGGCCGATCAAGCCTATGCCGCCGGCATCACCGGCAAGGGCGTGAAAATCGGCGCGCTGGATTCCGGTTTCGATTCCAGCCATCCCGAATTCGCCGCCGACCGTTATCACGCGGTGACGGCCAGCGGTAGCTATGTCGATGGTTCAGCGTTCAACGTCGACGGCACGCTCAACGCTAACAACGATTCCCACGGCACCCACGTCACCGGCACCATGGGCGCGTCCCGCGATGGCAGCGGCATGCACGGCGTGGCGTACAACGCGCAAATCTACGTTGGCAACACCAACAAGAACGACAGCTTCCTGTTCGGTCCCAACCCCGACCCGCGCTACTTCAAAGCGGTCTATAACGCCCTGGCGGATGCCGGGGTACGCGCGATCAACAACAGCTGGGGCAGCCAGCCACCGGACGTCAGCTACCGGACCCTCGACGATCTGCACGCCGCTTACGCCCAGCACTGGAACCAAGGCACCTGGCTCGACGCCGCTGCCGACGTTTCGCACCGTGGTGTGATCAACGTGTTCAGCGCCGGCAACAGCGGTTACCCGAATGCCAGCGTCCGCTCGGCCCTGCCGTATTTTCAGCCAGACCTGGAAGGGCACTGGCTCGCCGTGTCGGGGCTGGATCAAGGCAACCAGCAGAAATACAACCAGTGCGGGATCGCCAAGTATTGGTGCATCACCACGCCGGGAGCGAAGATCGACAGCACCATTCCCGGTGGCGGTTACGCGATCAAATCCGGCACCTCCATGGCCGCGCCGCATGCCACCGGTGCGCTGGCGCTGGTGATGGAGCGCTATCCGTACATGAACAACCAGCAGGCGCTGGAGGTGTTGCTGACCACCGCGACCCAGCTCGACGGTTCGATCACAGATGCGCCAACCACGCGGGTCGGTTGGGGCGTGGCCAATCTCGACCGGGCGATGCGCGGGCCGGGGCAATTGCTCGGTACGTTCGACGCCAATCTGGGGGCAGGGCAGAGCGATGTCTGGAGCAATGACATTTCAGACAAGGCACTGATTCAGCGCCAGGCCGAAGACGCCGCCGAACACAGCGCCTGGCTACAGACGTTGCAGGACAAAGGCTGGGCAAACAGTATCCCGGCCGGCGCCAGTCAGCAGGATCAGACCGACTATGCGGTAGGTATGGCCAGAGATTCCGCCGCCGCCAGCCGAGTCTACGAAGGCAGCCTGATCAAGTCCGGTGCCGGACGCTTGATGCTCACTGGCGACAACACTTATCGCGGCCTGACTACGGTCAACGGCGGCTTACTGGCGGTGAACGGTTCACTGACATCGGCGGTGACGGTCAATGCCAGCGGCACCCTCGGCGGTAACGGACGGATCGCTGCCTTGACCGCCAATGCCGGCGGCACCGTGGCGCCCGGTAATTCCATCGGTACGTTGCAAGTCAGTGGCGATGTGACGTTTGCGCCGGGGTCGACCTATGCCGTCGAACTCTCGCCGAGCAGCAGCGACCAGATTATTGCCAACGGCGTGGCCACGGTCAGCGGCGCCACCGTCAGCCTGTCGCTGGAAAACAGCCCGACCTTGCTCAGCACCCAACAAGTGCAAAGCCTGCTGGGGCATCAGTACAACAT
Organism: Pseudomonas sp. 008; assembly: GCF_016861935.1. Lineage (NCBI taxonomy): Bacteria > Pseudomonadati > Pseudomonadota > Gammaproteobacteria > Pseudomonadales > Pseudomonadaceae > Pseudomonas > Pseudomonas sp. 008. Next base: position 459,673 of record NZ_BOMA01000001.1, on the reverse strand, counting down.
CCTGCAAGCGGCGGGCGGAATTCAAGGCCAGTTCGGTGCGGTGCTGCCCAACTATGTGTTCATCGGCGGCAGTCTCGATTACGCAGCGACCGGCATTCAGCTGAGCCTTGAGCGTAATGCAACGACCTTCACCAGCGTCGGCCAGACCCAGAATCAGCGTTCCGTTGCGACTGCGGTGGAAGGGCTTGGCGCGGGCAATGTGGTATACGAAAGCCTGCTGCTGTCGCCGACCGCGAGCTCGGCGCAACAGGCGTTCCGGCAATTGTCGGGGGAAATCTACCCGGCGCTGGGCTCGGTGTTAATCAATGACAGTCGCTATCTGCGCGATGCGGTGGGTGAGCGTCTCAATGAAGCCAACGGTTCGCGCAGCAATGGCTGGATCAAAGCCTTGGGCGCCTGGGGCAAGACCGATGAACGCCACGACACCGTCGGCTACACCACGTCGATTGGTGGTTTGCTCGCCGGTGTCGATGGCGCTGTGGATGACGAAACCCGTGTCGGCCTGGTCGCCGGCTATAGCGACAGCTCCGTCAACTTGGGCTCCGGAACTCATTCGTCAGCGCAGGTCGACAGCTATCACCTGGGCGCCTATGCCGGCCACGAAATGGGCGCTTGGCGCTTGAGTGCCGGCGGTGCCTACAGCTGGCACCGGGCCGACATCAAACGTGACCTGCAATACGCTGACATCAGCGCCAAACAGAAAGCCAAGGTCGATGCCGGGACCACTCAGGTGTTCGGTGAAGCGGCCTATCGCCTGAACCTGCAACCCCTGGCTTTGGAACCGTTCGCCAACCTCGCTTACGTGCACCTCGACACCGAGGGTTTCACCGAGAAAGGCGACGCCGCCGCGCTCAAAAACAGTGGCGACCGACGTGACGCGGTGCTCGGCACGCTGGGCGTTCGCGCGCTGAAAACCCTGACGTTGTCCGGCCAACAACAGCTGGACCTGAGCGGCAGCCTCGGTTGGCAGCACAACCTGAGCAACACCGATTCCGAAGAACACCTGGCGTTTGCCAGCGGTGGCGCACCGTTCGCGGTGGAGAGCTCGCCGCTGGTTCGTGATGCGGCGCTGGTGGGCGCCCATGCCAGCCTGGTCTTGAGTCGGGACATTCGGTTGAACCTCGATTACACCGGCCAACTGGCCAGCCGCGAGAAGAGCCATGGAGTTGGGTTGAGTCTCAATTGGCAGTTTTAGTAGTGCGCCTGTAGCAGCTGCCGAACAGCGCGAGGCTGCGTTCGGCTGCGAAGCAGTCGTGAAGTCAGCTATCGCGGTGTGTCAGGAAAACCTTGCAGGCAGGGTTTGCGACGGCTGCGCCGCCGAACGCAGCCTCGCGCTGCTCGGCAGCTGCTACAGATCGGGTTGATGCGTGGTGTATCAGCAGGACAAGACACGCCTTTGAAGGCCACAAGGATTTTTGCAACACAACTAAGGACGGTAGCTTGATGGATAACAAGTACAACAAACTTGCCTTGCTCTGTGCACTGGCAACCCTGGGCACCGCACACGCGGCGCCCTACGTGGAAAACGGCAGGGTCGGTGACCCGAACAGTTGGCGCAGCGAGGAGTTCAACGCCGATTGGGGGCTGGGGGCGATCAACGCTCAGGAGGCCTATGCGGCCGGTTACACCGGCAAAGGGGTGAAACTGGGGATCTTCGACCAGCCGGTCTACGCCTTGCACCCGGAGTTTTCCGGAGCCAACAAGGTAATAACCCTGGTCACCAGCGGCATCCGCGAGTACACCGATCCGTACATTCCGGTCAAAGCCGGGGACGCCTTTCTCTATGACGGTTCGCCCTCTGTAGGTTCCAACGGCAAACTCGGCGCCCACGGCACACACGTTGGCGGGATCGCCGCGGGCAGTCGCGATGGCGGGCCGATGCATGGCGTCGCCTTTGGCGCGCAAATCATCAGCGCCGACAACGGCGACCCAGGCCCGGAAGACGGCATCATCCGTGGCAACGACGGCGCGGTGTACAAGGCCGGTTGGGACGCCCTGATCGCCAGCGGCGCGCGGATCATCAACAACAGCTGGGGCATCGGCATCACCGACCGCTTCGACCTCGGCGGCCGGGACCCGGCGTACCCGCACTTCACCGTGCAAGACGCGCAACTGCAATTCAACGAAATCCAGACCTTGCTCGGGACCAAACCCGGCGGTGCCTACGACGGCGCCATCGCGGCGGCCCGCAGCGGCATCGTCACGATCTTCGCCGCCGGCAACGACTACAACCTCAACAACCCGGACGCCATCGCCGGCCTCGGTTACTTCGTCCCCCAGATCGCGCCGAACTGGATGACCGTCGCCGCGTTGCAAAAGAACCCGGACATCAACAGTCCCGACCTCTACACCATCAGCACCTTCTCGTCGCGCTGCGGCTACACCGCGAGTTTCTGCGTGTCGGCACCGGGCAGCCGCATCTATAGCTCGATCATCAGCGGCACCAACGCCGCTGACCTGACCACCGGCTACGCCAACTACAACGGCACCTCGATGGCGGCGCCGCATGTTGCCGGCTCGGTGGCGGTGTTGATGGAACGCTTCCCGTACATGACCGGCGCGCAAGTCGCCAGCGTGCTGCGCACCACCGCCACCGACCTCGGCGCACCCGGCGTCGACGCACTGTACGGCTGGGGCATGATCAACCTGCGCAAAGGCATCGATGGCCCGGCGATGTTCGTCACCGAGCAGGACATTCCCGAAGAGTTCCGCATCGATGGCGCCTACGGCTCCAGTCAGTTTGTCGCGGACTTGCCGGGTATTGGCGCGATCATCGACGCTGGCAAACCCACCGAGCGTGTGTGCAATGACGTGCGTTGCGGGCTCGACTATTGGCGCAACGACATTTCCGGCCATGGCGGCCTGACCAAACAGGGCATCGGCACGCTGGTGCTGACCGGCGCCAACACCTACACCGGCCCGACCCTGGTCAATCAGGGCCGATTGGCGATCAACGGTTCGCTGCTGTCGGCCGTCACTGTCAATGACAGCGGCATCCTCGGCGGTAATGGCAGCATCGCGGCGCTGACCGCAAAAAGCGGCGGCACTGTGGCCCCCGGCAACTCCATCGGCACCTTGCAGGTGGCGGGCGACGTGACCTTCGAACCTGGTTCGACCTACGCCGTAGAACTGTCGCCCACCAGCAGCGACCAGATCATCGCCGGCGGCAAGGCGATCATTGAGGGCGCCACGGTCAGCCTGTCGCTGGAAAACAGCCCGACGCTGTTGACCACCGGCGAGGCGAAAACCCTGCTCGGCACTCAGTACAACATTCTGCAAGCGGCCGGTGGAATCGAAGGGCGCTTCGGTGCGGTAGTGCCGGACTACCTGTTCCTCGGCGGCACTCTCGATTATTCGGCGGGCGGCATTCAACTGGCCGTCGTTCGCAACGCAACCTCGTTCACCAGTGCCGGCCAAACCCCGAACCAACGCGCGGTGGCCGCTGCCGCCGAGCAACTGGGCGCAGGCAATCCGCTCTACGAAACCCTGCTGCTGTCGCCGACCGCCGCTGTCGCGCAACAAGCGTTCCAACAGCTGTCTGGCGAGATTCATCCGGCGATCGGCACGCTGCTGATTAACGACAGCCGCTACCTGCGCGATGCCGTCGGCGAACGTCTGCGCGAGCGTGATCTGTTCGACGCCGGGGCACCAACCGATGACCGCAGCAACGCCTGGCTCAAAGTGCTCGGCGCCTGGGGCAAGAGCGATGGCGGGCATGACAACGCCAGTTCCAACAGCTCCATCGGCGGGCTGCTGGCCGGTGTCGATGGCTTGATCACTGAAGATACGCGCTTGGGTTTCGTCACTGGTTACAGCGACAGCTCATTGAGCATGGGCGATGGCACGCATTCGCAAGCCGAGGTCGACAGCTATCACTTGGGTGCCTACCTGGGCCATGAAATCGACGCGCTGCGCCTGAGTGTCGGCGGTGCTTACAGCTGGCATCGCATCGACGTCAAACGCGACCTGCAATTCGGAGACGTCAGCGGCAAGCAGAAATCCAAGCGCGATGCGACCACCGCGCAACTGTTCACCGAAGCGGCCTATCGCCTGGACTTGCAACCGCTGGCGCTGGAGCCGTTCGTCAACCTGGCCTACGTGCACCTGAACAGCGACAGCTTCAGCGAAAAAGGTGACGCCGCCGCACTCAAGGGCGGTGAAAACAACCGCGATGCAGTGCTCTCGACCCTGGGCCTGCGGGCGAGCAAAGCCATTGCGCTGTCCGACCAGCATCAGTTGGAACTGTCCGGCACGCTCGGCTGGCAGCACAACCTGAGCAGCACCCGTTCCGAAGACCACCTGGCCTTCGTCAACGGCAACACCGCGTTCAGCGTGCAAAGCGTGTCGATGGACCGCGATGCCGCGGTGGTCGGCGCTCGTGCCGGACTGGCGCTGGGCCGCGATACCCGTTTGAACCTGGATTACAACGGGCTGCTCGGCTCCCGGGAAAAAGACCACGGTGTGGGCCTGACCCTGGACTGGCAGTTCTGATTTGACGCAAAGGAAGCCACAACATGGGACTGTTTGATTACAAAAATGCTGACGGCAAGACGTTGTACAGCGACGCGATCGCGCTGACGCTCTACGCGTACACGCCCACCGGCCAGCCGTTGCCGGCAACCGCTTGGGCGCCGATTGGCGCGGCAGCCTTGGGCTATCAGGGCAAGGTCGGGCCTCAAGGCACCTTCTATGGCGAGAAAGACGGCTTCACCAGCGCCGAAGCCGAAATCCTCGGTAAATACGACGGGGCAGGGCAGCTGATCGGTCTCGGCATTGCCTTCCGTGGCACCGGCGGCCTGGGCTACAGCGACACCTTCGGCGACATGAAAAACAATCTGCTGGCCGCCGTCGGACCGGTGGATTACGCGAGCAACTACGCGAAAAACGCCTTCGACACCTTGCTCAAAAATGTCGCTGCGTTTGCCATCGCCCACGGCCTGAGCGCCAAGGACGTACTGGTCAGCGGGCACAGCCTTGGCGGGCTGGGGGTCAACAGCCTGGCGGAGTTGAGCGGCAATAACTGGGGCGGTTTCTTCAAGGACGCCAACTACATCGCCTTCGCCTCGCCGACTCAAAGCGCCACTGGCAACAACGTGCTGAACATCGGTTACGAGAACGACCCGGTGTTTCGCGTGCTCGACGGCACCACTTTCAGCAGTGGCTCGCTGGGCAAGCACGACGGTCATCAGGATTCGGCGACCAACAACATCGTCAACTTCAATGACCAGTACGCGTCCACCGCGCAGAACCTGGTGCCGTTCAGCATCCTCAACCCGCTGAACTGGTCGGCCCATGGCTCGTTGGGCTATGCCGACGGCTTGAACCGGGTGATCGACTCGCGCTTCTACGACCTCACTGACAAGGATTCGACACTGATCGTGTCCAACCTGTCGGAGTCGTCCCGAGGCACTACCTGGGTCGAGGACCTGGGCCGCAGCGGCGAGCCCCACACCGGCAGCACCTTCATCATCGGCACCGACAGTAATGACTGGCTCAAGGGCGGCACCGGCAATGACTTCATCGAAGGTCGAGACGGTAACGACCGGTTCCGCGATGACGGCGGCTACAACCTGCTGCTGGGCGGCAAGGGCAGCAACACCTTCGAGCTGCAAAAGCCGTTGCAGAACTTCAGCTTTGCCAACGACGGCGACGGCACTCTGTATGTGCGCGACGCTTACGCCGGCATCAGCATGACCCGCGACATCGGCGCGCTGGTGAGCAAGGAATCGGGCTCGTGGTGGGGCAGCAAGGAGGTGACCTACAACGTCACCGCCAATGGCTTGCTCAATGGCACGGAACTGACCCACTACAACCACTCGCTCAACGGTGATGCCTACAGCAACACGCTGGTGGCCAGCGTCGACGGTGACTGGCTGTTCGGCAACGCCGGCAACGACCTGCTGCGCAGCGACAAAAGCCACGTGACCTTCGTCGGCGGCACGGGCAATGACGTGATGCATGCCTCGGGCGGCGGCAACACCTTTTTGTTCAGCGGCGCCTTCGGCTTTGACGCGATCAATGGCTATCAGGGCAGCGACAAACTGGTGTTCATCGGCGTCCAGGGCGCGGGGCAGGGCTATGACTACACCCAGCACGCTTCACAGGCCGGCAACGACACGGTGCTGAAGATTGGCGATTACGCCGTGACGCTGGTGGGGGTGGGACTGGATAACCTGTCGGCTTCGGGATTTGTATTTGCCTGAAAAAACCGAATGAAAGCATTGCACTAAAGACACTGGGGCGCCCCATAGCGGGGCGTCCCGGCTGTAGCTGTCTCTGATAAATCCAACAAAGAGAGGCAATACCAATGGGTGTGTATGACTACAAAAACTTCGGCGCAGCAGACTCCAAGGCGTTGTTCAGCGATGCCATGGCGATCACGCTGTATTCCTATCACAACCTCGACAACGGTTTCGCCACCGGGTACCAGCAAAACGGCTTCGGCCTGGGCTTGCCGGCAACCCTGGTGACCGCGCTGATCGGCGGCACCGATTCCCAGGGCGTCATCCCCGGTATTCCCTGGAACCCCGATTCGGAAAAGGCCGCACTCGAAGCCGTGCAAAAGGCCGGCTGGACACCAATCACCGCCGCGCAACTGGGCTATGACGGCAAGACCGACGCTCGCGGAACCTTCTTCGGCGAGAAGGCCGGTTACACCAGTGCGCAAGTGGAGATCCTCGGCAAGTACGACGCCCAGGGCCATCTCACGGAAATCGGCATCGCCTTTCGCGGCACCAGCGGTCCACGGGAAATCCAGATCGGCGATTCCATCGGTGATGTGATCAACGATTTGCTGGCGGCGATCGGCCCCAAGGATTACGCGAAAAACTATGCGGGCGAAGCCTTCGGCAATTTGCTCGGCAAAGTCGCGGCGTTTGCCCAGGCCAACGGGCTGTCAGGCAGCGATGTATTGGTCAGCGGTCACAGCCTCGGCGGGTTGGCGGTCAACAGCCTGGCGGACTTGAGCAGCGAAAAGTGGTCCGGGTTCTACCAGGATTCCAACTACATCGCCTACGCCTCGCCGACCCAAAGCAGCAGCGATAAAGTGCTGAACATCGGTTATGAAAACGACCCGGTGTTCCGCGCCCTCGATGGCTCGTCGGCCAACCTGGCCACGGTAGGCGTGCATGACGCTCCCAAGGATTCGGCGACCGATAACATCGTCAGCTTCAACGACCACTACGCTTCGACGGCGTGGAATGTGCTGCCGTATTCGATTCTCAACATTCCTACCTGGATCTCGCACTTACCCACCGGTTACGGCGACGGCATGACCCGGGTGCTGGAGTCCAAGTTCTACGACCTGACCAGCAAGGACTCGACGATCATCGTCGCCAACCTCTCGGACCCGGCGCGAGCCAACACCTGGGTCCAGGACTTGAACCGCAACGCCGAAACCCACAAAGGCAGCACCTTCATCATCGGCAGCGACGGCAATGACCTGATCCAGGGCGGCAAGGGCAATGATTATCTGGAAGGCCGCGACGGTAACGACACCTTCCGCGACGGCGGTGGCTACAACATTCTGTTGGGCGGCAAGGGCAGCAACGTGCTGGACCTGCAACAGTCGGTGAAGAATTTCGTCTTCGCCAATGACGGTGCCGGCAACCTGTACGTGCGCGACGCCAATGGCGGCATCAGCATCACCCGCGACATCGGCAGCATCGTTACCAAGGAGCCGGGGTTTCTCTGGGGCCTGTTCAAGGATGACGTGACCCACAGCGTCACTGCCAATGGTCTCACTGTTGGCAACAACGTTACGCAGTACGCCTCCAGCGTGAAGGGCACCACCGGCGCCGACACCCTCAAGGCGCACGCCACGGGCGACTGGTTGTTTGGCCTGGACGGCAACGACCACTTGATCGGCAGCGCCGGCAACGATGTGTTTGTCGGCGGGGCGGGTAATGACCTGATCGAGTCGGGCGGCGGGGTTGATACTTTCCTGTTCAGCGGCGCGTTTGGCCTGGACCGGGTGGTGGGTTATCAGGCCAACGACAAACTGGTGTTCCTCGGGGTTCAGGGCGTTGCGCCAAACGACGACTTCCGCGCCCATGCCACGGCGGTGGGGCAGGATACGCTGCTGACGTTTGGCAGTGATTCGGTGACCCTGGTGGGTGTCGGGCTGGACAGTTTGTCCAGTAGCGCGATTGTGATCGCCTGAGGGTAATGGGGCGCCGGTAAGGGCCTCTTCACGAGCAAGCTTCGCGCCTACAGGGGAAATACATTCCAATGCAGGAGCGAAGCTTGCCCGCGATGAACGATAACGCGGTAATCCTGCCTGTCCCCGTGACTCACTGGCCACTCCCGGACTCCAATACCTGCACCAACAGGAACTGGCACTAAAGCTTCAGCCCGTACACGCGTTATTCCTATGACGTCGGTGCTGCATGCCGCTATTGAGTACAGGAGATTTAGTAACGTGAGTAACAGCAAGAGGTATACCTTCGGTCTGGCGCTGGCCTTGTTATCGGCAGCCGCCGCCGCAGAACTGCCTCAGAGCTCGATTCTGACCCGTTACGGGGTCACTTCCGATCAGTTGCCGAAACCGGCAGCTACCGAAACCGCCAAGCCCGTCGAAGAAAAAAGCCGCTTCCAGCTCCAGCCGGAACAGCCCTGGGTGACCGTGCGCCTGGGTGACGGCAAACAACCGGAGAAGACCGGCAACATCAGCATCGACCGTTCGATGCAACAGGAACAGGAGCGCTGTCAGCGAATGCAGGAACAACTGCTCCGGCGTGGCGGGCAATACATTTCCTGTGATAACAGTATTCCAGGAACCCACTAAACCTATTAATGCCGGACAATTAAGCCGTAATGCGATCTGTAGCAGCTGTCGAGCTTGCGAGGCTGCGTTCGGCTGCAGAGCAGTCGTAAAACCAGACATTGCGGTGCATCAGGCAGACCGCGTTAGCCGGATTCACGACTGCTTCGCAGCCGAACGCAGCCTCGCAAGCTCGACAGCTGCTACGGCGAACGCACAAAGAGTGCGTTGCGGCTGAACTGACCGGCATTAGCCCCTGAGCGCCCGTTACTGCATCGGCGCTCAATAACCCTGCGCGCGATCGATCTCGCCGAGCATCGGCTCACCCCGTTGATGCCGACGGATGTTCTCCAGCAACACCCCGAACGCGCTTTCCGGCTGGGTCATCGCGGCGATGTGTGGCGTCAGCAGAATCTGCGGGTGGTGCCAGAACGGATGATCCGCCGGTGCCGGTTCCTGCAGCAGCACATCAAGTACCGCGCCGCTCAAATGCCCGCTGCCCAGCGCTTCCAACAGATCCTCTTCGATCAAATGTCCGCCACGGCCCATGTTGATCAGCGCCGCGCCCTTGGGCAGTTGCTCAAACAGGTTGCGATCAAGAATGCCCTGAGTCTGTTCGGTCAGCGGCAATACACACAACAGAATGTCGCACTGGCTGAGGAACGCCGGCAGTTGCGCGTTGCCGGCATAGCAATCGATCCCCGGAATGTGATGGGCACTGCGCGCCCAGCCAGACAAGGCAAAGCCCAGCGGTTGTAAGGTTGCCAGAATCTGCTGCGCCTGGGCGCCGAGCCCCATGACCCCGACCCGATGTTTGGCCGCCGGTTGCAGCAAGTGCGCCTGCCAGCAGCGGGCTATTTGTTGCTGGCGATAGCGCAGCATGTCGCGGTGCAGGCTGAGTACGGCAAAAGTCGCGTATTCGCACATGCCACGGGTGATGCCCGGATCCAGCAGGCGCACCACTGGCAAGCTCGCTGGCAGGCGTCCGAGGTCGAGTTGATCGACGCCGGCGGACAGGGCAAACAGCACTTGCAGATTCGGCAGCACAACGTCGAGATCGTCAGGTGCCTGCCATGCGGCCAGGTATTGAATGTCCTTCGGGTCGCCGATGTCCGGCCAGGCGCGCCATTCGATATCCGGGGCGTGTTCGGCAAACAGCGCTTTCCACTGTTCGCCGCGCACAGGGTCAGCTTTATACAGTAGGGCCATGGGCATTTCCTGAAAGGTGAAGGGGCTGTCCATCATCGCGCAATACCAGCGCAGGATCTGTCGAAAGCAGCGGCTTTAACGGGGTGTGTGATCTTGTATCGACCCGGCATCGGCAGATTCGGCGGGCTGAAGGAATCTGCCGTTTGGCGGGGTGAAAACAGTCGATCCGAATTTCTCAGGGGGCAAGTTCGGCGTAGATCGTTTCGCGCAAGCCTTAACCTGAACACCATCGCAACCACTTCCCGGTTGCCGGACTCACGATGGGAAATGCCATGAATAGCAAAGTCGACGAAACCCCTCATTTGCTCCGTCAGCGCGATCAATTCGTGCCACGTGGCCTGGTTACCGCGCATCCGTTGGTGATCGATCGGGCCCTGGGTTCAGAATTGTGGGACGTGGACGGCAAGCGCTACCTGGACTTTGTCGGCGGTATCGGTGTGCTTAACATCGGTCACAATCACCCGAAGGTGGTCGCGGCGGTGCAGGCGCAGTTGCAAAAAATCTCCCACGCGTGTTTTCAGGTGGTGGCTTACAAGCCTTATCTCGACCTGGCCCAGCGCCTGTGCGAAATGATCGGCGGCCAGGACGCTTATAAAGCAGCGTTCTTCACCTCCGGCGCCGAAGCGGTGGAAAACGCGGTGAAGATTGCCCGCGCCCACACCAACCGCTCGGCGGTGATCGCCTTTCGTGGCGGGTTCCATGGCCGGACCTTGCTCGGCACCACGCTGACCGGCATGAGCCAGCCGTATAAACAGAACTTCGGGCCGTTCGCACCGGAGGTCTTCCACACCCCGTATCCGAATGCCTATCGCGGTGTCACCAGCGACATGGCGCTTAAGGCACTGGACGAGTTGTTGGCGACCCAAGTGGCGCCTGAGCGGGTCGCGGCGATCATCATTGAACCGGTGCAGGGCGATGGCGGTTTCCTTGCGGCACCGGCGGAGTTTCTTCAGGCTCTGCGCGCGCTGACTGAAAAGCACGGCATCGTGCTGATCCTCGATGAGATCCAGACCGGTTTCGGGCGTACCGGCAAATGGTTCGGTTTCCAGCACGCCGGGATTCAGCCGGATCTGGTCACCGTGGCCAAGAGCCTGGCTGGCGGTTTGCCGCTGTCCGGTGTGGTCGGCAAAGCCGAGATCATGGACGCGCCGTTGCCCGGCGGCCTCGGCGGTACTTACGGCGGTAACGCGCTGTCGTGCGCGGCGGCGCTGGCGGTGATCGAAGCCTACGAGCAAGAGCAGTTGCTGGCCCGTGGCGAAGCGTTGGGCGAGCGTCTGCGTCAGGGACTGTTGCGCTTGCAGGCCCGTTACCCTCGGATCGGCGACGTGCGCGGCAGCGGCTTCATGCTGGCGATCGAGCTGATCAAGGATGACGAGGCACGGACCGCGGATGCCGACCTCAACCAACGACTGATCGACGAAGCCCGGGCCGGTGGCCTGTTGGTAATCAAGTGCGGCGTGCAACGCAACGTGTTGCGCTTCCTCGCACCGCTGGTGACCAGCGAAGCACAGATCGATGAAGCGTTGCAGATTCTCGACGCGGCACTGGCACGAGTCTTGAACTGAGCTCACGCCAGCTCACGGGCGCTGCCACACGGCATCGCCCGTGAGCATTTATGGAGCATGGATTGATGGAATGCATCATCGGAGGCTTTACACACCATGGGGCTGACTGATTATCGAGCGTTGCTGATCGATTGCGATGAAGTGCTGGTGGATCGTGATTCCGGAGTCTGGGCGGCGTTGCAGCCGTTGCTCGACAGTCGTGGCGGACATCCGGACAAGGCACAAGTGCTGGCTGAATTCAGCGCGGTAGTGCAGGCGCTGTACCCGCGTTTCGGCGAGTTGGGCTTCAGTGGTTTGCTGTGTTTCGCCCACCGTCAATTGGCCGAGCGCTGGGAGTTGAAAGCCAGTTGGGAGGAGGGCATGAGCTTCGCCCGGTCCGTCGTCGGCTGGTCGTTGTTCGAGGATGCACCCGGCGCCATGCTGTATTTGCGCAAGTTCTATCGCCTGCTGGTGCATGGCGACCGTGACGCCGAAGATCGCGGCCTGTTGTGTGAACGCCTGGGGATCATGCCTGACGATTTTATTTCCCTGGCAAGCGACCCATTGCAGGACCATGACTGGCTGGCGGCCAATGACCTTGATGCCAACGCCATCCTCCAGGTAACCCGGCCTGGTGCCCGACAACCGGGGGCGGGCGCAGTCTGCCTGATCTGTCGCGGCCGGGCCAGACACCCGTCGCCGTGCGCGGCGGATTACTGCATCAACAGCATGGCGGATCTGGTGGCTCAGCATCAGCTGTCTTTACGGCGCTGATTTTGCTAGAAGATTGTCTTACAAACGGCAGTCAAGAGGTACGCAATGGAAGGTTTAGTAAAACTGGACCGAATCGACATCAGCATCCTGGTTGAGCTGCAAAAGGACGGGCGTATGACCAACGTCAGCCTGGCGGATGCCGTGGGCCTGTCGGCCAGCCCCTGCCTGCAACGGGTCAAGCGGCTGGAGTCGGCCGGGTATATTTCCAGCTACAAGGCTCACCTGAACCTGGCCAAGATCACCGACTCGGTCACGGTGTTCACCGAAATCACCTTGAGCGACCACAAGCGCGAGGACTTCGCCAAGTTCGAGTCCAATATCCGTCTGGTCGACGAAGTGCTCGAATGCCACCTGATCAGCGGCGGCTACGATTACCTAGTGCGCTTCATGACCCGCAGCATTCAGCATTATCAGGAAGTGGTCGAAAGCCTGTTGGACAAGAACATCGGCATCTCCAAATACTTCAGCTACATCGTCATCAAGTCACCCGTGCTCAAGGACGGCGTGCCGCTGCGCAAATTATTGCGCCACTGAAGCTGACTCCGCGTACCCCATTCCCTTGCAGCCTGCCGCGCCTTCATAAGAGGCGCGCGACGGGCTGACACCGCTCCCACAGGTTTCTCATGCACCTGGATCGGACATTCGAGCCGCACAACCGCTTAATGCGCTTCATGCTGGCGCAGTCCGCATAAATCGCTGTTTAGGCGGCGAAAACAGTCTTCGTTTGCGTTACGGGCGATGAATTCGGAACAAAGCCTAAAATTGCCTGCGTTGTAATGCGTTCAGAGAGGGGGCAGGTCGTTGCAGGGCTGCAACGATCCGTGGAACAACACCAATCGGAGCGCAAAAAAATGCGAATGAGCCACGCAAAAAAAGCACTGTTGGGTTACGGCGTCTTCATGCTGGCAAGCAGCACCGAGGCGCATCAAATCTGGTACGAGCAGCCACCGGGGCAACCCCTGGCGTTGTACTACGGGGAATATGACAAGAACATGCTGGAAGTCACTCCGGGCGGGATGGACCGGTTCAGGCAACTCAAGGGCTGGTCGATCAGCGACAGGTCCCAGCCGTTGCGCCTGACCTTGCAGCGCCAGGCGTTTGCGGTGGCGCATCAAGCCAACGCGGATGATTCGCTGCTGGCCGAGGATGGGCACTACCCGATCTTCGACCTCCACGAAGGCGATAAAACCCTCAAGGCTTACTGGACGCCCGCCACCCGTTGGGTCGGCGATCTGCGCGCCCGCACCCCGGAATTGACCCTGGACATCGTGCCCACCGGCGTCGCCGATGCGGGCAAGGCGCAGTTCCAGGTGTTTTATGCGCACAAGCCCCTGGTCAATCAGGACGTGGTGCTGGAAACCGGCTCCGGGGAAGTGTTCACCCAGCGCACCGACGCGGCTGGCAAGGTCAGTTTCGAACTGCCCTGGCAGGGCACCTATGTGGTGGCCGTCGAATACAAGGATCACACCGCCGGGCAGCGCTCCAATCCTCAGGGTCAGGCTGAGCCCTATGACGTGAAGAGCTTCAGTTCAACACTGTCGTTCTATCGAAAGGAAGGTCAGGTACCCTTGCCGCGGGCGCCGTCGCAGCTGCCGGCATCGGAAGTTGCCAGGCTGAAGAAACAGGGCTGAGCCAGCGGTAGTCCACTGACCAAGACATGAGTGACTGATATGACCCTATCTACAAGCGTGGCAGGGCAGGCGGGAAGTGTTTCCCCTGCGCTGGCCACCAGCGTTGCCAAAACCAACACCCGGATGTTGGCCATCGATGCCTTGCGCGGCTTCGTCATGCTGTTGATGCTCATCGACCATGTGCGCGAAACCTTTCTGCTGCACCGTCAGGTCACCGACCCGATCGATGCGCTGAGCGTGACCCCGGACCTGTTCTTCACCCGCCTGCTGAGCACCCTTTGCGCCCCGGTGTTCATCTTCCTCACCGGGTTGTCGGCCTGGCTCTACAGCCAGAAACACACGGCCAGTGAAACCTCGGTGTTCCTGCTCAAACGCGGGCTGTTCCTGGTGTTTCTGGAGCTCACGTTCGTGTGCTTTGCCTGGAACGCCGAGTTCCCGCCCAAGACGCTGTGGCTGCAAGTGATCTGGTGCATCGGCATCTGCATGATCGTGCTTGCCGGGTTGCTGCACTTTAAACGCGGTTGGCTGATCGTGCTCGGAGTGGCGATCGTCGCCGGGCACAACCTGCTCGATGGCGTGACCGTGGGGCCGGAGTCGCCGTTCTTCGTGCCCTGGTCGATCCTGCATCAGCGGGTATTCATCGACATCACCGAGTTCACCCGGGCTCGCACCACGTACCCGGTGTTGCCGTGGATCGGCGTAATCCTGCTGGGTTGGGCCATCGGGCCGTGGTTCGGCAAGGACATGGAACCGGCCGCGCGGATTTCCCGCTTGCTCAAAGTCGGCGTCGGCCTGTTGGCGGCGTTCGTGTTCATCCGTTACCTGAACGTTTACGGAGAGAAACCCTGGGTGCAGACCGGCGATTCGCTGCGCACCTTCATGAGTTTCATGAGCGCGAAGAAGTACCCGCCGTCACTGATGTTCCTGATGCCGACCCTCGGCCTGGGGCTGATTCTTCTGGCGTTGTTCGAGAAGGCCCAGGATCGCTGGTCCACCGCGACCCTGGCGGTCTACGGTGGCGCGCCGATGTTCTTCTACTTGTTGCACCTGTATGTGCTCAAGGCCATGTACCTGGTGGCGGTTGCCATCTGGGGCGCCAATCAGGGCACCTATTACGGCTTCGATAACCTGCCCACGGTCTGGCTGTGGAGCGTGATTCTCGGGGTGCTGCTGTTCTTCCCGACACGCTGGTTCGCCAACCTCAAGCAGCGCCGTCGCGATATCGCGATTCTCAAATACCTCTGAGCCGCTCTTCGGTGTCCCCCCATCGGGCGGGACACCTTACGACCCGCTGCGCACGACCGATTTTCCAGGAGAAAACTGTGAAGACGTTAACCACGCACGCCCTGCTTTTGGCCTTGGGAGGGGAAACCCTGCTCGCCCAGGCATCGGAACAAGACAACGCCAACGGTTTTTTGCAGGACAGCCAGTGGAGCCTGCTCAATCGCAGCCTCTATGACCGCCGCGATTATCAACACGGCTCACTGAGTAACGGCGCCCGCAACGCCTATAAACCCAGGGCCCAGCGCAGCGATCTGGCGGAGGAGTGGGCTTACGGTCTGATGGCCGATGTGGCCTCGGGTTTCACCACCGGTACCGTGGGTTTCGGGCTGGACGCGCACCTGTATTCCGGCTGGCAACTGGACAGTGGCGGCGGACGCGCCGGCAAGGCGCGGGTGCTGGGCGTGGACAACGAAGGCCACCCCAAGGATGAATTCAGCCGAGGCGGCGCCGTGGCCAAGCTGCGTTTTTCCTCCACCGAATTGCGCTACGGCGAGCAACGGGTGAAAACCCCGGTATTCGGTTCATCCGACAGCCGCTTGCTGCCCGAGACCGCCACCGGCTGGCTGCTGACCAGCCGCGAACTGCCCGGCACCACGTTGTACGGCGGGCACTTCAACGAGAGCACCGACCGTAACGCCACCAGTCATGACCAAGGTTTTGTGGTCAATTACTCCAACGGCAAGCAGGGCAACAGCTTCGATTTGATCGGTGGGCGCAACACCTCGGTCAAGGGACTCAATGCCAGCCTGTTCAGCGCGCAGTATGACGATACCTGGCGTCAGCACTATCTGGGCGCGGTTTACACGCAGCCGTTGGCCGCTGGCCAGGAGCTGATCTTCGATCTCAATCTGTATCGCACCCAGGACACCGGCAAAGCTTTGTCCGGCCGGATCGACAACACCACCTGGAGTTTGCTGTCCACCTACAAGGTCGGCGCTCACAGCTTCGGCCTGGGTTATCAGAAGGTCGACGGTGACACGCCCTTCGACTACGTGACCCGAGGCGCGATCTACCTGAGCAACTCGGTGGCCCTGTCCGACTTCAACGCACCCGAAGAAGCTTCCTGGCAGGCCCGTTACGATCTGAATATGGCTGGCTACGGCGTCCCCGGCCTGACCTTAGGTGCGTTGTATGCGCGCGGCAGCGGCATCGACGGCAGTCACATGGACCCGAACGGCGGTTACAAGTGGCTGGGTTACGGGCAGGGTGGCAAGCATTGGGAACGTGATCTGCAGGCCAAATATGTGGTGCAGTCGGGCCCGGCGAAAAACCTCGGGTTTACCCTGCGCCATGCGGTCCATCGGGGCAATTCGGCACAGGCTGAGCTGGATGCCGATCAGATTCGTCTGGCGATTGAATATCCGTTGGGCGGGAAATTCTGAGGCTCACGCCTTGTAGCAGCTGCCGAGCGCGCGAGGCTGCGTTCGGCTGCGTAGCAGTCGCGAAATCAGGCGCTGCGATCCGTCAGGCACGCTGCGCATTCAGGGATTACGACTGCTGCGCAGCCGAACGCAGCCTCGCACAGCTCGGCAGCTGCTACGGGATTAGCGTAACCGGGGATTACGCTGATTCAAATCGGCCAGCGCTATTTGACGGCGTAAACCTTGCGCACATACCGCGCACTGTTCCAGGCACAAGGTGCCCCTTGTGGCACGAACACGGTGTCACCGGGATTGACCGTAACGCTGCTCCCGTCAGGTGCCTGCAAAGTCACGCTGCCTTCGAGCAGGTGCATCAGCTCGTTGAGTTTGTGCGCTCGGCCATGGCGGGTGTACGGCGTCGAATCCCACACACCGACGCGCAGATTAGTCGTGTCGTCTTCGAAGGCATTGCGCGAGCGGCACTGCGGCGTGGGCCCGATCAGTATCTGCGGTTCCGGTGCCGCCGAAGGGGACAGCATCGCCAGCGGGTCGAGCGCTGTCAGCCCCGGTTTCTGTTCGGCGCTGGGGCTGGTGACAGCACAGAAGGCCCAGCAAGTATCGGGTTGTGCCTGAAACCTGAGCGCCGTGCCGCGACCGATCACGGCGCTGGCACCGATGCCCAGTTCCAGCACCTGTTCCCCGGATTGCAGCACCACATGCCCGGCATGGACCACGATCACTTCGGTGTGCGGGAAGTGCTCGATATCGACGGTTTTGCTGGTGTGAACAAGGCCCGCCGAGACGCCGTCGGACCCAATGTAGGCGATCTGACGACCGTCCATGAACGGATCGATGGAACTCAAGGGCGCTGCCTTGAAAGACGTAGAAACGCGGCTGCCGTCGGCGCGGGCCAACAGCACAATGGTGGGTTGAGACATGCGGGTGACGCTCCCTGCAAATGGGGGGTAGAAAGTGATGGAAGGCGCTCGCTTCATCGCGCGCCGGGATCAGCCAATGGCTTGGGTGACGAGGGCAAATTGGCGGACGCCGTTGGCCGCTTGCGGCGGTGTGCCCCGTGCCATTTGCGCCACGGTGTCGACCTGTTTGAGACCGGCCAGCGCCAACCACTCGCTCAAACCACTGTCCGCTGGAATGTCGATTCGCACGAAAGCGTCCGGCACCTGGGCCAGCAACACCGCGATCAGGTGTCTGGCCTGTTCAAGGTTTTCGGCGATGACCGGGCCGAGGCAACGACCGCGACCGAACGGGCGCAGCAGGGCGAAGGCACGCAACTGACCGTCGCGCTCGATGCCCACGGAATGCTCGGCCACCGCAAACAGCTCCGTGAGCACCGCTTGCCGGTCCAGCCCGCTGCCGGCGTTGGCCAGTGCCAGTTGAGGAGCCCGATCCGCGGCCTGTAACGGGCGGCATTCTTCACCGTCTGCCAGCGGTTCAAGCGCGGGCGCCTGAGCCAGGCCTTGATGCTGTTGAATCCGCCCGAACTCGACAAACCCCTGGCTGGCGTAAAGCGGTGCGCCGGCGAGGGTTGCATTGAGCATCGGCGTGCGCGACTGGCAGGCTAGCAGCGCGTGTTCCATCAACCGACGGCCGATGCCCTTGCCCTGATAGTCGTCGCTGACAATCACCAGGCCGATGGTGGCGAAGTCGCCTTGCCGGCAGGCGAATGCGGTGCCGATCAGTCGGTCGCCATCGAGCACCACGAAACCTTCGCTGACCCGCTGCAGCATCGCCCAGTCTTCCAGGCGATGGGGCCACTTCAACTCAACAGACAAGGCATGGGCCGAAGGCAAGTCGGCGGCGGTCATCGGCCGATAGGTATAGGCGGAAGGGTGCGAGGCGGACATGGCGAGTCTCCGTTTACAGTGTGCGCGATCAACCGGTTTTCCGGCGCGAGGATGCCTGTATCCCATCTGCGTGAAGGCCTGACAAGGGGGGCGGAAGGATTCGGCAGATTCCTCACCTCAAAGGCCTGCAGACCACACTTACTACTTAATTGCCCCATAAGGTCGGCAGCAAATGCTTGGGCTTTTTTTCTACGATGGAGGCCTGAGTAAACGCCTCGCCGTCCCTTTTTGGAGTGCTCCATGGATAGCTTCGATCCTCGCCTCATCGCTGTGCGCAGCGCTCATTTTATTGCCGGAAAATACCGCGACGCCCAACCGGGGCTGGAGGTGGTTCGCCCTTCAGACGGTCAGGCCTATGCCCAGCTGCCGATCGCCGATGCCGACCTGGTGGATGAGGCGGTCAACGATGCCTGGCAGGCGTTTAACCGCAGCGATTGGGCCAGCCGTCCGCCCCGGGAACGGGCACGGGTCATGCGTCGCTGGGCCGATCTGATCGAAGCCGATGTCGCCGTGCTGGCGCCGCTGGAAGCGGTGGGCTCGACCCGTCCGCATAAAGATGTGATCGCCTGGGACATTCCTTATGTCGCCGAGGGCATTCGTTTCTTTGCCGAACTGGCGGACAAGCACGGCGGCCAAGTCGCGGCGACCCAGACCGATCGCCTGGGCATGCAGATCGCCGAACCGTACGGTGTGATCGCCGCCATCGCGCCGTGGAATTTCCCCTTGAGCATGGCTTCGTGGAAAGTCGCGCCGGCGCTGGCTGCCGGCAATGCCGTGGTGCTCAAACCGTCGGAGCTGACGCCGTTTTCCAGCCTGCGCTTTGCCGAACTGGCGGTGCAGGCGGGCATTCCTGCCGGGATTTTCAACGTGGTTCAGGGCGATGGGCGGATTACCGGCGATGCGTTGTGCCGTCATCCACGGGTGGGCAAGGTAACCTTTACCGGCTCCACGGCAACGGGTTCGAGCATCATGTCCACTTGTGCATTGGTGGGGCCGAAACCGGTGACCCTGGAGCTGGGCGGCAAGAGTCCGCAACTGGTGTTTGCCGACGTGCCGGACATCGCGAAAACCGCACGCACCGTGGCGCTGGCCATCACCGGCAATGCCGGGCAGGTGTGCGTGTCTGGTTCGCGGTTATTGATCGAGCGCTCGATCATGGAGCCGTTCGTTGCACACTTGCAGGCGTATTTCGAGGAATTGCGTCCAGGCCCGACCTGGTCATCCGAGAGCACGCTGTCGCCGATTATTTCCCGGTTGCAGGCCAGCCGTATCGACGGCATCGTCCAGCGTTCACGCCAGGCCGGGGCCGAAGTGCTGACTGGCGGTGGCTTGTTCGAAGGGCTGGGCGGTGCCTATTACCAGCCGACCTTGCTGGCCGGCCTGGACAATCAGAACCCGGCGATCTGTGAAGAAATCTTCGGCCCGGTGCTGACGGTGCAGGCGTTCGATGACGAAGAGCAGGCGTTGAACCTGGCCGCACACGCCACCTACGGCCTGGCGGCGGGCGTGCATACCGCCGACATCAACCGCGCCCTGCGCCTGGTCCGGCGGCTGGAGGCGGGCACGGTGTGGGTCAACCGCTATGGACGCAGCAACGACTACATCCTGCCGACCGGTGGCTACAAACGCTCCGGCATCGGCAAGGACCTGGGTCGCGAAGCCTTCGAAGCCAACTTGCGCTTCAAGAGCGTGCTGATCGATATCGTCCAATAACACGGCCCCCGTAGCAGCTGCCGAGCAGCGCGAGGCGGCGTTCGGCGGCGTTCGGCGGCGAAGCCGTCGTAAACCCGATTTGCAAGGTTTTCATGACACACCGCAATAGCTGATTTCACGACGGCTTCGCCGCCGAACGCAGCCTCGCAGGCTCGGCAGCTGCTACACCGGGTAGTCATCAAGAGAAGGTTCAAACCGCACCCAAACGGGCGCTTCCTCAGGGAAGCGCCCGTTTTCGTTCAGCCCGGCGCAGGTTCTGCCGTGAATGGGGGCGTTCGTCAGGCTCGCATAGTCATGAGGGTCCATAAGAGCGCATAAATACGGGGTTTGCCCAAGGCTGGAGCGAGCCGCAAAGTCTGCTGAGGGGGCAGGCTAAAACGGTGGTTTGTATCAAGCAGAGGTCGCTTTTAACGCCATCTGCTGATTTCACGGTGTTGTAATGACGGTGTGCTGCAGCGTTGCATCGCCGCTCCCGAAACGCAGCGAATACCTGTCGCGCCATGACCTCAACGAACTTCAGGACCGCACTCAATGAGCTTTCTACGCCCCAAATTCATTACGTTCGACTGCTACGGTACGCTGACCAATTTCCACATGGGCACGATGACTCGCGAACTGTTCGCCGACCGCGTGGTGCCCGAGCAGATGGATCAATTCGTCAAGGATTTTTCCGCCTATCGCCTGGATCAGGTCATGGGTGACTGGCGGCCTTATGATGAGATTCTCAAGACCGCACTGGCACGGGTCTGCAAGCGTTGGGGTGTCGAATACCGTGGCGAAGGCCAGCTGTATTACGACGCCGTGCCGACCTGGGGCCCGCACCCGGACGTGCCGGCCGGCCTGTCGAAAATCGCCGACAAGATTCCCCTGGTGATTTTCTCCAACGCCAGCAACAGCCAGATCATGTCCAACGTCGACAAGCTCGGCGCACCGTTTCACAAGGTCTTCACCGCCGAACAGGCCCAGGCCTACAAGCCGCGCCTGGCGGCGTTCGAGTACATGCTCGACAACCTCAACTGCGGCCCGGAAGACATCTTGCATGTGTCTTCCAGTTTCCGTTACGACCTGATGCCGGCCCACGACATGAAGATCAAGAACAAGGCCTTCGTCGCCCGTGGTCACGAGGTTCCGGGCAATGCGTTCTACGGCTACCAGCAGATCACCGACATCGGTGGACTGGCGGCGCTGGTCGGTCTCTGAGTTGAACGGTAACGGCGCTCTTCACGGAATAAGGGGTTAGACATGGGCAGTGAATCCTACTGGCTCGACACCGCACCGGCCTTTTCCGGTGCTCAGCTCGGCGCATTGCCCGGGCAGGTCGACGTGGCCATCGTCGGTGGCGGTTTCACCGGCCTGGCGGCGGCTCGCGCGCTGGCCTTGAAGGGCGCCAGTGTGGTGGTGCTGGAAGCCGGGAGAGTGATCGGCGAAGCCTCCGGGCGCAACGGCGGCCAGTGCAACACCGGCGTTGCCCAGGACTATGCCGGGCTGAGTGCCAGCCTCGGTGCCGACAAGGCGCGGGCCTATTACCAGGCCTATGAAAGCGCGGTACAGAGCGTTGTGTCCCTGGTGGAGCAGGAGCAGATCGCCTGCGACCTCAAGCGCAACGGCAAGCTCAAACTGGCGGCCAAACCGCTGCACTACGAAGGCCTGGCGCGCACTTGCGAATTGATTCGCAAGGAAGTCGATGCCGAGGTCGAGTTGCTGAACGCCGAACAGACCCGCGCCGAAGTGAGTTCGGCCCAGTTCCATGGCGGCTTGCTGCAGCGCAACGGCGTGCAGATGCACGTCGGGCGCTTCGGCGTCGGTCTGGCCGAGGCCGCTGCACGTCATGGCGCGCTGATCTATCAAGGTACACCGGTGACGGACTGGAAGGCCCAGGCCGGCGGTTATCGGGTCAACACCGCCAAGGGTTCTTTGCACGCCGGGCAAGTATTG
Organism: Pseudomonas sp. 008; assembly: GCF_016861935.1. NCBI lineage: Bacteria > Pseudomonadati > Pseudomonadota > Gammaproteobacteria > Pseudomonadales > Pseudomonadaceae > Pseudomonas > Pseudomonas sp. 008. The sequence continues at coordinate 437,596 of NZ_BOMA01000001.1, read as the reverse complement.
CTGGCGACCGGCGCTTGTCAGCACGGTGGCCTGGGCTGGTATCGGCGGCGGATCGTGCCAGTCGGCAGTTTCGTGATCGCCACTGAGGTGCTGCCGCAGTTCCTCATCGATCAGTTGCTGCCCGGTCGGCGTGCCTATGTCACCAGTCGCATGATCGGTAACTACTTTCGCCTGACCCCGGACAACCGCTTGCTGTTCGGCGGCCGTGCGCGGTTTGCCATGTCCGACAGCGTGTCCGATGCCAAGAGCGGCAAGGTGCTGCAAGCGGCGATGGTGCAGATGTTCCCGCAGTTGGCCAAGGTGAAAATCGACTACTGCTGGGGCGGGCTGGTGGACATGACCTCCGACCGCTTGCCTCGCGCCGGTCAGCACGGCGGGGTTTATCACTCCATGGGCTACAGCGGCCATGGCGTGCAGATGTCGGTGCACATGGGCCAGGTGATGGCCGAGGTGATGGCCGGCAAAGTCGAGGCCAATCCCTGGCGCGAACTCGACTGGCCGGCGATTCCCGGGCATTTCGGCAAGCCGTGGTTCTTGCCGTTCGTAGGCGCTTACTACCGCCTCCAGGACTATTTGCATTGAGTTGATGTTGTGGCGTCACCGTCGTTTGCGTTTCCAGGACGCTCCGGACATCTGGGGCACTCGAATCTTCTGATTTTCGACAGGTACAACTGATATGACTGACAACAAGATCGACTCGAAACTGATTTCCGGCCAGGACAGCCTGCGGGTATTCGAAGGCCTCAACCGTGGCATGTCGCGCCGCCACGCCTTGCAAATGCTCGGCGTGGCGGGTGTTGCCGCAGCGGGTGCCGGCAGCCTGTTCGGCGCCGCCGGCAAACTGTTCGCCGAAGAAGCGGCAACCCCGGGCAAAGGCAAGCCGGGCGGGCGGATTCGCGTCGCCGGCATGTCCAGTTCCACCGCCGACACCCTGGACCCGGCCAAGGGCGCGCTGTCTACCGACTACGTGCGTCACTTCATGTTCTACAACGGCCTGACCCGTTTCGACAGCCACCTGGTGCCGCAACTGGAGCTGGCCGAGCGCATCGATAACACCGATGCGACGCTGTGGATCATCACCCTGCGCAAGGATGTGACCTTCCACAACGGCAAGACCCTGAGCGCCGCCGACGTGGTGTTCTCGCTGTCGCGCCACAAAGACCCGCTGACCGGTTCCAAGGTCATGCCGCTGATGGCGCAGTTCGAAGAGATCAAGGCCACCGGCACCCACGAAGTGCAGATCCGCCTCAGCGCGCCGAACGCCGAGCTGCCGTCGATCCTCGCCGTGTCGCACTTGTTGATCGTTCCCGAAGGCACCACCGACTTCAACCAGGGCATCGGCACCGGGCCGTTCACGGTCAAGGAATTCAAACCGGGCGTGCGCTCGATTGCCGCGCGCAACACCGGCTACTGGAAACCGGGCCTGCCGTACCTGGACGAGATCGAATTCATCGCGATTGCCGACGAACCGTCACGCGTCAACGCGCTGCTGTCGGGCGACGTGCACATGATCAACGAGGTCAACCCGCGCTCGACCACACGGATCAAGGCCAGCGCCAAACACCGGGTCGTCGATGCGCCGTCGGGCAACTACACCGACTTGATCATCCGTCAGGACCAGTTGCCGGGTAAAAGCGCCGAATTCACTCAGGCGATGAAGTATTTGCTGGACCGTGAACAAGTGAAATCCGCGGTGTTCCGTGGCTTTGCCGTCGTCGGTAACGACCATCCGATTTCCCCTGGCTCGCGCTACTACAACGCCGACCTGCCGCAGCGGGCCTACGACCCGGAAAAAGCCAAATTCCTGCTGAAGAAGGCCGGCATGGAAAGCATCAGCATGCCGCTGGTGGCATCGCCTGCCGCAACCGGTTCGGTGGACATCGCCGTGCTGTTGCAGCAATCGGCGAAACAGGCCGGGCTCAAGCTCGACGTCAACCGCCTGCCCAGCGACGGCTACTGGTCCAACCACTGGATGAAGCACCCGCTGAGCTTCGGCAACATCAACCCACGGCCGAACGCCGACGTGATGTTCTCGCAGTTCTTCCAGTCCAGCGCGCCATGGAACGAATCGGGCTGGAAGAACGATCAGTTCGACCAACTGCTGATGCTCGCCCGCGGTGAAACCGACGACGCCAAGCGCGGCAAGATGTACGGCGACATGCAGGCCCTGGTGCATGAACACAGTGGCATCGGCGTGCCGGTGTTCATCAGCAACATCGACGGTGTCGATCAGCGCATCAAGGGTTACGGCAGCAACCCCCTCGGCGGTTTCATGGGCTACATGTTCGCCGAACAGGTCTGGCTCGATGCCTGATCGGCCGCACACGGGCGTAAGCGGGGCTATTGCATGAGGGTAGGGCGATGAATAGCAACACACTGTGGTTGATCGGCCGGCGCCTGGGCGCGGCGATTGTGACTTTGTTGATCGTGTCTATGGTCGTGTTTGCGATCACGGCGGTATTGCCGGGGGACGCGGCGCAACAGGCACTCGGGCAATTCGCCACGCCGGAACAGGTGGCGGCCTTGCGCCTGAAACTGGGGCTGGATCAACCCGGTGTGGTGCGTTACCTGCATTGGTTGATCAATCTGCTGAGCGGCGACATGGGGCAATCGGTGTCCAATGCCTTGCCGGTCAGCGAGCTGATGGCCGGGCGGGTGCCCAACACACTGATGCTGGCGGCCGTCACGGCGCTGGTGTCGGTGCCGGTGGCGCTGATCATCGGCATCGGCTCGGCCATGGGCCGGGGCGGGCGCATGGACAGTGTCCTCAGCTTCATCACCCTGGCCCTGGTCGCCGTGCCGGAGTTTCTGGTGGCGACCCTGGCGGTGCTGATCTTTGCGGTGAACCTGGGCTGGCTGTCGGCGCTGTCCTATGCCAGCGACATCACCTCACCCTGGCAATTCATGCGCACCTACGCCTTGCCGGTGATGACCCTGTGCTGCGTGATTGTCGCGCAAATGGCGCGCATGACCCGGGCGGCGGTGATCGATCAGCTCGACAGCGCCTATGTGGAAATGGCCCGGCTCAAGGGCGTGAGCCCGGTGCGGATCGTGTTGCGCCATGCCTTGCCCAACGCCATCGGGCCGATTGCCAATGCCATCGCCCTGAGCCTGTCGTACCTGCTGGGCGGGGTGGTGATCGTCGAGACGATCTTCAACTACCCCGGCATCGCCAGCCTGATGGTCGATGCCGTGACCAACCGTGACATGGCGCTGGTTCAGGCCTGCACCATGCTGTTTTGTACGGCGTACCTGGGGTTGGTGCTGATTGCCGACCTGTGCGCGATTCTTTCCAATCCGAGGCTGAGAAACCAATGAACGATCTCATGGCGAAATCGGCGCCTGCAGGGCCCGAGCTGGCATTGGGCAAGGTCGCCCATGGACCGTCGTGGCTTGGCCTGGTCGGGGCGGCGATGTGTGTGATCTGGCTGCTGGTGGCGATCTTCGGTCCGTGGCTGGCGCCGCACCCGGTGGGTGAAGTGGTCTCCGATAACGTGTTCGACAGCCTCAGCGTGGCTTACCCGTTGGGCACCGATTACCTGGGCCGCGACATGCTCAGCCGCATTCTCGTCGGCGCGCGGTTCACCGTGGGCCTGGCGCTGATTTCAGCGGTGTTGGCCAGCACGCTGGGGACCGGATGTGCGCTGCTGTCGGTGGTGTCGCCGAAATGGCTGGACGAAGTGATCAGCCGTTTGATGGATGCCTTTATCTCCATCCCGAGCAAGATGCTGGCGTTGATCATGGTCTCGGCGTTCGGTTCTTCGGTGCTGTTGCTGATCTGCACCGCAGTCTTGAGTTTCACCCCTGGCGCGTTCCGCATCGCCCGCAGCATGGCGGTGAACATCGAAGCGCTGGAATACGTGCAAGTGGCCCGCACCCGTGGCGAGCGTCGGTTGTACATCGCCTGCGTGGAAATCCTGCCGAACATGCTCAACCCGGTGCTGACCGATCTGGGGCTGCGCTTCGGCTTCATCGTGCTGCTGCTCAGTGGCATGAGCTTCCTCGGCCTCGGCGTGCAACCGCCGGATGCCGACCTCGGTTCGCTGGTGCGCGAGAACATCGGCGGCCTCAATCAGGGCGCGCCGGCCATCGTGATTCCGGCGCTGGCCATCGGCACCCTGACCATCGGCGTGAATCTGTTCATCGACCGACTGTCGTCACGGCGTAGTCGACGTACGGGAGGTCATTGAAATGAGTGATTTGATTCGAGTCGAAGACCTGCGCGTGGTCGCTTGCGGCGAGCGTGGCGAGGTGGAAATCGTCAAGGGCGTGAGCTTCTCCCTGGCCAAAGGTGAAGTGCTGGCGTTGATCGGTGAGTCCGGCTCCGGCAAGACCACCATCGCCCTGGCGCTGCTCGGCTATGCCCGACGCGGTTGTCGATTGGCGTCCGGCGTGGTGCAAGTCGGCGAGCACGACATGCTGGCGTTGAGTGAAAGCGAACTGCAAGGCCTGCGCGGCAATCGGGTGTCGTACATTGCCCAGAGCGCCGCCGCTGCGTTCAACCCGGCGAAAAAACTGATCGATCAAGTGGTGGAGGGCGCATTGATTCACGGCCTGGGTAGCCGGGCCGTGCTGGAAGCCAAAGCCATCGAACTGTTCCGCGATCTGGCCTTGCCGGACCCCGATCACATTGGTCAGCGTTACCCGCACCAAGTATCCGGCGGGCAGTTGCAACGGGTAATGGCGGCCATGGCGCTGATCAGCGATCCGCTGCTGGTGGTGCTCGACGAGCCGACCACCGCCCTCGACGTGACGACGCAGATCGACGTGCTGCGCGCTTTCAAGCGGGTGGTGCGCGAGCGAGGCGCGACGGCGGTCTATGTATCCCATGATTTGGCGGTCGTAGCGCAAATGGCCGATCAGATTGTGGTGCTCAACGGTGGACAGATTTTCGAGCAGAGCGCCACCGCGCCGCTGCTCAAGGCCCCGGCCCACGAATACACCCGCAGCCTGCTGCTGGCGGCCCGCCCGGACACGACGATCCGCCCACCTTGTGGCATCGCTGAAGAAACACCGCTGCTGACCATCCAGGGGCTGACCGCCGGTTACGGCAACAAGAACCTGCAAGGCATGCCGTCGATTCGCGTGCTCGAAGACATCGACCTGACCGTACGCCGGGGCCAGGCCATCGGTGTGATCGGTGAGTCGGGCTCCGGCAAGTCGACCCTGGCGCGGGTGGTGGCCGGGTTGCTGACGCCGGCCTTGGGCGGCCTGACCTTCGATGGCCAGCCACTGGGCGGTAGCCTGTCCGAGCGCACCGATGAGCAGTTCCGCCGGATTCAGATGGTGTTCCAGAATGCCGACACTGCACTCAACCCGATGCACAGCGTCAGCACTATTCTGAGCCGTCCGCTGAAAATGTACTTCGGCCTCAAGGGCGCCGCGCTGCGCGAGCGTATCGGCGAACTGCTGGACCTGGTGCGCTTGCCGCGCGCCATGGCCGAACGCCGTCCGAATGAACTCTCCGGCGGGCAAAAGCAGCGGGTCAACCTGGCCCGAGCCCTGGCAGCCAAACCGGACCTGATCCTCTGCGACGAGGTGACCTCGGCGCTGGACACCGTGGTCGGCGCGGCGATTCTCGAACTGCTGCGCGACCTGCGTCAGCAACTGGGCGTGTCCTACCTGTTCATCAGCCATGACATTTCCACGGTGCGCGCGCTGTGCGACGACATTGTGGTGATGTACAGCGGCCACAAGGTTCAGGCCGGCAGCCGGCAGTCGTTTGCCCAGGCACCGTTCCATCCTTACACCGACCTGTTGATCCATTCGGTGCCGGAACTGCGTCAGGGCTGGCTGGAAAACTGCGGCACCACCTGCGGCACGCTGCCGCCGATTGGCGCCAAGGCCAATGTGCCAGAGCTGTGCACCTTTCTCAGTCGCTGCCCGGTGCGGGTCGACGGTCTGTGCAATCGCACCGCGCCGAACCGGCGGATCATCGACGGCGGTAGCGAAATTCTTTGTCATCACGACAGTGCCGAGTTGCTGAAAACACAGCAGGGTTTATCCACCATGAGCCTGGGAGCTTATGCATGAAAGGGCGTTTTGTGAGGCTGGCCGAGCAGGGCCGGCCGACCGTCAAGCTGACGGTGGACGGTTCGCCCATTGAGGCGTTGCAGGGCGACACATTAATGGTCGCGTTGCTGACCCAGGGCTCGGCGCTGCGCCAATCGGAATTCGACTCGGGCCGCCGCGCCGGTTTCTGCCTGATGGGCGCCTGCCAGGATTGTTGGGTCTGGACCCGCAGTGGCGAGCGTTTGCGCGCCTGTTCCAATGAAGTCCGCGAAGGGCTGGACATCGTCACCACACAACCGGAGGCAATATGGCCACTGCACGGCTGAGCGCTCAACGAGTGGTTATTGTCGGCGCCGGGCCGGCCGGCATTCGCTGTGCCGAAACGCTGCTGGCGGCTGGCTTGAAACCGATCCTGATCGATGAGAATCGCCGGGATGGCGGGCAGATCTACCGGCGCCAGCCCGAAGGTTTTACCCGGGACTACGCCACCTTGTATGGCACCGAAGCGGCCAAGGCCAAGAATCTGCACCAGAGTTTCGACCGATTGCGCGGGCAAATCGACTACCGCCCCGACACGCTGGTGTGGAACCTGACGCCGGGGCAATTGTGCTGCGTCAGCCAGGGCAAGCACTCGACGGTGGATTACGATGCGCTGATCCTCTGCACCGGCGCCACCGACCGCTTGATGCCGATCGAAGGCTGGCAGTTGGCAGGCACCTACAGCCTTGGCGGGGCGCAAATCGCGCTCAAGTCCCAGGCGGTTTCCATCGGCCACCGCGTGGTGTTCATGGGCAGCGGGCCGTTGCTGTATCTGGTCGCCAGCCAATACGTTAAAGCAGGCGCGAATGTGGCGGCGGTGCTCGACACTTCGCCGTTGATCAAACGCATGGGCGCCTTGCCGAAATTGCTGGCTCGGCCTGGCGTGCTGTTCACCGGATTGAAACTACTGGCGCAGTTGTACCGGGCAAAAATCCCGGTGCACTTGGGGATCAACCCTCTGCAAGTGCTGGGTGACGCCGCCAGTGGGGTCAGTGGTGTACGGATCAGCACGGCGAAAGGCGAAACCCTGACGGTCGATTGCGACGCCGTGGCCCTGGGTTATCACTTGCGCCCGGAAACCCAACTGGCCGATCTGGCCGGTTGTCGCATGCGCTTCGATGAGGCCTCCAGCCAGTGGTGGCTGGCCGTCGATGAAGAGGGCCGCACCTCGGTCAACGGTGTGTATGCCGCCGGGGACGGCTCAAAGATTCGCGGGGCCGATGCCGCCGAACATGCCGGGCGCTTGGTGGCGATGGCGTTGCTGGAGGATCTGCAGCAACCGGTGAACGCCGGTTTGCGCGACGAACAACGCCACGCGCTGGCGGTGATGGATGAGTTTCGCCTCGGCCTGGCCCAGGCGTTTCCCTGGCCGGCGGCGCAAGCCAAAGCCTTGCCGGACTCAGCCATCGTCTGTCGCTGCGAGATGATCAGCGCCGGCGAGTTGCGCCGTACCGTGAGCGAGAAGGGGGCCTGTGAAGTCAATCGGGCCAAGGCCTTCAGCCGGGTCGGCATGGGCCGCTGCCAGGGGCGTTATTGCTCCCAGGCCGGGGCCGAAGTGATCGCGGCGGCGGCAGGCGTCAGTGTGCAACAGGTCGGTCGGCAGCGTGGACAGGCGCCGGTCAAACCCCTTTCGATGCTCACCGAGGAGGTGTCGCCATGACACTACACAAAGCCGATGTAGTGATTGTCGGCGGCGGCCTGATGGGCTCGGCGGCGGCGTTTTTCCTGCGCCAGCGCGGGCAGTCGGTGATTCTGCTGGAGCGCGACCAGATTGGTCAGTACGCCAGCGGCGTCAATTTCGGCAACGTCCGGCGTCAGGGGCGCTTCCTCGGTCAACTGGAATTGGCCAACCGTTCCTGGGCGCTGTGGAAACGCTTGCCAGAGCTGATCGATGACGACCTCGAATTCATTGCCAGCGGGCACATGCGCGTGTGTTACCGCGAGGATGAGATCCCGGAGCTGGAAGCCTACGCGGCGGCGCCCGAGGCGGCGCAACTGGACTTGAAAATCTATCGTGGCGCCGAACTGCACCAGCGCTTTCCGTTCCTCGGGCCGGACGTGAAGGGCGGCTCTTACGCGCCCCACGACGGCCACGCCAACCCGCGTCTGGCAGCCCCGGCATTTGCCCGGGCGGCACGCCGCCTCGGGGCGCGGATCGAGGAACAGACTGAAGTCGCCGAGGTGCAGAAAACTGCCGGCGAGTTCACGGTGACCACCACCGACGGCCGCCAGTTCGGCGCCGAGCGCTTGCTGATCACCGCCGGCGCCTGGGGCCAGAAACTCTCGGCGCAGTTCGGCGAACCGGTGCCGCTGGATACCAACGGCCCACAAATGGCCGTGACCGAACCGGTGCCGTACGCCTTGCCAACGGTGATCGGCGTGTACACCAAGATCCCCGAAGAAGTGATCTACTTCCGCCAGATCCCGCGCGGCAACATCATCATCGGTGGCGGCTACCGCAGCAAACCGGACATGCTCAACCGCCGCGCCTATGTCGAGCCGCGCAGCATTCTCAATCAGATGGACCAGATGCGTCGCCTGCTGCCGGGCGTCGGCAACCTGAACATCATCCGCGTGTGGAGCGGCATTGAAGGCTACTTGCCCGATTCCCTGCCGGTGATGGGCCCCAGCGGCAACGTTGACGGTTTGTACTATGCGTTCGGCTTCTGCGGTCATGGCTTCCAGCTCGGCCCAGGCGTCGGCGACGTGATGGCCGAACTGATCAGCACCGGCAGCACCAGCACTTCGATTGAGCCGTTCTCGATCCGCCGGTTCACCCCTTCAGCCGAGCAACGGACAACTGAGCAAAGGAGCAGGGCCTCATGAAACCCCGTGTACTGGATATTCTCAAACGCCTGATGGCCTTCGACACCGTGTCTTCGGAGTCGAACATGGCCCTGATCGAGTACGTACGCGACTTGCTGCTGACCAAGGGCATCGAGTCACTGATCGTCAAGGACGAAACGGGTAAAAAGGCCAACCTGTTCGCCAGCACCGGCCCTAAAGAGTTACCGGGCATTCTGTTGTCCGGCCACACCGACGTAGTGCCGGCGGCAGGCCAGGCCTGGACCTTGCCGGCGTTTGAGGCGACGGTGCAGGACGGGCGGATTTACGGGCGCGGCAGTTGCGACATGAAGGGGTTTATCGCGTTGGCCATCGACGCCATGCTCGATGCCGCCGACCATTCGTTGAGCCGACCGCTGCAAATCGCCTTGTCCCATGACGAAGAAACCGGCTGCGTCGGTGTACGACGTTTACTCGACGTGCTGCACCTGGCGCCAGTGCGGCCGTTTTTGTGCCTGATCGGTGAGCCGACCAACATGCAGTTCGTGCTGGGGCACAAGGGCAAGGGGTCTTACCGCACTTACTGCCGTGGCCTGGAAGCGCATTCCTCGTTGGCGCCGCGTTCGGTCAATGCGATTCACGTGGCCTGCGATTTCATCGCGGCTCTGCGTCAGAGCCAGCAGCAACTGCAAGAGCAGGGCGCGCAGGATGCCGATTACGACGTGCCTTACAGCACCGTGCACGTCGGGCAGATTGTCGGCGGCAAGGCGCTGAACATCGTGCCGAACCTGTGCACCCTGGATTTCGAGGTACGTAACTTGCCGGCGGACGATCTGGATCAGTTCCTGGAGCAGATGCGCGAGCGTGCAGAAGCGATCGTGCGCGAGGCGAAAAAGCTGTCCAGCGTGGCAGACATCGAGATCGAAACCCTCAACGTCTATCCGGGCCTCGATACCCACCCGAGCGTTGAAGCGGTGCGCTTCCTGAAAAACTTCGCCGCGCCGGACACCGGCACCGCCAAAGTCTCGTTCGGCACCGAGGGCGGGTTGTTCAAGCAGCGTCTGGATGTACCGGTAGTAGTCTGCGGCCCGGGCTCGATCGAACAGGCGCACAAGCCGGACGAGTTCATCGAGATCAGCCAGATGCAGGCTGGGGAGCGGTTTCTGGAGGGATTGCTGGGCTCCCTGAAACTTTGAGATCGTCAAGATCTTTTGATTTCTGCTTTTCGGTAGAGCCTGCCGTCCCACCGCGAATTTCAGCATCCAACACTGCCCATCAAACGCTTTCAGCATCCTTATCCGTGGCACCTCCCTAGACTGGAAATGTCTCGGATCAGGACTCGACCATGCTCAAGAATCGTTTGAAAGACCCCAGCCTTCTGGCAGAACTCGCTTATGTGGACGGGCAGTGGATCGGCGCCGATAACGCCGCGACCCTGGACGTCATCGACCCGGCCACCGGCCAGTTGCTTGCCCGGGTGCCGGCCATGCAGGGCGCAGAAACCCGACGCGCCATCGAAGCCGCCGAGCGGGCCTGGCCGGCGTGGCGCGCACGGCCTGCGGCAGAACGGGCGGCGCTGTTGGAGCGCTGGTACCAGGCGATGATCGACAACCTCGACGACCTCGCCTTGATCATGACCTGCGAGCAGGGCAAACCGCTGAACGAAGCCAAGGGTGAAATCCGCTACGGTGCCGGGTTCGTCAAATGGTTCGCCGAAGAGGCCCGCCGGGTTTATGGCGAAACCATGCCGGCCCCCAGCGGCGACCGCCGCCTGTTGACCCTCAAGCAACCGGTCGGCGTGTGTGCCGCGATCACCCCCTGGAATTTCCCCAACGCGATGATCACCCGCAAGTGCGCGCCGGCCCTGGCCGCCGGGTGCCCGATCATCGTCAAACCCTCGGACCTGACCCCGCTGTCGGCCCTGGCCCTGGCGGTACTCGCCGAACGCGTCGGCATTCCGGCCGGGGTGTTCAACGTGCTGACCGGCATGCCCGCTGGCATCGGCGAAGAACTGACCGGCAACCCAACGGTGCGCAAGATCTCCTTCACCGGCTCCACTGCGGTCGGTCGACTGCTGATGCGCCAGAGTGCCGAACACATCAAGCGCTTGAGCCTGGAACTGGGCGGCAACGCGCCGTTCATTGTGTTCGACGATGCCGACCTGGAGCAGGCGGTAACCGGGATCATGCTCAGCAAATTCCGCAACGCCGGGCAGACCTGCGTCTGTGCCAACCGCATTCTGGTGCAGGATGGCATCTACGAACGCTTCGCCCAGCGACTGGTGGAGGAGGTGGGCAAACTCAAGGTCGGCAATGGTCTGGACGCCGACGTGACCATCGGCCCGCTGATCAACCCGGCGGCGGTGAGCAAGGTCGCGCGGCACATCGACGATGCCCTGAGCCAGGGTGCGCGTTTGCTCTGTGGCGGCATTCCCGAGGGCGACAACCAGTTCGTTCAGCCGACCGTCCTTGGCGACACCCACGCCGGCATGCTGCTGGCCAACGAAGAAACCTTCGGCCCGGTGGCGCCGTTGATGCGGTTTACCTCTGAGGCCGAAGCGCTGGCCTTGGCCAATGCCACGCCTTTTGGTCTGGGGGCCTACTATTTCACTCAGGATTTACGCCGTTCCTGGCGGTTCGGCGAGGCGCTGGAGTTCGGCATGGTCGGCCTCAACACCGGGCTCATTTCCATGGAAGTCGCGCCGTTCGGCGGCATCAAGCAGTCTGGGCTGGGTCGTGAAGGCAGCAAGTACGGGCTGGATGAATACCTTGAAGTCAAAGCTTTCCATATCGGTGGGCTGTAACCCGGCAACGATTGCACAGCCATTTTGCGAGGCATGATTGATGAGTAAACCATTCAGAATCGCCGCGATTGCCGGCGATGGCATCGGCAAGGAAGTCCTGCCGGAAGGGTTGCGGGTACTGGAGCAAGCCGCGAAGAAGTGGCAGTTGGAGCTGAGCATCGAAGTGCTCGACTGGGCTCACTGCGATTACTACCTGGAACACGGGCAAATGATGCCCGACGATTGGTTCGACCAGCTCAAGGGGTTCGATGCGATCTACTTTGGCGCCGTCGGCTGGCCGGACAAGGTGCCGGACCACATTTCTTTGTGGGGCTCACTGCTGAAGTTTCGTCGCGACTTCGACCAATACGTGAACATTCGCCCGGTACGTCTGTTTCCCGGCGTGCCGTGCCCGCTGGCCGGGCGCAAACCGGGGGACATCGATTTCGTAGTGATCCGCGAGAACACCGAGGGCGAGTATTCCTCGGTCGGCGGCAAGATGTTCGAAGGCACCGAACATGAGTTCGTGCTGCAAGAGTCGGTGTTCACCCGACGCGGCGTGGACCGGATTCTCAAGTTCGCCTTCGACCTGGCCCAGACCCGACCGCGCAAACGCCTGACGGCGGCAACCAAGTCCAACGGGATTTCCATCAGCATGCCGTACTGGGACGAACGCACGGCATTGATGGCCGCGCAGTACCCGGACATCACTTGGGACAAACAGCACATCGACATCCTGTGCGCGCGTTTTGTACTGCAACCGGACCGGTTCGATGTAGTGGTGGCGTCGAACCTGTTCGGCGACATTCTGTCCGACCTGGGACCTGCCTGCGCCGGCACCATCGGCATTGCGCCGTCGGCCAACCTCGATCCCGAGCGGCGTTTTCCATCGCTGTTCGAACCGGTGCACGGTTCGGCCCCGGACATCTACGGGCGCAACATCGCCAACCCGATCGCGATGATCTGGTCCGGCGCGTTAATGCTGGATTTTCTGGGCAACGGCGATGAGCGCTATCGCGCTGCGCACGACGGGATTCTGCAGGCGATCGAACGGGTGATTGCCGAGGGACCGATCACCCCGGACCTGGGCGGGAAGGGCTCGACTCAGGAGGTCGGCAAGGCGATCGCGCAAGCGCTTTAAAGCCTGCGACGCACTCCTTGTGTAGCAGCTGTCGAGCCTGCGAGACTGCGTTCGGCTGCGCAGCAGTCGTGAGATCAGGCACTGCGGTGTTTCAGCTAAACCGTGGGCAGGATTTACGACGACTTCGTCGCCGATCGCAGCCTCGCAGGCTCGACAGCTGCTACGGCCGAACGCAAGGGATCAGTCTTCCTTGCGAATCGTGGCCACGTCATCGGCGCGGACTTTCACTTTCGCCCCGGAAATATCTTCGAACTCGAAGAAGCCATCCTTGCCCTTGGTGTTCGGCATGTCCTTGGTCAAATACTGGGTGCCGTTCTGCAGGGTCACGACTGTTGGCGTCGAGCAACCGGTCAGGGCCAGAAAGGCCGCTACCGCCAGGGGCAAACCCAGAGTCTTGATATTCATACACACCTCCATCACTCAATAAAAACAATGCGAACGCCTCATTCGAGATCAATCCTCACTGTGCTTCTAACGCGGTTGGTGCGATGGAATGGCAGAAAGTTCGATGGTCACCCGAAAATTGCCCGATAGCGTCGCCACTTATCCTTTTCCGTTTGCACCGGGTGGGGCATAGCTGGTATCTGTACGCATAACCAGTATTCGCTTGCCATGGCCCGATTGCCCGTGATTGTAAATCCGCTCGATGACCCGTTCTATTACTTGAACAACTTCATGCAAGTGCTTGATTGGCTTGAGCATCGTTATGCCGATGTACTCAGCATCGAAGAGCAGGATTTCATCCGCGACTTCAATCGACTGCCCCGCGAGTCCCAGGCTTTGTTGGTCAGATTGGTGATGCGCAAGGGCGTGCATTTCAGGGTCGGCAAACTGAGTTACGTCGAAATCGGCGACATCGCCAGCGCCGCTAAGCCGCTACTGGCCCTGGGCTGGATCGACGAGCAGTTGCCGCTGCCTGTCGAGGAGGTGTTCGAGGTGCTGCTCAAGGCCGAGATTCTCCAGTGTTTTGGCGATGCCATCGATCAACCGAAAGGCAAAAAGAGCGATTGGCTGCCGGCCCTGAGCGAGCAGTTTCCTGAAGAGCAAAGTTTTGCCCAGTGGTGCCCGGCACTGGATGACCGGCTGTTCAGCCTGACCGTCATGGGCCTGTGCGATCGGTTGCGCCTGATGTTCTTCGGCAATCTTTACCAGGATTGGTCGGAATTCGTTCTGGCTGACCTGGGCATCTACACCTACGAAAAAGTCGAGTTTTGCGCCGAATCCCGAGGCTTGCGCAGTCGCGAAGACGTCGACGCCTGCCTGTTCCTGCACAGCTGTCAGCAGCATTTTGAGGCCGGTGAAGAGGTGGCGGTGGTTGTCGAGCAGATCAACGGGCTGGAACTCGCCAATCCCTGGCTGCAAAGGCGTCGGGCCAAGCTGTTGTTCCAGATCGCTCAACACTGCGAGCGCATGGCGGATTTTTCCACCGCCCTGGGCCTCTACCGCGATTGCGCCTATCCCGGCGCACGCCTGCGGCTGATTCGCGTGCTGGAGCGCTGTGGTGAATTTCAACTGGCCATGGATTTGGCGAGCCACGCCGAGCAAACCCCGGAAAGCGCCACCGAACATCAGCATTTATTGCGTGTGTTGCCCAGGCTGCGGCGCAAACTGGGCGGGCCGCCGATCAAGCGGCCAGCCCCGCGGGCCATGCAGCGTCTGGACCTGCAATTGCCCAGGCACGACCCGGCATTGTCGGTGGAGTATTACGTTCAGGCGCATCTGGCGGACGAGTCGGCACCGGTGCATTACGTCGAGAACAGCCTGATCAACTCGCTGTTCGGGTTGCTGTGCTGGCCGGCGATCTTCGCCCCGTTGCCGGGGGCATTTTTTCACCCATTCCAGCGCGGGCCGGTGGACCTGCACAACGAAGACTTTCATGCGCGGCGCGCGGAGCTGTTCCAGGCCTGCCTCGCCGAACTCGATGACGGGCGTTACGCCCAGACCATCCGCGAGCGTTACAGCGCCAAGTGGGGCGTGCAGTCGCCGTTCGTATTCTGGGGCGCGCTGAGCGAGGAACTGCTGGAGCAGGCGCTCGACTGTCTGCCCGCCGAACACCTCAAGCACTGGTTCAATCGACTGCTGCTCGACATCAAGGCCAACCGCGCCGGCATGCCGGACTTGATCCAGTTCTGGCCGCAACACAAGACCTACCGAATGATCGAAGTCAAAGGCCCCGGCGATCGCCTGCAAGACAACCAATTGCGGTGGCTGGAGTTCTGTCACGAGCACCAGATGCCGATTGCCGTTTGCTACGTGCAATGGGTGGAGCAGGGCGCTTGAGCTACAGCATCGCGGTGCGGGCGTTGTGTGAATTCACCGCCAAGGTCGGCGACCTCGACCTGCGCTTCACCCCGTCGCCAACCGCGCTGGAAGGCATTGTCGGCCATCGCACCGTGGCGTCACGACGCAGCGAGGGTTACCAGAACGAGGTCACACTTGAGGGCCAGTATCGAACCTTGAGCGTGAAAGGCCGGGCGGACGGCTACGATCCGGGGCAAAACTGCCTCGAAGAAATCAAAACCTACCGGGGCGACCTGAGCAAGCAACCGGCCAACCACCGGCAGTTACACTGGGCGCAGGCGAAAGTCTATGGCTGGTTGATGTGTCAGAAACTGGATTTGGCGCAGATCGACCTGGCTCTGGTGTACTTCGACATCGTCAGCGAGAAGGAAACCTGTCTGGTCGAGACCTTCAGCGCCGCCGACTTGCAGCTGTTCTTCGAGCACCACTGCGGGTTGTTCCTGCACTGGGCCGAGCAGGAAATGGCCCATCGCGAAGGGCGCAATCTGGCGGCTCAACAGCTGAGCTTTCCCCATGCCGATTTTCGCCCCGGCCAACGGCATCTGGCCGAATCGGTGTTCAAGGCGGTCAGCACCGGCCGCTGTCTGATGGCCCAGGCACCGACCGGTATCGGCAAGACGATTGGCACGCTGTTCCCGATGCTCAAGGCCCTGGCGCCGCAGCAACTGGACAAGGTGTTTTTCCTCACGGCGAAAACCCCGGGGCGCAAATTGGCGCTGGACGCCGCTCAGGTGATCCTCGACAGCGCCGATGCGCAGCCGTTGCGAGTCCTCGAGATGATCGCCCGGGACAAGGCTTGCGAGCACCCGGACAAGGCCTGTCATGGCGAATCCTGCCCGTTGGCGCAGGGTTTTTATGATCGTCTGCCGGACGCGCGTCAGGCCGCCAGTCAATTGAGCCTGTTGAACCAGAGTGCCTTGCGTGAGGTTGCCCTGCAGCACGAGGTTTGTCCTTATTACTTGAGCCAGGAAATGGCCCGCTGGGCGGACGTGGTGGTCGCCGACTACAACTACTACTTCGACTTCAGCGCGTTGCTGTTCGGGCTGGCCCAGGCCAATAACTGGAACGTCGCGGTGCTGGTGGACGAGGCCCACAACCTGGTGGAGCGCGGCCGGCAGATGTACAGCGCCAGTCTCGACCAGGCGACTTTGAACGGCGTACGAAAAACCGCGCCCGAGTCGTTAAAGAGATCCTTGCAGCGAGTCAATCGTGAATGGAATGCCTTGCACGATCAGCAACTCGGCCCCTATCAGGCCTACGACAAAGCCCCGGAAAAACTGCTTCAGGCCTTGTCCTTGTGTTGCGCGAGCATCGGCGACTACCTGAATGATCACCCTCAGGGCCTGGACAGCGGGTTGCAGAATTTTTACTTCGACATGCTGCAATTCGGCCGCGTGGCTGAACTGTTCGACGAGCATTTCCTGTTCGACATCAGCAAGCGTGACCTCGAGCGCAAGCGCAATCTGTCGCAGCTGTGCCTGCGCAATGTGGTACCCGCCGGTTTCATCCGCCCGCGCCTGACCGCAGCGCGCAGCACGGTGCTGTTTTCCGCGACCTTGAGCCCTCGGCATTACTACGCCGACCTGCTGGGCACCCCGGCGAACACGGTTTGGATCGATGTAGAATCGCCATTTCACGCCGATCAGCTGCAAGTGCACATCGTCAGCCAGATCTCCACGCGGTTCGTCCACCGTCAAGCGTCCCTTGCGCCCATCGTCGAGCTGATCGCCAAACAGTTCAGCCAACGCCCCGGCAACTACCTGGCGTTTTTCAGCAGTTTCGATTATTTGCAGCAAGTGGCGCAGTTGCTGGCCGAGCGGTATCCGCAGATCACGCTGTGGTCGCAGTCCCGGGGTATGGGGGAAGCGCAGCGTCAGGACTTTCTCGACCAGTTCACCGCCGACGGGCAGGGCATCGGGTTTGCAGTGCTGGGTGGCGCGTTCGGTGAAGGCATCGATTTGCCCGGCGCCCGATTGATTGGCGCCTTCATCGCCACCCTGGGGCTCGCGCAACTCAATCCGGTCAACGAGCAACTGAAACAGCGCATGGCGGCGATTTTCGGTGCCGGTTATGACTACACCTACCTGTTTCCAGGTGTGCAGAAAGTGGTGCAGGCGGCAGGAAGGGTGATCCGTACGCGGGAGGATCAAGGGGTGGTGATGCTGATCGACGACCGGTTTGGCGAGAGTAAGGTCAAGCAATTACTGCCGCGCTGGTGGGCGGTCGAGAAGGCACACAAACCCCCTTGTGGGAGCGAGCCCGAGTAGAGTCAGGCCTTGCGGTTACGCAAACTACGCTCCATCCGCGCAATCCCTTCTTCCAGCAACGCCCGTGGGCAGCCGAAGTTCAGGCGCACGAATTGCTGGGCGTGATCGCCGAAATCCAGCCCGGCGCTCAGCCCGACTTTGGCCTGTTCGAGGAAGAACTGCTGCGGGTTGTCCAGCCCCAGTGCTGTGCAATCAAGCCACGCCAGATAGGTGCCCTGAGGAACGCTCATGGTCACACCCGGCAGCCGCGTGCGAACTGCCTCCACCAGATAGTCCCGATTGCTTTGCAGGTAGGCCATGAGTTCGGTCAGCCAGGGGCGGCCTTCGCTGTAGGCGACGCGGGTGGCTTCCAGGCCCAGCGGGTTGACGCTGTCGACCATGCCGCAGCGGGCATGGTTGACTCGATGGAGCAGCGCTGCGTCTTGAATGATCATGAACGCAGTCTTCAGGCCAGCGATGTTGTAGGCCTTGCTGGCTGACATCAGAGTGATGGTGCGCTTAGCGATCTGCGGGCTGAGCGAGGCGGTCGGAATGTGCACGCGCCCGTCGAAGCACAGCTCGGAGTGGATCTCGTCGGAGATGATCCAGGCATCCTGTTCCAGGCAGATGTCGGCAACCGCTTGCAGTTCTTCCCGGGGGAAGACCTTGCCCAGCGGGTTATGTGGGTTGCTCAGCAACAGCGCGCCGCCTCCTTGCAGTGCCTGGCGCAAGGCATCGAGTGGCGTGGCGTACGTGCCATCGGCCAGCGCGTTGAAGTCCAGTTCGACCTTGTTCAGCTGCCAGTGGCCCGGCGCATGGCGCAACGGCGGGTAGTTGGGTGTTTGCACGACCACGTTTTGTTGCGGCTGAACCAGTGCATGCAGGGCCATGTTGAAGCCTGATTCGATACCCGGCAGGAACACCAGTTCCTGGGGCTGCACACGCCAAGCGTACTTGTCCCACAGGTCGGCGACGATGGCGTCACGCAAGTCATCCTGGGCCACGCTGTAACCGAGCATCGGGTGTTCCAGGCGTTTCTGCATGGCCTGAATGATCGCCGGCGGTGCGGCGAAGTCCATGTCGGCGACCCACATCGGCAATACATCGGCCGGGTAACGGCTCCATTTGGTACTGCCGGTGCCATGGCGGTCGAACACCTGATCAAAATCGAAAGTCATGCTCAGTCTCATAAAAGGCAGAGGGGGGTAATCCGGCGGCCATGATAAGCGCCAACCTTCACCGCTGGCGAGTTGTGCAACAGAGCATGACCGGCAAGCCGCCGACGGTCGGTTTTCAGACCGCGCAGCACAACATTGTCTAAAGTTCTAATTGGCGGTAGTTCCGTTGCCGTCACTGTGATCGTCCAGAAAAACCCGGCCAACGCACCGGGTTTCCACCTGATCAGGAGTGCACGATGGACCTCAACCGTCGTCAGTTCTTCAAGGTCGCTGGTCTCGGCCTTGCAGGATCCACCCTTGGCGCGCTGGGCATGGCCCCGACGCCAGCCTTCGCCGAACAAGTGCGTCATTTCAAGCTCGCCCATACCCATGAAACCCGCAACACCTGCCCGTACTGCTCGGTCGGCTGCGGCTTGATCATGTACAGCCAGGGCGACAATGCGAAGAATGTCGCCCAGAGCATCATTCACATCGAAGGCGATGCCGACCACCCGGTCAATCGCGGCACCCTCTGCCCCAAAGGCGCAGGCCTGCTCGACTTCATTCACAGCCCCAGCCGTCTGCAATACCCGCAGGTGCGCAAGCCCGGCACCAAGGAGTGGACGCGGATCTCCTGGGATGAAGCGCTGGACCGCATCGCCGACCTGATGAAGGCCGACCGTGACGCCAACTTCATCGAGAAGAACGCCCAGGGGCAAACGGTGAACCGCTGGCTGACCACCGGTTTCCTCGCGGCCTCGGCCTCGTCCAACGAAGCGGGTTACATCACCCACAAGGTCATTCGCAGTCTGGGCATGCTGGGGTTCGATAACCAGGCACGTGTCTGACATGGCCCGACGGTGGCAAGTCTTGCCCCGACGTATGGCCGTGGTGCCATGACCAACCACTGGACCGATATCGCCAACGCGAATCTGGTTCTGGTGATGGGCGGCAACGCAGCAGAAGCGCACCCTTGCGGTTTCAAATGGGTGACCGAAGCCAAAGCCCACAACAAGGCGCGGCTGATTGTGGTCGACCCGCGTTTCACCCGTACGGCCTCGGTGGCGGACTATTACGCACCGATCCGCACCGGCACCGACATCGCCTTCATGGGCGGGCTGATCAATTACCTGCTGACCGAAGACAAGATCCAGCACGAATACGTGCGGAGCTATACGGACGTGTCGTTCATCGTCAAGGCCGGCTACGGTTTCGAGGATGGCTTGTTCAGCGGTTACGACGCGAGCAAGCGCAGCTACACCGACAAGTCCGGCTGGGGGTATGAGATCGGCGAGGACGGCTTTGCCAAAGTCGACCCGACCTTGCAGGACCCACACTGCGTCTATCAATTGATGAAGCAGCATTACAGCCGCTACACCCTGGAGCTGGCCAGTCAGGTCTGTGGCATGCCCACCGACGCGATGAAGAAAATCTGGGAAGAGATTGCCACGTGTGCTCAACCGGGCAAGACCATGACGATTCTCTATGCCTTGGGCTGGACCCAGCACTCGATCGGCTCGCAGATGATCCGCAGCGCGGCGATGGTGCAACTGCTGCTGGGCAACATCGGCATGCCCGGCGGGGGCGTCAACGCTTTGCGTGGGCACTCCAACATCCAGGGCCTGACCGACCTCGGCTTGCTGTCTAACCTGTTGCCCGGTTACCTGACCCTGCCGTCCGAAGCCGAACAGGACTACAACGCCTACATCGCCAAGCGCGCACTCAAACCGCTGCGTCCCGGGCAGATGTCCTATTGGCAGAACTACGGCAAGTTCCATGTCAGCCTGATGAAAGCCTGGTACGGCGCCAATGCCACCGCCGAGAATAACTGGGGCTACGACTGGCTGCCGAAACTGGACATTCCCGGCTACGACATCCTGAAAATGTTCGACATGATGGGCAAGGGCCAGGTCAACGGCTACATGTGCCAGGGCTTCAACCCGATCGCCGCCTTGCCGGACAAGAACCGGGTAATGAAGGCGCTCGCCAAGCTCAAGTGGCTGGTGGTGATGGACCCGCTGGCCACCGAGACCTCGGAGTTCTGGCGCAACGTCGGGCCTTACAACGATGTGCAAACGGCCGACATCCAGACCGAAGTCATCCGCCTGCCCACCACCTGTTTTGCCGAAGAAAACGGCTCGCTGGTCAACAGCGGTCGCTGGCTGCAATGGCATTGGAAAGGGGCCGACGGCCCGGGCCAGGCGCGCACTGACGTGAAGATCATGAGCGAGCTGTTCATGCGTCTGCGCCAGCGTTACCAGGCCAACGGTGGTGCCTGGGCCGAGCCGATCCTCAAGCTCGACTGGCCGTACAAGATCCCCGATGACCCGACGCCGGAAGAACTGGCCCGGGAATTCAACGGCTACGCCATCGCCGATGTCACCGATGCTACGGGCGCGGTGGTCAAGGCTGGTCAGCAACTGTCCGGTTTCGCCCAACTCAAGGACGATGGCAGCACGGCATCCGGTTGCTGGATCTTCTGCGGCAGTTGGACCGAGCAGGGCAACAACATGGCCCGTCGTGACAACAGTGATCCTTACGGCATGAAGCAGAACCTCGGCTGGGCCTGGGCCTGGCCGGCGAACCGACGGATTCTCTACAACCGTGCCTCTTGCGACCCTCAAGGCAAACCGTGGGATGCGAAAAAGCGGCTGGTGTGGTGGAACGGCAAGGTCTGGACCGGCACCGACGTGCCCGACTACAAGGTCGATGTGCCGCCGGAAGCCGGGATGAACCCGTTCATCATGAACCCCGAAGGCGTGGCGCGGTTCTTCGCCCTCGACAAGATGAACGAAGGGCCATTCCCCGAACACTATGAACCGTTCGAGACGCCCATCGGCATCAACCCGATGCACCCCAACAACAAACAGGCGACCAGCAACCCGGCCGGACGGATCTTCGATTCGGTCTGGGACACCCTGGGCCAGGCCAAGGACTTTCCTTATGCAGCGACCAGCTACCGGCTGACTGAACACTTCCACTTCTGGACCAAGCATTGCCCGATCAACGCCATAACCCAGCCCGAGCAATTCGTCGAAATCGGCGAGGCGCTGGCCAAGGAGAAGGGGATTGCCGCCGGCGACCGGGTGCGGGTCAGTTCCAAGCGCGGGCATATCGAAGCAGTGGCGGTGGTGACCAAGCGGATTCGTCCGCTGCAGGTCAACAATCAGGTGGTGCACCAGATCGGTATCCCGTTGCACTGGGGTTTCACCGGCGCCACCCGTCACGGTTACCTGACCAACACCTTGGTGCCGTTCCTCGGCGATGGCAACACACAGACCCCGGAATCCAAGTCATTCCTGGTCAACGTGGAGAAAATCTAAATGGCCAGCCAAGACATCATCGCCCGTTCGGCCACCACCACCGTGCCGCCCTCGGTGCGTACCCAAGGGGAAGTGGCCAAGCTGATCGACACCACCAAGTGCATTGGCTGCAAGGCTTGCCAGGTCGCCTGCTCGGAATGGAACGAGCTACGTGACGACGTCGGTCACAACCTGGGCACCTACGACAACCCGCACGACCTCAGCGCAGACACCTGGACCCTGATGCGCTTCACCGAGCATGAAACCGACGCCGGCAACCTCGAATGGTTGATCCGCAAGGACGGCTGCATGCACTGCGCCGAGCCCGGCTGCCTGGCGGCATGCCCGAGCCCCGGCGCGATCATCAAGCACGCCAACGGCATCGTCGACTTCGATCAGGACCATTGCATCGGCTGCGGCTATTGCATCACCGGTTGCCCGTTCAACATTCCGCGCATCTCGCAAAAGGACCACAAGGCCTATAAATGCACGCTGTGTTCGGACCGGGTGGCGGTGGGGCTGGAACCGGCCTGCGTGAAAACCTGTCCGACCGGCGCCATCGTGTTCGGCAGCAAGGAAGACATGAAGGAACACGCCGCCGAACGCATCGTCGACCTCAAGAGCCGCGGCTTCGACAACGCCGGTTTGTATGACCCCGCGGGCGTCGGCGGCACCCACGTGATGTACGTGCTGCACCATGCCGACACGCCCAGGTTGTACGCCGGGTTGCCGGATCACCCGGCGATCAGTCCGCTGGTGGACCTGTGGAAAGGCCTGAGCAAACCCCTGGCGCTGTTGGCCATGGGCGCGGCGGTGCTGGCCGGGTTCTTCCACTACGTGCGCGTCGGGCCACAACTGGTCGAGGAGGACGAACATCCGACCACCGTCGACCCTGCCGTGCATGAGTTCGATCCGTCGGTGCACACCTTCGATCCAAGCAAACCCGGCGGGGAGGACAGGCCATGAACGACAAACCGATCGTGCGCTACACCGTCAACCAGCGCACCAACCACTGGCTAGTGGCGATTGTGTTCCTGATGGCTGCGCTGTCGGGGCTGGCCTTGTTCCATCCGGGCTTGTTCTGGCTCAGCAACCTGTTTGGCGGCGGTCCGTGGACGCGCATTCTGCATCCGTACCTGGGCCTGACGATGTTTGTGCTGTTCCTCGGCCTGGTGTGCAGTTTCTGGCGGGCGAACTACTTCATCACCAACGACCGGCTGTGGCTCAGGCGTGTCGGGCTGGTGATCCGTAACGAGGAGGAGGGCGTGCCGCCGATCGGCAAATACAACCCGGGGCAGAAGCTGCTGTTCTGGGTATTGCTGATCTGCATGCTGGTGCTGCTGTTCAGCGGATTGGTGATCTGGCGTGCCTGGTTCAGTGCGTACTTCGGCATCACCAGCATCCGCTGGGCGATGCTGCTGCATGCGTTGGCGGGATTCATCCTGGTGCTGAGCATCATCGTCCATGTCTACGCGGGTATCTGGATTCGCGGTTCGGTCGACGCCATGGTGCATGGCCGGGTCAGCCGCGCCTGGGCGAGAAAACACCATGGGCTCTGGTACCGGGAAGTGACCGGTGACGAGACGCCTGAGCGACCGATCAGCAAAAAAGGATGATCCCTTGGCCACAATCCTCGAGCCCGGGCAAATAGAAGCGGCGGCGAGTTCACCGCCGTTTCTGTACCTGCCGCCGAACAACCTGTTCACCCTGCGCGCGTTGCGCCTGGAACGTTTGGCCGACGGCCATCCCATGGCGGACTATCTGCGTTTGATCGCGGGGTTGTGTCATGTCCAGCAGCAGCTGATGGACGATCCGCCCGTGGCGACCATGCCCGACCCCGAACGCCTGCGATTGTGCGTAGAACATGGCTTGCCGCCGTTCGCTGCCGACAGCCTGGTGCGCGAAAACGTTTGGCTGCCATACCTCGAGGCCTTGTTGCAGCGCTATCAGCCATTGCCACACTCGGCGGTAGAAAACGCCGTGGCGACGTTGCGCAGCGCGAACCCTGGGTTGCTCAAGGCGTGGGCGATTGCCCTGGTCAGCGGCCAGTACTCGATGCTGCCGGCAGCGCTGGTGCCGTTTCTCGGCGCCGCGCTGCAAGTGGCCTGGAGTTATTGGCTGCTGAGCACGCCCAACCTTGAACTGACGCGCGGCGACAGCCTCAGCCAATGCCCATCCTGCGGTTCACCGGCGATGGCCGGGGTGATTCGTCATCGCGGCAAATACAACGGTTTGCGTTATCTGGTGTGCTCGCTGTGCGCCTGCGAATGGCATGTGGTGCGGGTCAAATGCGTGTATTGCGAACAGAGCAAGGGGCTTGAATACGTCAGCTTCGAGGATGATCGCCACGCCGCCAATCAGGCACCGTTGCGGGCGGAGGTCTGTCCCGGCTGCAACAGCTACCTGAAACTGATCTACCTGGAAAACGACGCCGAAGCCGAAGCCCTGTCGGCGGACCTGTCCAGCCTGATGCTGGACATGCGTCTGGAGCAGGAAGGTTACCAGCGGCCAGCGCCCAATCTGCTGCTGGTAACAGGCGAACAGTAGCTCCAACGCTGCGATGTGTAGCAGCTGGCGAAGCCTGCGTTCGGCGGTAGCAGCTGTCGAGCTTGCGAGGCTGCGTTCGGCTGCGCAGCAGTCGTAAAATCACCATTGTGGTGCGTCAGGTGCACCATGGCTGCCGGACTCACGACTGCTTCGCAGCCGAACGCAGCCTCGCAAGCTCGACAGCTGCTACAAGGAGTGCGTCGCGGCTGAAAGTGAACAGCACTCGAGCGGGGAGCCCAGCGGCTACACTCAGACGCGACGGTCACTCGCTTCCGGGAGCCTCTGATGCCCGCAACCCTCGCCGGCCAAACCTTGCGGCTGCCTTCCATCGACAGCCTGCTACGCCATCCCGCCTGCCAACCGCTGGCCGAGCGTTACGGACACGACGCACTGCTGGCCGGCCTGCGGCAATTGCTCGATGACTTGCGCGAGCCGGTGCACAACGGTGAACTCGCCGCCATTGAAATTGCTCCCGATGTATTGGCGGGCAGGGCGGGCGAGCGTCTGGCGATCCAGCATCGCAGCCAGGTCCGCCGGGTGTTCAACCTCACCGGGACGGTGCTGCACACCAACCTCGGCCGGGCGTTGTTGCCGGAACAAGCCATTGAAGCGGTGCAACTGGCCGCCCGTTATCCGCTCAATCTGGAATTCGACCTGCACAGCGGCAAGCGCGGCGACCGGGACGATTTGATCGAAGGCTTGATCCGCGAACTGACCGGCGCCGAAGCAGTCACCGTGGTCAACAACAATGCCGCCGCTGTGTTGCTGACGCTCAACAGCCTGGGCGCACGCAAGGAAGGGATCATTTCCCGAGGTGAGCTGATCGAAATCGGCGGCGCGTTTCGCATTCCCGACATCATGGCCCGCGCCGGAGTGCGGTTGCATGAAGTGGGCACCACCAACCGCACCCATGCTCGCGATTACGAGGCCGCTATCGGCCCGCGCAGTGGACTGCTGATGCGCGTACACGCGAGCAATTACAGCATCGAAGGCTTCACCGCGAGAGTGCCGACGGCGGAATTGGCGCAGCTGGCTCACCGCCACGGACTGCCCTTGCTCGAAGACCTCGGCAGCGGCAGCCTGCTGGACCTGACTCGCTGGGGCCTGCCCGCCGAACCGACGGTGCGCCAGGCGTTGCTCGACGGCGCGGACATCGTCACCTTCAGCGGCGACAAACTGCTCGGCGGGCCTCAAGCCGGATTGATCGTCGGCCGCAAAGACCTGATCGCCAGGATCAAGAAAAATCCGCTCAAGCGTGCCCTGCGGGTCGACAAACTGACCCTGGCGGCCCTCGAAGCCGTCTTGGCGCTGTACCGCGATCCCGATCGATTGGCCGAACGCCTGCCGAGTCTGCGTCTATTGACCCGGCCCCAAGCCGACATCCTCGCCCAGGCCGAACGCTTGCAACCGTCATTGACGCAGGTGCTGGGCGATGGCTGGAGCGTCAGCGCGGTGCCGGCACTGGGCATGATTGGCAGTGGCAGCCAACCGGTGGCGCGTCTGCCTAGCGCGGCGTTATGCCTGCGGCCCAACGTTTCCAAACGCCTGCGTGGGCGACGGTTGCTAGGGCTGGAGGCAGCGTTGCGGCAACTGCCCATTCCGGTGCTCGGGCGTATCGACGATGACGCCTTGTGGCTCGACGTGCGCCAACTCGATGACGAAGCGGCATGGTTGGCGCAGCTCAATCAGCTGGTGCAGGAGGAGGGCCGGGACGGGTGATTGTCGGCACGGCGGGGCATATCGATCACGGCAAGACTTCCTTGCTCCAGGCACTGACCGGGCAGGCCGGTGATCGTCGCCGCGAAGAACGCGAACGCGGCATGACCATCGACCTGGGCTATCTCTATGCGGCGCTGGAACCGGGCGCCGCCCTGACCGGTTTTATCGACGTGCCCGGCCATGAGCGCTTCACCCACAACATGTTGGCCGGCGCTCAAGGGATTGATCTGGTGTTGTTGGTGGTAGCGGCCGATGACGGCGTCATGCCCCAGACTCGCGAACATCTGGCGATTGTCGAGTTGCTGGGCATTCCTCGGGCACTGATTGCAATCAGCAAGTGCGACCGGGTTGACTCGGCTCGGGTGCAGGCTGTTCGTGAGCAGATCGAAGCATTGCTGGAGCCCGGACCGTATGCCGGCGCGCCGCAGATCGCGCTGTCGAGTGTGACCGGCGAGGGCATCGAGACATTGCGTCAGGCCTTACTGGATGCGCAGCATGAAGTTGTTCAACGCAGCGCCAGTGGCGGTTTTCGTTTGGCGATTGATCGGGCTTTCAGCGTAGCCGGTGCCGGTATCGTAGTGACTGGCACCGCGTTGTCCGGCCAGGTGGCAGTGGGCGATACGCTGATGCTGAGTCCACTGGGTAAACCCGTGCGAGTGCGTGGCCTGCATGCGCAGAACCAGGCCGCTGACAACGCAATGGCCGGGCAGCGCGTCGCGCTGAACCTGAGTGCCGAGCGTCTGGCCCTGGAGCAGATCCACCGTGGCCACTGGCTGGTGGCCGAATGGCTGCATGCGCCGACCCAGCGTCTGGATATCCGGATGAGCGTGTTGACCAGCGAAGCGCGAAGCTTCGAACACTTTCAACCGGTGCATGTGCATCTTGGAACTCAGGACGTGACGGGGCGGGTGGCCTTGCTGGAAGGCGCAAGCCTGGCACCAGGGGAGCAGATGTTCGCGCAACTGCTGGTCAATGCGCCGGTGTTGGCAGTGAAGGGCGACCGCTTGATCCTGCGCGACCAAAGCGCCCAACGCACCCTTGGCGGTGGCCAAGTGCTGGACCCGTTCGCCCCGGCCCGACATCGTCGCAGCCCTGAGCGATTGGCGCAGCTACAAGCGCTGTCCGCCACCAATAGCCTGGAAGCGGCACTGCCGGCGTTGCTGGCCAACAGCGACACCGGGCTCGATCCGCTGCGCCTGGAGCGTCAATTCAATCGTCCGCGCGAGACTTGGGAATTGCCCGATGACGTGCGTCTCATCGATACGCGGCAGGGGCCATTGTTGTTCAGCGCGGTGCGTTGGGAAGCCCAGAAAACGCCGCTGCTGGAACACCTCGCACGCTTTCATCAACTCGAACCGGACCAGATGGGACCGGACCGCGATCGCCTGCGTCGTTTCGCCGGCAGCGTGCTGGAACGGTCGACCTTTATCAGCCTGCTCGACGAATTACTGGCCAGTGGTGCAATGGCGGCCTGCGGCCCGTGGCTGCATTTACCCGATCACCAGGTGCGCTTGAGCGAGGACGACGAAACCCTCTGGCACCAATTGCAGCCATTGTTCGAACAGGCGGGTTTCGATCCGCCGTGGGTGCGTGATCTGGCCAAAGCCACTGGCCATGACGAGGCTGCCGTGCGCCTGCTGCTGCGCAAGATGGCCCGGTTGGGACTGCTGCATCAAATCGTTCGCGACCTGTTTTACACCGACACGCTGCTGCGCCGATTGGCGGCTATGCTGGTGCAACTGGCCAGCGATAACCCGGTGATCCAGGTCGTCGGGTTTCGCGATGCCGTGGGCCTGGGGCGCAAGCGCAGTATTCAGATTCTTGAATACTTCGACCGGCTCGGCCTGACCCGCCGCTTTGGCGATCGACGCCATATCCGGCTCGACAATGCACTGGCCCAACAAGCCGCAGTCTGACTTCAAGGAAGGCAATCGCGCCCGGTGGCGCGGCCGGGCTTCAAACCCGGTTGGGGACGGCATCCGTTCCCGGGCAGGTTCGACTCCGGCTGCCTTCCGCCATTTCCACGGTGACGTCGATCACAGGTGCCCGAAGGTCAGCGGGTACTGGATGACGACGTAAACCCTGTCGATGTCATCGCCCGCCTGAGCGGTGTTGGCCCGATGAGACACATGGGACAGTTGTAGTGACAACCCCTTGGCGGAGCCTGACTGCACGACGTAGCGCAGGTCGATGTCGCGCTCCCAATGCCGCCCGCCATCGCCCTGTTGAGGTACGTACTCGCCGATGGTCGGGTCGAACGGGTTGTAGGCCCCACCCTTGGGCGCACGGGTGCCGTCGATGTCGCTGCCCCGGACATAACGCGTCATGAAACTCAGGCCGGGGATGCCATAAGCGCCGAGGTCGAGGTCGTAGCGCGCCTGCCAGGAGCGTTCATGGGCGCCGTTGAAGTCGGCGTACTTGATCGAGTTGGCCAGGTAAATCGAGTCGCCACCGACGAAGTCGAACGGTGTGTCGCCATTGATGCGTTGCCAGGCCAGGGTAAAGGCATGGGCATCAAGGGTGTATTTGCCCGAGAGGCTGTAGGCGGTGTTGTCGATGGCACCGGCCAGTGCCTTGCCGGTGTCCTGCGTGCGGTACAGGTTGGCGTCGAGGAACACGGCGGACTGTTTCAGGTGCAGGTTGGCGTAATACTGGCGCCAGGTGTCGCTCAGCTCGGAGGCGTACAACGCGCCGCCGACAGGACTGTTTGTGAACAGGTCGGTGCCCAGAAACGTGATGCCACCGGCTTCGGTGTTGGCACCGTAGCCATAAAAGTTGCCCTTGCTTGTTGTGTTGTCCTGATTCTTGAACGCCGTGAAATGACCAGCCACCAGTTTCATGTTGTCGATTTCGTTGCTGTTCAACAGAAAGCCCGTGGCGTATTCCGGTTGCAGGCGTTTGTCGGAGGTGTCGAACACCGGGGTTTCCACGGTCATTTCACCGAAGGCCAGGGTGGTTCGGGAGGCCCTGATTTTCAGCGCGCCACCGGCACTGGAATAGTTGTCTTCGCTGCGACCGTCACTGTCCAGCGGCAGTAACCCGGTTCCCGAATGCCCTTTGCCGCCGTCGAGCTTCAGCCCCATAAAAGCGTGGCTGTCGACGCCGAAACCTAGCGTGCCGGGAGTGAATCCGGATTCAAATGAGCCGATAAAGCCTTGAGCCCACTCTTGTTTGTAGTTCTTGCCCGAAGGCTGGGGTGAGCGGTAGTCGCTGTTGAGGAAGAAATTTCGACTGAGCACTTCAAGCTTCCCGCCTTCGAGAAATCCTTGCGCGGAATCCGGTGCCTCATCCGCCAGGGCTGTTCCGGCAAAAAACACGCAGAGCCAGAAGGACGCCCTGGGTACGTCCTTCTGCCCGGAAATGCGCGGGAGGGTTTGTAAAGAAAACATGACTGATCTCCCGCCTGAAACAGCGACTCCGAAGAGTCGCTATTTATTCTCAATGGCCTTCAGAGGCATGGAACATGGTCTTGGCGTAGATCAGGCCCAGACCATAGGCACCACCGTTGGCGATGGAGGTTTTCACCGTCTCGTCGTAAGTCTCGGTGCGTGCCCAGTCGCGCTGCAGTTCAAGCAGGTATTGCAGCGAAGTCATTGGGCGGGCACCGAGCTGGATCATGCGCTGCACGGCCATTTCATGGGCTTCGATGGAGACATCGCCACAGGCATCGGCGATGAAGTAAACCTCGAAGCCTTGGTCCAGGGCCGACAGTGCCGGGCCAACGATGCACACGGAGGTCCACAGACCGGCCAGGACGATTTTTTGTTTGCCGATGGCGTTGACTTCAACGGCAATGCGCTCGTCTTCCCAGGTGTTCATGCTGGTACGGTCGATCACTTTGTGTTCCGGGAACACCGATTTGATTTCGTCGAAGATCGGGCCGGAGAAGCTTTTCTCGGCAACGGTGGTGAGGATGGTCGACACCTTGAAGCCCCGGGCTGCCTTGGCCACCAGTGCGGCGTTATTGCGCAGGGTGACGGCATCGATCGACTTGGTCGCAAAGGACATTTGCGACTGGTGATCGATCATGATCAGGGTGTGGTCGGTTGGGTTCAGCAGGGTTTTGCCAGGTGCTGCTTTTGCGATGGCCATGATGATGTCCTTGCAAGTGGATTGTGGGTGGTTCACAGGGCCTATGGTTGCGTAGATTTCGATGCGGATATTGAGTCGATGTGCTGTCTTTGATTAACGGCGCATCAGCACAAAGGCCGTCAACAAACACATCTATGACCTACGCTTGTTTCCAGACGCATGCTCACCGAACAGGGGCTCTCCCTGATCGAAAACAACAAGAACGGCTATCCGGAGACGTCTCATGTTTGCACTGGCCCGTCGATTCAGCAGCAACCTCGCCGCTTTCATTACCGCCGCCGCACTCGCATCACCCGTTTTTGCCCTGGACACCGTCAAGTTCATGGCCCCAGGTTCCGTGGGTGGCGGTTATGACCAGACCGCGCGAGTCCTGGGCAAAGCCATGGTCGAGGCCCAAACGGCCAAAGCCGCCACCTTCGAGAACAAGGGTGGCGCCGGCGGGACCCTGGGGTTGGCGCAATTTGCCAACGCCACCAAGGGCGACCCCGATGCGCTGATCGTGGTCGGCGCGATCATGGTCGCGTCCATCGAGCAGAACAAACCGCAAATCACCTTGAAGGACGTAACCCCGATCGCCCGGCTGTTTACCGAATACAACGTGATCGCCGTACGCGACGACTCGCCGTACAAAAACCTGGAGGACTTGCTCAAGGACTTCAAAGCCAACCCGTCCAGCATCAAATGGGGCGGTGGCTCCAAGGGGTCGATCGACCACATAGGCATCGCCGAACTGGCGAGCAAAATGGACATCCCCGTCAACAAGGTCAATTACGTTGCCTTCGCCGGTGGCGGCGAAGTCGTCGCCGCGGTGTTGGGAGGCCACATCACGGTGATCACCGGCGGCTACGCCGAACTGGCCAAATACGTGCAGTCCAAGCAGTTCCGCTTACTGGCCGTCGGCGCGCCCAACCGCGTTGAAGGCATCGACGCACCGACCCTCAAAGAGTCTGGCTACGACGTGACGATCGGCAACTGGCGGGGTGTTTACGGCGCGGCGGGCCTGACGCCTGAACAGCGCAAGGCACTGACGGAAGCCGTCCTGACCGCCACCAAAAGCGCCGTCTGGCAGGAAAACGTAAAAGCCAATGCGTGGTCGCCGAGCATTCTGACCGGGGATGATTTCGGCAAATTCGTCGATGAGGAGCACGGACGCCTGCGCGCGATGCTGGTCAAGGTCGGGCTGCTTTGAGATGGCCGGGCGCTGGAGCGTAAGGCCGGCTCAACTGGCGATTGGCGTCGGCATTGTCGTGATCAGTGCGGTATTGGCGGTCGGCGCCTCGCGGTTTCCCCCTGAGATGGGCTTCGTCATCATGCCGGCCTATGTCTACCCCTATGCCGTCGCGGCATTTCTGGGCGCCGTTGGTCTGTTGATGGGCTATCAGGCGCTCACCGGTGGTTTTCGCAACCTCGCCGATGATCATGAAGTTTCCGGGGCCGAGCCCGGCGGCAAGTCCGGGGCGACCTGGGTTACGGCAGGGCTGGTGGGCGTGGCGTTGCTCATTTCCTACATCGGCTTCGTATTGGCTGCTGCATTGCTGTTTGCCTGTTCGGCGCGGGGCTTTGGCAGTCGCAGCCCGGTGCGAGACCTGGCCATCGGCATTGCCCTGACGCTGCCGATCTACTGGCTTTTCACCGCCGGGCTAGGGGTTTCCCTTCCGCCCTTGATCAACGCCTGGATCTGATTCAGGCCGTAGGAGGTCGACAAGGTGGATATTCTCTCGAATCTGGCCGTCGGCTTCGCTGGCGCGCTGACGCCGATCAATCTGATGTGGGGTTTTATCGGTTGTCTGCTGGGCACTGCAATTGGCGTATTGCCGGGGATCGGCCCGGCGCTGACCGTCGCCTTGCTGCTGCCGATTACCGCCAAGGTCGATCCGACCGGGGCACTGATCATGTTCGCCGGCATCTATTACGGCGCTCAGTTTGGCGGCTCCACCACCTCGATCCTGCTCAACACGCCAGGGGAGTCATCCTCGATGGTCACGGCCCTGGAAGGCAACCTCATGGCCCGCAACGGACGGGCAGGCCCGGCGCTGGCAACGGCCGCCATCGGTTCATTCGTGGCTGGCACCATCGCAACGATCTTGCTGACGTTGTTCGCGCCCCTCGTAGCCACGCTGGCGCTGAAATTCGGGCCGGCGGAGTATTTCGCGATTCTGGTGCTGGCCTTCACCACCGTGTCGGCAGTGCTCGGCGCGTCGATGCTGCGCGGCTTTGCTTCATTGGGCATCGGGCTGACCATCGGTTTGATCGGCCTCGACTCGACGTCAGGCATTGCCCGCTACACCTTGGGAGTTCCCGAACTGGTCGATGGCATCGAAGTGGTGCTGGTCGCGGTGGGGTTGTTTGCCGTCGGTGAGGCCTTGTACGGTGTGCTTTATCAAAAGGAAGAAACGGCCGGCCGACACCGCTTGACCTCGTTATGGATGACTCGCGCCGACTGGAAACGCTCGGTCCCGGCGTGGTTACGGGGCACCTTGATCGGTTTTCCCTTCGGATCGATTCCGGCCGGTGGCGCGGAAATCCCGACGTTCCTGTCCTATTCCACTGAACGCAAACTCAGCAAGTACCCGAAAGAATTCGCCGCCAGCAAGGGCGTAGGCGCCATCGAAGGCGTCGCAGGTCCCGAGGCGGCGAACAACGCGAGCGCCACCGGCTCACTGGTGCCGCTGCTGACCCTGGGCATACCGACCTCCGCCACGGCGGCGATTCTGTTGGCGGCGTTCCAGAACTACAACCTGCAACCGGGGCCGCTGCTGTTCCAGACCTCGGGCGAGTTGGTCTGGACCCTGGTGGCCTCTTTGTATATCGGCAACGTCATCCTGCTGGTGCTGAACCTGCCGCTGGTGGGGCTGTGGGTCAAACTCTTGCAAATCCCTCGGCCGTACCTGAACGCCGGGATCCTGGTATTCGCCACCATTGGCGTGTACGGCATGCGCCACTCATCCTTCGACTTGTTTCTGATGCTGGGTATCGGCTGGGCCGGAGTGTTGATGCGCCGCTTCGACTTCCCCGTCGCCCCGGTGATTGTCGGCATGCTGCTGGGGCCGATGGCGGAAAAACAACTGCGTAACGCCTTATCCATCAGCCAGGGCGACTGGATGATATTTGTGACGCAACCGATTGCAGCGTCGGTGCTGGCGGTGACGTTGTTGGTGCTGTTGGTGCCGTATTTGCTGCATAAACGCGGGATCAAATTGCATGAGGATGATTGACGGCTGATTGCCTGGCTCCCAGCGCGATCTGTAGCAGCTGCCGAAGGCTGCGTTCGGCTGCGAAGCAGTCGTGTATCCGACTGACGCGGTCTGCCTGACATACCGCATTCGCTCCCGGGCAAAGCGTAGGAACGTGGCGCACAAATTTTCCGGAAATTTCTGACAGAGTCTCTCGTTGCTACGCTCCAGTACGCCCCTTATAGTTCCGGCTCGCGGCAAAATTCGCGACGATCTTGGCCGGTCGATAACCCAGGAGAACTCAATTAATCAGGAGCTACCTCAATGTCCGACCAAGTCATGCCGCGTTACCTCCCCATCGACACCTACGACGCCGAATCCCCGGTGCTCTTCATCAACACCCACAAAGAACTCAGCGACCTGGCCGCCTGCGCCATGCATCGCTTCACCGTGGTTCGCGATCTGATGGACACCTTGTCCAGTCTCAACCTCAAAGGTATTTCCGACTGCGACCTGACCCGCGTCACCCGGGCGGTGCATCTGCTGACGCGTGAAGGCTGTGCCTTGCTGGATGTGATTCAGGCTCGGGCGTTGCAGCGGGAGGAGGGGTTCAAGGCTGCTGTTTAGTGGTAGCGACGGACGCCATCGCGAGCAGGCTCCCACATGTGATCGCTGGCGTGCACAAATACTGTGCTCACAGAAAATCCAGTGTGGGAGCGGGCTTGCTCGCGAAGAGACCGGCACATCCAGCATTGCAACTGCCTGACACCCCTCGCCAGGTCAGAGCCGGAACGCTTGTCGTCCTACCAGTAACCATTTTCCTTGCTGCTTTTGCCAGATCTGAAAGTTCTCGATTTCCGTGGGAACAATCTCGGTGCCCTTGATGGCTTGCGCCGAAAAATGATGGCGGACCAACGCCACATCACCCGAGACGGTGATTTTCTGGTTCTGCATCTCCAGCGTTTTGAAAGCGCTTTTTCCGGTTTCGATGTCGGCGATGAATTCTTTCTTGTCCTGGATTTTCCCGCTGGAATGCCCATAGGTCAGGTTTTCAGCGGTGAGCGCATTCAGTTGTGGGACGTTTTTGGTCAGCATCGCTTGAGTCAGATGGTCTACCGCAGCGGCAACATCCGTCTCGCTCGATGCGGGGGAGGCCGCCACGTAGCCACTGAACAGGCATAAAAAACCGATAATCAGTTTCACTTTTTTCATGGGTAATTCCTTGTTGTTATAGATGCGAGGATGACAGATGAATTACGCTAACTCATCTGTCATCGTACAACATATCAGGTTTTTACCAAGTGATGCAGATATGGCATTAGCGAGTGCTAGGCCAGCCGTCCCTCATGAAACAGACGCGCGCCAATGCGCTGAATTTCAGCCTCGCCCTGCGCCAGTGCCGCTCGGCTGGTGTGTACTGAATAACGACCCATCACCAAATCATGTGGGTGCTTCACCGCCGAGCCCAGCACGAAAGACGTGTCGCCGTGCGCCACGAAATCGATGGGTTGGTCTGACTCCTCGAACACCGCCAACTCGCCAGTATTGACCGGGCCACCAACGTCCAGCCGACCGGCATTGACCGCCAGCCACGCCACGTTGTGGCCGGTGGGAGGTGTGTAGCGCCAGCGTTCCCCGTCTTTCAAGCGCACGACGAGGTAGTTCATGTCCGAAGGTGCCGCAATCGCGCTTTGCGCTGCGCCATAGCGTCCGAGCAGCACGCGCGCCGGGCCTGCTTGCGGGATCTGCGACGGCGCCAGGTAGAGACTTTCCGCCGGTGTGTTTTCGTGCGAAACGGGCAGGGCGACCCAGAGCTGGAAGCCCGATATTGAGCTGTCGCCGATTGGTATAGCGTCGTGCCACACGCCATTACCGGCACGCATCCACTCCACACCTTCGGTGGGCAACACGCCCGTCTTGCCCGTGGTGTCTTCGTACTCCACGCCGCCCTCAATCATGTAGGTCAGTGTTGCGATCCCTGAATGCGGGTGCATGCCGAAACCTTTCTGCCCGCCTTGGGGCTTGAAGCCGAAGAGATCAAGAAACACAAAAGGCTTCAACAACTGGCCCAGGTCGCCAGGGCTCATGAGTCGCGTGATCGGCCCGTGAGTGCTGCCGGATGTGCGGTGAACGATGGCGCGCGTTGGTGTGGCGACGATGTTGTTCATAGGTTTTCCTCAAGTCTTGAGCCGATCGCCTTGGGATGGATCAGCGCGCTGCACCGAGCAAGGCCGCGGGCTTCTGCCGCCAGGCCACGAAGGCAGACATCGCCAACAGCACCAGGGCAGGGGCGGGATTGCCGCCAATCACGAACAGATGCGTGACCACTGCGCCGGTCATGGTCGCCGTCAGCAGCAGCCCGGCGAAAAAGCTCGTGGCCGGGATGAGCAGCAACACAGCGCCAGCCACTTCAATGGCACCGGTGAGGTAGCGGAACCATTGCCCAAGGCCGACGGCATCGAACACCTGAACCATCTGCGGAGCGCTGGCCAGCTTGGCGATGCCGGCCGCAGCGAACGCCAAGGCCAGAAAGATGCGAACACCCCAAAGGATGCGGTTTTGAATAGGGGAGAGGGATGAAGTTTGAGTCATGGGGAACGATGTCCTTGCCTGTGGTTTACGCAGTTAGAGGGCTAACTGCCGCGATGCAAGAAGGATAAGCGTGCCCGGATTGGTTGATTAGATGGCACAATTGGATTGAGCTCGTCCATTTTTTGCTGGAATTATCGCCTTATGCTCGACTTGAATGACATTGCCTTGTTTGTCCAAGTGGTCCGCAGCGGCAGCTTTGCCGAAGCGGCGCGGCGACTGGGCATGCCGCCCAACACCGTCAGCCGGCGTGTCCAGCAGCTCGAGGCACAACTCGACACACGACTGCTGCAACGCTCCACGCGCAAGTTGACGCTGACCCATGCCGGGCAGGCTTTTCACGAGCGCTGCGTGGGCGCCGTGGACGGGCTGATCGAGGCGGGGCACGAGTTGATGACGGGCAGCCAGGAACCCAGCGGCTTGGTGCGCATTGCCGCGACGGCGGATTTCTTCGACTTCTTCCCCATGGAATGGGTGGCTGACTTTCTTGCCGCGCATCCGCGGGTGCGGCTTGACTTCGTGCTCAGTGACGCCCGTGCCGACTTGATTGCCGAGCGTATCGACATCGCGTTTCGCGGCGGTCCGCTGCAAGACTCAGGTTACGTCGGGCGCCAGCTCTTCAGTGCAGGCAGCGAGGGCTTGGTGGCGAGTCCGGCTTACATCGCTGCTCGCGGAATGCCCGGTACGCTGCAGGATCTGGTGAACCATGACTGCGTGAGTTTCGCCCATCCCAGCGGCTTCACCACCTGGCGTCTGACCGGACCAGAGGGCGTGGAGGAAGAGGTGCAAATCGCCAGCCGTTTTTCCGGTAACACGGCCCAGGCACTGCGCAAGGCTACGGTGGCCGGCCTGGGCATCGCACTGCTGCCGCCGACGCTCGCCATGCTCGATCTTCAGGCGGGTCGACTTGTACGTGTGTTGCCACACTTCCAGCGTGTGGGCTTTGGCCTGCACGTGCTTTACCCGAGCCGGCAGCATCTGCCGTTGGCGGTATCGGCCTTCATTGAACTGGTGATGGAGAAACTAAGAGTGGAAGCATTCCCGGCGCAGGGCTGACCTATCCATATGCATCAGCAATGCTGGCCAAAAGCCTTCTATAATGCACAGCCTTTAACGCCAGTGTACTCAACAGCCCGGTATTTCCTTGAAACGCGATCTTCGACTTGCCACTTTTCTGATCTTTCTGGTGTGTGTCTCCGTGGTGCTGCTGACGGCCTGGCAGACATGGACAGCCCGACAGAACACCTTGAGCGACATCAATACCGATACATTGAACCTGACTCACGCGCTCAACACTTACACCGAGGGCACCTTCAAGCAAAGTGAAGTGCTGTTGCTGGGCCTGACAGAAAGGATCGAGAAAGACGGCACCGGCCCGGAGCAACTCGAACGGCTGAGCAAGTTGGTTGCCCAGCAGATGGATGCGCTCCCGCAATTAAATAGTGTGGTGCTGTATGACGCCCAAGGGGACTGGCTATTCTCGGCCAACATGCCGATCTCATCCAATAGCAACAACGCAGATCGGGCGTTCTTCCAGTATCACCGCGCCACTCCGGATCGCGGCATCTATATCGGCCCGGCGATTCTCAGCCGGGCCACGTGCGCCTGGGTGATTTCGGTCAGCCGACGCATCGATCACCCTGATGGAAGTTTTGCCGGGGTAATCGCCGCGACTATCAGCCTCGAACACTTCCTCAAACTTTATCGAAGCATCCACGTGGGGCAATTCGGCGCGATCAGCCTGACCTCTGCCGAAGGGCGCCTGCTGGTGCGGTATCCCTTTCAAGTGGAAGACATCGGCCGTGATCTGTCGCGCGCACCGATATTCTCTGAATACTTGCGCAACAGCTCATCGGGCACCGTGGATTTTGCGTCGAATGTCGATGGCATCCATCGCCTCTACGCGTTCAAGAGAAACGATCAATATCCTGTCGTCACGACGGTTGCGGTGGGGCAGGCCGAGGCAATGCAAGCGTGGCTCAGTCAGACAAAGCAATCTGTCGCTGTGGTGCTGCTGTTGTTGGGGCTCCTGGTCGCACTGGGGCGCCGGCTGATTTCCCATATCAGTCGGCGTATTCGGGCGGAGGAAAAATTGCTCGCCACCCAAACCGCACTGATCGAGCTTAACCAGACGCTGGAAGTTCTCGCCAGCGAGGACAAACTCACCGGCCTCGCCAACCGCCGGCATTTCGATCAGTTTCTGGATGTCGAATTCAAACGCGCCAAGCGACTCGCAAGCCCGTTGTCACTGATTCTGATCGATGTGGACTTTTTCAAACGCTACAACGATCACTACGGCCATCTCGCTGGAGACGAATGTCTGCGGATCATAGGTCAGGCGATCAAGCACTGTGTCCGTCGCCCAGGTGACATGACAGCTCGCTATGGCGGGGAAGAAATCGCCGTGGTGATGCCCAATACGGACGAATCAGGAGCGCGAACGGTTGCCGAGGCGATCCTGTCGTGTATTGCGGCCGAGCAACTTGCGCATTTGTCGAGCCCGTTAGGTATCGTGACCGTCAGCCTGGGGTTGGCGACATATGTCGCCGACGGCAGCGACCCTGATGAAAAGGCACTGATCGGTCGTGCAGATCGCGCGCTTTACGCGGCGAAATCGCAGGGGAGAAATCAGCTGAGCGTCGCTTGACCGAAGAGGCACTTGAAGGAAAGCGCAAATAATCGGCACGCGGCGCAACTATCGGTTCAAGTGATAGTGACAATCAAGAAACGCAAGTTCTGCTGGGTCGGGTAAAGGCGGAAAATCGCCTCCATCGAAGACGCAGCTCAAGGAAATTGCGCGATGAAGACATTGACCCGACTGGCAATTGTCGCCCTGTTGATGGGCGGGGTTGCTACTGCTGCAACCGCCTACGCAGACGACGCCCAATCGTGCCATTTTCTGCCCATCGCCGGCGCCAGTACCGGGTTGCAGCATTCGCAAACCGTCGGTGTGCTGTACAGCGAAAACACCCTGGACAACCTGCAATACCTCGAGCGTTACCACGATGTGGCGGTGAACGGCGCGCGCGATGCGCTGGATGCGCGGATTCGCGACGCGTTCATCAACAGCTCCGACCCAGAGTTGGCAATCGACTGGCTGATGAGTTCGTTACAGCAGCAGTTCCTGTCGGTGACCGTCTACGACAACCTCGACGCGTTGTTGCAGGCCCATCCGGATGTGGTGGTGATGCTCGATACCCATAACCGTCTGCTGACCCAACGCAACAGTCAGGTCGAAGCGCGTTTCGCCGCACGGTTCTACGACGCCAACCTGCAATACATCGGCAAGGCCGAAGGCGCCGTCGAGAAACAAATGCCTTCGGTCTGGGCACACCGTAAAGCTGCAGCCGAGATTGCCGCCCAGATCGATCAGCAACGCGACCTGCAACTCAGCGCCTTGAAGCAGTTCGATGACTCGCTCAAAACCCTGGTGACTGCTGGCTGAACACCCGGACCATAACCGCAACGACAGTGACCCGTTGCGCAACGAAACAGATTTTTTACTTCAGGACTGCACCGATGCGCCCTTTATTTGTTCCTGCCATGGCTGTTGCCACCTTGCTGCTGGCCGGTTGTGCCTCTGCGCCGAACGACCCGACGCTGACCTTGCAGACGAAAAAAACGCCTGCCGAGTACGCCGATTGCGTGGTGCCAAAGTTGCAGGGCAACGCACTGAACCCGACGGTCTCGCAAACCCAGCGCAGCTACCGGATCGTGGTGCCGAGCAAAGTCGCCGCGGACAACGTTCTGGAAGCCTACAAAGCGCCAAACGGCGGCAAGGTGTTTTTGTATGAGCGCCACTTGCTGGCGTCGAACTTCATGCCTTCGAGTTTCGAACGTGCCGCGCAGGAATGCCTGTAACCCGTAACCGCTTTGAAAAATGCTCCTTTGGTTGGCCGCAACCAACCAATTTTTTGCCCCGTACCTTATGTGGTTTCGGGGCTTTTTTTTGCGTGCAGGTTTTGGGGTAGGGAGTAGGGCGCCGGACTTGCGCCAGAGACATCAACCGACCGGCTCGGCCTTGCAACTCATTGACCCTGAGCCTGGCTTCTGGAATAGCACCACGTCGCCGTCTTGCCAGAAACTGTAATTTCCCTGGGAGTCCTTGCCTGTGTATCGGGTTCCCGAATCACTCGGCTCCTGGTTCAGGACGATCGAGGTGTTCGCCCATTTCAGGTACACGACACCCGGCTGCGTGGTGAAGAAGGTGGCGGCAACCAGCGGGTTAAGCCCTGTACAACGAAAAGCCAGGGGGCCCTCGGTGAGTCTGTATGGGTCCTTGGTTCTCACAATGGCCGAGCCTTGGCGCAGCTGGTGCGCGCGCTCGGCATAACTGCGGACTGTGCACGTCTTGGGTACAGGTGTGGAGGCGCACTGATTACGGGCATCGATCCAGAACTGCTGGTCGATCATGATTTTGTCCGGACGCGGCACTGAATGTTCATCCGTGAGCGCCAGGCGATAAAGACGCATCAGTTCGATATCCATCTGCGCCAGCTGCGGATCACGACAGATCAGCTTTTCGACGGAGGCCTTTGCCTCGGCACAGTCGAAGCTGGTCTTGTAGGTTGGCGCAGCCATTACACAGGTGCTCGCCGCCGTGCATACGCTGGCAGCGAGCAGACAGCGGAAAAGGCTCGTGACCGTTTTCATATTGGCTTCACCCAGATCATTACGTGATGCCCGGATTGCCGTGGGATGTATCGATGCATTGAACAGTGATTCGTTCGCATTGGTGTATCGCAGTGTAAGTCAGTGCTCAGAACTTGCCATACCGCTCGGCGGTGGTTGGGTTGCAGGAGCGAGTTGGCCGCCACTGATATTTGACGGCCTTCGCCTACTGCTATTCGACCCGCAGGTGCCCCACAAATGCCGCATCACTCAAGGGCGTTGCCCCCAAAGGCTCCAGGTAAAATCAGTTGTACTGACTTATCGATCCAGCTGCGGGTTTGGGCCTCCAGGTGTGGGTCAGCTGATAGGCAATTGCCAACCATATAAACCACCCCGGCATGACCATTAAAGCAATACGGGTGTCAGGTCTTAATGCCAGCAAACAGAGAACAAAGCCCAGGAATGCCAAAGAGAACCAGGCCATCGGCACGCCGCCAGGCATCTTGTAGGTCGATTGCGCATGCAGGTCGGGTCGGCTTCTGCGATAGGCGATGTAAGACGCGAGGATGGTCGACCAAGTGAAAATCACCAGGATCGCCGACACGGTCGAGACGATGGTGAACGCTGTCATGACTTCCGGAACGATGAACAGCAACAGTACACCCACCAGCATCAATAGTGTGGTGAACGCGAGGCTCAGCAGAGGCACGCTATTGCCCGACAAACGCCGAAAAATCCCTGGTGCATTGTCGTGACTGGCCAGCCCAAACAGCATGCGGCTGGATGAAAATACGCCACTGTTGGCCGATGAGGCGGCAGACGTCAGCACCACAAAGTTCACGATACCGGCGGCTGCGGGAAACCCTGCAACCAGAAACAGTTCGACGAAAGGGCTCTTGTTGGGCGAAACCTGTTGCCAGGAAGTCACTGCAATAATGCAGGCCAGTGCCAGCACATAAAACAAGATGATTCTCAGCGGAATCGAGTTGATGGCTTTAGGCAGGGTCTTCTCGGGGGAGCGGGTTTCGGCGGCTGCAGTGCCGATCAGCTCGGTGCCGGCAAAGGAAAAGATGGCCATCTGAAAACCGGCAAAGAAACCGAACAGGCCATTGGGGAAGGCTGCCTGTTTATCCAGCAGGTGGTTCAGGGATGCGGTGACGCCATTGGGCGATACAAATGAACTGGCAATCAGCACCATGCTGACGCCAATCAAGGTGACGACGGCAATGATCTTGATGATCGCGAACCAGAACTCCACCTCACCGAAAAGCCTGACGGTCAGCACGTTCAAGGCGAACAGCGTCAGTAGCATGCCAATGGCCGGTATCCAGGCGGGTACATCAGGGAACCAGTATTGAAAGAAGCCGCCGACCACTACGGAATCGCCCACCACCGCGACGCTCCAACTCAGCCAGTACGACCAGCCGAGGAAGAATGCCGCACGCGGGCCAAGGTAGGCACCGGCAAAATCCGCGAAGCTTTTGAAGTTCAAGTTGGAGAGCAACAGTTCGCCCATGGCGCGCATGACGAAGTAGACGAACAGGCCGATGATCATATAGATGAGGATGATCGACGTGCCGGAAAGGGCGATGATCTTCCCGGAGCCCATGAACAGGCCTGTACCAATGGCGCCTCCCATGGCCATTAACTGAATGTGACGATTGCTGAGGGTGCGCTGCAGCGCGGGCTGTTCAGGCAGCCCGGACGGAGTCGTTTTCATTACAAAACCTCTTGATTTTATGTTTTTGAGTTTTGGCAGAAAGTGGGTGTCTAGCGTTCTTGTTAGAGATGCAACGGCTACTGACGGTGGTGGTTTGCGTGTGGCAGGGTTTCTCGTCCGGTCACACGGTGAGTATCCCCTTGGCACTTTGCTCAGGAGGCCTCACCTATGGCGATCAGCTGACTGTGCGCAGGCGCGAGGGAACTGCTGGCTGCTGATCAAGCAGTTGGTAGAGGTTTTTTATGTTGGCAGGCGTCGGCACCAGATGGATGCGCTCACCGATGGCATGCTTCCGCGCCAGATCGTGCACGTAGCGCAG
The DNA here is from genome assembly GCF_016861935.1 of Pseudomonas sp. 008. Taxonomy (NCBI): domain Bacteria; kingdom Pseudomonadati; phylum Pseudomonadota; class Gammaproteobacteria; order Pseudomonadales; family Pseudomonadaceae; genus Pseudomonas; species Pseudomonas sp. 008. The sequence continues at coordinate 395,062 of NZ_BOMA01000001.1, read as the reverse complement.
TGACGAAAAGTCTTCGAGGGCGAAACCCACGGAATCGAAAACCGTGACCTGGGCGTCGTTCTCACGGCCCGCTACTTCACCTTGAACAATCCGGAAGAATTCGACGACGGGAAAGTCGGCCTCCAGTTGTTGAATATCGCCTTCAATCCGGGTTTGAGGTTCAAACTCAACGATGACCCGGGCATTGCGCAGGATGTCGGCGTGCAGTTCGGTTTTCCCCGGGCAGTCACCGCCGACGGCATTGATATGCATGCCGGGCTCGATCATTTCGGGCGTCAGAATCGTTGCATAGGCTTTGTCTGCAGTGACCGTGGTGACGATGTGTGCACCCTTGACCGCGTCCTGTACCGAGCTGGCCAGAATCACCTCAATATCCGGGAATGCGGCTAGGTTGTGCTTCAACTTAAGTGAAGCGTCGCGATCGATATCGAAAATGCGGATTTCCTTGATGGAGAGCATTTCGTAGAAGGCGATGGCTTGAAATTCGCTCTGGGCGCCATTGCCGATGATTGCCATGATGTTTGCATCAGGGCGCGCCAGGGACTTCGCGACCAGGGCGGAGGTCGCGGCGGTGCGCACGGCTGTAGTCAGCGTCAGTTCGCTGAGCAAGGTGGGATAGCCACTGTGGACATCGGCCAGGACACCGAAGGCCATGACCGTCAGCAAATTGCTTTGACCGTTGTCCGGGTGACCGTTCACGTATTTGAACGAGTACTGTTGGCCATCGTCGGTCGGCATCAACTCGATCACACCATCGGCCGAATGATTGGCGGTGCGCGGCGACTTATCAAACTGCGCCCAGCGTGAATAGTCAGCTTCGATGTAAGCCGCCATTTCGCGGATTGCCCGGCGGATTCCCACCTTGGCGAACAGGCGTGCGGCATGATCGACGTCTATAAAAAGAGTCATGTTTTTATTCTCCGATTCAATAGTTGAAACGCTGCGATTCAGGGGATGACTCAGGCGCGTTTGCTCTCGTAACCATGCAGCACGTTGACCGCATTGATCCCGATTTCATCGACCATGTAGCCGCCTTCCATCACGAACAGGGTGGGGCAGCCCACGCCCGCTATCAGCTCACCGATGCCGATGAAGTCTTCGCTTTCCAGCAGAAAATGGCTGATGGGATCGTCCTTGAACGTGTCGACGCCGAGTGAAATAACCAGCACTTCAGGGGCAAATTGCTGGAGTTTTTTGCAGGCGTGGAGCAGGGCGTTACGGTAACTTTCCCAGGTGGTGTTCTTCGGCAACGGGTAGTTGAGGTTGTACCCTTCGCCGTGGCCGGCGCCGACTTCGTGGCTGTAGCCTGAGTAGTACGGATAGGACACCGTCGGTTCGCCGTGCAGCGAGACAAACATGACGTCACTGCGCCCGTAGAAAATGTTCTGGGTGCCGTTGCCGTGATGAAAGTCGACGTCCAGTACCGCGACACGTTTGGCGCCTTGGGTAATGGCGTGCTGTGCGGCAATGGCGGCGTTATTGAGATAGCAATAGCCGCCCATGTATTCACGTGCTGCGTGATGGCCCGGCGGGCGGCACAGGGCAAAGGCACTGTCGTGGCCTTCATCGATCAACGCCAGTCCGGTCAGCGCGATATCGGCGCTGGTTTTTACCGCTTGCCATGTAGTGGCGGTGATGGGGGAGCCAGCGTCCATGGCGTAGAAACCCAACTTGCCGTCGATGTAAGTCGGTACTTGCTCGTTGGCCAGATCGCGCACTGGCCACACCAGCGGCAAGGCATCGTGGGTGCGTCCGGTTGCGCTCCATTCAGACCAGGCGGATTCCAGAAAGGTTACGTAGCGCTCGCTGTGCGCGTTGACATAGCACGACCGGTCAAAGGCTCGCGGTTCGATGATCTGACCAAGCCCGACCTGCTTGACTCGATGATGGACGGTATCGGCCCGACTGGGCTGTTCGAAGGACGGCTTGAGCACGCCGTCTTTCAATTCGGTGCCGTGGTGTAAACGGTGGGAATCACTGAAAACTGTAAACATTGTGCGCATCCGTTGATGTGAACCAGTGCAAATATTTTGTTCTGGTACGGATGCGATTTCTTTGCTTTGTTTTCGGTGTTTGGTAGATATTACGGGAGGTTTTACTCAGGAATGGCGTAATGCAGAAAAAAACATCCAAGCGCATCAGTCTCGACGACACCGACCTGGCGATTCTCGCATTGCTGCAGGAGGATGCGAGTATCTCCAACGCCGAGCTCAGTGAGCGTCTGTCGTTAAGCCTTACGCCTTGCTGGCGGCGGCGTAAGAGAATGGAGGAGGCGGGAGTGATCAAGGGCTATCAGGCTAACCTTGATCGACGAATGCTGGGGCTGGATATCATGGCGTTCGTGCATATCCGTTTTTCCACCCACGCCGATCACGCCCCCGACGACTTCGAGGCGGTGATTGCGCAATTGCCCGAAGTGTTGTCCTGCCACAAGATCACTGGGGATGCCGACTACGTGCTGCAAGTGTTGGCGGAGGATCTTGATAGCTACAGTGACTTTATCGAGCAGGTGCTCAGGCGTCAGGTGGGTATTGCCTCCATCCAGTCCAGCCTGGCATTACGCGAGGTCAAGACCAGTAGCCGTATTGCGATACCGAAATCGAGCAAGGACTGAAGGGCAGGGGTGGATCACCTTTCTAAAACCCACCTTGACCGAGTTTTTTTCTCGCTGGCGAAATTGACGCCTGCCCCCGTACCAGAATGCAAAATGCAGGAGCGGGCAAGCCCGCTCCTGCATTTTGACCTGTGGCTGTCCTCGATTTTTCGAGCACTGCAAATCCCTTTTGGGCGTAATTCAGGCTGTGAAGTCGCTGGCGTGCAACTCCGTGACGCCCACCAGTGTGATTTCGAACTCGGGGGCGGCGTCGGCATCGACACTGCCGTAGAGAATGCCATCGGCAAAGCGCAGTTCGCCGGTAGCGTCGGCAGGGTCGAAGGCGTTGGCACCGATGAAGGTGAAGGCGTCGACAGCGGTGGTCATCGGGTTAGCGTCCAGGCCGGTGAAGTCCAGATGATCACCCTCGGTGCTCTTGAAGCCGTTGATCACATCGCGTAAAGCGCCGGCGCCCATGTCCGACAGCGCATCAAACACGTAGGTATCCGCGCCAGTGCCTCCGGTGAGGTTGTCGGTGCCGGCACCGCCGATCAACCGGTCATCGCCCGAACCGCCCACCAACGTATCGTTGCCCGCGCCACCGTTCAGAACGTTCGCGCCGCTGTTACCCGACAGCGTGTCGGCGTAGGCGCTTCCCGTGAGGTTTTCGAAGAGCTTCACGGTGTCGAGCCCGGAACCCACGGTGTTTTGCTGCGCTGACGTCGAGAGGTTGACGGTAACGCCAGACGCGGCGCGTTCAAAAGACACGGTGTCATTGCCCTCGCGTCCGTCCAGCACGTTGTTGCCGGCTCCGGCGAATAGCGTGTTGTCCAACGCGTTGCCCGTGCCATTGGCGGCGCCAGTGCTATCGATATACAGATGCTCGACGTTGTTGCCGAGGGTATAGGCCGCCAGGCTGCTGTGCACGCTGTCGATCCCACCGGACAGCGCATTGCTGTTGATCTCGATCACGATGTCGTCGGCGTTGTCGACATAGTAAGTGTCGCTGCCATCGCCGCCGCTCATGCTGTCGCCCCCTGCGGCACCATCGAGCACATTATTGCCGGCATTGCCGGTGATGAAGTTGTGCTGCTCATTGCCGGTGCCGTTGATGCCCGACACGCCGGTGAGCACCAGGTTCTCGAGATTGGCGCCCAGGGTCCAACTGACCGAGGCCTGTACCGTATCGATCTGCGAGGTCGAGGTGTTGCTTTCCACCACGCGGTCGAGCACGTTATTGACCACATAGATGTCATTGCCATCGCCACCGGTCATGGTATCGGCGCCCAGTCCGCCATCCAGCGTGTCGTTGCCCGAGCTGCCCACCAGGGTATCCGCCTGGTCGGTGCCGGAAATCAGCTTCCGGTTGTTATCGAAAATGTCCTGCACGCTGTTGTTGTCGTTGGGGTTGCCCTGGAAGCCAAGGTCATTGGCGATGTAATCGGCCAGGCGCTGGCCGACGATTTCCGCCGATTCCTCGTGCAGGTGCCAGACGTCGTCGGGATACGTCAGCGCATCGACTTCGTGGCGCAAGGGGAGATCGGTGTAGTCCACCGCCAGCTTGACGTCGGCGCGCTCGGTGGCGATGGCTTCCTGGGCGGCGCGGACATAACCAACCCCCTCGACGACGGCGGCAATCTTGTCTTCCGAATAGCCACGGGCACGCGCCGCGTCCTGCTCGTAGTGACCAGTTTCCATCATGTACACGTCGAAGTTGCCGAGCTGGGCATGCAGGTAATCAAACACCTTAAGGGTCGCAGCCTTGTAGGCCGCCGCTGCCGCGGCCTTGTCCGTGGCTTGGGCGATCTCCTGAGCGGCTTCCTCACCCTGGCCCCAAATGATGCCCATGGTGACGTTATTGATCGATTGCAGTTCGCTGCGCTGGTCGCTCAGCAGCGTCACTGCGCGCAACAGAGCAGCCCCGGGTTGGTCGGTGTCGGTCAGCCACCAGCACAGCTTGAGTTCCTCGGCGCTGAGCGTCGATAGGCCGGTGACCGTGCTGCCGCCCACCGCGATGTCGATGCCGTTGCCATCGGCATCGGTGAACTGGCTGCGCACGTCATAGGGGGTGTAGCGGTCCAGGTCGTTGACCAGCATCGAGGTGCCGGACTGATTGTCGTCCTCCGTCATGCGCAGCAGGCGTGCATTGGATTGGCCGAGGGTGGGCAGGTAGAGGATGTCCTGCTGGGCGTGCTGGCCAAACACGAAGTCACTGGCGGTCAGGGTGTTGAGGTAGTTGCCGCTGAGGGCGATTTCAAAGCGATTGCCATTGGCATCCGCTTCGGCGGACTTGATGTAGGTCTTGTCGCCGGCCGTGTTGAGGGTGATGTACAACGTGCCATTGTGGCCATCGCCAAGGCCGACAAAGCCCAGGCCCGACACATCGATCTTGTCGACGCCCGCGGTGAAGTCATAGATCGTATCGGTGGCCGTGACACCACCCGTGTCGTAGTCGCGGTAGCTGTCGAGCAGGTTGGTATAGCGGAAGGTGTCGGCACCGTCGCCACCATACAGCGAGTCGCGTCCGGCACCGCCGTCGACGGTGTCGGCGCCAGCGCCGGCCTTGATCGTGTCGTTGCCACCGAGGCCGAGGATTAGGTCGGCACCCGCCGTGCCGTTGAGGGTTTCGGCATTGTTGGTGCCGGTGACGGTGTTGGCCACTACCAGATCGAAGCTATCGCTGGCCGATGCACCGGCCGGGTCCATGGCCTTTATCAGCACGTTGTAATTGCCGGATGCGGTGCTGGTCGGCGTGCCGCTGAAGGTCAGGTTGGTGGAATTGAAGCTCAGCCACGCGGGCAGGGCGCTGCCATCGGACAGGGTGGCGGTGTAGTTGAGGTTGTCATTATCCGCATCGGTGAAGCTGGTGGCTGGCACCACGTAGCTAAACGGGGCGTTTTCGGTTGCGTTCTGATCCAGCAGCGGCGTGGCCAGAACCGGCGCGTGGTTGGTCGGTGACGACGTGGCGAAGACGAAGTTGGCGCTGGTCAGCTTGTCGAGGTAGTTACCGCTCAGTGCCACTTCGAAGCGGTTGCCATCGGCGTCGGCAGTCAGGGACTTGATGTAAGTCTTGGTGCCGGCACTGTTGAGCACCACGTACACGGTGTTGTTCTTGCCATCCCCCAGGCCGGTGAAACCCATGGCCGAGAGGTCGATCTTGTCGGCGGTGATATCAAAATCGGTGATCAGGTCGGCAAGGTTGGCACCGCCGGTGTTGTAATTGCGGTAACTGTCCAGGCGATTGGAGAACACAAAGGTGTCCGCTCCGGCGCCACCGGTGAGGGTGTCCATACCGGCGCCGCCGTCGAGTTTGTCGTCGCCCGCGCCGCCATTGAGGCTATCGTTACCCGCCAGGCCGAGCAGGGTGTCGGCCGAATCACTGCCCAGCAGCGAGTCGTTGCCGTTGGTGCCGGTGAGCACACGATTGAAGATGAAATTGCTCGCGGTCAGAGTGCTGGCGAGGTTGCCCGAGAGTATCAATTCGAAGCGATTGCCACTGGCGTCGGCATCGTAGTCCTTGATGTAGGTGCGGTTAGTGCTGGCGCTGTAGCTGACTTGCAAGGTACTGCCATGGCCATTGCCCAGGCCGGTGAAACCGAGGCCGGCGAGGTCGATCTTGTCCTGGGTGACGTCGAAGTCGGTGATGGTGTCATCGAAGCTTGCGGTTGCGTTGCGATAACTGTCGGACTGAGTGGTGAAACGGAACGTATCGGCGCCGGTACCGCCGGTGAGTTTGTCGATGCCTGCACCACCCACCAGAATGTCGTCACCGGCCCCGCCATTGATGGTGTCGTTGCCGGCCACACCATAGAAAATCTCGCTGCCGGCGCTGCCCAGCAGGATGTCATTGCCAGCTGTGCCTTGCACGGTGATCATCGGCACCGTGTCGCTGACGTAGCTGCCGTCGCCATAGACCAGCGTCGCACCGTTGCTGGTGTGGCTGATGGTGTTGCCGATGATGGCGTTGCGATCGGTGCCGTCTTCATTGCGTTCCGCAACACCGTAGGTCGACAGGTTGCTGCCGGTGATGATGTTGCTCTGGATGGTGTTATCGCTGCCGTTGTAGTACTTGCCGGACACACCCAGGGTGTCGTTGTAGGACTGGATGATGATCTCCGGTACGGGGTTGCCCAGGGAATTGCTGTTGAGCGTGTTGTCGATAAGCTCGACGTGGTTGCTGCCGTAGATGCGGACCCCGGCGCTGATGTTGTCGTGAATGTCGACGCCGCTGACTGTCACCTCGCTGGACATTTTGATCAGCACCCCTTCGGCGCCGTTGCCATACACTTCGCCACCGGTGATGGTGATGTTGCTGGGGGAGGGGATGTTCTCGCTGCCGCGCTGCACCACGATGCCATTGCCGCCGTTGTTGTAGGCAACGTTATTGGTGAGCGTGAAGTCGTGGGTGCTGGTCACGATATTGAAACCGTGCCGGTCGTTGTCGTAGGCGACGTTGTTTTCGAAGGTGCTGTTGCTCAGGAAGTCAGCGACGAAACCGTCCAGGCCGTTGCCGTGGGACACGCTGTTCTTGATGACCATATTGACGGTCTGCTCATGGGGGTCGAAACCGTACCCGGAGCAATCCTTGATCTCGACGCTGTCGAGGGTGACGTTGGAGTCGTAGCCTGCTTGCCCGGGAATGTAGCCGTTGAACCAACCGTCGATCTTGCCCGTGGTGTTGTCACGGTTGCCGTCGATGGTGAGGTTGCTGACGCCAAAATCGTGGGTTTGCTCGCCATAGGCGGAGCGGATGACTCCGGTGATCTTGGTGTCGGAGCCGTCAGCCACCTTGACGGTGGTTGCCCCCATGCCGTCGCCGTACAGGTAGACGTTGCTCTTGAGCATCAGGCAACCGTCGGAAGGTTCCACTCCTCCCGAAACGATATAGGTCCCGGTCGGCACGTAAACCTGCCCCCCGCCTGCGGCGGCCGCCGCATCAATTGCACGTTGTATCGCCGCTGTGTCGTCAGTGATGCCATCTCCTTTGGCGCCAAAATTTTGTACATTGAAAATCATGAGCTTATCTCCGTATCAGGCAAGAACCTCGGAAGATGCCAATATTCCATCGACAGCCAACGGTTATGACCGAGCGGAGAGCAAAAGTGTGTGACCACATATCGGGGATGTGTCAAAAAACCGGACTAACTGATTAGCGGTTGAGAAGGTGTTTCAAAAAAGTAACAGATTGTTGACGCTCACTCCGGTAGCGAGCGATGGCTCTGTGGGAGCGGGTTTTCATCATTGAGGTGTATTACGAGATGCTATCGATAGCCCGCAGGTGCGCTTCAGCAATGTTGTATGCGCGATGCTTGAGCTGGAGGTGTATGAGAGCGGTATGGGTAATGAGGAGCGACCTCACTGGAACGTCGCTCCTCTGAATCCAAAAACGCTTACGTCGTCTTCAATGACTCCCGACGCGCAAGGCTTTCTCTAGAATCGCCAAGCCACCAGCGAGTATCAGCGGCGCGGTGGTGAAGTCCGCCCCGGCGTTACACAGGCTAGCTCCTGTCCTGCAACACGCGCCCATTCAGGTGCTTGCGTTAACCCGCGATCTTTATTGCAAGCTCAGCGACGTGTTTACCCTGGAAACGCGCAATATCCAGTTCATTCTGTGACGGTTGCCGTTTACCGTCAGCGCCTGCCAGGGTGGTCGCGCCATAGGGCGTACCGCCGGTGATCTCGCTCATGTTGGTCAGCCCTGCGCAGGTGTAAGGCACACCCACGATGACCATTCCTTGATGCAGGAGTGTGCTGTGAAACGACGTAATCGTGGTTTCCTGGCCACCGTGCTGGGTGCCGGTCGATGCAAAGACACTGCCGATTTTCCCGACCAGCGCGCCGCTCATCCACAGTCCGCCGGTCTGGTCGAGAAACGTGCGCATCTGTCCCGCCATATTGCCGAAGCGAGTCGGTGTACCAAAGATGATTGCATCGTAATTGCCCAGCTCGTCAGGTGTCGCCACCGGTGCCTTCTGGTCAAGTTTGACGCCGATGGCTGCTGCCTGTTCGGCCGGGATGGTTTCAGCGACACGCTTGAGCGTCACGTCTGCGCCGGGTACGGATCGTGCGCCTTCGGCCACTGCGCCAGCCATCGTTTCGAGGTGACCGTACATTGAGTAATAGAGAACCAGTACCTTCGCCATGATTTTTCTCCTGGATTAAGCGCCATTCGATGGGTTAGGAAGATCTTGGGTTACACCACTGCCAACGAACTGCAGCGGCAGGCGTAGCACTCGGTCACGAACAAAACGGCGGCTCACACCCACCCGACTGCAGGGACTTTGACGGCATGCGGATTAACACTAGCAGCTCCGTATGCTGCCTGCCCGGTACCCAGCCATTAAAAAAAGTACCCCTTACTCCCGGATATCATGATTTTTCACAAGCATGAGCTTTCCATATAGTCCTCCCAAGCCCACTTGGAACACGGTTGTGTTTCCCTTGATGCGAGACAACTTTATGGAAAATAAGAAACACGCCGTTCAAGCTTCAGAGGTTGGGATGGGGACTCGAGCCGTATGGGGAGGTGAGCAAGTTCAACATCCTTACAATGCGACCCAGACACCCATCGTGGTCAGTGCCGCCTATGGCTATGACGATATCGATAAGTGGTACGACGTGGCATTGGGAAAGGAGCCCGGCTTCATTTACAGCCGGATGAGCAATCCCACTGTCTGCGTCTTGGAAGATAAACTCTGTGAGCTAGAAAACGCAGAGTCGGCTGTAGCTTTCAGTACCGGAATGGCTGCAATTAGCGGTGTACTACACACCTTCCTGTCCTGTGGGCAGCGCGTGATATCTACGCGTGACAGCTACGGCGGTACGAACAAGATTTTCGAGGAGTTTCTTCCACGCATGGGTGTGGAGGTAACTCTTTGCGATACGCTCGACACTGTGGCACTTGAGCAGGAGATCGCTAAAGGCTGCAGCGTCCTGTATCTGGAAACACCCTCGAACCCAACGCTGAAAATCGTTGATATTCGGCGCCTTGTGGCAGCAGCGAAGCGAGTGGGCGCTTTGGTTGTTGCAGACAATACATTCGCGACACCTCTGAATCAGAATCCGCTCGCTTTAGGCGTTGATGTGGTTGTGCACAGCGCGACCAAATTCCTGTCCGGTCATGGTGATGTACTTGGCGGCGTGGTTTGCGGTGCCGAGCATTTGATGTCTCAAGTTCGCCACTACCGCGAAATCAATGGTGCCTCGCTGGATCCTTTTTCGGCGTATCTAATCATCCGAGGCATCAAGACACTGGCTCTGCGTCTTCGCCAGCAACAGGCGAGCGCGAAGCTTTTGGCCGAGTACCTCTGTACCGAACCGCTGGTTGAGTCGGTGAACTATCCGGGGTTGCCTCAACATCCAGGTCATGACATCGCTCGTTCGCAAATGAACGGATTCGGGGCCATCGTCAGCTTCGTACTGAAAGGAGGCATGGACACAGTGACTCGTTTGCTACCGCTGCTCAGATATGCGCATCGGGCGGGTAATTTGGGCGCTGTCGAGACCATCTATGGGCCGGCTCGGACGACCAGTCACGTGGAAAATACCTTGGAAGAACGTCAGGCACTTGGAATCTCCGAAGGTTTGGTTCGAATATCCATAGGTATTGAAGATTCAGCAGATTTATTGGCTGACCTAAAACAAGCTTTCGCTTTAGTGCGAGGTAAACATGGTGATACGAGCTTTAACACTGATAGTGCCCAACGTTTCATTGAAGTAGAAACCTGAATACGGGCAGGACGCTCGAGATTCATCTTAAGGCCTTCATGAAGAATGAAAATAATAAAATCCAGCGACGACAAATTTGTACTGCCCAACAGCCAGTTATAAGGCGTTTGTCCGAACATTTCATGAGAATAAAACTATGTCCACGCATATTGAAGATCATCAGTCCGACCCAAACTCGCGTTTCAAAAAGGAAATGCAAACACGCCACATCGTTATGTTGGCACTGGGCGGTGTGATCGGTACGGGGTTATTCCTTACCTCCGGTTACACGGTTAATCAGGCAGGGCCGCTCGGTGCAGTGATTGCTTACATCATCGGGGCAGTGATGGTGTATTTAGTCATGGTCTGTCTCGGTGAATTGGCTGTACAGATGCCAGAAACCGGATCTTTCAGTAGTTATGCAACGCGATACCTGGGACCAGGCACAGGCTATACGGTGGCTTGGCTTTACTGGCTCACTTGGGCAGTAGCTATCGGTTCAGAGTTCACAGCTGCGGGCATACTGATGGTTCGGTGGTTTCCTGATACACCGGTCTGGATTTGGAGCGCGCTGTTTGCCATCGCCGTTTTCTTAAGCAATGTTGTTTCTGTTCGGTGGTTTGCGGAGACTGAATTTTGGCTTTCGCTGATTAAGGTGCTGACCGTTATCACATTCATTGCGATTGGCGGAGCGGCAATTTTCGGTCTTATTCAAGTACAGAGTTTGCAGGGGGCGGGACTTTCCAACTTCACACGTGAGGGGCTTTTTCCTACTGGGTTTTTACCCATTGCAATGACCCTCCTGGCTGTTTCATTCGCATTTTCCGGAACTGAGCTGATCGGGATTGCGGCAGGCGAAGCGCAAGATCCACAAACTAGCGTGCCCAAGGCAATCCGCACGACAGTGGTACGTTTGGCGCTGTTCTTCGTGGGGACCATTTTCGTCCTTGCGACGTTACTGCCACGAGAGCAAGCGGGGCTCGTAGAAAGCCCGTTCGTGATGGTGTTTGAGCTGATTGGCATCCCATACTCTGCCGACATTATGAACTTCGTCATTCTCACGGCACTGATTTCCGCCGCTAACTCGGGGCTGTATGCAGCGTCCCGAATGCTGTGGACATTGAGCGATCAAGGACATATGCCTAAGCGCTACGCCAGGCTCTCCAGTCGGGGTGCACCGGTGAACGCCATCGTTCTTAGTATGGCGGGTGCAGTGGCTTCTCTGCTCAGCAGTGTGTTTGCCCCTGATACGGTCTACTTGGCCTTGGTGTCCATTTCCGGTCTGGCGGTCGTGGTCGTGTGGATGAGCATTGCTGCAAGCCAGATCGCATTCCGTCGTCAATATGTCGCTAATGGCGGACGAGTTGAAGACCTGCATTTCCGTGTACGCGGCTATCCATGGGTGCCTATCGGTGCACTGTTGTGTTGTCTGCTGGCCTGTGTGGGTATCGCTTTTGATCCTGAGCAGCGAGTGGCGCTTTACTTCGGCCTTCCCTTTATCGCGTGGTGTTACTTCGTTTACTGGATCACTCGAAACAAGAGAGCAGAGCGGTTGGCTTTAGCCGCAGCAGTTCATTCCTCTGGCACCGCGTGAGTTTTTCAGGCAATGATCGAGCATAGATAAAGCCCTGATGAGGTTGCGCCGATGAGTCAAAAGTCACTACCACCCTTGAACTGGTTGAGGGCATTCGAAGTATCGGCGCGTTGTTTAAACTTTACCCACGCGGCGCAAGAACTCCATTTGACTCAAGGGGCTGTGAGTCAGCAGATCCGTCAGTTAGAAAGTCACCTCGGTGTGGCGCTGTTCAAGCGCTTACCTCGAGGACTTGGCTTGACCGAGGAAGGGCAGTCGTACCTGCCTGTCGTACAAGACGCGATCAGTCGCCTTGCAGTCGGCACAAACGAGATTTTCGGCCAGCGCAATCGAAGACATTTGAAGGTGCGTGGCAGCCTTTCCTTTCTTCACTATTGGTTGGCCCCCCGACTCGCAGATTTTTGTCGGGAGTATCCCCAGATTGATATTCGATACATCAGCAATATTTGGGTGAAAGAACCGGACGGCGAAGATGACCTGGAGATTCGCTGGGGATGCGGTGAGTGGTCGGGCTTGCACGCTCAGCGATTGACTTGGGACATCCTTCAGCCTGTTTGCTCCCCAACGCTCATGGCCAGTTCACCCATACATGAGCCACGCGATTTGATGAACCATTCACTGCTTCACGTGTTGGGGTACGAAGAAGGTTGGGGTTACTGGTTGAAGCGAGTTGGTGCAGATGACGTCGACTACTCCCGTGGCCCTCAGTTTGACACGCTGATTTCCACGATCCGCATGGCCGAATTGGGGCAGGGCGTTGCGCTGGCACGGTCTTCCGTGGTCGAGGATTTGCTTAAGAGTGGGCAATTGGTTGCGCCATTCAATTACCGAATCGAGGCAAGCGAATCCTTTTATCTGGTGCACGAACAGAACGAAGTGCTATCGCCTGATGCCGCACATTTTTCTACCTGGCTGGTGGCGCAAGCCCATCGCCTTTTGTAAAACTGATTTGGAGTTGCCATGGATTATGTAAGCACTCGCGGCGGCGACATGCGTGCTGATTTTCGCAGTGTGGTTCTGTCGGGGCTCGCCGAAAATGGTGGTCTCTATGTCCCAGCCAGTTTGCCTGTCTTTACCGAGAAACAGATTGCCAGCTGGTCGTGGCTGCCGTTTGATGAGTTGGTTTGGCGAGTGATTTCGCCTTTTGTCGGCTCTTCCATAGACGAAAGCACCCTGCGTGCCTTGCTCAGTGACAGCTATCAACAATTCAAGCACCGCGCTATTACGCCGCTTGAGCAAATCGGGCACAACGAGTGGATACTCCAGCTGTTTCATGGCCCGACCGGTTCTTCCAAGGATTTCGCCGCGCAATTGCAGTCGCGCCTGGTCGACCATTTCCTGAAGGAGATCGGTAAAGAAGCGTTGGTGGTCGGTGCAACTAACGGTGATACCGGCGTCGCGGCGCTTGAAGCCTTTGCTAACTGCCCGGCCGCCCGCATGGCAATACTGTATCCGCGCGACGGGCTTGCGCCTGAGCAACTCAGTGCCTTGCAGGCAGCCGACCCGCAGCGGGTTCAGCTGTTTCCGGTTGACGGTAATTTCGATGATTGCCAGACGCTGGTCTCCCGACTCTTGCGCGAGTGGCCGTTGGACGGAGTATTGCCGGTCTGTTTCAACTCGACCAATTGGATCGGCGTCCTGGCCCAGATCGTTTTTTACTTCCACGCGGCCTTGCAACTGGGCGGTGGCTCGCGTCCCGTTGGCTTTAGCGTTCCAGCTGCCAGCTCGGCCGAAATCTACGCTGGTTACATTGCGCAGAAAATGGGATTACCCATCAATCAGGTGATCATTTCCACCAACAGCAATGATGCCCTGCACCAGTTTTTTCATTGCAATCGGTACTCCACCCGGATGACTAATCGAACAGTGTCGCCGGCGATGGACTTCTCGTTGTTTTCCAACCTGGAGCGGTTTATCTGGGAGATTTACGAGCACGATAGCTGCTCAACAAAGACACTGATGGAGCATTTTGAAAGTTGCGGAGAAATGAGCATCGGCAACCAGCAATGGCTACGTGCTCGAGTACTCTTCGATTCCTATGCCGTACACGAATCCCAAGTGCGCGATGAAGTAGTCGAACTGTTCCGAGAGACAGGCTCGGCCATCGATCCTCACACCGCTGTCGGTGTACTGGCCGGCAGGCTTCATCGACGCAGTCTTGGCGCGCCGATGGTCACCTTCGGGCAAATTGCGCCGGCCAAGTCAGCAGCGCTGTTGGCCGAACTGGGCGTCTGGCAAACAAGCGTTCCGAGCACTGTCGAGGTGCGCGCGCAACCACCGTACCTGGCCAAGGGCGATCTGGACGGTCTGTGCCAGGCTCTTCGTCTGGCGCAGCAGAGGTCTGCATGAAGCGCATTCTAGATCCGTTGGACGAACGCATACTGGCCGAACTTACCGCCAATGCGCGAATAGCCCATATCGAACTGGGTGCCAAGATCAACTTGTCACGCAATGCGGTGCGCCAGCGTATCGAGCGTCTTGAGCGCGACGGTGCGATCCAGGGCTATACGGTACTTCTCGGTGAGTCGCGGCGGCCTACGTCGCTTATCAGCGCGGTGATCTTTGTCTACCGCTACGACCGCATGCGTGGCGAAGAAGTACTGACTGCGCTGCGCTCCATTCCCGAAGTCGTGCAATGTGAAGTACTCAGTGGTGAGTTCGATTTAATGCTGCGTGTGAATGCCGCCACACCTGAACGAGTCCATCTCGTGTGGAAGGAAATCGCGGCCATGCCAGGGGTGGAAAACACCGTGACATCGTTCGTCCTTTCTGCGGTGTTTTGACAACTTCGTGCTTGGGCAAAACGCTCAACTAATACAGCACTCTGCCATATTCAACTGCCAAAGCCCGCCTCTTAGGATGTTCCTATCGAACAACATCAATATAGGAACAGCGGTTATGACTGAGTACAAAATTGCCTTGGTAGGGTTTGGTGGCGTGAACCGTGGCTTCGCCCAATTGGTCGCCGATCGTAATGCCGAGTGGAAAGAGACCCTGGGCTTCACCATTAAAATTGTCGGGGTCACCGATCTGTTCCTCGGCTCAATCGTTGCCAAAGACGGTCTGGATGCAAAGCAGTTGGTGGCACTGCCGGTTGAGAAGGGCGCATTCGCTCAACTGCCCGGCGGCAATGCCGAGGCCTTCAACGAAACCGTGATCAAGCATTCCGGTGCAGACATCATCGCTGAGGCCACTTTCACCAATCCGGTGGATGGCGAGCCCGCCACTACCTTTTGCCGCTGGGCCTTGGAAAGCGGCATTCATGTAGTGACCACCAATAAGGGACCTATTGCGCTGCACGGTGCCGAGCTCAAGGCGTTGGCCCGTCGCAACCAGGTCGCCTTCGAATACGAGGGGGCGGTGATGAGTGGCACCCCCGTGATTCGTCTGGCCAAACAGGCCCTGGCGGGTGCCAACGTGCAAGGCTTCGAAGGCATCCTGAACGGCACTTCCAACTACGTGCTCACCCGGATGAAAGACGGCCTGGCGTTCAACGATGCCGTCGTACAAGCGCAACAACTCGGCTACGCCGAGGCAGATCCTACCGCCGATGTGGAAGGGTTTGACGTACGCCTCAAGGTAGTGATCCTGGCCAACGAACTGCTCAACGCACGACTGAATGTCAGCGATGTAGCGTGCTCGGGTATCAGCAATATCAGCGCGCAAGATATTGCCCAGGCAAGTGCCAATGGCGCGAGCTGGAAACTGATCGGCTCAGCCGATCGTGCAGCAGATGGCTCGGTTCGAGCGAGTGTGGAAGCTCGGTTACTGTCGAACTCACATCCTCTTGCCGGAATCAGCGGTGCTACGAATGCAGTGTCATTCAAGACCGAACTGCTGGGAGCTGTCACGGTGTCCGGGCCTGGGGCAGGGCGCATCGAAACAGCCTTCGCATTGCTGTCGGACATCGTCGCCATCCACACCGCCCACGGCAAATAACAGGAGATAGTCATGAGCGTATCCAGCATGGCCAGTATCCAGCTTGTTGAAGCCAAACAGATTGATGTGTTCAGTCCATTCGATGGTCGCCTGGTGGGCAGTGTCCCTTGCCTCGATGCCGCCGCAGTTCCTGGCTTGCTGGAACGCGCGCGAATCGGCGTGCGCGAGAGTGCGGCAATGCCTCGTCACCTTCGTGCACGCATCCTTGAGGAGGCGGCCCGGCGTGTAGAGCTTGAGGCTGAAGCGTTTGCCAAACTCATTGTTGCAGAGGCGGGGAAGACGCTGCGACAAGCAGAGAAGGAGGTGAAGCGTTGTGTCAACACGCTGAAGCTATCGGCAGAAGAGGCTCGTCGTAACGCCGGGGAAGTGATTCCATTTGAGGCATATGAAGGCTCCGAATCGCGCCAAGGCTGGTTCACTCGAGAACCGTTGGGGCTTATCGTCGCGATCACTCCCTACAACGATCCGCTGAACCTGGTCGCCCATAAACTTGGCCCGGCCATCGCCGGTGGTAATGCTGTGATCCTGAAGCCCTCAGAGCTCGCACCGTTGTCTGCTCTCAAGCTGGTTGAGTGCCTGGTGGAAGCGGGTCTGCCTCCGTCTGTGGTAACCCCGGCGACCGGTGGCGTCGATCTGGGTAAAGCATTGGTGGAGGTTCGTGAAGTTCGGATGATTTCCTTTACGGGCGGTTTTGCCACGGGGGAGGCCATTGCTCGTAGTGCAGGGTTGAAGAAGCTAGCGATGGATCTGGGAGGAAATGCCCCGGTTCTCGTGCTTGAAGATTGCGATATCGAACCGACTGTTGAGTCCTGCGTGTCTGGCGCCTTTTGGGCAGCAGGGCAGAATTGCATCGGCACTCAACGCATCCTTGTACATAGTTCAATTTATGAGGACTTCCGTGAGCGTTTTGTCAGCCAAACGCGTGCCTTGGTAGTGGGTGATCCTGACCAGCGAGCAACGGATGTAGGCCCGATGATTACGGAACAAGCGGCCCGTCGTACCGAACAATTGGTAAATGAAGCACTGGCCGAGGGGGCCGTTCTTCTGTGTGGGCACCATCGCGAAGTGGGAAGCTATGCGCCGACCGTGCTGGAGCGTGTAAGCCATAACAGTCGGATCTGGCAGCAGGAAGTCTTCGCGCCGGTTGTCATCCTGGAGCCTTTTGACCAGTTGGATGATGCTGTTGCTCTGGCCAACGCTCCGGAGTACAGCTTGCATGCGGGACTCTTCACACGTGATCTTTCCAAGGCCTTGAAATTGGCGCGGCAGATTGAAGCGGGTGGCGTGATGATCAATGATTCTTCCGATTATCGTTTCGATGCCATGCCTTTCGGTGGCTTCAAGTACGGAAGTTTGGGGCGCGAAGGTGTTCGATTTGCCTATGAGGACATGACGCAGCCTAAAGTGGTCTGCATCAGCGAGTTGGATTAAACCTACGACGTAAATTCGTCTTCGCAGACAGTCATTTACGAGGTTAACGATGTCCAGACTCGCAGAATTCCGGCAACCTTGAGAAACACTCTGATGCCGTGGAGTCCTGGCTGACCAGTTGATCTTGGTTTGAGTACAAAAGGGGCATTTAGCAGCCCATATGAAAACACTCGAGCGATGGCTCCAACAAGCGCCCCAATATGTTCGGGGCGTTTGTTTTGTGCTGAAAAAAGCCTTACAGCCCATCCATCCGGTGCCCCCCAAATGCCACGTCGCTCAAGGGCGTTTCACTGCATCGGCACCCAAAGGCTCCAGGTAGTACGGACTTATCGATCCAGCTACGGGTTTGGGCCTCCAGGCATTCGCAAGACCGCTGTTAACCGTTAATAGTTCCATTTGTGGGACCTGCAAATGGGAAAAACATGCCTTTTAAGCAATTTGAGGCAAAAAGCACGATCCGTTTCTGGGACGATGTGGGTAATTTATAACTGCACTAAAATTACTCCATGCGGGAACGTTATGCTGCCACTTAATTATTTATGTTGGTTGCCGGATCGTATTTCATTAGAGCCCTTGAGCACGCTTGAGCAATCCCATGATTTAAAATCGGGTGCTTGCAAGGTATTACAGCGTTATTACTCTTTGCACACCATTGGGATGTCTTCCAGAACACACGCAGAGATGCTTGTGGATACGCTGTGCGCGCTGATTATTGCAAACCCTCATGTAAAAGAAGTCAAAGGGTGCCTGGTGTATGCCAAAACACAGACGCATAACACCTTCTTTGATAATCATTGGCTGGAGGATGTTGCCGAGGCGTGCGGGATAGGGCACTGGGAAGTACTCAGCGTCAGCTTGAACCATTGCTCGTCTGCCTTATCGGCGATTCACCTATTAAAAAACAGATTGATTAAGCGCAGAGAGCCAATGCTCCTTCTTACGGGGGAGAAGGCTTTTCATAGTGCTGTTAATCGACTGGATAATAGCGTGTTGGCCGAGATACCGGCGGCGATGCTGCTCAATGCGGGGCCTGCCCAATGGAATTTGAAGCATACAGCCGTAAGGCACCTGTCCTCTTTTTATGACAATCACCGGCATGAGTCTGCTGTGCGCCGGCGCGAGTTATATGCGTCGTTGGAGCGGGAGTATCATGATTTCTATCTGTACGCGCTGGATAGATTCAATGTTCCCGCTGAGAGCATCGACGCAATCGTTCCATGCAATCTGGATCTGCCGATGCTTAAAAGAGTCGCCGATAAATTAAATTTCAAAGGCATCATGTTTGCCGATCATATTGCCGAGTATGGGCACGCTTATTGTTCGGACGTTTTATTTAACTTGTCTGCCCTGTTGAAAAATTTCACAGGCAAAAGAATCCTCTGCCTCACCATGGGCATGGGCGTTACGCTTTCATGCGTATTAATTGAAAAAATAGAAAATAGCGAGGTTGTACATGTCAAGTCTTCTGTCGGCGGTTAATGAAGCGCTCAACGATATTATGTCTTCGGCCGTGTCGGTCAGTCTGGAAACAGATTTCAACGAAGACCTAGATTTGGATTCGGTGTTGTTTGTGCAGTTTTTATTGACACTCGAAGAAAAAGTCCCTGGGTTAATGTTTGAGCCTGATCAAATCGATCAGGATGCATTCACCACGGTCGGTAAGTTGATCAGTTGGATTGAGCAGCACCTGCAGTTGGAGAACTCATATGCCTGATGGCCCGTTTAACAGAATTTATCGGCTGTTTTCGGGCAATGAGCCCGCAGAAGCCGTGCGGCTATTGCGTCTTGAATTGCCCGATCATACCAGGCGGGTGTTCAGCCAAGGTTATCAACTCGTGCCGGACGAGCGAGAGGTCACGGCCGGTCAATCACCGCAGGCGGATCGGGTACTTGCCTCTCTTGGCCTGGATCTCCAATACCTGGGAGGGGAGCAGGCGATAGCCGCCGATGACACCCCACTCATTGTCTCTGTCGCCGCCCGTTTGGGGCTGTTGATGCGCATGTTGGGCATGAGCTGGACGCATTTGTCCGCACGCCGGAGCTTTGGTGTGAAAACTACCCGGCATCAGTTGATTAAAGCCGAGTTTGCGGATGTGACCAGTCAGTGCAGCCAACTGGTGTTGCAATGGGAAATGCGCATCGCGGCGCAGGATTTTCAGGACGCTGAAGAAGACCATTGGCAGATCACCCTGCTGACCAACAGAGCGGAAAAATTGATGGGAGGCCATGGCTATCTGCTTGGCGCGACGCACACGCTGTCTTATCTCTCGATGATGATTTATAGCCTGCATGGCAAAACGACGGGGCATTACGCCATGCCACAGCGCGATAGTGTGGGGGAGGTTGTGTGAACACATCACCGGGCTTGGCTCTGTCGCAACGCCAGGGGGCAGGCCGGGATATTGCGGACCTACTGAAGCTTGCCTGGCCAATGATTGTCGTTGCCGTCGCGGTGTCTTTTTCACAAAACACCCAGACCGCTATTTTGGGACATGGCGCTGAGACAACGTCGATTTACTGGTTGTCGATGATCCAGCCGTTCAGTTTTTTGTTCCTGGCGATTCTCGAATGCCTGGCTATCAGTAACCAGGTATTCAGCGCCAGGTCTTTGAACCTTTGGTCAAAGCAGAAAGTGCTGACGGCAACGACCATTTTATCTGTGCTGGGCGTGATGGTTGTGGCCTCGCTCAGTGGGACGATCGCACTCTCTTCGCCTTGGCTGGAGAAGCTGCTTCCCGTGTCTGGTGAGCGCTTTTATCAAGAGGCACTTCCGCTCTACTTCCTTTCGATGCTGCCGTTCATTCACCTGGAAATGTGTAACAGCGCCCTGCGAGGGCAGGGCAAGAGCGCGTTGAGCATGTTTCTTGTGATTGCCTATATCGTCCTGAACGCAGGTATTTGCTACACCAGCTACCACGTCTACGGTTTGGGCTTCTATTCCATTATCGTGGCAAATGCCTTGGCGTCCGGCCTGCTGATCCCGGTTGCGACATGGCTGGTATGGCGTGTCGGTCGCCAGCAGCAGGACGACCGTCCGCAAGCGTTCATTGCGCGATTAAAAGGCCTTCTCCAGCAGGTTGGCTTACCGATCTTTGCATCTTTTATCGTGGTGTTTTTCAGCTCGCTGCTGGTGTTTCCCTTGATTGGAACGCTGGGTGAACAATATGTCGCCGCGTTCCTGATCATTACCAAGATCAGGATGTTTATCGTTATTCCCGCCGTGGCCTGCGGCTCTGCACTGGCGATATTGATAAACCAACGTTTGACGATCAGTCGCGGTGAGGAATTGAAGCGGCTCCTGCATCGTGGGCTGATGTTTATTGGTGGGCTTTATCTTGCGCTCACCGTTGGGGTCTACTTTAGTGAAGAAGCGCTGATCGGCATTCTTTCAGGTGACGGGACGATCAGGGAAGCCAGTAGACAGATGATGCTGATTTTACTACCGACGTTCTTCCTCACGGCATTTGTAGCGTCTCTGCAAGCTTTACTTGAACAACTTGATCAGGCGCGCCGTGTATTGATTTTGACGGTGATCATCGAGTTGCTCATGGTGATCGTTTTATTGGTCGGCTGGGATCGGTTCTCTAGTGTGAACGCGATCATGAGTATCATCATTATGTTCAGTGCGATTAACTTCTTGGCCTTTGCCAACGAGTACTGGCGGCTCGCGAATAAAATTGGGAGTGAGCATGTTCTTTAGTGTTATCTATCCCCTGTTGCTGATCGTTTCGCTGATCCACCAAAATTACCTTCGCGTGCTGGTGGTGATGCGGCTCCGGCCTACATTGTTAATGAAGGCCAGAGTCAGGCCAACGACTCACTATGTCCGCGCGTGCCGTTTAATAAGGATGTTCGACCTCTATTCGCTGGACATGCTGTCCTCCTATCTTTCAGCGCTGTATGCATTGCACCTGTTTGAAAAAACCCGACCATTACCCTATAAGCCGGCTGAGATGATGCTACTCAGCCAATGCCTGCAGGAAAATTTCACCTGGCGGCACACCTTCGTGAAGATGTTTATTTACTCTCAATCAGCGCAGCAAACAGAGAAAGTATTGCTGCTGCATGGCTGGGATGGGCGAAGTATCATGCTCAGGCACCTTGCCCAGCGTTTGCAGGCAAAGGGCTACACCGTTTTTGCACCTGACCTGCCGGCACATGGTGTGTCCCCGGGTAAGGGCGTGTCTTTTTACGATCTTTCCAGGGCCGTCATCGATATCGAGCGACAATACGGTCCCTTCTCAGTGGTTATCGGGCACTCGTCCGGCGGGTTGGTAGGCTGTATGGCCGCATTACAAGGGCTGTTGTTCAAGAGAATGATCCTGATCAGCAGTCCTTGCAGCTTCGGCGAAGTACTGGATAATTATGTGCTCAGCAATAAACTACCCCGGCATATTGCAACGACGATGAAAAAGCTCTATCAGCTACGTTATGGCGTGCACCCTGATAAAATCGGACCTGAATTAATCTCAAAAATAAAACAGCCAGTACTGATATTGCATGACAAGGGAGACGTGAGTATCGATATGGAAGAGGCCATGGTACTTAACCATGTTCTGGGTAAAAGCAAACTGATTGTAACTGAAGGTAAGGGGCACAATGGTGCATTGCGCGATGCCACTGTGTTCAACCGTATTTCTACTTTTCTGGCCCCTACAGCGCAGGAAGATTATGTCGCTATTGTTGATCCCGCATTGCGCTGGCGCGCCACCATTAACATAGGTGTCAAGCGTTCAAAGTGTTAGTTTTATGTTCGCTGATCGCGAGTGTTAACTAAGATAACTGAGTGTCACCTTTGCACTTTCCTGCCTTCCCCTCAAGCGCTCGTCACTCTTTTTTAGCCGAGTTTGACTGTCGCTTCAACTGTTGTCCCTCTGCTTTTTCCCGGTAATAGGGAGCAGCCGTTGCACAGTGACGCTGATTCTTTCGTGCCTTATCGATTGTACGAGCGACCTGAGGTTCGTGCGTGTTCAGCTGGATTTTATTAATTATAATGAGTTGATGTTGTTGAGCAGCATGTTGCGTGAGAAACCATTTCTTTGCACGCCAAAGATAAAATCATACTCAGAAGATTCTTTCTTTGCTTTCTGCCTGGTCGACTTCATTACATATTGTTTGAGTTTTAGTGGTGTTTCATTATAGGTTTTACTGAAGCTTCGAGAGAAATGCGGCAGGGAGGAAAAACCGCAGGCGTAACTGATATCAGTTAATGACCATTCCGGTGCCAGATGAATAAATTCCTTTGCCAGCGCCAGTCGGACTCTCCACATCCACTTGATCGGTGTTACGTCGTAAAACAGGTTGAACATTCGACAAATATCAAACCGGGTTTTACCACAGATTTTTTCCAGGTCGTCCAAGGTAATCTCCTCTGAAATATTCTCTATGATGTAGTTTATCACTGTGGCAATGCACAGCGCTTTTTCTGTATGTGCATGTTTTCCATAGATCTCAAAATGACGTTTATACAGGTCGTCCATTATTTTTTGTGTAAAGAGGGTCTTTTCAGCATTCGAGATTTTAAGATCCCACATACAGACTCCGTTCTGCAGCGCTCAATGGCGAAGATTTTTTATTGTTGAGGTAGGCTTTTGACTCACTCATGAATAGGCAATTGCTATGCCAGATTTTTAGCGGCTTCAAGTGGCTGTTTGTTAAGTGTTTTTTTAGCGTTTCTCGATTTAGGGAAAATGAAATCCCATTTTCGAAAAGTTTTTTCGCAGACTGTTATCTTGCGTCCCATTATTGGGATTGCTAATTTCGTGCAGTTTGCCCATGGACATCAGCTAATAAGAAATGCACGTTTTCTGTCGTTCCGAAAATGAGATGCCCCGTCACTGACATCAAATAATTCACGTGTTGTCTTTATTTTTATTGCTTAAATATCATGCAGTTATATGTATGTTTTTTGTTTTGGCATGGAATGTGCCTTGGATTATTCAAATTGTTAGCGTTGGTACTATCATGGATATCTCGATCCCGCAGCCGGGAAATAAGCTCCTACTGAAAAAGCACAGTAAAGCGATTGCTGGCGGCGTCTTTCTGCTGGTGCTGTTGCTGATTATTTATAACTATCGGTTCTCGCCTTACCAGGTTGCCCGTAGCAGCGTGACGCTTGCGGAAGTCAAGTATGGTGACTTCGCCGTTGAGGTACGTGGCAATGGAGTGCTTTTACCGTGGAACATCAACTGGGTGGCGGCAAACGTTGACGCTCGGGTGGAGGAAGTCATTTATAAGGCCGGGATGAAAGTCAGCAAAGGAGAGTTGCTGGTTGTCATGAGTAATCCGACGCTCGAACAGCGGCTTCAGGAGAGCCAACTGGAACTTAATGCTCGCCGAGCAGAAACCGAGGCCAAAAATGCCGAACTGCAAAATAAAATTCTCAATCAAGAGGCGTTAATGATGGATGCGAAGAGTCGATTACTTGCATCTACACTGCGTCTTGCTGCTCAGAAAAAATACATTTTGGCCGTGCCAAGGCTGGAATATGAAACCACACGCATTCTGACTGAACAGTATACTCAGCAGGTCGGTTTTGAAGAGCGACGGTTAAGGACGCTTAAGCTCAGCGTCCAGGCGGATATAAAGGCGAACTTTATGCGCCTTAATAAATTGGAGTCTCTGGTTGCTTTGAATCAGCAGGAGGTTGATTCGCTCAAGGTTAAATCACCGATAGATGGCATTTTGCAGGATGTGAAGGTCCAGGTCGGACAGCGGGTAACAGTAGGCAGTGATATCGCGCGACTTGCCAAAGAGAAGGAGCTGTATGCCGAGCTCAAAGTGCCCGAATTGCAGTCACGCGATCTCGCGGTCGGGCAGGCCGTCACGATCAACACAGGGCGCAGCCGGTTTACCGGGGTGTTATCCAGGGTCGATCCCGCGGTGACGAACGGAACGGTCAAGGTGGATGTGACGTTCAATCAGCCTCTGCCACAGGAAGCACGTCCTGATCTGAGTGTCGATGGATTGATCGCGGTGACGAAAATCAATAATTCGTTGTATGTCGAGCGCCCGCCGTTCGCGCAGAATAACTTGCCCTCTATGCTCTACCGGCTGGATGACAAAGACCGTTCAGCGACCAAGATGAAAGTGGAGTTCGGGCAGGGTTCTGCTGACTACATTCAGATCACCCGCGGGCTCAAGGCTGGCGACAAAATAATTCTCAGTGACAGCACCGCTTGGCAGGGGGCCGATCAGATTGAAATTGCCAACTGATGCAGCTCGCGCCGGCTACCGGAACAATGCCCTGGAGACAGTAAAGATGGAACCTTTGGTAGAACTGACTGACGTAAACAAAATTTTTCTGACTGATGAAATCGAAACCCATGCGCTCAGCAAGATCACACTGACCATTTCCAAGGGCGAGTACGTGGCTATATCGGGGCCTTCAGGCTGTGGGAAATCGACTCTGCTCTCAGTTCTGGGGTTGCTGGATACGGCGTCGAGCGGCACTTATCAGTTGGCGGGTCGCAATGTCGACAATATTTCCAAGAAGCAGCGTGCGCAGGTGCGTAATCGGGACATCGGCTTCATCTTTCAGTCGTTCAACCTCATCAGTGATCTAACGATCGAAGAAAATGTCGCGCTGCCACTGACCTACCGCAGCGACATTTCCAAGTCTGAACGGCACAAGAGAGTCGCCGAGGCCTTGGCCAAGGTCAATATGTCCCACCGTAGCCGTCACTATCCTTCACAACTCTCCGGCGGGCAGCAGCAGCGCGTCGCGGTGGCTCGGGCCATCGTGGGTAATCCGTCCATCCTTCTGGCGGACGAACCCACCGGTAACCTGGATTCGCACAACGCAGAAGCGGTATTGAATATCCTCGATAAGTTGCATCAGGAAGGTGCCACGATCTGCATCGTGACCCACGATCCTCGTTCGGCTGAGCGTGCACAGCGCAGTATTGTCCTGTCTGACGGAAAGGTCGTCGGCGATGGGGAGCACGCGCGCCAACTGACCCTGGTGAAGGAAGCATAAGATGCTTTTTGATATTCGCTATGCCTTGCGTTTACTCCTGAAAAGCCCCGGCTTCACTTTTGTTACCGTGCTGATCATGTCCTGTGGACTAGCACTGACCCTGTATATGTTTTCGGTGATCAATACCATCATGTTCGCTCCGCTTCCTTATCCGGACGGAAAAAGCATGGTGCTGGTCAATCCGACCGTGAATGGTGTCAGCCTGAGTGATTCCGGGCTGAACTTCATGGACTACAGCGATATCAAGGCGCGCTCTACCCAGTTTGAGGATATGGGCTATTTCTACGCCGAGCGCGCGGATATCAGTGATGGCAACAAAGCTGTTTCCTATATGGCCATCAGAAACACCTCGGAGCTGTTCTCTTATGCAGCTGTTCAGCCATTTCGAGGGCGTGTGCTGAATCAAGAGGACGTTCAGTCGGGGGCTGAACCTGTCGCGGTGATCAGCTATGCAATGTGGCAAAACTACTTCGCTTCCGATGCGCAACTCATTGGCCGCGATATCAGGATCAACGGCATACATACCCGCATCGTCGGCATCATGCCGCAAAATTTTGCCTTCCCCTTCTTCCATGACCTGTGGCTGCCTTCTCAGCTTGAACCCTCGCAGTACCTGGAGCGTAAAGGCGCTCCGGAAGTGTCGGTGTATGCGCGTTTGAAGCCCGGTGTGACCCTTGCGGATGCCAACCGCGATCTCAATAGAGTGATGCAGTCACTGGCGCTGGAGTACCCGGAAAGTAATAAAGGGCTTTCCGCTCAGGTATTGACGTTCCAGGAAAACTTTATGGGTGAGGAGACCACGCCGATCTTTATCGTCATGCTGTTTGCCGTCAGTTTTGTGCTGCTACTGGCTTGCTGCAATGTCGGAAATTTATTGCTGGCAAGAACAACTGAGCGTTCCAAAGAGATCGCGATCCGGGTCGCGCTGGGATCTCCCGCAGGCCGCCTGGTACTGCAAATGATGCTGGAAAGCTTATTTATCTGTTTTCTGTCCGGTGTCGTGGCGATCCTGCTGGCTGCATGGGGGCTGGAGATAACCAATACGATACTGCCTGGTTTCGTACCCAATAAAATCCCTTTCTGGTGGCAGCTGTCACTCGATAATGTGTTGGTCCTCAACGCCCTTGTCCTGGTGATCATCACGGCTGTGCTCACCAGTGCATTGCCGGCCTGGAAAATCGTCCATGGCAATTTCAATGATGTGCTGCGTGATGGCACCCGTGGTGCGCAGAGCCGTGGTGCAAGTCGGGTTTCACGGATCCTGGTTATCTTTGAAGTGGGGCTCTCCTGCTCAATTCTGTGTATCAGTGCGCTGTTCGCATTATTGGTCTACCAGGCGACCCGCGCTGATTATGGTGTCGACACCAGTAACTACCTGACCGCGCAAATCCACCTCAACGCTAACAATTATCCTGATGATGCAAGCCGTATCCTGTTTTACCAGCGCCTGCAGGACGCTGCCGCTGCGATTCCCGGGGTTGAAAGCGCAGCGTTGACCACCAGTGCCGTGGGACAGTTCACCGTGCCGCACCAGGTGGATGTAGACTCGTCGGCCAACAACAGGAACGAGCGCTGGTCTTACCCGATGGTCAATGATGTGCAGGTCATGCCGGGCAGCCTGTCGGCAATGGGTATTACCCCCATGGCGGGCAGGGAGTTCGTCCACGGCGATACTCAGGACTCACAACAGGTGGTCGTCGTCAGCCAGTCCTTTGCTGAACAGTTCTGGCCGGGAGAGCGGGATGTGATTGGCAAGCGCCTGCGTTTTCGCGATACCGATGACCAACGCTGGTACAACGTAGTAGGCGTGGTGCCCAGCGTTATTCATGGACGGCCTTTCAGCGCATTCCGCCACCGCGCCACGGTGTACCGCTCTCTGGAGCAGCAACCCGCGCCCTCATTGATGCTGGTGCTGCGAGCCTCGCATCCTGAAACGGTCGGCCCCGCCCTGATCAACGCGGTCCGTCAGGTGGACAGCAATCTTTCCGTCAATCAGATCCAGACGTTGAATGAACGCTTGGCCCGTAACACGGCCGGCTTGCATTTTATTGCCAATCTTTTCATGTTGTTCGGCCTGGTGGCGATGATACTGGCTGCGACGGGTATTTATGCGGTGATGTGCAACTTGATTAATCAGCGTACCCAGGAAATTGGCTTACGAATGGCCATGGGAGCCACTGAAAGTAATTTGTTACGTATGCTTATGATCCAGGGCGGCAAGCAGTTATTGATCGGCCTTATCATCGGCTTGCCGCTGGCATTCTTTGTTGCTCCCAAACTGACGCGCGTTCTGGGTAACGGAAACACTCCTTTTGTGCTCCTGTTCTGGATGGTGGCGCTGATGATTACGCTGGTTGTGGCGCTGGCGGTCTGGCTTCCTTCCCGACGGGCAACCAATATGTCGCCCGCCGACGCGATTCGTTATGAATAAACGACCGCCGTGCTCCCCGGGCACGGCGCTCCAAGCTGGATGCTTGAAATGAACGATAAGAAACACATCCTTGTGATAGACGATGACACGGGAATCCTGACCAGCCTCGATATCTTATTGCGCATGCAAGGGTACGACGTGACCCTGGAAACCCAGGCCGATCGCCTGCTTGCACATTTGTCCGCCAAGCCTGTTGATCTGGTATTGATGGACATGAACTTTCAGAAAGACACCACGTCAGGCATGGAAGGGTTGCAGTTGCTGGCCGAGATGAAGAAGTTCGATGATTGCTTGCCGGCTGTCGCGATGACGGGGTGGGGAAGTGTCGACATCATTGTCAACGCCATGCGGGGTGGGGCGGCCGATTTTATTCAAAAGCCTTGGGATAACGAGCGTTTGCTGAGCATCGTTCAGCAGCAGATTGCCATGAGCCAGGCGCGTCGTTCAGGCAATTGCCTGCGCGAAGAAAACAAGCTGCTCAAACTGGCGCTCGAAGATGATATGGACAGCGAATGGGTTGTCCGCTCACCGGCGATGAAACGGCTGATCAGCCTGGTGGAAAAGGTAGCGGTGACCGATACCAGCGTTCTGATCCTGGGAGAAAATGGCACCGGTAAAAGCCTGCTCGCGCGTTATATCCACCAGATTTCCTCGCGCTCCGAACACAGTATCGTCGAAGTGAATATGGGGTGTATTAACGAGCAGTTATTTGAAAGCGAGATGTTTGGCCACGTAAAAGGCGCCTTTACCGATGCGCGGGAGAACCGTATCGGCCGCTTTGAATTGGCGGACAAGGGGACGCTGTTCCTCGATGAAATCGGTAACTTGCCCCTGACGCAGCAAGTGAAACTGTTACGGGTGCTGGAAGAGCGGCAGTTTGAGCGCGTCGGATCTTCGCGTACCCAGACCACTCAATGCAGGATCATCGCAGCCACCAATTCCGACTTGGACAAGGCCGTGGCAGAGGGGCGGTTCCGTCAGGACCTGCTGTACCGCATGAACCTGATTCAAATCCAGCTGCCGCCGCTTCGCGAACGGCTGGAAGATATCGAGCCGCTGACTGAGCGCTTCCTGAAACGTTTTGCGCGTAAATACAACAAACCCCGGCCGGTATTATTGCCGCAGGCACGCCAGGTACTGCTGGATTATTCATGGCCTGGGAATATCCGGGAGCTTAGCCACCTGTTGGAGCGCGCCGTGTTGCTGTGTCGCGCCAATGTGATTGATCCGGAAGACCTCTGCCTGCCGTTTTCGGTGTTATCCCAGAGCGAAGTGCGTCCGGTCAACGAATTGTCTTTAGGATTGACGGACGCGTGCACCCTGGCCGAAGCCGAAGAAACCTTACTGTTACAGCGCCTGCGTCAGTATGACGGCAATGCGGTCAAGGCCGCAGAATCGCTGGGGCTCAGCCGCAGCGCTTTTTATCGCCGGCTCGAAAAACTAAAAATCTGCCATGAGTAATTTTTTTCATTCATTTGAAATACGTCACTTGCTGCTGTGCAGTCTGGCGCCGATAGGCTCAATTATTGCGTACCTGCTGCTTTGGGTTTTTCCGCACCAGTCCATTTACCTTAAGTTTTTCACCCTGTTTGTTCTGTGTGTAGCGATGGTTTATTTCTGCTATCACTTTTTTCAGCAGTTGATTTATAAAATCAACGTCATATCCAATTTGCTGGAAGCGGTAGAGCAGGAAGATTTCAGTCTGCGTGGGGTGACCAACGGGGCGGGGGCTTTTGAGGGCGTCATTGAGCAAATCAATGACATTTCCAGCCAATTGTCGCGCCACCGCCAACAGCAGCGGGAGATGGATTTCCTGCTGCAAAAAGTGATCTCCAATATTACGGTTGCCATCTATGCCCTGGACGGCAGTCATCGGCTGATCTGGTGCAATAACGCAGCCTCGCGCATGTTGGGCACCTCATTGGATAAGTTGATTGGCGATACAGCCAGCGCCTGGCAACTGGATAAACTTTTGCACAATGCCAACACGGAGCACCCTGTGGTGTCCGATCATGAAGGGCGACCGGGCCGGTACAAAGTGACCAGTGACACCTACATGGTGGATGGTGTCCAGAATGTGCTGTTGTTCGTCAGTGATGTTGACGACATGTTGCGTCAGGAAGAGCAGAAAGCCTGGCAAGATTTGTTGCGTGTGATAAGCCACGAAATCAACAACTCCCTCAGCCCCATCGCCTCCATCAGTCAAATGCTGCAGCAACACTACCGGCATCATTCTGACAACCTGCCCCCCGGTTTTACCGAGGGCATCGATCTGATTAACCGGCGGGTACGTGAGCTGATCGCGTTTATCAGCAGCTACCAGCAGTTGAGCAAACTGGCGCCGGCGCTGAAGGAGCGCGTGGATTTGACTGCGCTGGTGGCTGAACTGCCGCTGCTGTTCTCTCACCGTGTGATTACCCTGAACGGGCCGCGTCCGTTGATGGCCAGCCTCGACCGGGTACAGATCCATCAGTTGTTGATCAACCTGATCAAGAATGCCGATGAGTCGATGGGCAGCAGCGCTGACAGTATCGATATCGAGTGGGCTGAAGAGAAGGGGCGCTTACTGATCACCATCCTTGATCGGGGAGTGGGGCTTACTAATCCGAAGAATCTGTTCGTGCCTTTCTATACCACCAAACCCAATGGCACCGGCATCGGCCTGATCCTGTGCCGGCAAATTGCTGAAAGCCACGGCGGTTACTTGTCTCTGGAGAATCGCCATGAGCAGACCGGTTGCAAAGTCACCATCAATTTACCGCTGCAATCCCCTGCCTGAGTTGATCGAAGGCAGGGGTGTCTGCCTGCTGCAGCACTTTAACGATGCGCTGCCGGAAATGACGGTTCGCCAACGTGCGCAACGTTGGTTGCATCAGGTGCTGGCGGCCTACCTGGCGATCCCGGTTGATCAAGTGCGTATCGCCAGAACCTCTACCGGTAAACCTTGGCTGCCGGAGTACACCTGGCTGCGCTTTAACTTGAGCCACAGCGCTCATTCGGCCGCCATCGCCCTGTGCCGGGAGTATGAAGTCGGGGTTGATCTGGAACAAATCAGCGGAAAGGTTGCGGTAAAAAAAGCCATCGCCCAACGCTTTTTCCACGCGGATGAGCAACGCTGGCTAGCGCTTGACGAAGCCAACTACCTCACTCGCTTTACGCAGCTCTGGAGTATGAAGGAAGCCTGGCTGAAAGCCCGGGGCACGGGGCTGACTCAACCGCTTCGCAGTTTTTGTGTCATCCCACAGGCAGGCGCGAGCGGGGTGGCGCAGGTCATGGTCGCGCCCCCCATCAGTATTGGGCAGATTCATTATTGCCAGGTGCAAGGGGAGGGGCGTTTTTGTCTGGCTTATGGTGCGATCCTTGGCGCGCAGCAACCGTCAGTTCAATGGCAGCTAGGCTACCATCAAACTGAGAGTCGCCTGTTCACCCCTGCCGTTTACGAACAATCAGAGGTTGAAATTTCGCTGGCGAAAGAGCCCGTGGCGCCGGTATCGACCTGAGCCGATGGGCTGACAGACATCCGTGCGCCGGCAGACAGGCTGCCGTTGATCCGGGGAATGTGGCACAGGGATGACTCCGCTCCCATGCTCATGCGCACATTCGCCACATCCGCAGTGAAGGGCAGCGGTTTTTTGTTAAAGGTGCCGCCCATTGACAGGTCAAGCGCCAGCTCACCTGTCTTGCCCTCGATCTGGATGTCTGTGCCCATGCTGCCGGCGACCGCCAGTCTGGATTGATCGACGGCACATGCAGGTGCCACGATTTTTACCCCTGCTTTTCCCGTCAGCCCCGTCAGTGGCGCGCTGGTATACAGCGTGATATCCAGCGAACGGGAGACGAAGCGATCATTTTCCGCTGCGTCATTCACGAGCAATAATGCCTTATTGTTTGTCGTCACCTGGAGCTTGCTCAGCGTATCGGCAGAGCCTGAGACCACCATTGATGACGTTGCAGCGCATTTGATCGACAGGTTGATGCCCTGTCGGACTTCAACGCTGCTGAAGGCGGTCAGCGGAAAGGTTTTTTCTGCGGCCAGTGCGGTGTAACTGGTCGTGCTGGCCAGCAGCGCAAGCATCAGCTTCATCGTGTTCATGTTGTTCATACAACCTCCTTTTTTTACAGTAATGTCGCGAGTGTACGTAGCGTTGTTTCAACACTGTCCTGCGGCATGCCAAAGTCCACCAGTCCCGCCACTTCGTCGATGCCCTCACGCTTGAGCTGTTTCAGCTGCTCCAGGCATTCTGCGGCGGAGCCAAACAAACCGTAGTGGTTGAGGTACTTTTCCACTCCCCATTTGAGTGCGTAGGCCTGCTTTTTGTCAGTGGCCTCCTGATCAAGCGCAGAAGGTTCATTGAGGTTGTCAGACAGCTGCATAAACGCGCGCAAATAGCCCGTGAGGGCCGGTCGCAGACGTGGCAACAGCGCTTCCCGATCCTCTCCGGCCTGGGTATGCATCATCAGCGTGACCTTGCCGGCCGCAGGGTCCAGCCCGGCGTCTTGGCGTGCAAGGCGATAGCTGGCGCAGTTTTCCTGCAGCTGTTCACGGGTTTGTGCAATCAGGTGCGTCAGCACATTCAGGCCGCGTTTTCCGGCCTCGCTGAATAACAAGGGATTGCTCCCCGTCGTGACCCAAACCGGAATGGCGGCTTGATAGGCGGGCGGCCAGGTTTGCAAGGTGACCGGTTCCGGATGTCCCGGCAGGGACAGTTCGTGGCGCGTCACGGATTCGCCGCGCCACAGCGACTGAATCTGCTCCAAAGAGGAGAAGAGGACCTCATGACGCTCACGGTAATTTTGCGCCTTGAGCACAAAATCATTACGTTGCCAGCCCGCAGAAAACGCTACGCCGACCCGGCCGCGAGAGAGGTTATCCACCAGCGCCCACTCTTCAGCAACGCGCAGCGGATCATGCAGGGGGAGCACCACGCTACCAGCGCGTATCGCGATACGCTGTGTACTGGCGGCCAGCGCGGCGCTGACGACGGAGGGATTAGGAAACATCCCTCCGAAAGTGTGGAAGTGTCGTTCAGGCGTCCAGATAGCATGGAAGTTGAGCTCATCCGCCAGCCTGGCGGTGCTCAGCAACTGCTCATACTTTTCCGCAAAGCTGTCCCGGGCCACGTCCGAAAAACAGAATACGCTGAGTTGCGGGATGGCATCTCCCGCCAGGTTAGGCGATGCATTCATGCTGAGTGACCCTGTCCACGGATTCGATGGTGAAACAGATAGCGCCTCTGGGCATCACATTCAGCCCATAAAACGGCGTGAGCGCGGCGGGCGGGGTCGATGGTGCCAGGGCGAAGTGGCAATGGCTGCAAAGTGTTTCAATGGCCGTGGTGAGTTGGTCCAGTGCGAGCGCCATGCCTACGCAGTTGCGTTTACCCACGCTGAAGGGCACAAAGTGCTCCCGCGCAATTTTCCGGCCTTCAAGAAAACGTTCTGGCCTGAAACTCAGGGGGTCGGACCAATAAGCCGCATTGCGATGGACCAGCCAGGGTGAAAACAGCACTTTGGTTCCGGCCGGCACGCTGACGCCGTCGATCTCCAGCGGGGCCAGGGTGCCGCGCTCGAAAAAAGCCGTAACCGGGGTCATGCGCAGCGATTCCTTGACGATGGCGCTGGCCATGTCGCGCGTCCCGTGGCGGGCCTCTTCACGCACCTGGTTCTGGTAATGCGGGTGTTGCGACAGGTGGGTCAGGCACCACAGCAGCGCGATACCGGTGTTATCCACGCTAGCGACCAAATTGCCCAGCAACATGCTGATCGCCCGTTCCCGTTCCTGCGGATTGGCCTTGATATCGAGCGCTTGGCAAAAGCGTTGCAGCATGTCGACGTTGCCGCCGCCGTCGCCAGTAATCAACGGCCCGATCATTGTCTCAAGTTCCTCGCGGAACGCGGTCAGGGCCGGGTGCTGGCATAACGCGGCATAATCCTCGGTCGGCTCATCGACAATCAGTTGCAGGTAGATCCTGCGAAAGTGATTGATCAGGCTATCGAGCTGCAGAGGACTGAGCGTGGAGCCGACGAACCCTTGCGCGACGCACATCAGCGCCCATTGCAGGCAGATCTCCTGCATGGAGTCTTTCTCAGGGTCCTGGAGAGTGTCCACCAGCCACTGAGCGGAGTGTTGGGTGCCTTGTTTGAGCAACGCTGATTTGGGATTGACCAGCGGAGCGGTCAGCTTTCTGGCCAGGTGCCATTCTTCACCTTCCCTTGCCGTGATCAGCGACTGGCCCAGCAGTACCCGCCTGACTGAATGGCCATTGCCGAGCTCCTTGTGAAAGCTGCTTTCGTTCTCAAGGAAAAAACGGATATGTCGAGCGCCCGCCAGCAGCAGCACTTCATCCTTTTCCTCACCGATCCAGACCTTGTCCCCGTGCTGGCGAACGGCACTTTCAGCAATTTTCAGAAAGCCCAGCTGCGCAAACTTGGCCGCGGACGGCTTGACGATCGCAATAGCATTGGAGTTATTGAGCATGGACTGCCTCCGGCAAGGCGTCTGAGGTAATGGCGGCGCAACCTACCCAGCCGCCCAGGCCCACCGACAGCAGCAGGGCGGGGCGGCCAGTATCCTGAGGGGCGTAGCGGTCGAGCAGTAACAGAGGGTCTGCGGTATAACAGTGCCCGCATTGGCTGAGCAGGTCGGTGGCGACCAATCGGTCGCGGTTTTCTGTATGGCGCAGCCAGGTTTGCCAACTGAGGCGGTTGATATTGTGTGGCAGCAGCCAGGCACGCTTGCGCACGTCTTCGGGGTAGGACGACAGGGCATGCTCCACCAGATGGTTGTGGGACTGATAGAAGCGTTTGGTGTCCTCGCGAGTACCGTCCAAGCCTTGCCAGAATCCGGGGTGATAAAAGCACTGGATGCCCGACACCCTGCGTTGACCGCCACCTGGTTTGAGCAAGGCGGCCACGAAGCCATCGGCAATCATTGTGCAGCCCGGGATATAGCGTTCAGCCAGGTCAAAGTCGGCGAGCGTGTCGCCTGCCAGTAGCGCCACGCCGCGGTGCTTGCCGCTTGCCAACAACCGTTCGGCCAGCCGCAACCCCCAGAACAAGGTGGCGCAGTTTTGCTGGTTGAGGGTCAGCAGCGGTGCATCCGCGGCGATAAAGTTTGACCGCCGCCGCAGGGATGGCAGGTTGACGCTTTGGCGCAAGGAGGGAGAGGGCAAGCCCTGGATCAGGATGACCGCATCAATCTTCTCACCTTCGTCCAGGCTGTCACCCAGTTGCTGCAGCAAGGCATGAAAACAGCCTTCGGCGCTTTCTTCATTCGCCAGGGTTGATGCCTCCCGCATGCCGAACAGTTGGCCAAATGTTCGGGCTTCTGACGGACTGCCGCCGCGATGCGCGACGACCTCGTCGAGGGACACGCGGGCAGATGGAATATATGTGGCCAGGGAAGCAATGTTCATCGTGGACCCTCTTCGGCTGCGAGCCCGCACAGGCTGATCCCGTTATCATTTTCGCTGATCAGCAGATAGTCACGTTGCGGCTCCCAGAAGGTGCGCAGCGCAACGAAAGGGGCCGCGCACAGCAACTTCGGGTTGACGGCAAACGAGCGAGCGCCGGCATGCGCAGCCTCCAGTAGCCGGGCAGGGCCGATCAGAGTCAGGCGTTCCTTGGTCAACCCCAACTGCTCAACAGCATGCGAAAGGTACCCGCTGGACCATTGCGCAAGGCGCGCGCGCCTGAACCCCCGGTAGCGCAATCCGCGTTGCTGCTTGTTGAACAGGCAAACGCAGGCATTGTTTTCCGGTTGCAAGGCCTCCATCAGCGGCGAGAAATACATCAGGTTTTTCTGCTCGGCAATCAGCAAAAGTCCATCTTCGTCCTTGCCAGCCAGGCAGTCATTGAGGCCGTCCAGCGCATACAGACCCGCGTCCGGTCCGCGATCGCTGATCGCCAACGCAAGGCAGGCGGAAAGTCCCAATTGATGGATGGCGGCATTCACCACCGAACTGCCCATGTGCAGGTCTGGTGTCCAATGCGCCATCAGCACGGTTTTCACCCGCGCAGGCTGGATGACGGTGGCCAGTTGGGGCAGCAGCACGGCGATCATATCGCTGAAGGAGGCGCGCTCCGTGCTGGTGACCCACGCCAGCGCCCGATCGTCCTGCGGGCTGAGCGTCTCACCGTTGGCCCGAAAGAAATGCTGCGTATAAGAACGCCAGTGCGGGATATGGGGGTCCGACTCGGGCATGGCCGGATCAGTATGGTGAAACGACTGGAACACGATATCGGCAGGATCGAGGCAGAGTGTCACAGGCTGGTCCCTTGGGTTGCGGGCGGACGGAAGCTATTGAGCAGGTGGATGTTGCTGGTGCCCTCCATGTACTCGAACGCAAAGCTGTCGCGATAGCGCTTGCGCAGCAAGCGATCTTCCAGCCAGTCGTCGTGGCTGAGCCAGTGGGGCAGGTGGCACGCGGCTTCCTCGACCAGGCGGGTGGCATTACGTTTGAGCTGACTGGTGAGGGCATGCTGATGCTGGCCGTTGCTATAGCCTTCTGCCACGGTCAGCATTTGTTGGTAGATCGCATGATATTTTCGCCACAGCCGCGCGACCGAGCGCCGTGCCATGGTTGGCAAGGGACGGGTGTCGAGGGCGGTAAGCAGGCCAAATGTGGTGCCCAGCGCCATGGCTGCCACCATTGGCCGATGACGCTCGAATACCAGGCTCAGGGAGTTGAGCCCCTGCAGGAGTTCGCGGCGCTCGTGCCCCAGGATGTCGTCTTCCTGGACGCGATAATCCTTGAACGTCAGGCGCGTTAAGCCGGCGCCCGCCAAACCGACGGCGCCCAGTGGCTCACGCAACAAGGCAGGCTCGGCTTCATCGGGGAAGACCATGACCAATCGCTGGCTATGTTGATAGCGCGCAAACACAAGGCCGGCGCTTGCCAGCATGGCGCCCCCGATCAGCTTTTTGGTGCCGTTGAGCCGCCAGCCCTGTTCACTATGCGTGAGCTCAGTGGCGATAGCCCCGGCATCTGAACCTATTTCGGGTTCCGTGACGGCAAAAAATGTCCAGGCCGGGCGTTCGGCAAAGCAGGCAAAAAAACGCGTCTGCTGCTGTTCATTGCCCAGGGTCAGGATGGCCCGGGTACTGAGTGACGCGCCCGGCAACAGC
The DNA here is from genome assembly GCF_016861935.1 of Pseudomonas sp. 008. Classification (NCBI taxonomy): domain Bacteria; kingdom Pseudomonadati; phylum Pseudomonadota; class Gammaproteobacteria; order Pseudomonadales; family Pseudomonadaceae; genus Pseudomonas; species Pseudomonas sp. 008. The sequence goes on along the minus strand of NZ_BOMA01000001.1, from coordinate 358,262 downwards.
ATCATGGCGCTGGCGTCCGTTCGGCTCAGGTACTCAATGATTTGCAAGTGCCGGGGATAGCTGACATTGGAAAATGCCGGCGTTTCCCAGGGATTGAACCGTGAAGGTATGCCGATACAGGCGAGGCTTCTGAGCTCCGGGTCATCCAGATAGGCGATCGCCAGTTGAAGGTTGTTTTCCTCGAGCTGTCCGACGGCAAGAAGTCGCTCTGACAGCGCGTAAAGTTGTGGATAGTGGCGGGTGATATCGCTCATAGATGGTTGCGTTCGCGTAGAGGAAGAACTAGGCAATAACTTAATTCGGCCTCATATCCGGGTATTGCTTGAGGTTGCAAAAGACAGGGATTTCATTGCCTGCTGGTAACTCAAGTAACAGCGAGGAAAAGGTGGCACCCATTCCGACGCTGACCAGCATCACTTTGGCGCCGGGAGCGAGCTGTTGCCCACGAACGAGTGCGGCCAGATTGAGGTAGGGGTCCGCACCGAAACAATGGCCATAGCGGGGAACATTCTGCAAAAAAACCTTTGTGCGGGGGATGGTGAGTGCGTCGGCGATTTTCTGCCAGGACGACAGGTTGACATTGTGCGGGGCTATCCAGTCCAGAGCGTCCAGGGCGCAGTCGAAATGCCGCGCTGCACGGCGCATGGCATTGCTGAGGAACGCGAAATAGGCATCGGCGAATTCCGGGTTGGTTCTTGGTTCATTTCCCTTGTGTTGACTGAACTGGCCGGCCTGCTCGCTGTGCCGGGCAATGACCCTGGCGCGGTCTCCCGACCGGCCGAGCAGCACGGCGCAGCCGGCTTCGCCCATGATGGTGGTGTCATCCAGCAACTCTACCTTCGGGTGGAAGGCTTTTTCGCCGATCAGCAGCAGGGCGTATTCCCCGTCATTGAGGCTGCTGCACAGATACTCCACGCCCGACAACGAGGTTGCACAGTGGCCCATCGTCAGGCTGCCGTATTCGGTGTCATGGGCAAACCCGCATGCGTCGAGCACGGCCCTGCCGGTCTTGTGAAACGGGCGCAGGGTCGGCACGGTGTGCGCATGCACCACATGCCGAACGCGCGCGACGACGTCAGGATGAGTGACGACGAATTGTTCCAGGAGCTGGCGTATCAGGTCATCCACCGTGCCGGGATGACGCGGGAAGCTGTCCAGGCCGTAGAAGCGTGAAAACATCCTGACATCCAGCGCGGTCAACCCAAGAGTGAGGCCAACCTCGGCCAGTGACTTGCGCTGCTCGGGAATGTGAATGGTGATGGATTCAATATGCCCCAACATGGGTGTTCCCTTTTTCATGGTCGGCGTTTTTTGCGCCGAGAAACCCGGCCAGCACCTGCTGGGTACGGTGATGCGAGAGAATCCCCAGGTGGCCTGTATTTTCGATGATATGCAGCTGGCTACCCGGCAATTGAGCATGGATTTGCCTGGCGTCGGCAGGGTTGATTCTTTGGTCTTGCGTGCCGTGCAAGATGAGTGCGCGCACCCCGCGAAAGGTGTATGGCTGTGCGGTCTGCAAGTCGGCGGATATGGGGTACCGGCTTTGGTAATAGCTACCGAGCAGTGGCAGGTAATGTTCGTCTGCCTTGAGCAACGCCAGGTAATGCTGCAACAGGCTGGACAGTGACGCCGGGGCTGAAAGCAGCGCCACGCGGTTGAGGGTAAAGCCCAGCCAGTGGGCCATCGCCGTGATGATCCCGCCGGCCGAATGGGCAACCACGGTATCGAACGGGCCGTATTTGGTCTGCATTGCCAACAGTAACGAGCACTGACCGGGCAAATCGCAGTTGGCCGGCGCGTGGGGGTCATGGCCCAGCAGGAAGGGTGTGTAGACCCTGTATCCCTGGGCCTGCAGCACTGCTTGCAGGTCAGACATCATCATCGGATGACCACCCCAGCCGTGCAGCAACAGCGCGCTTTTGGCCTGTGGGTCGTGGTTTTCCTCTATCAGCACCCGGCTGCGGTATTCGCCGCAGGTGACCACCTCGGTCTTCATGGTCGCCAGCTGTCGCGACTCAGCCGGACGCATCGGCAGCGGGGTGGGTTTGGCCAGGCGCTCGATCAGTGAGGCAAACTGGGTATCCATTGTTTCCCCCTATGCTTGTGCAGAAAAGATCAGATAGTGCAGCGTTGCCAGCTGGGGCGCGGAATCACCACTCAGGCGCTGCAGCGGGTCATACAGATACAGCAGGCGTTGCCCGGGTTGAAGCAGGGTGCTTGCCAGCGAACCGGCGTATTGCGGATCAAATTGCCCACTGCATATGCCCCAGATTTCGATGAAGCCCGGGCATTGGGAAATCAGGCTTTGCAGCAGGGGAGTCGCACCGCGCGCCGCCGGGTGAAGGCTGTCGTAAACCAACTGTGTCGGATACGGCTCACTGATGACGCTGCGGCACAGGTCCACAGCGGCCTTTGAGTGCAGGCGTTCGCCGCAATCGATGTGTGGCCAGTGTTGATACCAGCGCGCCCGGGTCGGTAGCTCCCGGGTGGCAATAAAGTGCCGGCTGTCCGGCGTGATGGCTTCACAGGTACTGACGATATTCAGTTGACCCTGCACGAGAGGGGCGATAGTCATCGGCACTCCTGGCTGGCTTGTCGGGGTGAAAAACTCTGGTTCAGTCGGTGGATCTGTCGTGTGCCTTCGGTGTACTCAAAGGCTTTTACATCACGAAATGCCTGCCACAGGGTTGCCGGTACAGGCTGAGTGTCTGCGGGGAAAGCATGGATCAGTTGGCTGACAATTTCATCGGCTAGGATCACACAGGCGGTTTTCACCATGCCGGGGCTTTTCCCCGGGCTTTGTTGTGCATCTGCTTGCTGACAGACCATCGACGCTTCACGGTAAGCGGCATACCAGCGACGCTTCATTTGCGACAGCCGTTGTGACTGTGCCGGGGTCGGCGTGACGCAGGCTTGCCACTCGTGCAATGCGCGTCGCGCCACACCCAGCGCCAGGGCACCGACACAGGGGCGTAGCGCATCGAACGTAGCCATCGCCGACTGCGCAAAACGCTGGGTCGGTTTCAAGTGCTGCCCGAGCAAATCCTCTGCCGGGATAAACAGATTGTCGAACTGCATCAACGCCAGGTTTGCACCGTCAAGCCCGGTCAACGCAAGGCGATGGCGGGTGATGGCCGGGTCTTGTGGCGAAAACAGAAAAGCATTGATCCCCAATTGCCCCGGTGCGGTACGCGCAAACAACACACCGGTTTCAGCGATGACTCCATTACCGATAAACATCTTGCGCCCGGAGATAAGGTACCCGCCGTCAACCGGTGTCGCCGTGGTCTGCATGGCCCCGGCATCGCTTCCCTGCGTGGGTTCGGTCATCGCAAAGCAGGACCAGCACAATGCCTGTTGGAACTGGCCGAAAAAGGCATCCTGCTGCTGTTCGTTGCCCAGCCCGGCAACGACATAGGCCGCCATGCTCGGCCCGGGCGCGCTGAATATCAGTGCTGGGGAGACGAAGCCGATCTGTTCGTAGAGTTCATAGCGTTCGGCCAGGCTGATCACCTGACGGCTTGGCGGTACCTGATACCGTTGAGGCAGGCCGAGAGAGTTCAGCGTCGGGGCGAACGACCACTGCCCCATGATCTGCCGTGTGTCGCCGAAGTTGCGCAGTTGGTCAGCAATCTGCTGGGCGTCTGCGCCCAACGGGCAGGATTGCCCGGCGAACGTGTCATCGTAGAGTCGACTCATAGCGGGCCTGACATGATTTCAATAACCCCGGCATCTGGGTGATAGAGGTGGCTGGAGCGGTGGTTGCTGTCAAAGGCGTTGAACGGGCGTGTCAGTACGATCCAGCCGGCGCTCTTCATGACTTTGAATTGCTCGTCAAAGTCATCGACCTCAAAGCAGATGTGGTAGGGCAGCGACGACTTGCCGGATTTGGCCAACAACTCGCGCAAGGGGAGATTGTTTTCCAGCGGTTCGACCAACTCTATCTGGCTGCGCCCTTCAACAGTTTCCAGCAGGGTGATGAGCACTTTTTGTGCGGCAACATATTCTTTGTATCGGACGATAACCGGGAAAAACGGTTTAACCGCGACAGCCGTTGCGTCGCTGTCGCCAACCACATAACCGATATGACTAAAACGCATCGCGACGCCCTTATCCTTGGGGAAAACGATTTACGCCGGCGCCTGTCCGGCGCCGGTGCATGGAGTGATGTGCATTTTCGCCGTGGTGGCGGGAAGTTTTTTATATGTGCTTGCAGGTGGCCATCAGCTTACGGCCAGCGGCTCTTTGTGCTGATCCACCAATTGTTGGCGGTCGATCTTTCCATGCAGTGTCACGGGGAAGGTCTGACAAAAGAACATGGATTTGGGGATCATGTAAGCCGGTAGCTGTTCTGCCAGGAACTGACGCAGTGCGGCGCGGTGGGTTGCACTGTCCTCGCGTAATTGAATAAAAACTTGCAGGTCGATGACCTTGCCTTCTTCCTTGATCGGCACTGCGCAACACTGGGTGACCCCCACATAGCGGCACACACTGCTTTCAATTTCGGCCAGCTCGATACGGTTGCCGTTCAGTTTAAGTTGGCCGTCATCCCGGCCGTGGATAAACAGGGATTGTTCTTGATCCACAAACCCCCGGTCACCGGTGGCGTAGTAACGTCCGAACTCGTCATGGCTGAATGCACTGTTACGCGGGTCATCCTCAGGCAGGTAGCCCAGTGCGACTTGCGGGCCGTACAAACGCACCTCGCCCATTTCGCCTGGGGGCAAACTTTGACCCTCGGCATCCACGATCCTGATCTCGGTCAACCCGCAGGCTGTGCCAAGGGATAGCAGGCCTGAGTTGTGCTCGGGCGGCTGGCCAAGCTCGAAGGTATGGGTCATGCCGGTGGTCTCGGTCGGGCCATAACCGTGCATCACCTCCAGGCCCGGGAAGCGCGCCTGCAACTGGGTCACCAACCCCAGCGAGGCGCGCTCGCCGGCCATAAAGAACCGCTTCAGATCCGGAAACTGCTCCCCGTTGAACAAGGGGTCCTTCAACATCAAATCGACAAAGCTCGGCGTGGAAAACCAACTGGTGACCGGGCTCTGCGGGTAGCGCGACATCAGGCGGATATTTTGCCGCGGCAACATGTTGTGGCGGTGATCCAGCATCAGCAAGGCTCTGCCCTCGCACAGCACCGGGAAAAGATCCAGCAAGCCCATGTCGAAGGAGAAGCAGGCATGGCTCACATGGCATCCGTGTGCGATACCGTCGCGGATCATCGGACTGTACCAAGTCGAGAATGCGGCGAAGTTCTCATAGCTGACGACGACGCCCTTCGGTTCACCGGTACTGCCCGAGGTGGGGAGAATATAAAGGGCTGGCTGGGTCAATTCAGGTTCGAGTGGCAGTGATCCCGGGTCGCCATTTTCCAGGGTCGATGTCACCCATTGTGGCCAGCGATCCAGACCCTCCAGCCTCTGTGGCGTCGCAGTGAGGATCAGCTCGGCTCGGGTCAGCCTGGCAATCTTTTCAATCCGCGGGACGGGGTTGGACTGGTCGGTAAAGCTAAAGCAGCAACCCTGGCTGATACACGCCAGCATGGCTGCCACGGCATCCAGTTGTTTATGGCCGTGAACCAGCACGTTACGGCCAGCCCACGGTGCGAGCACCTGGGCAATCGCGGCGGTGCGCACACCAAGTTCGGCAAAGCTGTAGGTGCCCTGCTCGTTGATCAAAGCGGTCGCGGTGCTCTGATCTTTCAGCCGCTCAAACAGCGGTTTGATTTGCGATGAAAACATATTTTTCTCCGTTTTCCAAAGCCAGTTGGCGGGCAGCTGAACGATCCAGTTTGCCGTTGTGATTGAGTACGGTGCGGGGGGTGCTGTACCAGTAACGCGGGATTGCCCACGGGGGGAAATGGGCTTGCATGGCGTGGCCAAGTTGTGACAGTTCGCAGGTTGCATTGAGGATCACGCAGGCCTGGATTGCCTCTGCGTTGCCCTTGCGCCAATGCGGCTCTACCACCACATCGGCGACCAGGTTGCGGTCGCGCAGGAAGCGTTCGATTTCATGCAGGTCAATACGGTGTCCCTGTATTTTGACCTCGCCATCTTTACGCCCCAGGAAGTAATACCAAGTGCCATCAAACAGGCCGATATCACCGGTGGCGTAAGTGGCTTGCCCATCCTGCCGGCTGAAACTGGCCTGACGCGCAGGTGCAGCATTGAGATAGCCTGGGCCGACACACTCGCCACTGATCAACAGTTGCCCCCGGCCCGAAGCGTCAAGAGGTTGGGTAAGGTGCAGCGCCGCGCCCGGTCTGGCGCGGCCGATCGGCAGGGGCAATGACGAAGCCACCATGTCCGGGGTAATCAACACTTGCGAAGCCGCCACGGTACATTCGGTGGGACCGTACGTATTGAACACCTCACAGCCTGGAAAACGCGCCCACAACTGGGTGACAATCTCTTTGGGCAACGTCTCGCCGCAGAAGATAAACCGGCGTAACTGCGCCAGTGTTTGCGTATTGAAGGTTGGGTCCAACAAGTACAGACGCGTCATCGACGGCGTCGATACCCAGCAGCTCAGCGCCATGTGTGCATGCTGGGCAATCATCTTGCGGGTGTTGATCAAGTCTCGATGGTCGAGCACGGACAGTGGTTGCAGAAACTGCCAGGCGAGCCAGATTTCAAACAGGGAGACATCGAAGCAATACCGCACATTTCCTGTGATAGCCCCATCAAGTGGAAAGTCGCTGCGTATCCAGGCCACGAAATCGACCAGATTGGACAGGCTGATCCGAATGCCCTTGGGTTCCCCGGTTGTCCCCGAGGAAAACATGATGTAGGCCAGCGGGGTGTCGGTCGCGCTGTCGAACTGCCTGCGGGTGTCGTCCAGTAAATGCAGCAGCGCTGCATGGTCATGGTGCTGCCAGGGCAAGGCGGCGAGGGCAATCACCTTGGCATTGGCGGCGCACAGGGGGAGGGCGTCGGTGTTCAGGATCAAGCTTGCCCCGACCGTACGGGCAATCCGTTCCAGTCGCTCGGGAGTGTTGTCTGACTCCACCGGCACAATCGGACAACCACACAGCAGGCAGGCCCACCAAGCCGCCAGAAAATCGAAGGACTTGTGGCCATAAACCAATACCGGCGCCAGAGGTGTCTCGCTTCGAGGCTGCTGGCGGACTATTTCAATGGCGATATCCTGCGCGCGCTGAGCAAGCGCCGCATAGCTGTACGTCAGTGAGTGGTGGCGCCAGGCAGTATGCGGTTGATCCTCAAAGCGCATAAACACCGTTATGAGCTCAGACCAGGCGTCCATTTATGCTGCCCGGCTGGCGAGTTGGAGTTCAATGAAGTTCGACAGGCTGCCCACGGTTTCGAAGTGCTGGAATTCCAGTGTGGCAGGGTCGAGCACCAAGTCCTCGATGCGCTCCTCAAGGTACATGATGAGTTCGATATATAAACCGCTCTCAAACCCCAAGTCGCGCTCCAGGTGAGTCCGGGCACTCAGCTCCGAGAGGTTTGACGTTTCCAGAACCAGCCCGATGGCTTCAATGATGGTTGGCGTATACATGTTGGCTCCCTGTTTGTTGTGTGCTCCCGACGTTCAGGTTGTTTTCCCGGCGCGGTAGAAGGGTGGATAGCTGGCCGCGGTCAACTTTCCCGTTGTTGTTTTTGGGCAAAGCTTCACTGAAGTAATAGCGGTGGGGCCGTTTATAGGCTTCGAGATGGGTCTGGCAAAAGGCTTTGAGCAGCGCAGTGTCCAGGGGAGCAACGCATTCGATACAGGCCACGATTTCATCGCCGTAAACAGGGTGGGCGACACCGATCACTGCGACCTGCAGCACCCCCGGCATGCGCTTGAGTACGCCCTCGACTTCCCTGGGGGCGACTTTTTCGCCATTGGTTTTCAGAATGTCATCGTTGCGCGACAGGAAATAAAGCAAACCATGCTCATCCAGCCGGCACACATCACCGGTATAAAGGACCGATTCGCCGGGCAAGGGGCCTGGCCGCAACTTCTTCGCGGTCTGCTCAGGGTTGCGCCAGTAGCCGCGCATCACGGTTGCCCCACGGATCACCAGTTCACCGGTGGCATTGCTGCGGTGTGCAACGCCTTCATCATCCACGACCCAGAGTTCAGTGTTCGGGATGGCATAGCCCACGCTGTCTTTGTGCTGGGACAACAAGGCAGGGGGAAGCCAAGTACAGCGATGGCACTCGGTCAGCCCGTACATGGAAAAAATCTCGGTTTGCGGGAAGAGCGAGGTCAGCAGATCGATATCACTGGGGTGCAGGGCCGCCGCGGTGTTGGTAATTTTGCGCAGGGAGGAGAAGTCATAGCGTTTGGCCAATGGTGCAATGATCGCCAGCAGCGTGGGAACAATCGGCAGGACGGTGGCTTTGTGCTTGACCAGCTGTTTAAGGGCAAAGAGCGGACGGCTGAAATCCTTTTCGACAATCAGCGTTGCGCCCACCTTGGCCGCCATAATCGCTTGATACAGCCCGTAGTCGAAGCTCATGGGGATCGTGCAGAATATCCGGTCGCTGGCCGCCAATTGCAGATAGCTAGCGACAGAGTCCGCCGCGCTCAGCATATTGCGCTGGGTCAACATCACCCCTTTGGGATCGCCCGTAGAACCCGAGGTGTAGATCAGGCAGGCCAGGTCAATATCCAGCGCACCTTGCACGGGCAACGGCATTGCCGGTGAGAGTTCCGCCATTTGTTGCAGGGACAGCAGTGACGAACCGCTCTCTTGCACGCCGGGCGCTTGATCAAACAGCACTTGCAGATCAGGGTTGCCGGGTGCCGATGCCAGCGCAGTAGCCTGCTCGGCCTGGGCGATCAATAGGTGTGACGCTGCGTTGTCGAGTAACCAGCGGACCCGTGCCAGCGGTGTATCCGGATTCACCGGAACAAACACGGCCTGCAAATATTGCACAGCCCAGAAGCAGACGACGAAATCCACCCCATTGGGCAGCCATACCAATACCCTGTCGCCGCGTTCAACCTGCTGCTGACGCAAGTAGGCGGCGGTATTGATCACGCGTTGATGGAGTGCGGCCCAGGTTACTGCATGCTCACCCTCGATCAGCGCCGTTTTCTCAGGGAACTGGTGTGCAGCCAGCACCAGCCATTGGGTCAAATGGGTTGTGCTCATGTCTCATCCTCATTATTCAATTCAAGAACCATGGCTGCAAAAGTGCCGGCGATGCCGGACGCCACGGCCAGAATGGGGTGAACGGCGATAGCGTTATCGCGGTGCGCCAGCAGGCTTTTCAGGTTGAGGAACGCATCACTGCAAAAGCAATGTCCCAGTTCGTAGAGATGACGACGGTAGATGATGCCCCGGGCAAAACCTGCGCCGTCGGCAATCCTGTCGAAGGTGGGCGGGCTGATGTGGTAAGGGATCAGCGTACGCAGCTCTTGAGGGCGCCGTCCTGCGTACTGCAGTGCGGTGTGTACAGTCTCAAGCATGGTGGGGATAAAGGCGTGATCGTAGGCGTTTTCACTTTCACGATCCGTCGAACGCGTACGTGTGCCGTAGGCAGCCAATTGCTGGACGTGCACGGCGCCCACGCGCAAGGTGCCGGGCGAGGGATTTACGCTGAGCAAGGTCGCGCAAAATGCTTCGCCGAAATAGCCATTTTGATCGACGTATTGCACGGTTTCGTGGAAGCATTTTTCCCCGGTGATCAATAAGCCACAGACGTCATCCTGCCTGGCATGAGCCGCAGTGAGTTTAGCGTTGAGAAATTTCAGCCCGACCAGCGCCGATGCACACGACGCCTGAGAAACAGAGAAAAACTCAAGCTCCGGGCGACCCAAGAATGTACGCAAGTCGCTGGCCAGGACGGGGACCAAGTCAAAAGGACTGGGACAATTCAGAGAGTGCGCCCAGGCCACATAGCCAATGCGCCCAAACAGTACCGGGTCACACTCGGCCTTGAACTGTTGCAACAGCCGCATGATCAGGTCAGACAACGCCTCCCGCTCAAACAGGCTGGCCGACTCCATCCGATGAAAGCGGCCAAAGATCTTGGTGTTGCGCTCACCCCAGGCATATTTCTCCGCCAGGGCGGGCAGGGCGGTGAGATTCGCAGCGACCAGGCTGGTTATCGTGTGGATGTACATATCAGGCCTCCGCCACGAAGCCCGCGCAGACTAGAGACTTACCCTCCGGCAGCACCCATAAAATACGGTAGTTGTCCGTCGCAAGTTCTTTTAACCGGACCCAGGGGGCTGAAGAGAGTAGCGTCTCATCCCAGCTCTCGATGCGGTTAGTTGCCAACTGTGCATGCTGGCGCAACTGTCCGGCAAAACACGGCGTGGTCAGGATCAGCAGGGGCAGAAGGTTTTCCCTGGACGTGAACATATCCAACGTGACGAGCAGGGCATCCAGTGCCTGGTGCGTGGCCGGAAAAGGGACTTTTCGATAGTGTTTAAACGCGATGCTTCCGGGTTGGTCGTCGGTCTGTTCGCCTGGCAGGCCGCTCAACATCACGACGCAGGCGCTGGCCACAGGATTGAAACGGGCCAGGCTTGAGCTGTCATACATGATGGCATCCTGGTCGGCGATCATCAGCAGAGCCTTTTTCCCATGGCCGCCACGGTCCATATCGTCGAGGTAATCCTCAATGACTTGCAACGCCAGAAACGTACTGCTCAGGCCATGATCGCTGATGGCAATGCCAAAGGCGTCGTGGGAACCCGTTTCATGAATAATGGCGTTGGTCACCGAGCATCCGACCTCAACGTCCGGCGTCCAGTGGGCCAGCACCACCAGATCCAGGTCATTGAGCAGGGCCTGGTTCTCCAGCTCCCCGACCAACTGCTTCAGCATCGTCCTGAACGTCAAGTTTTGTGCGGCGCACCAACGCAAGGCATGAAAGTCCTGGGCCTGACCCGTATGGCCATGTGAATGAAAAAAGCCATTGACGAAGCCCTTCACTATGTTCAATTGCCCGTCGTCTACGGGGGGCGCATCGTTTTGCCTTTCAAATTGGCGCCACAGGATATGAGAAGCCGCAAACTTCAGAGACATGGCGATTCCTTCAGGCGTTGGCCAAAGACAAGCGCTGGCACACCTGGGGGGCCAACATGGTGTCTACGCTATCCGCCGTGCGGATCAAAAAAGCCTGGTCATTTTCGACAAGCACTTCTGCCGGGTGACCGAAGCTTAAAAAGCCCACTGGCGATGCACTGGCACCATAGGCACCGGAATGCCCGATACCGATCAGATCCCCCGAACGAAGCTCGGCGAGCATGATGTTTTCGCCCAGCAAGTCAGTGGGCGTACATAGGGGGCCGGTCACTTGATAGCGATGCTGATCGCTGTGCCGGGATGGGCCAAGACGCGCCATCGGGAAATTTCGACGGATCAACGAGTTGATGCCAGCGGCACTGCCGTGGCAGTTGGCGCCGCCGTCACACACGGCAAACCACTCATCACGGGAAGGTTTGAGGTAGTTGACCCGCGTGACAAAGATGCCTGCGCGCGCAATCAGGAAACGGCCCAACTCAATAACGATCTTGCAGCGTGGAAAACACTGACGGTAGTTGTTCACCACAGGTAGAAGTGCCTCTCCCAGGGCGGGCAGGTCGAGTGCTTTTTCTTTGTCGAAATAGCGCACGCCAAAGCCACCACCGACATCCACAAAGTCGAGGTCTATTTCATAGGTCTGCTGAAGCGTTGCGGCCAGTGTCAGAATGTTTTGCGTGTTGTTGGCAAGGGCCTGCCAGTCAAGAATACGGGTGCCAAGATAAATATGGATCCCTGCCATACGCAGTTGCGCAAGCTGCCCGAGAGCAGCAAATGCCTGCGGCAGCAGTTGTTCATCGATACCAAATTGCCGGGGCTTGCCGCTCATCACCAACTTGGCTTTTTCGCCGGAGAAGTCGGGGTTGATACGCAGGGCAATGCTCTGGATTACCCCCAGGCCAGCGGCAATATCATTGAGTAGAACCATTTCTTCGATGGATTCGACCACCACGGCTTTAATGCCGGCAAGGCAACACTGCGTCAACTCATTAATATGCTTACCGGGCCCGACGAAAATAATATCGCCCGGCGCCACGCCTTGGCGTAAAGCAATTTCCAACTCCACCAGAGAACAGACTTCGCAGCCCGTCCCGGCCTGATGCAATAGCGCAACCAGCGTTTTATTCGGGTTGGCCTTAAGGGAGTAGAAATAATCTATGCCTTGGGGAAGGGTGCGTTTAAGTTCTGCAAAGTCTGTTTTTATCTGTGTGGCACTGTACGCATAAAAAGGCGTGGGTACTTTATCGGCCAGCAACTGATAGGGGATGTCTTCAATTCTGTCGGTGTTGATACATTGACTATCAGGAGCAAAAGCTGACATGGCTGAATTTTCCGTTTAATAACGATTCGATTCGTTTGATATCTTTAAAGTTATCGAACAAATCGTCGTCGAGAATATCGAAGAAACTCTCGGAATTACCTGCAGTGTCGTCGACCCGCTCACCAATTGCTGTGATAAGGCCGACCAGATGTATGGAGTCCAACAACCCCTGCGGGCCGTAGATTTCGGCACCGTGGTCGATGGCCTGTAACTTATCGTGGGCAACGCCCAAGTTCTCCAGCGATGAGAGAATGAATGTCCGTGCCGTTTTTGATGAAAAGCTCATGAATGTGACACCCCTTTAAACGTCGTAAGAGTGATCATATCCGTGGCGGACACTGAGATTTGCTTGAGATTGCAGCAGGAATTGCCGCAGAATTTATTGGTCCCCCCCATTTTTTCAATACTGATTAACGAGCGATGTGATTGAACTTGCTCAAATCTATTCGGCGTTTATTTGGAGCACGACCCAGCGCCACTGCTCCAGTCGCGAAATGACCGGAAATTAATAACTATATGATTTTATTAATTAAAAATGCTTTCTGTGAAAAATCACCGCACTTTTTCCGGGAATGTCCGGTGAAGAAAGCAAATGTTACGGGAATGTCCGCTCATTAATTTTCCTGTTTTCGGGAATGTCCGCTGATTAATTCAGAGAGTTCTACAGCCACGCTTAAAGTGGTATGAACAATAGAAACAGCGCAGCGCTCTAGGCATGGAAAATAGAGCGCTCGCTTTGGTAGCCGTCTTGATCAGGCCGCTGCTGCGGGTATAGATAGCTTTTTGTAGGTCTCGATTTTCTCGAACTCCAACTCCCTCAAGATGGTTTCTTTCGCGTCATTCTTATCCATCCCTTTGCCGATGTGCTCGAAATTGATCTTCTTGATCTTGAGTTCGATTTCGCTCTCGGTGTTCGACGCTGATGAATACTCCGGAAAACCAAATGAAATGATGCAGTCACCGTCTAAGCCCGAGGTGCTGAACCGAAACTTGGCATCAAGGCGATACAGATGCAGGCTCGGATGGTAGGTCGCATCCGAAAGGAATTCGGATCCTTCAAGGGCCACACCTCTTAGATCCAGATTACGGATACGCTCTTTCATCCAATCCAGGCTTGAAGGGAGCGTTTTTTCCTCGTCTGGTGCGAGTCCAAGGTCAACGATTTCCACGAACGAAAGGGTCGCAAGGCGGCTGTGCTGCGTCAGGCCTAGCAGATACGCGAATCTGTTCTCATTGGTGAAATCTGCGAAACGGATGGGCCGTATTTTTTCAGCCTCTTCGATCTGCTTCTTGGCCTTCAAATGCCCGATCAGATGCTTGGAGATCGCCGTATTCGTAAATTTGGTTTCTGGTGCGGTGTAGGTGCTGATGATGATCAGCTCATCCTTTCCCTTGTTTTTCTTGAATTCAATGGACGCCTTGAATTGACGGCGAGTGTCAGCCCAGCTCTTGGATCGGTCGAGACGTTCTATCGTGAAATCCATTCTCACCGTGTCAGGATCACGGTCCACTGGATAAAAATTGGGCGCGCCAATGACTTTAAAATTTTCGAAATCGAGATCCAGAATCCTGTTCACGTTTATGTCATCGGGGAAGCTTTCCAGCAGCGTGTCAGCACCCTTCCATTTGATGGTTTGGGTGGTGATCTTGGGGTTGTCTTCTTTGGTCGTATAGGCTTGTTGTAGCTCCGAAAACTCGCTTGGCCTGATCAGTGAGAGGGTCAGCGCCGGGATGCTCTGCTCTTTGTCCTGTGCGCAGGTAAAGACGCCCCGTTCACGCAAGACGTTTTTGATGTCGCCTTTTGAGATATGGGGCTGAATCAGGTAGGTGCGAAGCGCCTCACCTTGGGGGAGGACGGCTGCGAAATTCTCTGTCGTCATTGAGAAATACTCCGGAAATCCTGAGAGTAACGAGTGACCTCAACCGTCTGTGCGACCTCCTTGTTGCTGATCATTGCTTTGACCATTCCGACATCCTGTTCATGTTTGGCAAAGCTGTAATCCGCGAAGGAAATTTCGATTTTTCCTGGAAACTCCGACCCTATGGAAATGCTGAAGCCAACGAGACGGCTCAGGGCTTCTGAGCTGAAGTTGTCCTGGCAACAAATGGTGAGGCTTTTCACTCCGTTCTGTTGAACGACGAACGGGACGATGCCGCTGTTCAGGTACTCAGGTGGCAAAACCGTGCCTGAAGTCATGCGGGTGGAGGGGCTGATATTTCTTCCCGTTGAGGGGTAAAGAAACCTTACGTTCTCACTGCCGTACCGAGACCGCGTGTAGGTGATGCTCTCGTAGAGAAAGCTCGCCCGGTAATTGTCCACCACATAGATCGTGTTGTAATTGAGATCGTCGATACCTTTGCTAGCCGCAATTTTTCTTACTACATCCATGTCAGAGGGATCTTTGTCATTGATCCAGAACAGCACGCCGGCAATCTGCTCGGCGCTTATGCCCTGATAGCCTGAGTTGATCATCTTCTTCTGAGCGGAGCGTCGGTAGCACTCCAACGCCATTGCGAGGTCTAGAAAATAGTCTTTGAATTTATTCGCAGGCGAGGCCGGGTACGCATTGCTGCTGTACTTCGAGGACACGAGCAGGTGTTTCAGCACCTCGTCTTCCAAAGGTGATACACAGGGAAACAGGAAGTCCACGCCGTGAGATCGTCGAGGAGCGGTTCCTTGACTGTGTTCGTGCCCTCGGTAGCAATCAAGGTCGATGCCCGTCAGAGGTGCTTTCCAGCCAATCATGTTCATGAAAGCGGCAACGACGTCTTCACCGTGCTCACCGAGTTTTTTTGACCATTCGCCCATCACTGACTCCTATAAAAAATTTGAGCTTCCATGCAACAGATGGATACCTCGAATAGTTTTGCCAAGCTTAAAGATGGTCAGCGATCGTTGCGGCATGCCGCATGATTCGCGCTGACAAACTAAAAACGTCTCCCGCAGTGATTTTGTGCTGTTCTGCCAGATCGAAAACCTTTTCAGTGTCAGCTTCCCTTCCGGAGCCGGGATCAGGGTACCGACCGGCCCAGGTTACGAAATGGGTAAGTCCAATCAATATGGCGTTATCTTTTTTCGACAGATCAGGCACGAATGCCGCCAGGTCATGGAGTCGGTGGTGACGAGTTTTTTTCTCGATCGCAACATAGCCCTCAATACCTTCCCTCATGATGATCATCCCTTTGAGACAGATCTCCAGGCTGTAACCCACCAGCATGAGAGCGATGGCGCAATATTGGCTTTCTGAAGATGCGCGTATCGAAAATGGCATCGACTCAAACCCTTGCTCAGTCATGAGTACCGCATAAGCCGCTTCCGACATCGCGTTGGCCTGCGACAACCAGAGAATTGGATTCTTAAGGTGTTCGCTGGTCGCCGGCACTGCTGGATCTATCGAGTAACCGGCACGCTCACATGCGACAGCCCATTTGATGTGCGCCAATGAGCTGTAACCCAATGGATCTTTCGCAAAGTCTTCTCGCCCGGGTGGAAAGACGCGCTTGGATGTCTTCATATCTTTGAAAGAAGTCCTGGGAAGTCGGATGGCATTAGGCGTGGTTAATCCTGTAAAGACGCTTACCTAGGTTGCGAAACCTGTCTCACTATTGGCCTGTTGGCGAACAGACACATAGCGATCCATCGAAACTCATTGGTAGGCAATATTTCGTCAAACCGCTCTGCGCTTTAACGCAGCAAGCCTGCTAAACGCGCCCTGATATCGCGCCCACGGCAACCTTGACGGCCCCTGTTTGGCGATGACACATTGCCATCAATTTATCACGTGTTTGGTTTTCCGTCCGGGGTATACGAGACGCGTATGGCCAAAAAACGGATGTAGAAATCCATCAAAGGTGGGGCAGGTGGAGGGGCTTACTGTCCACTCGAGTTTGATGAAAGTCAGCTCAACGTGAGAGCTCTCTACGGATAGCTGAGGAGAAAAGGATGTTCTGGCTCGGGCATTTTGGGTACAAATCAAAGCAGGACTTGCTGGACAAGCTCAAGGCGTTTCTACAGGACGCCCCCAAGGACGCGTCAGCCATGAGGGAGCGGATCGCAAACTTCGCTTGCTCATTGCGATGCATCCAAATGCAGACAGAAAAATTGGTCTTGGTATCGATCATTTTAAAATTGTCCGCAATGCGCGCGGTGCAGGCCAAGGCATTCATATTGTTCGAACGGATGGAAGTGAGGAGCCGTTTTCTTACAAGCGGTGCATTTCGGGCGTCATGCAGTCTGCGCATGGAAAGGTCTGTGAGGCATTACGATTCGCTGTCCAGCCTCAGCTCAAGCAATACAGAGAGTCCATTACACTGCCTGTGGAGTGCAAGCTCAGTGGTCTGCGTGTTGAGCGCCGCCGAGACTTACATATCGATCACGCTCGTCCTTTCTGGCGCTTACTGAAAGACTTCTGTACGGAGCATGGGGTTGATCTATCGACGTTGGAAACCACCGGTAGCGGAGAGTCTCTGCAGTTGGTGGATGAAGACGTCGCACTGGCATTTGAGCGTTATCACCGCGAGCATGCAGTGCTGCAGCCGTCCCTCAAGAGTGCGAATGCAGCCAAGGGCGGTTGAAATTCAGTGCAACTTGATCCAGGCCCAGGTTCCTTTCTATCGTGCTGAGCTTGAAACTGCTACCCAGCTCGACTGCGATTGCAGCAGTAACCGTCCTTCGAGGCATTGAGAGGCTGATGTCCGCAGATTCATTGGGCTTCAGCAGCTCCTAATGTGTTTATCTGTCCCGCCGCAGGCACGCATAGCCCCACCCCAGGGGAGATCGTCTCTTCGGCGGCAACGCCGTCGCCTGCTCTGTGACTCCAAAGAATACTTTCAGCAGGTAAGTGGCCTCAGTTCGGTGGTACGCCAGGTAGCGTGCCTCCGAGGCGCGTGGTTCAATTCCGTTTGGTGTTGTACCAATATAACTATAATTCGATACTTCAGAATCACTGCAAACATCAATATATATATTATTCAAACATCTCGCCCGACAAGTCCGGTTTCAAAACGAAATTTCAAGTTTTTTTATCGAAAATATTGATTGTTTCAAGTCGAGTTTGAATGTGATGCTTCAATCAGGCAAATCGGAAGTTGTAATCGTAAGCGATTAAGCCAAAAATTGAAGCCTGAATAAAATTAGAAATAAAGTGCCTCCGAATTTCTAGAAGCCGCGATCTAGACTGTTTTCTGTTTAAAAATAATCTAACTCCAAATCAGATTTACTATTTATTTCTTCGGCTGTTAGTGCTTTTGGCCGGCCAGTTGCGAACTTGGATCGGATGAGATTTACTGATTTTGCTTCGATGCAATCGAAGCGAAGAACAACCGCTCTTTAACAGCCTAATGCAATAGATCAAAGTCCAGCATGACGGCGTCGTGCGGGAAACAAACGCGCCGCGCAGGAGGGACTTCATTCTTTACGGACAATCATCAATGAAAAACATCACTGAGGAACACATTTCGCGGGCCAAGGCGACATTGAGCTCAAAGAGTACCGTTAGCGAAGTAGGGCGGCACAAGTTGGCCGCAACACGGTATGCAATCTTAAAGGACTATAAATCTGGCCATCTGAATGCCAAGAAAGCAATGAGCATGCTTGGTGTACAGAAAACAGTGTTTTACCAGCTGCTTAGACGCATGGAAGGTTCTACCAGCTACCGGACAATCGTAACCGACAGCCCGGGACGTAAAGACGGCCTGATGGTGGCAAATTCAGAGGTGCTAAAACTCATCGAAGAGATGTTTTTAGAGCACTGGCCGGATTCGAAGAAGATCTCAGTTGTTTGGAAAGCTTGTCAGACGCAGGCGGACAACAGGAGGATGCTGCGACCCAGCTACCACACTGTCAAACGTTGGATTTATTCCAAAGGCGAGGCTTTGCTTTACGCCATGTCGCACTCCACTGACCAGACCAAGCAACGGTACGAGGCCAGGGCAGGGTACAAGGTCACTACCAGACCTCTGGAGTGGGTGCAGTTCGACCATACCGTTGTTGATCTACTCGTCGTGGATGAAAACGATCGTAGCGTCATCATCGGGCGACCATGGATCAGCCTCGCTGTGGATCTACACACCCGTGTGGTTCTGGGGTTTTATCTGTCGTTCCTGCCGCCAAGTGCCGTCTCGGTGGCCATGCTGATGGAAAGCTGCGTTTTGCCCAAGGATCAGTTTCTCGCGAAGCTGGGACTCCCTGCGCATTTGCTGCCGATGTACGGCTTACCCGAAGTCATTCATACCGACAACGCGAAGGAGTTTATCTCCGATGTCTTTGTTCTGAACGCCAAGGAGTTTGAAATCGACGTTCAGCACCGTGATATCCCCAAAAAGCATCAAGGGGGTCACATTGAAAGTCTGATTGGGAAGCTGATGCTGAATACGATTCACGGGCTGCCTGGCAGTACGGGATCGAACACTGTCCAGCGCAAACATCTTAGGAGCGCGAAGCGCGCAGGCATCACGCTGACAGGCCTGCGGGAGATCCTTTGTTATCAATTCCATGCCTATCACCACACCAAGCATTCGGCGTTAGGCAAAACCCCGGATGAAGCGTTTACCGGGTATTTCGCGAAACATGCTGGTCCCAGGTTGCTTGATGTGGCGCAGCACGAGGAGTTCAAGTACCGGTTTTATCCCGAGATCCATGACAAACAGATTGTTCCTGAAGGCATTGAGCTGTTTCGCAGGTTCTACTTCAGCTCAGCGATCAAGAGTCGAGTCCGTGAAAAGGTGCAGGTCAAGTACGATCCGTACGACATCAGCTTCATCTATGTAAAGCTGGATGGCATCTGGACGAAGATTCCGTGTTTGAGGAACAACTTTAATAAAAGCGCCGATTTTGAAACATACCGTTGGCAACGGCAGCAAAAAAGGGACCGAGACGGCACGATGACCAAGGCAGGAGCGCAGTCATTCGGTGAAACGCACAAGGTCAAAAAAGCAGAGGTGAAACTTACCACTCAGGAGAAACGCAAAAGGAAAGCGGAAAAGGGTAAGGAGGACTACAAAGAACAAGCGTCTACTCATAAAAAAGCTCCCATTCACAAAGACCTCAATACGTCCCTGAAACCAGGAGCGACCACAACGACAAAATCAAATCCGAAAGGCCAAAAAAAAGAGGCGTCCAACGTGTACAACATTAGCAAATTGTTTCCATCCGAAACCACTGTTGATTTCGATGATGCACCACTGGTTATCTATGACAGTAACACCCGTTAGTCGCACTATTCGCCCTTCATCCATCAAGCGATGGGGCGGCATCCTCTCATTCGATCTGTTGCATGAATCTAATTAGCATTAGATACACGCGGTGCATCACCCACGTGCATACACGTTTGCATAGATTGAAAGCCCTGTTCGTCTGAACAGATTCTTAACGTTAAAACATGAGGCATTTTTATGTCAAAGTACCCGCACGTCCACATTTCGGCATTACAGCACTTTGATAAGTCTGATGAAGATAGACTCTTGGCGTGTGCCAATGATTTCTGGGTTCATCATCCGAATGCACAAAAAATCCTCTTGAGGGTGCAGATGGCCATGAAAACAAGGAACAAGATTAATGCGCCCAGCATGTTGATCATTGCGCCTCCAGGCGGAGGGAAATCGGCTTTGATCGATAAAATGAAAATGGATAATCAAACTTCCGAAAACAAGATGATCTTCGTCACCATGCACCAAAGCCCGAATGGATACTCGCTTCGCGATCTTATTCTGAGTGAGATGGGGCTTGGAGTCGGGCGAAGGGCTCGACAAGGCGACAACATCACCCCTGAGATGCAGTACAAAATTCGTACGGAGAACATCAGAGGTATTGTGATCGACGAAGTCCATGATGCGTTGACACTGACTGAAGTCCAGCAACGAATCAACTTGTCGCTGCTGAAAAATCTTTCGGGCTCGACCTACGGCTTATCAGTTTTTGCCTTTGGGATTCCGGATGCTGCAAAGGTGCTTCGCCGCGATCCGCAATTGGAGCGGCGTTATCCGGTGGTGTCGCTGTCTGGCTGGGACAACGGCCCCGAGTTTCGCAGCTTTGTGGCGACTTATATCCTTCATTTGCCGTTGAAGAAACCGACGAATTTCAATGATCAAATGCTGTTTTTGAAGATCATGGAGAAGGGTGGTGGCCTTATGGACAATGTCGTCAAGATTATCCAGGCCTCCGCTATGGCCAGCATCCTGGATGGCTCAGAGCACATCAATCATCGCCATCTCGATAACATCGAAGAGATCATGGCCAACTTCAACTACGCGCTTTCGATCTCTGGTCCGGAAGACGCAGACGAGGCTGGCGCAGCGTGAATTCGGATGCACGTCGCGATATCGCTCGCAGCGTACTGGAAGGCCGTCATGGCTTCCAGTTTCGCTGGGACTCATGGAATCAAGCGCATGACGCGCTTGATTCCATATCCAAGTCAACAGCAGGCGCTGTCGTTATGGTGCGAGGTCCGACTGGAGCTGGCATCACCAGTTTATTGGACGCGTTTGTCGCCACTCACTCAACGACGGTGATTGTTGTTCGGCACGACATATTCTTAAGCCGTGTGAATCTGGTAGATCGGGTTCAACAGATGGTTTTTCCTACCAGCGAATATGGATGGCTTAAACAGGTTCCGAAGAGTCTGGTTGAATACGTAAAGCTGACCAACCGCAGGACAATTGTTATTGATGACGCAGAAATCATCATTAACGAAAGAGATTCACTGGGAAATCTAATTGACGACATGTGCAAATTCGCCATGAGTGCCGCTGGGATGCAGGTCATATTTTCAACGCGCCGGGTCCCTCTACAAAACCTGTTCTGCAAAATTAAAGCCGTTCAAACGGCTGATATTTCTCTAAGCGGCACGCTGACGACCCAAAACTGGGTCGACCTGAAAGATCAGTTTTGTCACTGGGCCGATTCTCGATACGGTCTGAACATCCGGGGACAGGGCGAGGATCTAATCACGACAGCAATTGCTCCACTTGAAATTGCACTAGCGATGTCAATGCTCGAATTGCTCTATTGCGCAGCGCTTCTTCGCGACCATTTGCCGACTAAGAGGCTTGGGGCGCTGGCCATGGAAGATTTGAAATGGGAGGTGCAACGTGTCGTGTACGGTTGAGTCAATGCAAAATGACAATGCAGCCATCCTGCTTCAAGGCGCGCGACGTCTGGAGCGGTTGGGAATCAGCAAACCCATTGCTGGAGAAAGCCTGTCGTCCTGGAGTTATCGGTTTAATCTGCAAATCAATGGGCCCATATTCGATCATCCAATGTATGTTTCGGATGCTCGCGGAATTGAACAGCGTGATGCCCCTGATTCATCCGGGATCAGATTTTTTGACCCCGACGAAGTGGCCCCCAACGATTGGGTAGACAACTGCACCCAAATCCTAGGCGTTCCTCGCCAATGGTTCGAAAACCAATTTCCTGCTTTTGAGCGCCCCTACACGCCTTTGCGGTATCGACGAGCCTTCTGTTACCAATGCCTTGCGCAGAGCGTGCAAGCGACAGGGTTGCCTGCATGGAAGTCAGACTGGCGGCATCTTGCGCAACCCATGTGTAGCGTGCATGCCGTTCCACTACTAGACGCGCCCGTTTCAATCGCGCTGGCGTTTGATCACCCAGTGCGCGCGTTTACCTGGTATTGGGATTCATCATATGCCAAGGATCGCCACTCACTCATTTGCAATGCCTGGCCGCTTCGTAATGCCTTCGCTTTTGACGTGCAACGACGCATTGATGCTCTTCGTGCAAGCGCACCTGATCGTACGGAGCGAGCTCTGATTGATGGATTCATGTTGTCTCTCATGCGAGCGGTCATGATGCCTTGCTTGCATTATGCCTTTCCTAAAATTGCGCTTTTAGATTGGGGCGGACCGAACGTCTATCACCGTGATGCTTTCTATCTGAATTTTTACCAAGAGATTTATCGCGCAACGTCTATTGCAAGAGTTTGCGCACTTTACCTCAGTGGGCTGCTGCTGGGATGGATTACAGAAGAAGAGGGGAGATCGACCAGTTCCGAAGGGTTTTTTACACCAGCTCGAGCGCGGGTGATCTGGGAGCTGATGGAGAGGCATTTCAACCTACTCACGTTGCTCGGCGACGAGCTTCGTCGTTATGAAAGTAGAAGCCTTAACATTTCAATGCTTGCTGATATTCCTCGCTGCTGGAGGCCAAAATAATGAAATATGTGTTTGCGTGGTACTGGCGCCCGACATTTCGTGTCCATTTGCCCGGCGAATATGCGAACTACGCCATGATCGTGTGTTTGCAAGTGAACGGAGTCACTGGTGAAATATTGTCCTACTCGATTACCTTTGGAGATCAGGTTACAAATGTCCATCGGATACCGTTCGTGAAACATGACAGTGGCGAGCTATTCGCCAAGACCAATGCTTTACGGATGGACTATAAAAAACATCTTTTCAAGCTTGACACTGACTCCCTCAGAAGTTCGTTATGCCCTGTTCGTTTCAGTAGGACGGATTTTAATGGCGATTTTGAAAGGAGGTGGTTGCGAACTTTCTATGATTGGCAGCGACATGAACTGGAGCAGGTGGCTGACCCCTACAACATCATGCTGGGTACGCTGAAGCAGATGTTGGAATGCGCTATCCGTCGAATGAATAGTGAGACGTTTGCCCAGGCCCTTTAGAGCTTTTCATCAATGCTAAATAGGCCTTGAACATTCCTGCAGCATGGTGACGAACAACCACCGTCGGACGTGTTTTGGCTCAATGGAGCCGATGGAATGTCGGGCGACTCTGGCGGCTCAATTTGCATCAGCGCCATCAACGACCGTGATCTAAGCACCGACTGCTTCAATGTCTTTAAAATTGGTTTCAAGGTTCCTGCACAACTGAACATCCCAGCAGGACCCAAGCGTGGAATCCGCTATTGGCCTCAAGCACTGTCGACGGCCAAAAAAAGCAGCCCCTTGAATCAGAGGGCTGCTAGAGATTGCTGATTGGCAGTTGAAGAAAGTCATCCATCAGGACCCTTAGCGTGCGCTAAAGGCTGCAAAACGTTTGTTGAAGCCCGCAATTCGCCCCTCGCTGGTCGCTTTGCGTTGCTGATGTGTGTACGCGGGATGCGAAGCTCGACACATCCGATGCGACATAAGGGTAAGTGTTGCCGTCGCTGTGCTTAGGCGTGCTGCTGATGTGTGGGGTAGAACCAATGAGAAAAATGCTTCCGCAGCGATGTCGTGAAACAGCACTGGACGATAGGTGTTTTCCACAAGCCGTCGTTACCTGGGGACGGACGCAGGATCAGTGCGCTGATGCGTCGCTAGGCTACTGCTGGAAGTCGGATATTTAAACGAGAGCGCCTACAGACATTCAACAAAGTTTTCTAGCCTGGGTGAGTGCTGAGTCCAACAGGGAGCAGGATCCATCACAAGGGGTTGAGCAAACCTGTGCGTTTTGTTTACACATGAATGCCCAACGGCAGCGATGCGTCACTCGATGCTTTTCGTTGATCACAGCAATTTTTTCTCAAGTTTTACCAGCCCGAAGCCCTGGCTACGCCGACTAATACAACCAGGGCTGAAGCTCTTCGAGGTTGGCCACGACCAGTTGCTGTGCACTCGGCTTGGCATGCACCTTGGTCGCATCGATCTGGTATCTCTGTAACACGTACTGCACCAAAGCACCGCGTGTTCGAATCTCGAGCTGGCCGTTCTGCATGCCGTAATCCGCGGCCAGAATTTCTCGCTGCTCAGGCTTGAGGCGAGAGTCAGGTTCAAGGATGACGGTCATTGACGTATTCCAACCTCCATCCAGCTCGCGGCTGTGTTCTGACGGCTCATTCATGAGTTCAGGGACACCCCGAAAGCGGCTGAGCACAAAATCACGATATTCGCGGTTTTTTTCGCAGTAAGCCCTCACATGCCAGCGCATCCCGGTGTAGATCAGCGTGTGAGGCGCGATCAGGCGTGTTTCGCCAGCTGGTGTCCTGAAAGACACGTAATCGACCTCAAATCTCAATCGCTCGCGACAAGCCTTGAGCAGTGGACGTAGCACTTCTGGCCTGATTGACCGATCCGGTACATCCAAGACTTCTATGTGCGCGTACGCAAGGCTCAATCCCTCGATATGCGGAGCACGTTCGTGGTTTTGGTTCAGCAGTTGCAGATAAGCATTAGCGCTGTCGGAAATGAACAGCGGGACGAAGCTGCGCGTAGGTACATAGCCTTTCAGGCGCTTATCGTATGACAGGTTTTTGGGCGCATGCTCGTTGATGTAGGTGTTGATGTCCTTGGACGCCTGTTGCCGACTAATACCGAAACTCTGCATGAGATGGTTCGTGGTCAAACGACCTTCCCACCATGCCACCGTTTCAATCAATCGGTAGCGCAGCGCTAAATCCCAACGTACAGATTCGATTGTTTGCCTACGCTTCATTGAAACCTCATCTGCATGAAAAGTTTACCTGTACAGGTAAACACTCTAGATATGTCGATTGACTTTACATACCGTTGATTTCAGGCGCAAGCATGCGAAAGGCGGTGTAAGGCCTCGACGTCTGCTGCGAGATCAAGCCTCTGATAACGAAACGTGTACTGAGTTAGGTGCGAACTTGGTGATTACCCATCGACGGTAGAGCGGATTCAGGTTCAGAAGTCATTTCAATTTTGGGGAAAACAATGTCTCAGCTCACAAGAATCATTTTGATTGACTCGCTTTGTGCAGGCGCCAAGGCTGAGCTCGCCATGAACGGTAATACCAGCGTCACTGGCACAAACGGTATCGGCAAATCTTCGTTCATGAAGCTGATTCCGGTGTTCTACGGCGCAGCACCGGGTCGATTGGTGAAAGCGAGCAGCAACCGGGAGAGCTTTGCCAACTGGTACCTACCCAATCTCTCCAGCTTCATCGTGTTTGAATACACCAATTACATGAACGCTGCTCGTTGCGCGATCATGCATCGCAGTGGGGAAGGTTACGCATACAGGCTGATCGACGCGGCCTGGCGTCCTGAGCTGCTTTATCGCGATTACGACGCCGGAGAGCTGGTGCTGCCTGGCGAGCTGAATCGTCATCTTGCCGCCCAAGGCGCGCAGTGCTCACCCGAACTGCAGCCGATTCATTACCGGCGGATCATTCAGTTCAACAGCGGGACTGCTCACCTAGAGGATGTGAAGGACCCCGCGCGGCGCAAGATGATCACCGCGCTTCGTCCACAGTACTCACTGGCGCCCCGACGCAAGGATTTCAATGGGATCGACAACGTGACGCTCGCACTTCTGGAGAGCGGCGGCACATTCGATACGATGAAGGCGACAATGGCGGAAATCCTTCAGCAAGAGAATGCTGATCCGAGCCGCACCTTGTTGATGCTCAATGCCCAGCCTTTCAAAAATGTCATCGACAACCGCGCGGGCTATCTGTTGATGGACGCTCTTAAGCCGACTATTCAACAAATGAATCAGGTTCGTCTGGAAATCAATGCAGCTGTCCGGCAGCTTTGTCTGCAAAAACGCAAAGCCATGCACTTGGAAGATCATTTAAAAAAACGCGAGATAGAGCGCGATGAAGCCTTGACGGCTATTAGTCTCGAGCAAACCGCACTGGAGGAGGTCAGTCGTGGAAAACGTTCCACGCTCGTTCATAAGCGGATCGATATAGAGGGTTCGCTGGAAACCGAACATAAGTGGATTTTGAAGGTTGAAACCCAGCGGGATGAATTTGCTGGTAAACGCATGGCCACCTTGTTGGAGCGTCTTGATCGCTTACCGGAAATGCAAAGTCAGCGCGATCTGAAGCAAAACCATCTCGATCAGCTCAGTCGCGACGGACTCGATATACGTCGAGTTTATGAGCAATCGGCCAAGCTGGCTGAAGAAGCTGCCCAAGCTCAGCGGGAGACGACGCGCTCACAAAGTGAGGCCTCCATTAACCTTCTTCAACTGCGCAAAGATGAGTTTGATGCGCGTCAATCTGATCTTTACGAAAAGGCACGAGATCAGCAGTCGTCCGAAATGGACAAACAGCAGCTCCAGCTGCAAGCCGCTCTCACGCAACGCGTGCAGGAGATGAGCACTCTGACCCATCTGCAGTCGATCTCGGTGTTGCCGGCAGATCAGGCGCTGCTGAACCAGGCAAGGCAGGAGATTGATGAGCAGCTCGCGATATTGAACGAACACCAGCGCGGAATCGGTTCGCTCGAAGATGCTGAGCAAGCGCTGCACGCAGAGCAAGAGAAACTGGCCACTGAATTTCAAGGCATTCAGAACCAGATCGGACTCTTGCAGGAAGACCGGGAGAAGTTCAAGACCCAGCTAAATGCCAGCGCCGAAACCCTCCTCGGGTTTCTACGCCGACATCATCCAGATTGGTCGAGCAATATTGCGCGCCTGGTACCGGCCGACATCTTGATGCGTACCGACCTCAATCCTGCGCTGCTCAACGTCGTACAAAACAGCCTGTATGGTGTTGAGCTGTCCCTTAATGTGCTTCCCGCTACGACCATCGCGAGCGTGAGCGAGATTGAAAATGAAATTGCATCGTTAAGTTCGCGGATCGACTCCTTAAATAATGAAATTGAAAGCGTACGCAGGCGGACACGCAATCTGGAAGAGCGCATCAGAGCCCAGTCAGCAACGCTGACATTGGCCCGAAACGATGAGCGACATGCTCATGCCGAACTGGTTTCTCGCCAGAGCGTTTATGAAGGACTGCAGTCGCGCGCACTGGAAAACCACTCACTTCAAGTCGAGTTGCAGACCCAACTGGTGCAAGAAGCCAGCGAACGATTCGGCGTCATTAATGAGCGGCTTGATGCACTCAAGAATGAGCACAAACGTTATCTGGAGGAATTGACATCAGCGTCTGAGCAGGCGAAGCACAATTTAAAACTGGAGATCAGCAGAGTGCAGGCTGCACGCGATGCATCGCTTGCCCGGATCTCCGAAACTTTGACAGTACAGTTGCGTGAGATCAACGATGAATTGGCCGCTCGATTGCAGGACGCCGGTATCGACGACCGTGTGAACCAGCGGCTGGCGGCAGAAATCGAGACGTTGAAATCGGAAATCAATGAAATAGCGGCCCAACGTTCGGTCATTGAAAGTTATCGACATTGGGCGTCAGAGATTTATCCGCAACTCACGCAACGCATCGAACAGAAAAATCTCCTGCAAGGTGATCTGGATCGCCAAAACCGGCTCATCAACGAACATGACCTGGAAATCAAAGAGGCGCAGGGCAAGCTCATTAGTCGCCGCAGCAAGCTGGTAAAGGAAGGTGGGGACGATACTGACCAACTGCGGACTTTGCGTAATATCCTTCATCTACTGATGTCCTATGAGCCTGCAGAAACGAGCGCATGGAACCCCAATCTCATTGCGGCGGACATCGAGGTCGAGGTCAATGGGCTAATACGTCGGCGTAACGATTTCCAGCGACAAGGGAGCAATCTTTATCGGGTTGTGCGTGCGCGATTCCGTGAAGATTCGTTGCTGCACACTCCACAAGGCGCCGCCATCGAACAGATCGTCGCCCAGGCGAGCAATTCGGCGCACGAACCTGAATTCGCCTGGCTGGACGCGGCGCCTCATTTGTATGAGTACATCGAGGTGTCGCACCCCGATCAGAAACTCAAGTTGATCATCCAGGCCAAGAATCTTTCCGACGAGCTCTGCGACAGTCGTGCCAAGCTTCAGCAACTGCACAAAAGCATTCAAAAGCTCGGGCGCGATGCGACCGAAAAAGCTGGTGAGGTTCTCGGTTCCTTCGAGCAAATCCGTCAGTTTGAATTCAAGGTCACCTCGCGAATTCACAGCCTGACATTCTGGGATGATCTGTCCAACTACGAAACGCAGTATCGCCGCTGGACAGGCGTGAAC
Organism: Pseudomonas sp. 008; assembly: GCF_016861935.1. Classification (NCBI taxonomy): domain Bacteria; kingdom Pseudomonadati; phylum Pseudomonadota; class Gammaproteobacteria; order Pseudomonadales; family Pseudomonadaceae; genus Pseudomonas; species Pseudomonas sp. 008. Next base: position 330,118 of record NZ_BOMA01000001.1, on the reverse strand, counting down.
GACACACAGTTGCCTACAGATGCCTTCATGGACGCACTACGCAGCATCGCTCGACAGATCACGGAGGGCGCCTTCTCTTCGAACCTTTCAGATTGCTTTGACGTCAGCGTCTCTTGCAACGATCAAGGTCGGCTCAAGGTCGCGACCAACAACGCTGACCTCATCGGTCTGAGCAGCACCGGGCTGACAAAAATCATCGTAGCGATGATCTATGTCTCCTTGTTTGAGCTGTTGCGCCAGGATGCAGACTTTCACATGTCCATTCCCATCGATGAAGCATTGGAGCTGTCCGCTGAAAACTACGTCGCATTGGTCAATTACTTCAATGAACGTGGTCTTTCCATGCTGGCTTGCTTTCCGGGCGGCGCGCCGGAGCTGCTGCGTCAGTTTGCCAACCGATACACCCTGGAACGCCGTGCTGATACCGGCGCCATTATCGTCAAGGAGTACGCTGAGGAGGGGGATGACGAACTGGATGATCTGAACGAGGCGCTGGCGCCAGACGAAGAGGAGTTTGCATTGTGACGCCCATCAGAGAAGTTTTAGAGGTACTGCTTGGCGGCGGGTTCATATGCCAGTACGCCTATCCTGAATTGCATCGGCAAATGAGAGTGCCGGAGTTTTCGCAAGAAATAGCTGCCGCTCTTGCGCCTCTGGGGCGCGCATTAGGCACAATTGGCGAGGTCGAGACGCCTGACACCTATTTTGCCCGGTACGCCGATCTGAAAGAGCCCACAGACCGTAATGCCGCATCCTATCAGCTGGTAGTCATACGCGATCAACTGCGACCGTGCCTTGAGTTTATTCGACTGATCAGCCGGGCAGGGCGTAGCGATATTTGTCTTGCTCCTGGGGACGTCGTGTCTTTCGCAGACCTGCTGGACGCCATAGAAGGCCACATCACCTATCGGGATCAGTTGTGGGATCTCAGTGCACACGAATTTTTCAGCAAGTCGAAGAATGCAAAAACCATCAAGGATCGCCTGACGCTTGTTCTTCGCGCGTTGGAAGATACTGGGTATCTCGTGAAACGCAGCAGCGAATCTGCGAATTTCGTGGCTACCGGCAAAATGGGGTACATCTACATGTTGCTGACCTGGCTGATCGAGTTCAATCAAATTGATCTGGACATCAATGCGAATACGGACGTGGGTGTCGATCAACAAGGGGGCCTGAATCTGTGAAAGCAGCGGATTGGGAAGAGCTGGGTAAGCATCTGCAGGCGAACGCAGCGTTCCTCGAAGAGCTTGCATCCGCGGACGAGACAGGAGTGCCTACACCGGACCGGATGACCAAAGGCATCTCCTGGATGATGTCCAAGGGGTTGGTAGAAGAAGACGGTGAATTATTTCATCTGAGCAGCCTACTGCTGGATGTGGGCGCGCAGATTTCCATACAGGGATTCGAGCGGGTGTCGCCGGATCTGGAAGAAAGCCTCATCGTCATGGAACAGTTGTGCGAGGCATATCACGATGCTAAGTCCGCCAACCGCGTCAGCGAGACCGAGCAGCATCTGAAAAGGCTGATGCACACCTCCCGGCAAGTGATCAACCACCTGCGCAATGAGCACAGCCAAACCCGCGCGTTCATCGAAGGCGGGTATGGATATTCGCCACGACTGTCCGATCGGTTGAGAGAGATCAAAAACGCAATCAACCGCTTGAAGCGGCTGGACGACAAGCTGAGACTTTTCTCCCATGTCGGCTTGGGGAAGCTCACCCGTAGCGATCGTGTGCTGCGTCGCGTGCTCATCGAGGGCCTTCTCTCGGCGGTGTCGAGGAATCGGCTGGCGCTTGATGAAATGATCGGCCGACTGGATCGATTGAGTCTCGCGGTACGAAAACGCAACAAGATGCGCCAGGTGGCACATGCGATGGACACGTTCCTGCAGGCAGGCAATGCGATTGACCTGGAACCGTTGCTTGACAGACCTGACGGAGCCCAATGGGCCGGTGCGTCCTGTATGCCTCTCTATGGTCATGTCTATTGCGATCTTCAGGCTGGTGAAAGCCTCGAAGAGCTGGAACTGCTGATCGGTGCACTACCTGCGCCGAAAACAAGACTGCCCGCACCCCAGCCTTCCCCAGCGCGCGGTTCCCGAGCAGTCCCGCCCCAAGTCAGCGAAACGCTGGAAATGGAGAAGCCTTTTGCTCGCGATTATTTGAAAGCCATGTTGAAGATGCTGGGCGAGACAAAAGAACCTCAATCCGCTGTCGAGTTCTGGAAAACCCATGGCGATCCCCGGGTGAGCATGGGTATTTGGCTGTACGCATTGGATGGTTATGTGCAGCTACAGGTCGCCTTGAGCAAAACTCTGGGAAAGAAACTTTTCTTCCGACTCAACCCCATCTTTGAGCCCTTCTCGCGGACGTCGGCGAACCGACGAGTGCTTGATCTAATACTGGAGCAGGCTAAACGGCCTAATTGACGCATGTTGACCAACAAACGATCCATCGAGACTGTGACTGTTGCATTGAGGCGGCACAGCAGCAAAGTCCAGCTTAATGCTACGTGGAAGCAGCTGAACGCAGAACACGGCATTGGCACACTCATCGGCAGCAGTGCATTGCAACTGAGCGACGCCGATCATGTTGAATTAAGAGCGATGTTGAAAAGAGACATGACGTTCGACCCCTTGGATGAGGGTATGGACGCTTTTGAAGGTGACCGACTCAAGCGCGCTCAAAACACCAGAGATGAAAAAGTCGGTGGCGGAACGATTGCGGACCACGTTGTGATGGTGGCGAGCTTATCGGGCGAATTGGATCTTGCGTCAGGAACGTACCGGCACCCTGTAGGCGGCACACTGAGCGTGCCAGCCGCCGAGCTCCATGGGCTTAAACAAGTACTCCTGATCGAAAACCTCCATGTCATGTTTGCGCTACACCATTACCGCTGGCCACAAGAGGTCATGTGCCTACCCATGCTTTTTCGTGGCAGTCCCCAAATAACCCCGAAAGCGGTAAAGATTGCATTAAGCGGAATTGAGCAAATGATCAGTTTTCCGGACTACGACCCCCAAGGCTGGATGAACACCCTTACTGCAAAAGCTAAAGCAATCATCGTTCCTTCACCTGAAACGGTGAGTCGCATTGTGGGTGCAAAGCTCGACAAACCTAAAGATTTTGAGACACAAATTGATGCGCGTTTATGGCTTGGAAAATCTGAGATAGAGCACGTGAAGAGAATGTTGCGCGACGAGGTGGCGATTTCGCAGGAATCGATAGCGGGCATGCCGTTGGAAATCCTGCAACTGGTGCCCGGCGCTTGATACAGGGATATGCCGTTTTAGAGGATCTTGCAGGCGGTGATACAGCCGCTTTTTTCCACACACGAGCAGCCCCAATATCAGCATCGAAGTCATGCGAGAACAAGACCAGACTCACTACGCTAAACAATGCCTTTATGTTTAGTGGCTATTCGATGAGAAAACAAAGTAGGGCTACATAACGATTGAGGCCCAACGCTACCAGGGGCGGATGCGCCACCCCTGGACGTTTGCACCGCCCCCACCAAACCTTATGAAAACTGCATTGGTCTGCTGTACTGGCGCTGCTTTACCTGCCGGCAGCACCCGCTGCATTGGATTGGAGGTGCTCGTCTTGCGCGAGAACCTTGGGCTTATCCGGCATCAGGTAGGTAAAGCATGCCGAGATCAAGAAGAACGCCGCACAAACCATCAAGCCTGCAGCCAAACTGTAATAGGTCGCAATGCCACTCAGCAGCAGTGGGGCGAGCGCCGCGAGACCGCGTCCAGCGTTGAAGCAAAACCCTGCTCCCAGCGTACGAACGTGAGTTGGATACAGTTCGCTAAAGAACGCGCCGAACAGGCTGGCAAATGCAATGTTGAAGGCATAGAGGGCGCCCAGCCAAAGCAGTGAGTCTGCATTAGAGGCGTAGACGTATACCGGCAACATACTGGCGGTCAAAACGAGCGAAATGATGATGACCTTTCGCTTGCCAATAACGTCCGCCAGGTACCCAAAGAAATTCATGCCGATAAAATTACCAATGTTCAATATCGCCATGAAGGTCGCCATTGAACTCAAGCTCAATCCGCGCTCTTGAACAAGGTAGGTAGGAAGCCATGTGTTAGCCCCCCAGTAGCCAAGCAATGCAAAACTCGCCGCGGTGGTGCCCAAAAGGGTCGACTTGATTAACGTTGGAGAGAAAATTTCAGCAATCGAGCCGCTTTTCTTCAACGAGGTGTTTTGCGCTTTCGCTTCTTTCCACGCAGGTGTTTCGGGTACCAAGAAATAGATATATACCACCGGGATGAGCACCATGCCGCCAGCATACATAAACATAGTCCGCCACTCAGGTAGCATGTACTTGGCGACTAATGCTGCAACAATCGCGCCTATCGCAAATGCACTGATCACCATTGAAGTGGCCCTAGCCCTCTGATGAGGTGGCCAGCTTTCAACGATGTAGACAGAAACAATACCCCAGAGGCCTCCCAGCCCCAGCCCCGAAAGAAAACGTAGACCCAGGAACAGGTAGAAATTTTCTACGAAGGAAAGGACGGCAGTGAGCGAGCCGAAAACCAATAGGCAAGTGAGCATCGCCTTCCTCCGCCCAAAGGAGTCCGCATACCAACCAGCGATGACGCTACTGACGCCAATACCCAAAAGGGTCGCAGTCGCCAAAAGCCCACCCTGGTTGATGCTCAACCCCATGTCTTGCCGAATAACCGGCAGCGACAACGACAGCATAACGATTTCAATTGCATCAAAAAAATAAGCGATAAAGCATCCTACTAATACATGCCACTTCGATATTTTATTCATTGTTATATCCTATCTTATAAGTCGACTACGGGCCCTTTGGGCGTGACTTGGCATTGCTGTGAGCAAAATATGGCCGAAGCCCTTGTATGCTTGTTCTTGGCTTTGCACTTCCTTAATCCGGGTATTCACCGGAAATTGTTAAAACACACATTGATGTTCGCTGCAAAGCAGCCATAAGCCCATTCGGCAATGGCTGTTCTGGTCATCTAAATTATTAGCGGTGGCAGATTTTGCGCGTAGCCAAACGCTGGAATGGCCCACTGGTATCGGTGCTTACTGCGATTTATTAGAGGACGCACACTGCGTTATTGGGTGCCCGTTTCATGTCCAAAGTAACGGTAACCGAATACGCGAAAATTTACTGAGTGAGGAGGAGGGGGTGACTGGAAGACAGACGTGGCTTTTTTGAATTTCGATGGAGAGCGCAGCCATTGTTAACCTCATTTTGTAATTATTTTGGCAGGGGCAAATCTGCTTCGGGAACAAGCTAGAGGCTATGGGGGGTGGGTACAAATAGTGCGGTTTATGAATATGAATCAATTCAAGTAATACAGGTACGCTGACCTGTAAGTTTTGAAGCGTTGGGTGGCCGCCTTGGGCGTATGGGACGGCCTTTCTGGTGATTTGCATGGGCATTGATGAGCTAGTGGCTCTCGCAAAAGGCCTTTCAGTAATTGGGTAACAAAATGTTTTCTGCCGGTGAGGGCATGGCCTAGGCATATCGGTTAAGCGAGCTGTGCTGTGACGCCTCGTGCTCTGGACTGGCCGTGGTCTTGTTGGTGGCGCCCACTGAAACCAGGCTATTGGAAAAGGTCAACAACAGCGCAGCGGCTAAACGGCTGATTCCTACCATTCCCAAAGCGCCTACAGCAAGTGTGATCAGGGCACAAACAACGAATGCGACCAGAAGTTTGATCGAGAATTTTGACTGACTGAAAATGTTCATACGGCTAACTTAATGGATGAGAAGTAATGAGCTTAAGATTTTAGCGGTTCGTCCTTTTGTAGGTGAACTCGCATGATATCAAAGTAACATCACTTCATTCTTCTGAGTTATATTCTTGCTAATACAATGGTATTTATAATATTCATAGTAAGTTGGCACGTTCAGACTAATCTGAGCTTTAACCGATTTTTCTTATGATGCTTTAGGTTGTAGCGGCTCTGGCTGCTCAGCATCAAAAGCCAGATCATTTATTCCTTAGAAATAGGCCCCTCCAGAAACGAGGGGTTTTCGGCGTCCCACTAGCTTTTAAGGAAGTAAAAGCGGTGGTGACAAGGAAATAGTGGCGACGATGAACTCAGGAGGCGAGCAGGCGAGTGGTATAGGCGCGCAAGATTTTTTCGTGCAAACCCTGGAGCAGGTTATCGATGCGGTGATCGTGGTGGATGATCGCAATCTCGTTGTGTTTTTCAATGCGGCTGCCGAACAGTTTTTGGGCTGCCTGCGTAATGAGGCGATCGGCACGGATGCCCGTGCTCTGGTTCCTGAGGTCCTGGGCAAGCATTACGTCGATGGCGTTGGTGACAATGGGCAGGGTGGCGCTAAAAGGGTCGGGGAAATCCATCGGGATGTGCGGATTGTTCGCAAGGATGGCCAAGAGCGGTGGGCTGTCATGTCAGTCTCAAAAATTGATATTCAGGGTCGAACGCTGTATGCGGCTGTGCTGAAGGATGTGACCCAAACACGTGCGCAAGACATCGAGCACCGGTTTTTGTCGATGCTGATCAACACCGCCAGTTCTTCGATTTGTATCGTCGATTCCCATGCAATCCTTATCTATGTAAATGATGGGTTGGTCCGGTTGCTGGACTACCCTCGTGAGGAGGTTTTAGGGCGCTCTCCTTTGATGTTTTTTGTAAAGGACGGTGGCTCAGAGTCACTCACGGATTCGGCACTTCAAAGAGTGCTCAGTGGCGAGCCCTATGAGTCCAGCGCGCTTGTTAGCAAACGCAATGGTCAACGGCTTTGGGTGCATGTCTCGTCGACACCTTTGTTCGACGCTCAAGGCCACATCGAAAATATTGTGATCGTGCTGACCGACATTACCCAATCAAAGCTGCATGAGGTGCTACAAAGCAAAGTCATAAGCGCATTGCTCAAAGAGGAATCTCTGGAGGGTGTTCTGACCCTGTTGTGCCATGAGATTGAGCGCCTAGCCCCCGAAGTCATTGTTTCGGTTCTGAGTGTGGATCAGGACGGGATTCTGCATCCCCTGGCGAGCCCTGGTCTGCCCTCGGAGTACACCAGAGCCATTGAGGGGTTATCAATCGGCCCCGGGGCCGGTTCCTGTGGAACGGCAGCCTACCGAGGCGAGCCGGTTTTGGTGATGGACATCAACACTGACCCACTTTGGGCTGACTACCGACACCTGGCACAACAGTCGGGATTGCGTGCTTGTTGGTCATTGCCTGTTCGCAACGGCTCAGGTCGAATCGCTGCGACGTTTGCTCTCTATTTCCGCGAAAGCCGTGGGCCGGACCCTCTGCACATTCACTTGGTCACCGCGGGTATGCATCTTTGTATGCTGGCTCTTGAGCGCGAGGAAGCGCGCCAGTCCCTTCGAATAATGGCTTTTTACGATGCGTTGACCGGTTTGCCAAACCGCAGCTTTTTGCTTGCCCAAGCACAACGCAGCATCTTCGAAGTAGCTCGTGAGCAGGCCGAGCTCGCCGTCTTGTTCATCAATCTGGATCGCTTCAAGCAAATCAATGATGCGCTGGGGCATGCTTCGGGGGACGAATTACTCAGAATTACTGCGCTTCGACTGCGTAGCGCGCTTTCTGATTCTGATCTGGTGGGGCGGCTCTCCGGTGATGAGTTTGTGCTGGTACTGCCACGAATGAATGCCACGCAGGTGACGACGTATCTCAAGGGGCTGATGACGATGTTGAGTTGGCCGGTCACAATCGCGGGCACCTCTATCGTCGTCACTGCGAGCGTTGGTGTCAGCCTGTTTCCTGCTGATGGTGACGATATGGAGGCTCTGCTGCAATGTGCTGACATCGCTATGTGCCAGGCCAAGCGCAAGAGTGGTAGTTTCAGTTTTTTTGTTGAAGAGATGAATCGGGTCGCTCAAGACCGGTTGATGCTGGAAACAGCATTACGCAACGCGATAGTCAGCGATAGCCTTCAATTATTTTATCAACCGCAGATTGATCTCAATAGCGGGCGGCTGGTCGGTGTAGAAGCACTGGCACGTTGGACGCATTCTGTTCTAGGCGACATCTCACCAACGCAATTCGTCCCCGTCGCCGAAGAGTGCGGCCTCATCAATGAGCTGAGCCAGTGGGTTTTGCAGAAGGCCTGTGGGCAGCTAGCCAAATGGCGTGAACAAGGAATGGCAATCCCTTCTCTGTCAATTAACTTGTCGCCTATCGACTTTCGCAACCTCAACCTTGCAGAGCTGATTGCTAACCAGCTACAGCTCTACGGTTTGCAGCCCAGCGACCTATGCGTGGAAGTTACCGAAGGCGTGATGCTGTCTAATAGCTCGGGCACCGAAAAAGCGATCCGGGATCTACATGCCTTGGGCGTGCGCCTGGCCATTGATGATTTTGGCACGGGCTATTCCAGCTTGGGGTATTTGCGGCATCTGCCTATTAGTGAGTTGAAGCTGGACAAAAGTTTTGTCGATGACCTGGAGCGCGATACGTCCTGCCGGGCCTTGAGCGAATCGGTCATTGGAATTGGTAGGGGGCTTTCCTTGCAGGTGGTGGCTGAAGGCATCGAATACGCCATCCAGCGGGACATTCTCAAGGACCAGGGGTACGAGGTTGGCCAGGGCAATTTTTTCTCGCCTCCGCTAACGAGCGAAGCGTTCATGCAACTCTTTGATCGATGCGATGAACCGTAGCGAATCTCCGAAAATTCTTGTTAACGAGAAACCCTATTGATCGTTGCCATGACGAGGTTGCCGCCAATCATTGTGGCTTAACCTCAAACTGTCATGCCGGGTTAGACGCGCCACCACCGCTTGCCTTAGGGCATGCGGCTGGCGCAGGCGATTTCGATTGTCCGTCACGGTACCAAGGTTGGGTTAGGGCAATTTAGGCGACCGTAGGGTTGTGGGGTCAAGCGGCGACACCTTGTCCGCGATGGGTACAGCTGCGAAGAAAAAGCTGGCTGAGGATCGATTTGCAAACGCTACCCATGGACATTTCATTCGAATTCGAAAAGTGTGGCAGAGCTATGACTACAAGGCTCAGCTTCTTGAGCTGTATGAACTCCATAAGCAAGATCCTGCCGGCTTTCAAACACTCGCGAACGAGCTTCCAGGCCCCTTTTACGCAGTTGCCGATCTGCGTCAACGTGGGCTGTTCACACCGAGCCTTATAAGTCGCAGGTCAGGGGCATTTTGCGTGATTTCAGGATTGGGCGATTAGGCTGGTCCAAGTACGACTCATGATTTCTCGGCGAGATCTAGACGACGCGCAAGAATTCCAGCAGCTATCTCCAACTCCTCGGGTGCGCTTGATGCGCAAGCGGATCAGCGGATTTAGCTGTGGAAATGAATGAGGTATTCGACACCCAAAGAAGGGCTGTTGGAATTCACCCTCAGGGTGTTACATCGACAGTGCGGCGAGACAACGAATTACTCCCGAGTACGCCACCAGATTCTGTTAACCGTGGAGGTCGGAATACCGACAGTGTCCGAAGCCTCCTTTTGAGTCATTCCTTCGGCTCGGCATCGAAGCACCGCCTCTACCTTCTCCTTGGAAGTGCGCTTGCCTGGTTTGCGGGGGATCAGGACTCCGTCTTTAAACTGCGTAGGCAATTCTTCCACGATACCAAGGTCTTTGAGCTTCTTCGTTTCCTTGTTGAGGTACTTCAGAAAGTCTTCGGGTGATTGGTGATTTTCAAAGCTGGCGGCGACGACCAGGAGCGCCAACGGATCAACATCAAGGGTAGTGGCCAGCATTTCCAAGGTGTCGAGGGTTACGCTGGACCTGGAGTTTTCCAATTTGAAGACGTGCTTTGCGTCCAACTGACCTTGAAAGTCTTCTCGTGTGAGGCCGCGGGCTAACCTGACGAGGTGGATAACTGCTGCCAACGGATCTCTCAACGGCATGACGAATCCCCAAAGCTGAGGATAAAGCCATATTGATCAATCCCGTTCCATGGACTATAGTCCCTGTTGTGGGATTTATGTTGAGCCATACCGCTGTCGCAGATTCACGTTTGCCAGGTTGAGACTGATCTGTAGGTGCATGCCGTCCACGCTGCCCCCCCCTTTTTTCTTTCGATACACGGGGAACCAGAAGTCGGGGGTCGATGAGCTGGTTATCAATATAACGCCAAATCGAAGTTGTTAAGCCTGCCATGAAGCTCCAGATTTATTCGGATTTGCACACTGATTTTTCCTCCTTCGAGGCGCCCTCTACCGGTGCGGACATCGTCATTCTCGCGGGTGACATCAACAGTAAATCCAGAGGTGTGATTTGGGCTGGTAAACATTTCTTGTGCCCAGTGATTTACGTGCCAGGAAATCATGAATTCTATGGCGGTCATCTTGATCACACGCTTCGCAAGATGCGTGACGTAGCCAGTGCACACGTCCGTGTAATGGATAACCAGACTTGGGTTTGTGGGCGCACGCGGTTTCTGTGCGCGACGGCCTGGACTGATTTTTCGGCGAGCGGAAACGTCGTTGCTGCGGCGAAAACCGCAAGTGATTGGATGAACGATTTTCGTCTTATCCGCATTGGTGACAACTTCCGTCGGCTGCGTCCCTCCGATCTGATTAGCCGAAACCATGCCACGCACGACTGGCTTGCTCAGGAGTTGGATAAAGCCTTTGAAGGCAACACGGTTGTTGTAACGCATCACGCGCCTACGCCCGAGGTATCGGGAGACAAGCACGACGGTCATCTCAGTGCTGCGTACACAAATCGTTGGCATGCGCTTGTTGAAAAGGCAGATCTTTGGATTTTCGGTCACACGCACCGTGCGGTTGACGTAACTCTGGGCCGTTGCCGTGTGGTCTCAAATCCAAGGGGTTACCCCAATGAACAAACGGGTTTCGACCCAGCGCTAGTGCTAAGTCTTTCGTGAGTGCGTTTGCGGGAAGTCGCGGGGTGGTCGAAGGCCGTACTGAGCAGCAACGCACGTGGGGTGTGCACTGGCTTGGCACCTTTTGATTTTGATGAGTGTGGGGGCGCTGAATGAAGAGTGGAGTAGGGAAAAAACAACGTACGTCGGACACTAGAACTTATCTTTCAGGCGTATTACGGCATGAGTGAGCTTGAGCATCCACCAACCATTCCGACTGTTGTCGCAACCGCTATGGAGAAGGATTTCGGTGTACCCGTGACCGGTTATTTGCTGGCCGCTGTTGATAGTCCTCCAGTTCTGATGGGCACAATTTTTGGAGATGCTGCCGGTCGATTTCGAGACGGCATCAACATGCGAACGTCCAGAGTAAAACAGATGCTCTTTGTCGACGGCTACGCGTTGTTCCGGACGCGGACGGGAAGTGTGTACGTGGTGGTCACTTGGGCTCCGGGCGGAGGCAACATTTACATGAATCGCATCTATCACTGACTGACCAGGGAATGGTGGGTTTGCAGCCAAAGAAGCTCATTGGGCCTATCGTGCTGCCTTAGCAATGGACATCGTGAAAACAGCTCCTGCCTGGCAATCACAGGAGGAGCGCGGGTTAGAGTGGCAATGAAAAAAACGACCGTAACGGACACTCAGCTACTGGGTGATCTACTTTTTGGGCCAGCGCGCACCCTGGGAGGCTCGACTCTCGGTGACGACGAGTTGGTGAGGCTCGCTAGAGAAACATTCAAAGAGAATAATTTTTGCGTTGTCCGAAATTGGATGTTGTTGGATGTGATGGTTCCACCGTCTATAGAGCAAAAAATTCAGGCACAGGGTCTTGAGCCAACCCTCTTGTATGCCCAAGTGACCGTATTTGACAGTACGGGCTCATTCCACGCTGGCGCCAGCGTCGTTAGTGGTTATCAGCGTGACTTTGATGGCTGCATCTTCGAAAGCCAAAATACGATCTTCATCCTGGGCGGCCGAGGCTCGAGAAAGCATGCAGGTTGGCCGGCCGTTCAGGCACTGGCGGCGTATGAAAATGAGCAAAGAATCCTATGACTGAAAATCTATTCCCGATCTTGCGTGATCGTTACCCGGAGTTTTTTTCCAGTGCTTCTCTTCGCGAAATTAGGTGCTTGCCAGGCTGGCTGGATTTGATAGACGAGCTATGCCGCACGCTGAAAAATCATTTGGATACCCACCACGAACTGCCACCCATAGAGGTGCGACAGGTGAAGGAAAAATTTGGGGGGTTGCGCTTTTACTATTCGGGCGGCGATGCAGTTTGTCGAGACGCGGTAAACCTGGCGCAGGAACGATCGCTATCGACATGCGAAGTTTGTGGTCAGATCGGCACTTTAGGAGGGGAGGAATGGGCGCGCGTACGATGTGCTGATCACATCAATTGGTCACCCTCAGTCGATCGTTAATGATCTGCGTGGAGACAGGCCATTGAATCCATGAAAACGGACATTTGGGCCACATTGTATCTGCCGTCGCCAGGTTGCGACCTTCACGACTCCATTCGCAGCAAGATGCCTTATGGTGCATTCAGTTTTCTAGCAGACATGCTGTCTATGGATGGACAAATGCTAGGTAAATGCATGGGTATCTCTCCCAACACGTTGTCGATGAGGGCGAGAACAGGGCATTTCTCTTCACGTGAGAGCGAGCGCCTATACGCGTTGGTCCCCGTTTGGCAGGAATCCTGTGAGCTGTTTGAAGGCGACGTTCCGGCGGCAAGCAGATTCCTGAGTTCGCCGTTGCGGGGTTTGAACTCTCAGGCCCCTTTGGAGATACTCGGTATGGGTGGTGATTCCGGGGCGGTCCTTGAGCTGATCGGCCGACTTGACAATGGAATACCCCTCTGATGGTTCGCAACCCACAGGTTACATGGGGCAGCGCCAAACCATCCGAAGGGGATCTAGCGGTATCTCGGGTTCTGCATTTTTTGGCGATGGACATCCATCACCGTGCGGATCGATTGAGGGGCGTGGATTCCCTCCTTCTCGCCCGCATCAACTCGTTAGTCGACCAGCTGGAAGTTGATCTCAATCTAGCGCTTTCAGAAGATGACGAGTGAGAAGGGCAGCGGCGCAAAACTGTTATTGCGGCTGGCGCCTCGATAGATATCCAGAGGCCAAGCCCCGGAGCTTACAGATTTGTGTAGGTGAGCCTCTTACGCACAATGCCTTTCAAAGATTGGCGTTTAGTGATGCGTTAGCTGACTTGCCAGGGCAACTTAAGACTCATGAGGGTTTAGGAAAACGTAAAGGGATTGGATGCGACCTTTCTCGAAGTGAGCGATATCCAAACCTGTGATCGCGGCAGGGCCATGGGACGGGCCGGAGCGCCAATTCAAGCGTCCGACGTTATGGTGACCGTCAGCCGGACGAATCGAGCTAAAGCGAAAGTGCGGTGGCAAGCTGGAGTGCAGCTTGCTCACGGCATCGGAGATGCCAGCATGACCGCTGATCGCCGCGTGAGGCTCGTACAGCACAGGCGCTTCAGTATAAAGCTCGCGAATCGCCTCGATGCGCCGTTGTGGATCGCGCTCATTGAAAACCCGTGAGAGATTTGCTTGCATGAGGCGGTCATAGTTGATTGGCGTTTCTGTTGTCGAATCTGGGGGTAACTCGCTCATGGACACTTGCCCTTTGTAAGGATAGTTTCGTAACTTAAGGCAATATTTAATAGCTGTGTCTTCAGCGTCAAGAGGGCACATAAAAGTAACCAGGGAACATTAATGTGACTGCAGAAAATTCATATCACGACACCGTTGAGTGTCATCAAGATACAGCCGAGTGCCAGCGTGTCAGAGAAACTCTGGCGCGCGTTGGCGACAAATGGAGTGTTTTGATCATTATGCGATTGGCCGATGCACCCCATCGCTTCAATGAACTGAAGCGAGTGATCGGAGGTATATCGCAGCGTATTCTAACGCTTACCTTACGCGGGCTTGAGCGTGACGGCCTAATAACACGCACGGCCTACGACACCGTGCCGCCTAGCGTCGAATACAGGATCACCGAACTTGGGCTTTCTCTCAAGCAAGCAGTCATGCTGTTGGGCAAATGGGCCATTGATAATCAGGAGCCTGTTCACAAAGCAAGGGAGCTTTTTTATAAGCGCGATCCTGCTAACAAGGCCGAATGACATCAAATAGCATTTACGTTCATTGCTTTATGAGTGAACAGGTGCACAGGAGGAGGCTTTATTGGTATCCCAAGATTGCCATCAGCTTTTGACCATTCGGACTTGTCCAGTCAATTGCCAACTCCGAAATGATCTGGTCTACCGTTGTAATAATAGCGCCTGCGTTCTCCATTCGGCGCAGTGCGAGTTTATTGCCATATTTAGTGTAAGAAGACGATGCATCTGCCGATACTTGCACTTCATATCCTTCTTCCAGCATTTGTAGCACGGGAAAGGTTACGCAGATTTCAGTGGTGATCCCCGCCACGAATAACTTTTTGCGACCAGTCGCTTTGACCGCGTCGTTGAAGCCCTTGTGGTGCATAGCGTTAACAATTCCTGGTCGTTTGATGCGGGCAGCAAACGCCTCAGGCAATAGCTGTTCGAGTTCGGGTATCAGAGGCCCCTGCACATTTTCTTCCATGCTCGACGTCAGTACCGTAGGAAGGCCTAGGGCTTGAGCGATTCTTGCGAGTTTCAGGGCATTCTGTTTCACAAGGTTAATGTCGTGCGAATGCGTCCAAGCCATTGTCCCTGTTTGATGATCAATCAACAGCATGGCTGAGTTTTCGGGAGTAAAAGCGGCTGCGTGCATTATATATCTCCAGTAAGACTAAAAATCGAGCTCCAGCTTGTAACTGGCGCCGAATTTCTATGATGTGATTGTTTCCGGTCTTGAACGGCTCAGGTCTGATATGAACGACTCGATGCTCATTAGAAGATGTGGGAGGGTGGTGTGTAGTTAAAACAAAACTCGAGATGTGGCCGCTGGCGGGTTTGCTACCCGTCAACGCTCTGTCACTTCTATGCAGGGACGATAATGTTCTGAACTCCCATAGGTGTCGATGTCATTACTCACTGGCGAAAGTTTGGTGGGTGTCGTCCCATAATGATGGCGCTTGATATCACTAGGCTACTGCGCCATAGGCAATGCATGAGCGGTAACATATACAACTACCCAGGGTTGTCACAAGTAGGCACATTGATGTGACTTGGAAGAAGCAGTTCTGTCTTTGGTCGCTTTTGATTTGGTTTTGGTCGTTTGATAGATGCACTTTTCAAACTAACCTTGTCGCAAAAAAAACATCGAATGCTGCGTGGCTGGAGGCCACGGCTGCTGCGTTTGATGGCAAACAACGATCTCGGTTTAATCTACGCTTATACCAGATAGTTTCCGAGGGGGGCGTAGGGTAGTTGGGGGTTGAATACACCGCGGGCTCGTAACTCACGGGTGCCTCATTGAGTCGTCCCAGATTTTCTAGACACTCTACAAGCACCCACTGTGTACTCGATAATGCAAAAAACAAACTACACATTAAAGCCTCAATTTCCCGGAGAGCAAGACTCAAATCTGCCGCCCCTTGCTCCCACGAAACCCAGCAAATTCTGGCCTCAACCAGATTTACGTTTTTCATTTTTTCATACCTGACCTACGCTCTGGCCGTCGCTTGTGCAGCGTTTCGCTCCACGCTCATACTGATTAAAAGATCGGAAATGCGTGCGATCCGGGGGCTGTCGGTCGGGGTGCGCGAAGGTGGGGGATAGGTATGAACACGGTGGAGTTGAAGGCGCTGAATGAGTTACTGGAAAACGAATGCGGCTGGCGAGTCGAGATCGGCGTATCTCCTGCCGGCGGGGAGGAATTTTTTCGCATCTATGAGGGCCTGCCAGATGAAGCCAAACCGAACCCTGAGCGGTCACCGGGTACCTTCGTGGGCGTGATGCCTATATGCACAACGTTTGGGGCGTTCGTAAGTAGTGGCGCGCTGTGCCAGTACTATTACCAGAAGGGTCTTAACGCCCATGACGACGCGAAATCTGAATTGTCAGGTTCTGCCTGAGCAGGATCCGGCTGGCTCAAGCGATTTACTCCAGAGGAACCAAGCCCAAATGATCAGTCTTGGCCCTTCGGGCTACGGCTTGGGAGTGTTCCCGGTAGTATGCCGAACGAGCTGTAACTTCCCGCCCGGCCAAATACGCTTTTCAGCGTTTCAGCAACTCGATAGTCCGGTCAGACAGGGCGCCATGAAGGCTTTTCAACGCCGCCTCCAGCTTGCTGCCTTCCTTCGCGTCAAATCGCTCAATAGTTTCCATCGAACTTTTGAGGGCTGCGTTAGCATTCACAATCACTTCCTTACCCGCAATCGTAGTTAGCAGGTCGTCGCACAGCTTCCGCCCCTGAGGGGTGATCCCTCGATACAGAGTGATGCTGTGATCATTGGTCTGCACCCGGATGAAGCGCACATGGTCGTCGAATCGGTGAAACCTCGGATGGAACATTTCTGTGAATGCGCTCGGTGACGGATAGGCTTCCTGGTTGTGCTTGGTCGGGCTGGCCCAATCCTTATCGCTCTTCAGGCTGTTGCAGTCCACGCATGCGACGGACAAATTCCAGAAATGAAACGAGTACTGCTCGTAGCGTTCGCGAGGCAGGATGTGCTCAATCGGCTTCGAGTAGCCGCTGTTGCTCAACCATCGCCGGCAATAGCAGCAGCGGTTCTTTTGATCTTCCTCGATATATCTTCTGAACGCGCCTTTTATATCGCTGACGATAGGCTTTGCAGGACCCCGTTTGCGTTTGGTCTTCACCGCCGCTGACTCGCTATCTTGGGTTGCAGCCTCGTCCTCAGATTTTTTCTTGCCTTTGGGGTTTGAGAACTCACCCCACAGATTTCGCTTCTTGAGTTTTCCCCCCGCCTGTTTAGCCCTGAAACGCTTGAGCGCCAGCGCATGAAACCGCAGCAGGTTAAACATCACCACTTTGTGAAAGCGCTCTTCCGCGTGACACTGTGCCTTGTAATCATCGTACGTAGGCTTGAGTTCAGCGTCTTCCAGAACAAAATACTCAGTCATTTCTGACCTCGACTTCCTCGCTCGCAGTGTCGTCTGCCGCTTCCTCGTCAAGCAAAAGCAGCTGTACTGCCGAGTAGGCTTTCTTGATCAAATCGATGTCTTCTTGTTGGCCAGGCGCGGCGTAAGCGCCACTGGGAATCTTCATTTTCTCGAGTAACCCATCGAGCTCTGCCAGCGGAGAAAAGTGTTGGGCTCGATATGTGCCTTTAGATTCCATGGCCTTTGCCACAATACGCGCACAGGTTTCGTGTACCGCGCGGTTATGAGGGGTGTAAGTGCCGAACCCTCCCAGGATGATCGATTCGACTGAATAACGTTCACTTTCGCTCAGCTCCGGCAACCTTCCCAGATTCAGCATGAAGCTGTGGCTGCCTCTATCGTTGGCATTGGTGATGAGGGTGGGCGCGTGGGTGGCTACCACGAAAGAGCACCCAAACCGCCGAGAAAGTAGATGAAAAACCCTTGGTAGCGTTTGCTGCCATTTCAGGTGCAGGCTGATCTCCGGCTCGTCTACCAGAAATACTGTGCCTCGTTCAGCTGTGGTGATAATACTCAGCAGCAGCTGGTTGATGTTTTGTTCACCCGAGCTCAAGGACGAGTAGGAGACAATGCGCTCCTGCTGATCTTCAGTGGCCGGGCGCACAACACCGAACTCATAATTCGCGAGTTTGCTAGGAACCTGGTTATCTGCGGCGGTATCCGACATCTTCATGAGTCGAATCTCGTTTGGGTGGTTTTCGAGCGCCATTTCTGGTCGGAGCATGAAGTAGAAGCGCGTTGCAAATCCCAAGCACTGCTGACATTCCTTGAACGCTTCCAGCATGTGTTGGTCGACGAGCACCTGGGCCGCCAAGGCTGTGATGTTCTTCGTCAGCTTCGACGGCGATATCGAGTCCGCGCTTGTCCGGGCACCTCGGTACTCGAATTTGCTGTTCTGCTTGGTGCGCCCGAGCGGGAAGCGATCATGCACCCCTGTCGAGATCCCAACCGTTCTGCGATCCAATTCACCGACGTGTTGGATAAGCTCACACAGTAGCTGAGTCTTGCCTGCACCGTTGTTGCCGATGATGTAAATGCAGGCTGGTTCAGCGGGGTTGCTCAGTAGCTTAAGAATATCCTTCGGGTTTGCCGTTACGTTGAACGCACTTCCTTCGAGCTGATGGTTACGAATGAAGAGTTTGGGGGACGATATTTTCAAAGGGCCTCGAGGATCTCCAATTCTCTCAATGCACAGCGTCTTGACGTTCTGGTAGCCACTTGAAAACTGGGCATTCAAGATGGTGGCAACCTTCGAGGGGATAGTCCTGGACACGCTGTCGATATCACGTGCTTCGTGAATGTTGAAAATGTGTCCTGCCAAGATTGCACGTTCCTGGAGATCCAGTCGCTCCAGCGATTTATTGGAATTTGATACATCAATGTAGAGATGTGGCTTGCGCATCACATGAATGCGTTGGCTGAAAATCAGGAGTACTTGGTCGTTCGAGGCGCTTCTGTCTTCACTTGAGCTGAAGCAAATCGATGCATCTAACCGAAGGCCAGCATTCGCTGCGGGGGCAATATTTTTGAGGAGCTGGCTGTATTTGGCTTTGTTGGCAGGGAGTACCAGCATAAAGCGGGCAGCCTGCGGATACTCCAAGGCAAATTCAGCGAGGTTGGCCAACCCCGTCACGGCTGTAAAGCTGAATTGCGGGCCTGAATCAATAAGATAACTTGGTCCACTATCGTTGATGCGGTCGGGTATACGGCCGCCAAAGAAATCGGGATAGATCTGGTTGATAGTCAACTTGAGGGAGATGAGGTTTCTCAGGGTCTTGGAGGTCGGGTACACCATCGGGAAGGAGCTATCATCAATCCTGTTTTTGCCAATGGATAGTTCCGCAGTCGTTGGCGCGAGTTCGACAACTGGCGAGTAAAGGGTCGAATGGATGCTTCCGACTAACGCGGCCACAGCCAGCGGATGGCTATACGGGATGCTGTTCGTGTCCATGATGTAGAGATCAATGAGGTATGTGGCCGTTTTAACCCTGACCTCTCGATCCATTGGCCCGGGACCGAGGTCCTTTATTTGCTTCAGCTTTTGATTGAACGCCGCCCTGATGTCAGTATCGTCGAAATCTTTCAAGGCCAGTTCCGCCACTGCCGCACATGAATCTTCGAAGATATGGATGTACGGGCCCTGTAGAATCAGGCCTTTAGTCAGGTGTAACACTGCCAGGAGGCTGATTTTCTCCGGTGAAATATTGGGGAAGTTACTGCCGACGGTGAGCATTTCTTCTGCGATCAGTCGAGTGATTTCTCGGCCTTCATCGTATTCCATGTGACGTTCTCAATTCTGCGGGTTAGAGGCTGATGGCACGTCGGCATGTTCCGTTAGTGCCAAAGGGTAAGCAAGCTGTTCAAACGCCAGCAGAAAGGGGCGACCCGGAGTGGTTAGAACTCGCCATGCGAAGGTAGATAAGGATGGCCGGATCGTAAGAGGGCGCTGGACTTAGCCCAACGCCCAGCCCAGCTTTTGGGTTGCCAGCGCGGGCAATACGCGGCAATGGTATGACCAAGCTTGCTGGTCGAGCGGTTGCTCGGCGGGTTGAGGGATCTTCGTTGTCTGGCGACCCGCTATTGCAAGCTAGCAAAAATAGCTATGCCGCGATGGTCACATTGGCCTGCTGGCAGCGGTGACTACGAGACCACTGTTCGTATAGTGCCTAGGCGCAGATGCCATGCTCGCTTCGCATCGGAACCCAGCCGAACCGTTAGGACGCAGGGAATCCTGGCCTTTTGTGGGGAACAGACCAGAACTCATCCGGTAGAATTTGCCTGGCGGATCCCGTGTAATGGTCACCATTTACGTACTGAGTCACCGTTTTCCAAGAAGGAGCTTGTTTTGATTGATGTTGCGGTTGTTGAGCGCATTCTCTGTGTGGTGGACAGGTGCCTGAGAAGCCAGTTTCCTGATGACTACCACAAGCGGTGTATGTACGCGTCTTTCGGTATTCATAGACTCCTGCAAGCAATGGGGCACAACCCAGTTGTCGTGGGTGGGAAGTTTTTAGCCTTTGTTGTATCGCGACATGAACGTAAGGGCTCGATGCAGGGGTATGCATCTGACACTGGCGAGCACTCTCATTATTGGGTTGAGCTCAATGGCGTCATCATCGACCTGGGCACCTACTACTTGCCTGTTGAATCGAGCTTCCCTGCCTGTGAGGTGCCCGCGGTATTCTGGGATACGAGCTACGCATTACCTCGAGGGCTGAGGTACGACCCGGAGGCCCGCTATGAGTCGACGGAAGTCATGCATCTAGCGCCGCATATCATCGAAAAAATGGAGCCCTTCCTTGTCGCATGCCACGCACGAATGGCTAAGCCGCTGGTCAAGCCGAAGATTGGAAAGTGGCTAATTACTACACCTTCATCCATTGACCGGGCGGCCAGCAAAGGCGACTTGTGGGCACGTGGCATGGTTCGATTTGAGTCTTTGCCGGCTGGCTGAACGTCTTGGGCGCTCCGCTTTCGCTTACTTGCTCTAATCGTGTCAACAAAAAATATTTTTTCAGATGACCCCTAGAAAAAATTTTTTCGCGACGGATTTTTATATTTGAGGACAACAAAAAAGCAACGATCTCGAAGACCCTTGTTTCGGCGATCTGACTCGGGAAAATGATGTTGGTTTCCGCTTTTGCTGTGGCTGTTGCTGTTGGCTTTTTCTGCGATCTATCAGATTCAACGCTGGTTGAAGGCGGCCCGTAGGGCATAGCAAAATCGTTATCTCTGCGGCTGAAAGCCGCTGCTTACCCGTTTGATTTCAAAAAACTAGCCTTTTTTTTTGAAAAAAATACCTGTGTCGGACAACATCCAGCTGGAAGGGGCGAGTGGACGGGAAAGGAGTGTGAATGCACAGCGAACTCGAATCACAAGTGTGGCTAACGGTTCAGCAAGTCTGTGATGCCGTAACGTTTGAAGCGCTCCTCCTGCGGGCAGTGGACAGTTTCAAACGATCTCCTGGATATGACCCCGTTCAGCGGCTGCATGCATCGGACATCGGCCAGTCAGGCGTCCAGATCTTGCGTGATGTGCTTCACCGTCGGGGGATTCGTTTAGAACACGGCGCTGATCTTCCTGGTTACCTTGAAATAAGGTCTCGACTCAAACACCACATACGTTGCCAGTTGCAGCAGTATCTGATGAGCGGCGGACATTCAACAGAAGAGATTCTCCAAGATCAACTGGCTAGAGATTTAGGTCTATAAAACGGTATATTATGTTTATCTGCATTCCGCACTATCAAAACACTAAGGAAACTGCATATGTCTCGTCTCGCTGAGTTCCGCAAACTTGAACAACAATTGGCCGCCCAGCTGGCTGAGCTTGAGTCCATGAAGCATGATTCCGGCCTCAAAAAAGAAATGGAGTTTGAGGACAAGCTGCGCACTTTGCTTGGCGAGTATGGCTTTAGCCTGAAGGATGTCATCAATCTGCTTGATCCACAGGCCGGGCGTCGCGCTCCTGCTTCTGAGTCTAAAGCGGGCACCCGTAAGCCGCGGCAGGTGAAGATCTACAAGAACCCGCACAATGGCGAAATCGTCGAGACCAAAGGCGGCAACCACAAGACTTTGAAAGAGTGGAAGACGAAGTTTGGTTCGGACACTGTCGAGTCTTGGGTGACCAAGTAATTCCGTATTGATGCAAACGAAGGCCCTGTACAGCAAGCCGTTCGCTTAGGGTGTTGAAATTTTGGAGCGCATAGCCTTGTCTGAGGCTGTGCGCTTCATCATTTTGGGTATGCACCTTGCGGAAAATATCTTCTGATGGCCATGAAGCTTCCCCACTCAAGCAGGTGGCTAGCGCACCTAAATCGGCTTGCTTGGAGAAGGGAAGGGAGGCCGGGCAGGAGTAACTGTGGGAATGCCAAAGCTAGCCTTGCTTTTCTTGGCGGCTGCGGCGTTGAGATCTATAGGGTTAAGGTGAGCTAGGCTTATCTTAAGGCCGAATTTCTTGAATACAGCTTCTAGGGTCGCGAGAGTCGGATTGCCGCTATCGACCTCCAGTTGCGACAGGGCCCGCTTTGAGATTTTGCTGGCCATCGCAAACCGCTCTTGGCTCACGCCCAGAAGATTTTCACGAAGACGCTTAACTGCGCCACCGAGTGTCAGTTTCCCCTGCGCGACCTCATCGGCCACTGCTTGAATGTAAGCTTTGCGCTCTTTTAGGGTCATCTCTTTCACATCAATCCCCATTCCTTCATTCGAGTGCTCAGATGGTTGAGCGGAATGCTCTTCGCGTTGCGAACGCTATCCGGCGGGTTCACGAGTAGATCGGGCAAGGTCCGCAAGCACTGGACCTTGCAACGCTGGACATCGAAACTCACCTCACTGCTTGCCTTACCCACCAAGGAGTCGCATGCCCGCCTCCAGTCTGGCGCTCAAGCCTTCCCGTGCCCCACTTTATACCCTGGATAACCAGTAATGCAGGCTCCCTCACTAGGATTCAAGGGGCTCTCGAATCTTCGGCTGTCGGCATCTTGCCAGGCACCATCAGCGAACACTCAGACTGTGAGATCTATGGCCATAATGAAGCCGGTGATCAGCGCATTATAATACCTGTAAGTGTCGGTCAAGCAGGATGGTGGCGCACTTTAATGCGCTAATACATGGTGAATGATGGGGGACAGCGCATTGAAATGCGCTGATCGAATGCATCATCTTCTTAGTGCTTTTAAAAAATTGAGGAGCGCACGCGGACAAAGGGGGCCGATGAAGAAAATGACCGACAGCACGACGAGACCCATGCCGAGGCGAAAGGCCCATTGAACCACTGTGCCGAGCAGGTCGAGACTGGAACTCAAGGCCTCTATTTTGTGCTGTGCTATTTCACGGTCGGTTTTGTAAGTCGTTAAAGAAGGGGCTCCATCTCGGGTGGAGGGGCCATGTACCGAACTGCGCTTTCCGAAATTTTGGGCTGGAAATTAATAAAAAAATTGCGCAGTGTGCGATTATAACTATCAAACCCTGGCCAGTAGTTATCCCAGAGATCGTAGTCAAGGGTGATGGCTTCTTCGCGTTCAAGATCACTTAGCGTCTGCCACGCCGCTTCAAAGCGCCTTCTCCAGTCGCGAGCTGCCAAAAGGTTAGCTGCAGACTCAGGATCCATCTTTGCATAATCAATCAGGGCGTTTAATGCATAATCATCGTCGGAGACGTCGCTCGGGTCGACTTTCCTGTTGACTCTATCAACAATACTTAAAATCCAGCCGATAGTCTGGAATCGGCAACGACTGGCTGATCGCGATTCCGTGCTTAAGCCCTTTATTTCAACCCATGCTAGGGTTTGCTCTTCTCTGTGTTCTATATGGATGATGTAGCCGGACATGTAATTACACCGCTTTTGTGACTGATAATTTATCGTGGCATGCTGTTTTTTATACCAATAAACGGTTTTGACTTGACGCGTTTGGTAAAATTGGGTATATCGCGAATAAAGCGATTGTTAAATAAAATCAATAATGTTTAGCGAATAGTTATGTATCATTTTGGTGGGCTTGCGTTGGGGATTTAGTTATTGTTTGGGTGACTGTTGTGACAAACACATTTGTCGATTGACTTTATTAAGAAGTGTGACTCTGCTGGAATGGCTCTTTTATAGTGCGCGCTGACGCTGGCGCACTAAGTTGTAGCATGCGTTTTTTGTACCCCCAGTCTATGTCCACTAAGGCAAGCAAGACGAACCCAGGTTTTACCCAATTTCCGCGGTAAAACTGCATTGCTTAGCGTGCTTGTGAATTGGCCTGTTACTTGCTTTTGGTTCTTCAACTGAATGTCGCGGTTGGAGAGGTAAATGTCGCTATCCAGTAACTCTATGCGGTTGTCCACTGACGAAAAAAATTGGTTACCTTGGTTTGGCAAAACAGGAAAAATTGCGATGGGTTGGTCGTGCCGGCTCAATCGGCCCGCCTACCCAGTGATCGAACAAACTTTTGAGGCCATCGCACAGACACGTGTGGCCCTGTTGACCAGTTGGACGCGCGAACAATGGGAGCACCTGGCAGAGCTGGCGGAAAGTCTCGGTCGGGATTATCACCATATCGATAGCACTTCGCTGATAGGCAAGCTGAGTCAGGCCGAAGATTTTTCCGAGCTTTTTGTCATCGGTGCTGACGGTGTCGTCATCGCCTCCACTTGGAGCGGACGCAGCAAGCATCGGCCAGAGAGAACACCTGCTTTGGTCGAGGGATTGAAGGCACCGTTTCTTCATGGCCCATATTGTGATTCGTTGACGTTGCAAATCGGTCCATCGTCCTCACGCTTTCACGATGAAGTCACGTTGATGTTCTATCAGCCACTGAAGGTCGATGGAAAAGTCCTTGGCTGTCTCTGCGCTCGAGTACCCAACGACGTGTTGGGTGATCTCATTCAGCGCGAGGCTGGGCACATCTATGCCGAATCGGGCGACAATTACCTGTTTATGGCGCAATCGCGCTTTGACCCGGCGATTGCGCCGGGTACGGCATTGTCCCGTTCACGTTTCGAGGACGGTACGTTCAGCCACGGGGAAAATCTAAAAAGCGGTGTGCATACCCGCTGGAATACGGTGCAGATCAAGCGGCACACTGAACTGGAACTGCGCTTCACTGACCCAGCAACCCAAGAGTTGCACCCAGGTGTGCGAGAAACCATTCGCATGGGCTCCAACCTGTTCGTGACATATCCTGGCTATTCGGACTATCGACACATTCCGGTGGTTGGCAAGGGAGTTACCTTCCAGGTTCCTGGATCACCTGATCGCTGGGGAATGATGTGTGAAGCCGATTTGGAGGAGGTATACCGTCGACGCTCGCTCAGCTATGGCCTGATGAAACCCTATCTGACAACCATGGCAGGCCTATTTGCATGTAACTTCATGGTTCAGCATTTCAGCGGTCTCGCACAGGGACTGATTGATATCCTCGAAGTCTCTAGTATGGCCTGCGCCGCTGTGCTGTTCAGCGTACTCGGGCCTAGAAGGCTTGCGACAAGGTTGAGTGAGATGACGGGGGTGATCAGGACCATCGCCGAAGGTGAAGGCAACCTTCGCCAGCGTCTGGACACCACGCGAATGGCCAATGATGAGACCGGAGACATGGGGCGCTGGATCAACAGCTTCATCGATAATCTGGACTCGGTTGTCGGGCAAGTGGTGAAGGCCAGTCGCAATGTCGGCACGACCAATCAGATGATGCTTGGGTGCAGCCAGGAAGCCAGCCTGACGTCCACCGAGGTTGCTGAGGCGGTGCATCGCATGATGATCATCGTTGAAGATCAATTAGGTGAAATTCAGCAAGCTTCTGCCAGTGCCGAGCAAATGAAGCAGGCGATGGATGAAGTCGTCACTCGCGCTCGCGAGCAGTTTCTTGCGGTGCAAGAAGGGACTCAGTCCATTCGGGATGTGGTCGAACGCTCTTCTGCGAGCGTGCAGTTGCTCGACAGCAAGATGGCTCAGATCGGCAACATTACTGGTTTGATTAGCGACATCACCAATCAGACCAATCTGCTGGCACTCAATGCAGCTATCGAGGCCGCCCGGGCGGGTCAACACGGCCGAGGTTTTGCTGTGGTTGCCGATGAAGTTCGTAGCCTGGCCTCACGCACATCACGTGCTGCCGAGGATATTCGGCAAATGATTGAGGGGCTGCAGAACGAAACGCAAAAGGCCGTCAGCTTCATGGAGGAGGGGGTTACGGACGTCGATAACAGCCTGCGCCTGGCCGAAGATGCCTCTTCGGAAAACGTGCAGTTGCATCAAGCGGTGGAAAGTATGTTTGCGATCATTCAGCAGCTCAACAAGCGCAGTCTTGACTATGGCAAGACGATCAAGCAGGTCGACCACTCTTCTGCGCAGATGCGTCAGACGGTGGTGGTGTTGCAAGGCAGTGCCGAAACCGTGCGGCTCAATGCCAACAAACTTCAAAAACTGGTGGGGCAGTTTGAAGTAAGTAGCAGCCACGAAAGAATCGCGGCTGCTTAGATCGTAGAGATGCTCGGCTGCAGCGCTTTGACTTTTGGTTGATGTCCTGTCCGTGATTGCGGCGTTGCAGCGAAATATCCTGTTGGATGCATTATTCGTCACGCTGATGACTAACCATTCGGCTGGCCTGCTCAATCATGTGAATCAGGGGGGCACTTGTGGTGCCCCTTTTTTCTGAAGGTGAAGCTCTATGGATGGAGAGGCTGGTGCTTGTGGCACCTGGGCGTGGCGCAATGGCTCAGTGCAATAGGCAGCGTGCTTGAGTGAAGCACTAGCCTGGCATCTGAGACCATTGAGACACTGTCGCCCCGTGCGCCGAACCCCCTGCGTTAAGGCGACATACAGAGCGTTTTAAGCCCCATCATTGACGCCTATGCTAGGTACCTTGGCGAGCGGAACAAGTTTTCGTGCACGTGAAGCATCCGACACAAATGGAGGAGGCTGCCTTCAAAAGTCGCGAAGGCAAACTCCTGCATGTCTGTCACACGCTAAGGCACAGGTATTTGATTTCCAGGTAATCTTCGATGCCGTACTTGGAGCCTTCACGGCCCAGGCCCGAAGCCTTGATGCCGCCGAACGGCGCGACTTCGTTGGAGATCAACCCGGTGTTGACGCCGACCATGCCGTATTCCAGGGCTTCAGCCACACGGAACACACGACCCAGGTCGCGGGCATAGAAGTACGAGGCCAGACCGAACTCGGTATCGTTGGACATCGCGATCACGTCGGCTTCGTCTTTGAAGCGGAACAGTGGAGCCAGTGGGCCGAAGGTTTCTTCCTTGGCCACAGCAGCGTTGTTCGGCACGTTGGTCAGGATGGTCGGCTCGAAGAAGTTGCCTTCCATCGGCTTGCCACCGGCCAGCACGGTCGCGCCTTTGCTCAAGGCATCGGCGATGTGTTCTTGCACCTTGGCCACGGCTTTTTCGTCGATCAGCGGGCCAGTGGTAGTGCCGGCCTCCAGACCGTTGCCGATCTTCAGTGTGGCGACAGCCACTTTCAGCTTTTCGGCGAATGCGTCGTAAACACCGTCCTGAATGTACAGGCGGTTGGCGCAGACGCAGGTCTGGCCGTTGTTGCGGTATTTGGAAATGATCGCGCCTTCGACAGCCTTATCCAGGTCGGCGTCGTCGAACACGATGAACGGCGCGTTACCGCCCAGTTCCAGGGACACTTTCTTGATGTCCTTGGCGCATTCGGCCATCAGTTGACGACCGATTTCGGTCGAACCGGTGAAGGACAGCTTGCGCACGATCGGGTTGCTGGTCAGTTCGGTACCGATGTCGCCGGCGCTGCCGGAAACAACGCTGAACACGCCAGCCGGGATGCCGGCACGCTGGGCCAGCTCGGCCAGGGCGAAAGCGGAGTACGGGGTTTGCGAAGCAGGCTTGAGCACCATGGTGCAACCGGCGGCCAGGGCCGGGCCGGCTTTACGGGTGATCATTGCAGCCGGGAAGTTCCACGGGGTGATTGCAGCGGTCACGCCGATTGGCTGCTTGATCACGATCAGGCGCTTGTCTGGCTGGTGGCCCGGAATCACGTCACCGTAGATACGCTTGGCCTCTTCGGCGAACCATTCGATGAAGGAAGCGGCGTAAACGATTTCGCCCTTGGCTTCGGCCAATGGCTTGCCTTGTTCCATGGTCATCAGACGAGCCAGGTCGTCCTGGTTCTCGATCATCAGTTCGAACCAGCGACGCAGTTTGCCCGCACGTTCTTTGGCGGTCAGTGCACGCCAGGCCGGCAGCGCCTTGTCAGCAGCTTCGATCGCACGGCGGGTTTCGGCAGCGCCCATTTTCGGCACGGTGCCCAGAATTTCGCCCGTTGCCGGGTTGTTGACCTTGATCGTCTGACCATTGTCCGCATCAACCCACGCGCCATCGATAAAGGCTTGTTGGCGGAACAACTGGGTGTCTTTGAGTTGCATCATGAACTCCGGTGTTGTTATGGAACACAGGCAGTACCGCGTCGAAGTACCGCCTCTGGGGACAACCTGAAACCGATTAGTCAGACCAGAGCGCTTCTTCGCTTGAGCTCACTGTTGAGAATGAAATCATTCTCCGAATAGTCCACGGGGCAATCGATCACGTGCACACCTGGCTCGCTGATGCAGCGCTCCAGAAGTGGTAGGAAGCCTTCGGCGCTTTCCACCCGGTGGCCCTTGGCGCCGTAGCTCTGTGCATACATGACGAAATCCGGGTTGCCATAGTCCAGACCGAAATCGGTGAAGCCCATGTTTGACTGTTTCCAGCGGATCATTCCGTAGCCATCGTCACGCAGGATGATGACGGTCAGATTCATCTTCAGGCGTACGGCAGTTTCCAGTTCCTGGCTGTTCATCATGAAACCACCATCACCGCACACCGCGACCACCGGGCGATCAGGGTAGACCAGGTGCGAAGCCATGGCTGACGGCAGTCCTGCGCCCATGGTCGCCAGGGCGTTGTCCAGCAGCACGGTATTGGGCTTATGAGCTTTGTAGTTACGGGCAAACCAGATCTTGTAGATACCATTGTCCAGCGCAACGATGCCTTCGGACGGCAAGGCACGTCGCACGTCAGCGACGAAGCGCTGCGGGTAGATGGGGAAGCGGTTGTCGTCCGCGCCCTCAATGATCTGCGCTTCGTTGGCTTCGCGGATTGCCAGCAGGCGGCTGAAATCCCAGTGTGGTTGGACCTGCAACGCTTCACCGATCTGCCACACGGCGTTGGCAATGTCGCCGACCACTTCGATTTGCGGAAAATACACAGGATCGACTTCGGCAGAGCGGAAGTTGATGTGGATGACTTCAGTGCCGCCACGCACCATGAAGAACGGCGGCTTCTCGATCACATCGTGACCGATGTTGACGATCAGGTCTGCAGACTCAACGGCGCGGTGCACAAAGTCGCCGGCGGAGAGGGCGGCGTTGCCGAGAAAGCGCGGATGACGTTCGTCGACCACACCCTTGCCCATTTGCGTGGTGACAAAAGGGATGCCGGTATTGTCGATCAGTTGCTTGAGTACCTTGGCGGTCATTTTGCGGTTCGCACCGGCTCCGATCACCAGGATCGGACTACGGGCGGCCTGGAGTTTCTGTACCGCAGCGTCGATGGATTTGTGCTCGGCCAGAGGACGGCGATGCAAGCTCGGCGGGACGGGCAGGCTCTCGGTTTGCTCGGCGGCGATGTCTTCAGGTAGTTCCAGGTGCACGGCGCCAGGCTTTTCTTCCTCGGCCAAACGGAATGCTTCGCGCACGCGGGAAGGGATGTTGTCAGCGGAAGCCAACTGGTGAGTGTACTTGGTCAGTGGTTGCATCATGCCGACCACGTCGAGGATCTGGAATCGACCCTGCTTGGACTTCTTGATCGGTTTCTGACCGGTAATCATCAGCATCGGCATGCCGCCCAGGTAGGCGTAGGCGCCAGCGGTGACCAGGTTGGTAGCGCCAGGGCCGAGCGTCGACAGACTGACGCCAGTCTTGCCTGTCAGTCGTCCATAAGTAGCGGCCATGAAGCCGGCGGATTGCTCGTGACGGGTCAACACCAGTTTGATCTTTGACTTGCGCAGTGATTCAAGCAGGTCGAGGTTTTCCTCGCCTGGAATACCGAAGACAAACTCAACACCCTCGTTTTCCAGACATTGCACAACGACATCCGCGGCTTTGGCCATTTTGCTTGGTACCTTATTTTTTTTTGTGGGGGGACAGATATCCAGCGAAGCTATTTTTAGACCACCGACGTCAACTCAGGAAGCGCCTCGAACAGATCTGCCACCAGGCCGTAATCAGCCACCTGGAAGATCGGTGCTTCTTCGTCCTTGTTGATCGCGACGATCACTTTGGAGTCTTTCATGCCGGCCAGGTGCTGGATCGCGCCGGAGATACCGACGGCGATGTACAGCTGAGGAGCAACGATCTTGCCGGTCTGACCGACCTGCATGTCGTTCGGTACAAAACCTGCGTCGACCGCGGCGCGCGAAGCACCCACGGCAGCGCCCAGCTTGTCGGCCAGGGCGTATAGGTGTTTGAAGTTGTCGCCGTTCTGCATGCCGCGGCCGCCGGAAACGACGATCTTGGCAGCGGTCAGTTCCGGACGATCGGACTTGGCCAGCTCTTCGCCAACGAAGCTGGAGATACCAGCGTCGTGAGCAGCGCCAACGGCTTCAACGGCAGCCGAACCACCTTCAGCGGCAACCGGGTCGAAACCGGTGGCACGCACGGTGATCACTTTCACCGCAGCGTTCGATTGAACGGTAGCGATGGCGTTACCGGCATAGATCGGACGCTTGAAGGTGTCAGCGCTTTCGACCGAAATGATCTCGGAGATCTGGTCAACGTCCAGTGCAGCGGCAACGCGCGGCAGGATGTTTTTGCCGTTGGAAGTGGCGGCAGCCAGGATGTGGCTGTAGCCCTTGCCCAACTCTGCAACCAGGGGAGCAACGTTTTCCGGCAGCTGGTGAGCGTAGGCGGCGTTGTCGGCCACCAGCACTTTAGCCACGCCAGCCACTTTCGCAGCGGCTTCAGCCACGGCACCAACGCCCTGGCCGGCAACCAGAACGTGGATGTCGCCACCGATTTTGGCGGCAGCAGCAACGGTGTTCAGCGTGGCCGGGGCCAGCACTTTGTTGTCGTGCTCAGCGATTACCAAGATAGTCATGATTAGATTACCTTCGCTTCGTTTTTCAGTTTCTCGACCAATTCAGCCACCGACTTGACCTTGATACCCGCGCTGCGTGCAGCCGGCGCTTCGACTTTCAAGGTTGTGTTGGTGGAGGCGGTGGAAACGCCCAAAGCATCCGGAGTCAGCGTCTCGAGAGGCTTCTTCTTGGCTTTCATGATATTTGGCAGGGACGCGTAGCGCGGCTCGTTCAAACGCAGGTCGGTGGTGACGATGGCCGGCAGTTTCAGGGAAACCGTCTGCGCGCCGCCGTCGATTTCGCGGGTTACAGCTACGCTGTCGCCGCTGATTTCGACTTTCGAAGCGAACGTGCCCTGACCGTAGCCGCTCAATGCAGCGAGCATCTGGCCGGTCTGGTTGTTGTCGCTGTCGATGGCCTGTTTGCCAAGGATCACCAGCTGAGGCTGTTCCTTGTCGACAACGGCCTTGAGCAGCTTGGCAACAGCCAGGGAAGTCAGATCTTCATTGGACTCGACGAGGATGGCGCGGTCGGCACCCAGAGCCAGCGCGGTGCGCAGTTGCTCTTGAGCGGTGGACGGGCCCACGGAGACGACGACGATTTCAGTCGCAACGCCTTTCTCTTTCAGGCGTACAGCTTCTTCCACGGCGATTTCGCAGAATGGGTTCATCGACATCTTGACGTTGGCAAGATCGACGCCGGAATTGTCCGCTTTCACACGAACCTTGACGTTGAAGTCGACCACCCGTTTTATCGATACCAAAACTCTCATAATTTCTTGTGTGCTCCAAAAGATCAAAACAGGTCAAAAGCAGCAGGCCATATCGGCTATTGCGTACGTGATAAGCACTACGGCACACCCAAAAACTCTTCAAACAACCTCCTGAGCTGCTCCCGCCGGTGGGCGTCGTGGGCGTTCCGACGGAAGCAGCTCCCAATGGGTGTCATTCAAATTTGCTGTTGAGACGGATCAGCTTTCACCATCAATCTTCGACGGCGTAGTCCATGCACTCAGGGACAGAAATTGTTTGGCACGAGCCATCACCGGAGCGTCGATCATCTCTCCATCCAGTTTGAATGCGCCTCTGCCATCTGCCGCCTTGAGTACGCGGCGGGCCCAAACCAATTCTTCCTCAGTTGGCGCCAGTGCAGTGTGCACAACGGCGATCTGCTTCGGATGGATGCACAGCATGCCAGCGAAACCCATGTTTCCGGCAGTGCGGGCGTAATGCTGTAGACGATCGCTGTCTTCGATGTTCGGAAACACGCTTTCCAGCGGTGCGGCCAAACCTGCCAAGCGCGTCTGTAGCAGCAAGGCGTATCTGACGTGGTCAAACATGCGCTCCGCGCCAAAACTGGTGACGGTCAGGCCAAGATCCAGCCCTAGGTCCAGTCGGCCATAGGTCAATCGAACAACTCCTGGTACACGGGCTATGGACGGTAATACATCGAGACCTCGCGCACTCTCGATGATGGGGATCACCTGCTTGCCCGTCGCCGTTACTCGAAGCACCTGTTCAGCGCTCTCGGCCTTGGGCAGAAAGATCCCGTCGACCCCCGGGTGGCGGCACATTTCCAGGTCGGCTTCATGCTCGGCATGCCCGGCCGTGTTCACGCGTACCCAGACGCGAGCAATGGTACTTTCGTTGAGGAAGGCGCTCAGGTTAGCGCGCGCCTTGGCCTTTTGTACTTCTTCGACGGCATCTTCAAAGTCAACGATAACGATGTCAGCGCCGCTAACTAATGCCTTTGCGAAGCGCTCCGGGCGATTGCCCGGAACAAAGAGGGCAGAACGCATCGTGGGGTTTGGCATCTGTTTCCCCTTAGAACGAGCGTGGTAGTTCGAGCAAATGCTCGGCAACGTAAGAAAGAATCAGGTTGGTGGAGATAGGCGCCACCTGATACAGACGGGTCTCGCGGAATTTGCGCTCGACATCGTATTCACAGGCGAAACCGAAGCCACCGTGGGTCTGCATGCAAGCGTTGGCCGCTTCCCAGGAGGCCTTGGCCGCCAGGTATTTGGCCATGTTCGCGCTGGCCCCTGCGTTGATCCCGCTGTCGTATTCTTCGCAGGCACGCCAGCGCATCAAGTCGGCCGCTTCGACCTCAATGTGCGCCTCCGCGATAGGGAATTGCACACCTTGGTTTTGCCCAATCGGGCGGCCGAACACCACGCGATCACGGGCATACGCACTGGATTTTTCGATAAACCAGCGACCATCGCCGATGCACTCAGCCGCGATCAACGTGCGTTCGGCATTAAGTCCGTCGAGGATGTATCTGAAACCTTTACCCTCTTCACCGATCAGGCTGTCGGCAGGCAGTTCAAGGTTGTCGAAGAACAGCTCGTTGGTTTCGTGATTGACCATATTGGCGATAGGCTGAACGGTTAAGCCTTTACCGATGGTCTCACGCAGATCTACGAGGAAGATGGACATCCCTTCGGATTTTTTCTTTACCTCAGCCAGTGGCGTAGTACGGGCAAGGAGGATCATCAAGTCCGAATGCTGAACCCTAGAGATCCATACTTTCTGCCCGTTGATGATGTATTTGTCACCCTGCTTCACGGCCGTTGTCTTGATCTTGGTGGTGTCGGTGCCAGTGGTCGGTTCGGTCACCGCCATCGATTGCAGACGCAGTTCTCCACTCGCAAGCTTGGGCAGGTAGTAACTTTTTTGCTTTTCACTGCCATGACGCAGCAGGGTGAACATGTTGTACATCTGGCCATGGATAGTGCCGGAGTTGCCGCCGCAATAATTTACTTCCTCCAAGATCACCGAGGCTTCAGCCAAACCCAAGCCGGAACCACCATATTCCTCGGGGATCATTGCCGACAACCAACCGGCTTCCGTCATGGCGCTGACGAAGCGTTCCGGGAAACCTTTCTCTTCGTCAATCTTGCGCCAGTAGGCAGCGTCGAATTCGGCGCACAGGGCGCGTACGCCTTCACGGATGGATTTAATGTCTTCGCTGTTGCGGTGGGTCATCGGGTGTTCCTCGAAATAAGCGTGCGCGGCAATGGCGAACGCAATTTTTTATTGGGGTCAGTCGAAATGCACTACGGCGCTCTGACATAGGCCGCTGGCGTTGCTTGCCCACAGTTCGGCGCTGCCCAGGCCTGTATGGCGGCCGGCAACCAGAAAATCGCCCGGCGCTATCAGCGGGCGCACACCGCGGAAAGCAAATCGGTATACGCGGGCCAATGGGTTGGCGCGGACAAAAGCAGCCATGCTCAAGGCGGCAGTCAGTGGGCCTTGCACTACCAGGTTGGGGTAGCCCTCGGTCTCGGTGACATAAGGCCAATCGAAGTGAATTCGATGAGCGTTGAATGTCAGCGCGGAGTAGCGGAACAACAGCACCGGGCTGGGGCTGACGCTTTCTTGCCAGTCCCATCCTGGTACGGGATCACCAGTGCCCAATTTGGGAGGGGTCGGCTCGCGGTAAACGATGTCCTGTTCTTCCAGGATGCACAGCCGCCCGTCTTGCCAGTACTCGTGCACCAGAGTGACAAACAGCAACGAACCAGTATTCCCGGTTTTCTCCGTAATCTTCTCGATACGCGACTTGCGTGTGGCTTCTCCGCCTACACGTAGGGGCTCCAGAAAATCCAGGCGCCCGCCTGCCCACATACGATTGCGTCCGTGTGCAGGCGGCATGAAGGTACCCAGGGTCGGATGCCCATCGACTCCAAGATCGCTGGTATCGAACGACTCACTGAAGAAACACCAGTGCCAAAGCCATGGAAGTTCTTCGCCGTGACCGGGGGCAGCTACGTTGAAGGTCGCCGCAATACGCTGAATCAGATTACGGCTGATCTGGTCATGTACCTCCTGGGTACGTCCCAGCCATTGGGATGGATCGAAACTGAGCATATCTAGCATCCGCTGAAGTTGTGCGACGCATGATGCAAGCAGCTCTGGAGTGGAGGGAATTAGCTTTTCCGGAAGACGGGGTCAACAAATGGCTAATAAGGTGGATGATCAGCATGACGGGATATATCCAGTAGGGCTCCGTATGCCCCGTTTTGGCCGTGTGCGGAAGGCATGCGTTCCGAGTTGCACCATTGTGAGCTTCCTTTGGCGGTGATTTGAATTCGGCAAAAAATGTGTCCGGGGTAGGGCAGATGGCATGGGTTACTTAAGCCACACAAAAGGCAGGCTTTCGCGATACAAAATTGCCGTGACGTTATCCGACCGCCCATGCTGAACGAATTGGTCCCCCCATCGAGGTTTAGCTGTAATGAACGACGCGTTGATTGTTTCGCCCCTTCGCACACCTATTGGCAAGTTCGGCGGCGCATTGGCGCCACTAAGTGCCGATCAGTTGGCGGCCTTCATGATTCAGCAACTGATGGCGCGGACAGGGATACCGGCGCATACGCTGGGTGAAGTGATCGTGGCGCAGTCCTATTCGTCCAGTGAGGCGCCCTGTATGGGGCGCTACGCAGCTTTGTCCGCTGGGCTGCCCGTTGAAGTGCCTGGATATACCCTCGACCGACGCTGTGGCTCTGGCCTTCAGGCAGTCATCGACGCCTCCATGCAGGTGCAGACAGGTCGTGCCGAAGCAGTGTTGGTGGTAGGTGTAGAGAGCATGAGCAATATTGAGTACTACAGCACCGATATGCGCTGGGGTGCGCGTGCTGGTAGTGTGAGCTTCCACGATCGTCTGGAGCGTGGTCGTGTACGATCGCAGCCGGTAGAACGCTTCGGGCACATTTCCGGTATGCCGGAAACAGCTGACAATTTGGCTCATGACTATGGAATCAGTCGCGAGCAAGCAGATAGCTTTGCTGTACGTAGCCATCAGAATGCAGCCGCCGCGTGGCGAGAGGGTCGCTTTGACGATGAGGTGATTGCACTCGATGTACCGGGCAAGCGCAACAGTGCAACCCGCGTAGCGATGGATGAAGGCATTCGTGAGGACGCCAGTCTTGAGAGCATGAGCGCGCTGCGTCTGATTCGCGCTGATGGCATCTGTACTGCAGGTAATTCGAGTCAGCAGAATGACGCTGCCGCTGGTTGTTTGGTGGTGTCAGCGGAGTATGCTGCCCGCCACGGATTAACCCCATTGGCTCGGTTGGTTGATTGGGCTGCGGCTGGGTGCGAGCCGTCCCGTATGGGGATCGGGCCGGTGCCAGCGACCGCAAAGCTGCTTGCGCGTACCGGTCTGAGCCTTGCCGACATGGACCTTATTGAAGTCAATGAAGCGTTCGCAGCCCAAGCGCTGGCCGTGCTTAAGGCTTGGGACCTGGACGACTTCTCCCGCGTCAATGTCAATGGATCTGGCATATCACTGGGTCACCCAATCGGTGCTACAGGTGTGCGCATCATGACCACTCTGCTGCATGAAATGCGCCGTCGTGATGCACGCTATGGCCTTGAAACCATGTGTATCGGCGGTGGCCAGGGGCTGGCGGCGGTGTTTGAGCGCGTTCGATAAGACGCGAGTTAAGCGCTGCTTAAGGTGCACTTAACGAGATACGAACTGCGCGGCATGCGCGAGCAGAAGATAATCCGTGAAAACTTGCGGCGTAGCCGCTACTAACAAAAAACGTTGAGGTGCAGTGCCATGATGCAGTCCCGCATGATCGGAGATATTAAAGTTACCCGTATTCTTGAGTACGCGGGTCCGACTCATGATCCAGCGTTCCTGTTCCCGACCATGGAAGATGGCGTGCTGCAACAGTATCGGGATCTAATGGCGCCGAATCACTGGATTGAGCACATGAACAAGCTGCTGGTCACCATTCAGTTCTGGGTGGTGCATGCAGGGAGCAACATTATTGTAATCGATACGGGTGTAGGCAATCTCAAACCTCGTCCAGGTATCGCACGTATGAATATGCTTAATACCTTGGTACGCGAATGGATGATTGCTGCGGGTGCGCCCCCTGAAAAAGTCACTCACGTGGTGATCACCCACCTGCATGCTGATCATGTGGGTTGGAACACCACCTGGCAGGATGGTCGCTGGGTGCCAACCTTCCCCAATGCGCGATACCACCTGCCCAAGGATGACTTTGATTTCTGCGATCAGGGCAAGAACAAGGAGTCGGGTGTGATCGACGTATTTGGCGAATCATTCTTCGACAGCGTAATGCCGATCATCAACGAGGGCCTCGGACAGATGATGGTGCCAGGGGAGGAAATTGCTGACTGCCTGGTCGTAGAAGCTGCACCCGGGCACAGTCCTGGCCAAGTGGCATTCCGCGTGCGTTCGCAAGGTGAGGAGGGGATCTTCTGCGGCGATATCCTGCACAGCCCGATCCAAATCGTGCGACCAGACATCAACTCCGGATATTGCATCTGGGAGGATATTGCGCGTCGTACGCGTCTAGAGTTCCTTAATACAGCGGCCGATCGAGAGGCGCTGATCATGCCCGTACATTTCGGTGAGCCGCATTGCGGGTACATCCGCCGGCAGGGTGAGGGGTTTGTCTTTGAGCCTTCGCACTGGCATTAATCCGTACTGATTCCTGTGCTTGAAAAGTAGCCACGGCTGATCAGGTCGTGGCTATGATGAGCGCCACTAGGCTGACTTAATGTACCCTGAGTGCAGTTGGTCTCACTTGGCAGGAACAATCCGACCATGGCGATGCATTTCGATATCACTGATTTCCGATTGTTCATCAATATTTCGGAAACCAACAGCTTAACCCGTGGCGCCGAACGCTCTTTTCTTTCGGTGCCCGCTACCAGTAACCGCATCAAAAATCTTGAGGAAAACCTGGGTATGCGCTTGTTGGAGCGCTCGCCACAGGGGGTGACCCTGACGAATGCTGGCAAGACGTATTTGCAGCATGCGCGAATCATCCTGGCTCAGTTGGAGATGCTTACCGGTGATCTTCAGCAGTACACCGAGGGGCTGAAGGGGCAATTGCGTCTTCAGGCCAACACCACAGCGATCACTGAGTACCTG
This sequence comes from Pseudomonas sp. 008, assembly GCF_016861935.1. Lineage (NCBI taxonomy): Bacteria > Pseudomonadati > Pseudomonadota > Gammaproteobacteria > Pseudomonadales > Pseudomonadaceae > Pseudomonas > Pseudomonas sp. 008. Next base: position 292,699 of record NZ_BOMA01000001.1, on the reverse strand, counting down.
CCGCCGGTAGTGGGCGACTATCTGATTAGCCATCCTGATGTGCACATCGATATGCGCGAGCGACTCAGTGACGACATTGTGCGTGCTGTGCGTGAGGGTAGTACCGATCTTGGGATTGTCTCCGGCAGTGTTGTCACTGACGGGTTGCAAAGCGTACCGCTGGTGTCCAGTCGGTTAATGGTCATCGCCCCATTGGATCACCCGGTTCTTCAGGGCGGGAAGGTATTCTTCAAGGAAACGCTGCAATATGCGTTTGTCTCGCTGCTTGAGGGGAGTGCGATCAACGTTTTCCTGAGTCGCGCTGCGGCAGCGTTGCATTTGCCGCTGACTATCCGGGTGCAAGTCGCCAGCTCTGACGCCATCTTCAGGATGGTTGAGGCGGGGGCCGGGATTGCTATTGTGCCGCAGGCCAGTTACGACCGACTGAAGGGGCGGCAAGAGATTGGTGCCTGCCAATTACTCGATCCCTGGGCCGTGCGTACATTTCAACTGTGCGCTCAAGATTTTGATGGTCTCTCAACATTTGCCCGCGAGTTCGCCGATTGTCTGATTGAGCGCTACCGTAACGCCTAGAGCACTTCAGCGAGACATCGCTGCATTCGTTTTATTCCTCCCTATCCAATGCCCCCGCGTTAGCGTGCGGGCACGCTCGCGGCTGCTTGGTATATACGGTATTCCTGTCGTGCGATGGGTGCCTTGTGTGCTCGCGTCCGTGTCATTCGGCTGCGCTTTCTTGGTCCCACATGGGGCCTTTAATAGATCATTAATCCGCCCTTCCGAAGTCTGAAATTGTGGCCCTTAGAGGGCACTGGCAAGCTGACTCTAACGCGGGGTAGCGCCTTGCACTGCTCGCCAGACTTCCGCCTGGCCACAAGAACTAGAAAGGATGTATAGCGATGATCAACAAGCTGTTGCCTAGCGCCGCTGACGCGCTGGCGAACATTCCTGACGGAGCCGTGGTCGCCGTTGGCGGTTTCGGTGGGGCAGGCATGCCTGACGACTTGATTCAGGCATTGATTGCCCAAGGGGCACGCGACCTGACACTCGTCAGTAACAATGCGGGTCAAGGTGACTCCGGCTTGGCCGCACTGCTCAAGGCCGGTCGAGTGCGCCGGATCCTCTGCTCTTATCCGCGGATGGTCGGTTCCTACGTGTTCGAGGAGCTGTATCGGGCCGGTAAAATTGAGCTGGAAATCGTTCCCCAAGGCAACCTCGCTGAGCGTTTGCGTGCGGCAGGGTGCGGTATTGGCGCTTTGTACACGCCAACCGGCTACGGCACGCTGCTGGCTGAAGGGAAGGAAACCCGAGTTATCGATGGTCGTAATTACGTGTTGGAGTACCCCATCAACGTGGACTACGCACTGATCAACGCAGAGGAGGGCGATCGCTGGGGCAATCTCGTATACCGCAAAACTGCACGGAACTTCAGTCCGATCATGGCCATGGCCGCGAGCAACACGATTGCTTCTGTAGGTCGTGTGGTGGAGCTAGGGGGGCTGGACCCGGAGCGGGTGATCACCCCTGGTATCTTCGTAAAACACATTGTCCTGCGCACCGATGTTGCGTCAGCACAGCAACAGGTAGGGTGAGGCAATGGACAAAGATATTCGTAATGCAATGGCTGCCCGCGTGGCTCGCGATATTCCCGAAGGTGCCTACGTCAACCTTGGTATAGGTCTGCCGACGTTGGTGGCAAACCACCTGCCGGAAGACAAGGATATTTTCCTTCATAGCGAAAATGGCGTGCTGGGTAGATGGGTCGCAGCGCCTCCTGGCGAAGAAGATTGGGACATGATCAACGCCGGAAAGGAGCCGATCAAACCGCTCCCGGGCGTAGTGTTTTTCCATCACGCCGATTCGTTCGGAATGATGCGTGGCGGGCATCTGGATGTCTGTGTGCTCGGTGCCTTTCAGGTTGCTGCCAACGGTGATTTGGCCAACTGGCACACAGGGGCCCCGGACGCCATTCCCGCAGTGGGTGGGGCGATGGATTTGGCTATTGGTGCCAAACGCATATTCGTGATGATGGACCACCTTGGAAAGGACGGGCAGAGCAAGTTCTTGGCTCATTGCACGTATCCATTAACCGGGCTGGGATGCGTAAGTAGGGTGTACACCGATCTTGCCACGTTGGAGTTGACGCCTGAGGGTGTGAAGGTGCTGGAGCTGGTTGGCGGAACAACAGCTAAGCGCCTTCAAGAACTGACTCCGGTGCCGTTGGACTTTTCCTTCGTCTCTGCCGCGTCGGCTGCCGGGTTTTAGGGCGCCGACCATGATGCTGTACAACTCCAGACAATATTGGGACCAGCGCGACCTGATCGAGTTGCTAGCTCTGGATTCGGATGGGCAGAACCGATACCGCAGCCATGTCTGCGATATCGACGTAAACGGCGGCGTCTATGGTGGGCAGCTGATTGCCCAAGCGCTTTGGGCCGCAGCGCAGAGCGTAAGCGGGCGTAGCCCGAGCATGCTGCAGATGACGTTCTTGCAGGAAGCTCACCCGCTCGATTCCATTGAGTACAGCGTGGAGTTGCTGCAAGACGACCGGCATGTGTCCAGCAGGCATGTGTACGGCGTGCAAGGTACTGGGCTGATCTTCAGTGCCAACGTGTCGTTCCAGCGCTCCGAAGCGAGCAGTGTCCGACCCCGTCCGCTCGAACGACGCTTGCCAGAACCAGAAAGTCTACCAACGCTCGCCGAGCTGGCGGTGAGTCATCCGCGTCGCTGTGAGGCGTTCCAATTGCGGTTTACTGATTGTTCGGTTCTGGACGTGCGGCCGATTCATGACGAGATAAGCATTGATCAGCCGCAGGTAAATAGTGAGATTGGCTACTGGGTGCGCCTCAAGCAGCCGCTGCCGAATGAGGGGTGCCTGCACCACGCTGCCCTGGCGTACATCTCCGCCTGCTGGCTCAACCGAGGTTTAGCGCAATCGTTGTCCCTGCCTGACACAAGGCGGCAGTACAACGTCTGCAGCCTCAATCAGAGTCTTTGGTTTCACAATCCTCAAATCGACGCCAATGACTGGTTGTTATTTCTCAATGATCCGGATCGAGTTCTGTCCGGTCATGGTCTGGCGACTACACGCATTTATCAGCGTAATGGGTTACCTGTCGCGAGCATGGTGCGAGACGTGCTGGTGTCGCACTCTGAATGAAAGGCGTGATGTTTGGCAATGTGAAAGAGGGCCTTCCACAACCAAAAATGGGCGACCAGGGAAATCTCCCTCATGCTGCAAATGCAGGTTCTGAAATGCATCCGTCAGTGTGAAGTCGACTGAGGTTTTTTTGAACTTGGCAACAATCACATCGTGGCCAGCCGAGCCATGAGCAGAAATCCAATAACAATAAGGAACGTCAATATGTTCGATTGGTACAGGAAAGGCTCGCCTCGCGAACGCAAGACATTCTGGGCCTGCTACTCCGGCTGGGCACTTGATTCCTACGACATGCAGATGTTCAGTTTTCTGCTGCCTACTATTATCGCCTTGTGGGGGCTCACCAAGGCCGAGGCCGGCATGGTGGGTACTGCAGCGCTGCTATCAGCCGCAATCGGCGGATGGGTCGCAGGCATTCTCAGCGACCGACACGGCCGCGTACGTATCCTGATCTTCTCTATTGTTTGGTTCACCTTCTTTGGGGTGGTTGCCGGCTTTGCACAGAACTATGAACAGCTTCTGATAGCTAGAACCCTGCAAGGTGTGGGCTTCGGTGGTGAATGGGCGGTGGGTGCCGCACTGATGGCGGAGGTCATTAACCCTAGCAATCGTGGTCGTGCGATGGGTTTTGTGCAGTCGGGCTTCGCCCTCGGCTGGGCCGGGGCGGTCATCATCATTACTGTGATTCTCAGCATTTTTCCGGCCGACCTCGCTTGGCGTGCAGCTTTTTGGTTCGGTGTCATTCCGGCGCTGGTGGTGCTCTTCATCCGTCGGCATGTCAAAGACTCCGATGCCTTTGTGCTGGCTGCCGCAAGCAAGGCGCCCAAAGCCTCGATCTGGACCGTGTTCAAACCGCAGTATCTTAAGTTGACCATTTTATCCAGTCTGTTGGTGATCGGCCTTCAGGCGGGCTGCTACGTGATCCTGGTGTGGATTCCTTCGCTACTCAAGGACAGGGGCGTGGAGTCAGCCTCGTTGATCGCTACTATCCTCGTCATGGCGGTGGGCTGTTTTGCTGGGTTCGCAAGCACCGCTTACCTGTCTGACAAACTGGGTCGGCGTCCGACGCTTATCCTCTTGTCGCTGATCTCCTGGATTGTCACCGTTACCTACATGCTAATCCCGCTCAACCCGCTGATCACTCATATCATGGGCTTTCTGGTCGGGTTCGCGGCCATCGGGATGTATGCAGCGCTTGGCCCATTTCTTAGCGAGCTGTTCCCAACTCATGTGCGCACTACCTGCATGGGCTTCTCTTACAATGTCGGCAAATCGGTTGGCGCCACCGCCATCACCGGTGTTGGCCTACTATCAACCCATGTTGGCCTAGCTCAGGCCATCGGCATGTTCTGTCTAGGCGCTTACGCTATCTCCGTCGTAGCCTTGCTGCTGCTCCCGGAAACCAAGGGCCTCAGAATCGAAGAACTGGATGCCCAAGTCTCGGCAGAGCCGGGTACCCCCCCTACAACTCCCCCAAACCCGAAGATCGCTTGATTGCGAATCTTCAGCCAAGCATCGAGGTCGTGATGATCCGTATTCTTTATCTGTTGGTTAAACCAGAAGGCATGAGTGACGAGCAGTTCCGTAAGGAGTGCATCGTGCATTTCCAGATGTCTGCCGGAATGCCGGGCCTTCACAAATATGAAGTGCGTTTGGTTGCTGGCAACCCTACTGACACCCATGTTCCCTATCTGGACGTGGGCCGTATCGACGCTATCGGTGAGTGCTGGTTTGCCAGCGAAGCGGAATATCAGGTCTACATCGAATCCGATATCCGCAAAGCCTGGTTCGAACATGGCAAGGCGTTCATCGGGCAACTCAAGCCCTTCGTGACCGAAGAGCTCGTCTGAGTTATCGCGCCCCCGGCAGCGGAGGCGCGTTTTCAACAACAATACTTAGGAGCACCATATGCTGTATTGCGTAGAAATGACTGTAAATATTCCTCGCGACATTCCACTTGAACAGGTCGAGCAGATCAAGGCATCCGAGAAGGCCCGCGCTATCGAGATTCAGAATTCGGGCAAGTGGCCGCATCTCTGGCGCGTAGTGGGCAAGTACTCGAACATCAGTATCTTTGACGTGGAGAGTAACGACGAACTGCATAACCTGCTGTCGAGCCTGCCGCTCTTCCCGTACATGACCATCCAGGTCACCCCGTTGGCAAAACACCCGTCTTCGGTTTTCTGATTCCCATGGCGGCCCACCAAGGCCGCCATTTCCCCTGAGCCCTGCGCTCCAGCGGCCGGCTCTTTTTTTGCGGGCTACTTTCATGGCTATCGAACTCAATCCCGATGCACCGGATTTCTCCGACTTGATCCGACCTGGTGACACTGTGTTATGGGGCCAGGCGAACGCGGAGCCGATTATCCTTAGCCGTGCGCTCATGGCTCAACGGCATGACTTCAATCGAGTCCGGGTCTTGCTTGGCATTTCCAACACGAATACATGTCGACCCGAACACGCTGATGCAGTGGATTTTCTTGCCTACTGTGGAGCGGGCGCCAATCGCGCCTTGGCCGATGCAGGCGTGCTGGACATTCTTCCTTGCCACTACTCGCAGATGGCCGAGCTATTGCGCAGTGGCGAATTGCGCATTGATGTGTTGATGCTGCAACTGTCGCCACCTGATGCGCACGGTCGACACAGCCTCAGCCTGGCTAACGAGTACCTGATTAGCGCATTGGAATACGCCGCGGTGGTGATTGGGGAAGTTAATCAGCAAGCTCCCTGGACATACGGGGAGCGCACATTGAAGCTGAGCGATCTTGATGCAGTGGTCTACACCAATCGCAGCCCTCTTGCCAACGATGCCAATGCTGGGGGCATTCGTGATATCGATATCCAGATAGCGCAACATATCGCCGCACTGGTTGAAGATGGTGCAACGCTGCAGACGGGCATCGGTGCCGTTCCTGATGCGGTGCTCAGTGCCTTGACCGATCATAGGGATCTTGGCGTCCACACTGGCAGTATTGGCGACGGCGTCATGCGATTGATGCAAAGCGGTGTGATCAATAATTCACGCAAGTGCCGGGATCCTGGAGTCAGCATTGGTGGCGTTTTAATCGGTAGTCAAGCGCTTCATGAGTTTGCCCACTGCAACCCCTCCATACAGCTGCGCTCTAGCGCTTACACTCATGATCTTCAAGTGCTGGCCAGCCAGGAGCGCCTGGTGGCGATCAATTCGGCGGTGGAGGTGGACCTCACTGGCCAAGTCAATTCTGAAGTGGCTGCAGGCAGTTACCTGGGTGCCATTGGTGGATCATTGGACTTCATTCGCGGGGCACACCTGTCAAAAGGTGGTCTTCCGATCATTGCTCTGCCATCTAGCGCACGGAGCAAGAGTCGAATTGTTGCGCGGCTCAGCGGTCCGGTCACGATTCCGCGCAGTGATGCCGGGCTCATTGTCACTGAGTTTGGTGTGGCTGACTTGCGTGGCCTGACGCTGAAACAGAGGGTGCGCAAAATGCTGGACATCGCGGCGCCGCAGCATCGGGCCGAACTGGAAGAGGTGTGGGCACGCAACGGCCTTGCTTGTGGTTCATAAGCAGTCGCGAGCTTAAAAAGAGGGCCGGCGTGACGATGTTCCATCATCGATACGCACAACGAAAAAGTATCATGACCAGGCTGGGATTTTTGCGGGGCCAGCAACTGGTGTTCTGAAAGGTACGAATCACTTCGTGATTGGTGCGACAGCGCAACAGGCTTTGGTATTTTTGCCGTATTGCCATATCAATGGGCTGAAAATAGAGTCGTGTCATCAAAACAACAATGAGAACGACTCTATGAGCTACGCAATGAAAGAGATGTTTGACTACATCGACAATAAGAATATCGAAGCCTTTTTGACGTTTCTGGCTGACGATGTCGAGTTTCGATTTGGTAACGCTCCTAAATTGGTTGGCAAAGCCGCGATCAAGGCGGCGGTTGACATATTTAACTCGCAGATCGTGTCGATGGAGCACGTTTTAACCGGTGACTGGACCCCGTCAGATGATGTAACCATCCTGGAGTTCGATAGCTATTACACCAAACACAACGGTACTACCGTAGGTGTGCCCTGCTGCGTAGTACTGCGATTTAACGACAAGCATCTCATCGAAGATTATCGAATTAACATTGATCTTTCCCCTGTGTTTGCCAGTGCCCCTGAGACGCATCTGATTCGAGCCACTGCGTAGTCATCCTTCCAAGTAGACGTGCCTTAGCGCTTGCTGGTCGTAGCCGGTAGAGGTTGGTCGGCAGGCGCTCTGTATTTTCGTAATTAGTGGTCAAGGCGCGGCGATGAAAGATTTAAATCTGCTTTATATTTTTGAGGCACTCTGGCGAGATCATTCGACTTCAATCGCGGCGCAGAATCTGGGGGTCACTCAGTCAGCAGTCAGTAGCAGTCTCAAGCGCCTGCGTCAGACCTACGGTGATCGCTTGTTCATGCTGGTTGGGCGGCGCATGGAGCCTACACCTTTCTGCATTCAGATTGCGCCGCGGCTGTTGGAGTCGCTGACCCTGATCAGGGCGGTGGAGAGCCAGATGGTCGAGTTCGATCCAGGGCTGTGTCGAAAGACGTTCACCCTCAGAATGCTCGACGTGGGTGAGGTCGTGTGCCTTCCACCCATATTAAAAAAGCTGTCCAGCGTTGCACCACTCGCACGGATCAACACGGTTGGTGGTGGGATGGATGAAACCCTCAATGGGTTGGCAACCGGCAGGATAGATCTGGCGCTAGGGTTCATGCCCACCCTTCAAACCGATATTCATCGCCTGCCGGTTTTTTCCCAACATTTTGTGTGTGCTATGCGTCGCGAACACCCTTTGGCCGGCAAGCCCTTATCCCTGGAAGACTACATCGCCTGCGATCATTTGCTGGTCGAGGCGGGGAAGACTGGCAATCAGGCAGTGGAGCGTGCCCTGATCGATGCGGGTGGGAAGGACTGCATCAAGATGCGCGTGCCTCAACATTTGTCCAGTCCCCATTTATTGCTGGAAAGCGACATGGTTTGGACACTACCTTGCGCATTGGGCAGGTCGCTCGCGCACTTTTTCCCATTAGCTATCCATCCCTTGCCTTTGCCGATCCCTACCTTTGAGATCGACCTGTACTGGCATGATCGCTTTCACCGTGACCCGCAAAATAAATGGCTGCGTGAGATGGTAAGTCGGGTGCTCAAAAGCCAGCAATCGGCGTGGCAATAACGCAAGCCTACGTTTCGCGATTAATCTTTCCTTCCAGAATTAGCTGGGGCAAATGCAGGCTCAAGTAGTCGATTACACTGCGGACAGAGGGCAGCATGCCTTTGGGCTTGGGGTACACCAAATGAATGAGGTGTGGCGGTCCTACCCATAACGGCAGCACCTCAAGGAGATTGGCATGAACCGAATCGACAGCGATCGGTTCTGGCATCATCGCTATCCCCAGGCCATTGATCGCCGCGTCCAGCTGCATGCTCAAATCATCTGAGATCAGGCAGGGCGTATGAGTGAGAAGAACCTCTTCGTTCGCGGAGTTGTATAGCAGCCAGCGGCCTACGCCATCATGCATGTCAGCTGGCAGGCAAAGTGTCGGAATGGCTGATAGTGCCTTGATCGATATAGGGCGTCCCACGCGATCTAGAAATGCAGGGCTAGCAACCAGTATCCGTCTTACAGTACCCAGGGTTTTAGCCACCAGAGCCGCGGTTTCTTCAATTTGGGTTCGCGCTCGCAACGCGATGTCGAGCCGCTCTTCATAGAGGTCAACCTCTCGGTCAACGGCGCTCAACTCCAAACGTACCTTTGGGTACTTAGCCATATAGATGGGCATAAGAGGGGACAAGTAGGTTCGGGCCATGACTTGCGGGCAGCTCAAGCGCACGAGGCCTACCGGTTCGCGTCGAAGATGCTCCACGCTCTCATAGGCCGTCTGGGCACCGTCTACAACTGCCTGGCTCAGCGCATAGAAATGTTGACCCGCCTCAGTGAGTGAAACTTGGCGAGTAGTGCGGTGCAGCAGACGTGCGCCGATTCGCTTCTCGAGAAAGGCGATATGACGACTGAGCAAGGTTTTCTCAATGCCTGTTGCTCTCGCGGCAGGTGAAAACCCTCCATGCTTGACGACTAGTACGAAGTAATACAGGTCGTTCAGGTCATTCATTCAGCGTCTTCTCCTGTAGAAATCCATGCAGTGAGGTGGCGAGGTGTGCTGATTGATCGTGCCTTGCGCGGATCGACATTTCACCGCGTTAACCAGCACTTTTACTCGTTGCCTGCTTGTGAGCGTTGCCCAGCTTCACCTTTCAATCCGCTGTGTCGGTATCGCAACGGCGCAGCATTTGACCATGGACTTGTTCGGCAGTGGAAGCATTACGCAGGGAAAGACCACATACCGTCAGAGCATAGTCCTTCGATCGCTGATTGGTGCGTTAAAGCAACAGTCTTTAGTGATTTTTTCGTCTAGCCAGTCACCGTCTAGCTCCCTACAGTTGAGTCTCTGGTCAGCCTCTTACAGCTGAGCAGGAGCATAGACAAAGGCAGTCATGGTTGTTGGAAGTCACCAGCGAAACGCAATGTGCGGCACTGGCCAGCAACGAGATGAATAACAAAAAAGTCGCCAATGGAAGATTGCTATGATTGATTTGAAACAGCGCAATATTATTGTCACTGGCGCCTCAGGTGGTATCGGCAGAGCCTCGGTTATTGCGTTTGCCAAGGCTGGCGCCAGAGTCATCATGTTGGATCGGGACGTTGCCGGTCTGAACGATACCGTTGAGATCGTCCAGTCCAATGGCGGTTCGGTTCATGCGATCCCTTGCGATATCACTGATGAGCAGGCCGTAAAGGCTGCTATTGACGAAGTGGTGGAGCGATTTAGCGTCCTGCATGGCGCATTCAATAATGCGGGCATTGAACAGAGTCACTTGCCCCTACATGAAATTTCCGCTGAAGCCTGGGACCGAATCATCAAGGTCGACCTGACCGGGGTCTTCTACTGCATGAAGCATCAAGTGCGCGCAATGCTTGGTGCCGGGGGAGGGTCGATCGTCAACACCGCCTCCGCGCTTGGGGCTGTAGCCATCGCTGCCGCCTCTGACTATGTCGCGGCCAAACATGGTGTCCTGGGTCTCACGAAGGCCGCCGCCGTGGATTATGGCCCTCACGGTATTCGCGTCAACGCCATCCTCCCGGGCATCATCGAAACCCCCATGATTCTTCGCCTGAGCCAGGAAGACAACTTCGCCAATCAATTTCAGGCGTTGCGTGATCGTCATCCGATTGGTCGCTTTGGCAAGCCCGAAGAGGTGGCTGCCGCCGCATTGTGGCTCTTGTCCGATGCCTCCAGTTTCGTGACCGGATCTTCCTTGTCGGTGGATGGCGGATACCTGGCTATCTGAAGTTTTATTCGTATTAAAACAACGCAGTTTGTGGTGTGCGGCCAATCAGCGGCTGCAAATTTTATAATAAAAGGAGAGCAACATGATCAATGTAAGTAAACGCCTGGAAGTCAACCCGGCGGGTGCGGTTCAATTGAATCGCGACCAGGTATGGGCAGGCCTGGAAGAGAAGGCACGCAACCCTATCGGTTACGTCCTGCCAATCAAGAAGTGCACCGTGGTGGAAGAAGCCGAAGGCGGTAACCCTTTCATTCGCGAAGTGTTGTTGAATGGCGAGACGCTGCAAGAGCTGATCACACTGTTCCCACAAGAACGTGTCGAATTCGTGCGTATTTCTGGTAAGGCGCGCGGCATTATCAAGAACATCATCGAAGAAGAAGCAGATGGCACGCTGTTTCTGCGTTTCACCTTCACATTTTCACTTGAAGGTGTAGAAGTTGGAAGCCCAGAAGAGCAGGCCTTTGCCGATGGGATGGAAGCTTCGTACTGCGAGGCGGTTAATACCACACTCAATCGTATCCGCGACAAAAAAAACGCTGCTTAAATTTGGGCGTTAATAAGTGCAGCGCTGACATGTTGATGGAAGATATATCGCAAAGTCTTCACCTTTTTTGGCTATTCGGCGAATGACGTGCAGCTATCACTTATCTAGTGGTCATTCCTACCAGGTAAACAAATATCGGACTCACCCTGTCAGTCGCTCCTAACTCGGTAAGCCATCTTATGGCTATCGAAAAGGGCACGATTTCAACACGTTGACTACCCAATACGTAGGAGAACGTTATGAGTGATCGTCTCAAGGGAAAGGTTTGTATCATCACAGGGACTGGTGGTTCGATGGGGCGAGCTTCGGCAGTGATGTTCGCCAAACAAGGCGCAAAAATCGTCGGCTGTGATATCAATCGGGAAGCAGCAGACGCAACGATTGATGAAGTCAGATCAATGGGTGGGGAGATGGTTTCCCTGAGCGATTGTGATTTGACTGATGTGCGCCAGTGCAAGCAGCTGGTTGACCTTGCCGTTGCGACTTACGGTCGGGTCGATGTTTTATTCAATAACGCCGCAATGGCTTATTTTGGCTGGATCGACGAGATCTCGAATGACGATTGGCACCGTACTATCGATCAGGAGTTGAATCTGGTTTTCCATCTTGTACGCGCCGCCTGGCCCGAACTGATTAAATCTCCGGGCGCTTCCATTATCAATACTGCTTCGGTATCGGCCTGGTCGACTTATCGCATGCTGCCAGGAATTGCGCATTCCGCAGCGAAAGGAGCGGTATTGTCGATGACTCGGCAGCTGGCGATGGAAGGGCGTACTTACGGGTTGCGGGCCAATAGCATCTCTCCTGGCTTGATCGAAACCAAGCAGACACTTCCATTGCTGGAGGATCCTGAGTGGGTCGATGTCATGATCGGAAAGATCATGTTGGGCCGAATTGGGAAGCCAGAGGAAGTAGCGGCGACAGCATTATTTCTTGCATCCGATGAAAGCTCTTTCATCACCGGGGCGGATATAAAAATTGACGGCGGTACTACGGCGTGGTGATGCGACGGATTCGCGATAGAGAGCTTTAAGTAAATCGATTGCCATGCTTTCTGGTCTTTGCTGTTCGTAAATTTTGGTAGGGTGAAATAATAACTGATAACAATTCGCTCGCTTGGATAGCTGTAGAGATCGACGCTTCTTCATGACCAGACGTACTTATAATAACTAAGTGGGTGAAGAGAGATGATGGTTAAAACAACAAAAAAAGTTAGTGCTTCTGCGTGCGCGGAGCGTAAAGGTGTAGAGTATCCGATGTATCAGTATCGGACTGTGGCGTGTGCTGTCATTACGGCCATGGCCACTGTTGCCACTCCGATGGCGCGTGCATTTGAGTTCAATACAGGCGTTGAAGACCTCAAGATACGCTGGGACAACACGTTAAAATACAGCGCTGCCTGGAGAGTAAAAGAGCAGTCATCGAAGTTGACAGGTGATGTCAACCAGGATGATGGTGATCGGAACTTTGAGAGAGGTCTTATTTCGAATCGAATGGACCTTCTGTCAGAATTCGATTTGAGCAAGAATAATATGGGCCTTCGTGTCAGTGGCGCGGGCTGGTACGACAGCGTCTACAATCGAAAAAATGATAACAATTCCCCATTTACGAATAACTCCACCTCCGTCAGCTATGACGAGTTCACATCGGATACCGAAAAACTACACGGGCGCAAGGCTGAACTGCTGGATGCTTTTGTTTTCGGAAAGGCCGACATAGGCGAAATGCCTGCAACTCTGCGAGTGGGTCAACACACTGTCCTCTATGGCGAGAGCTTGTTCTACGGTTCCAATGGCATCGCGGGCGGTCAAGCCCCTGCCGATATCGTCAAGCTGCTATCGGTTCCTGGTACGCAGTTCAAAGAGTTGGTGCGTCCTGTTCCGCAGATCTCAGGCCAGATACAGCTGAGGGACAATCTAGCGTTGGGTGCCTACTATCAGCTCCGTTGGGAGGCTGACCGTTTGCCCGCGGCTGGCAGCTACTTTTCCACGGTCGACCTGTTGGATGAAGGTGGCGAACGAATTCTCGCCGGACCAGGGTCGAGCTTTATCCGAGGAAAAGACAAGGATGCCAAGGACTCTGGCCAAGGCGGTTTGCAGCTTCGCTATCGACCAGAAGACATCGATGGGGAGTTCGGGATCTATGCCATTCAATACAACGCCAAGAGTCCCGTTGTTCATACCAACTTGAGTGAGGCGTTTACGCCGACGACCTATGAGTTGGTGTACCCGGAGAAAATCAAGGCACTCGGTGTAAGTTTCAGCACGACCGTTGGCGACACCAACGTTGCCGGTGAGTTTTCGGTTCGAGACAACATGCCCCTCGTCCCGCGGGCTGGCGCAGTCACTGTGTTGCCTGGCGTTGAAATTAACAACGACAACCACCCTCTCTATCCAGTCGGCAGGACGGCACACGGCCAAGTTTCTTGGATCGGGCTTCTCAATGCCGGGCCGCTATGGGAAGGCGGCAGCTTCATCGGTGAGGTGGCTTGGAACCGGCGTTTAAGCATCACCAAAAATGCCGACGCCCTGGATCCGAATGCCACACGCGACGCAGGTGCCGTGCGCATGATTTTCGAGCCTGCCTACTACCAAGTGATGGATGGGGTGGATCTAACCGTACCCATTGGTGTGGGGTACGGGCTCTTTGGTAAGTCTTCGGTTATTAACCCTGGTTTCAGCGTAAACCACGGTGGAGATTTCAGTGTTGGAGTAAAAGCGGATTACTTGAAAACCTGGAAATTCAGTTTGTCGTATACCGGCTTCTTCGGGGGTGAAGCAACGAGTGTTGAACCCGCTAACACACCGGTTCAATCCTATTCCTATGGCCAGTCTCTGAAAGATCGCGACTTCGTCGCGTTTTCAGTCCAGCGCTCACTCTAATTTATAAAAATAAGCCGAGCAGGAGATGTGAATATGCACGCTAAAAAAACTATCTTATGTGCTGCGATGTGGGGCGTTGTACTCTCCACTTCGCATGTGTTGGCCGCAGTGGCGCCTGATGAAGCCGCTAAACTTAAAACAACGCTCACCCCCATGGGCGCAGAAAAAGCAGGTAATAAGGACGGCACCATACCGGCTTGGGATGGCGGTTACACTACAGTACCTGCCGGCTATAAAAACGGTGAGTCACGTCCGGATCCGTTTGCCAATGAGAAACCATTGTTTTCCATTACTTCAAAGAACATGGATACCTATGGTGACAAGTTAACTGACGGCATCAAAGCCATGCTGAAAAAATATCCAGACAGTTACCGACTGGATGTTTATCCAACTCATCGTACAGCGGCAGCTCCACAGTGGGTGTACGACAATACGTTTGTCAACGCCACTCGCGCCAAGATGGTGGAGGGTAACGTTTGGATTGAGGGTGCTTATGGTGGTATTCCGTTTCCGATCCCGAAAAGCGGCGCGGAGGCCATGTGGAACCACAAGTTGGCATGGGTAGGGGAGGCGACCTCCTTTGCGTTCAACAACTATGTCGGTACGCCTGACGGAAAGCTCGTACTGTCCGTTCGGGGGTACAACAAAGCTTTGTTTCCTTACTACAACAAGAACGGTTCGCTTGACACTTTCAAAGGGCAGACCGAGTTGCTGCGTGTGTGGATGACCGATCCACCCGTTAAATCCGGTGAGCAATTCGCTCTCGTCGACTCGATCAACAAACCGCGTCAAGCCTGGCAATATCTTCCAGGGCAACGTCGAGTGCGTAAAGCCCCGACACTGGGTTATGACACCCCCTCGGATATCAACTCGGGGATGGAGTACTACGACGAATCCTATATTTTCCTGGGTGACCTGGATCGTTACGACTGGAAACTGGTAGGGAAGAAAGAAATTTATATTCCCTATAACAACAATAAGTTCCTGCAAAAAGATGTATCGATTGAGAAGCAACTGCTGCCGCACCATATCAATCCTGATTCGACTCGTTGGGAATTGCACCGCGTCTGGGTGGTAGAAGCCGATTTGGCACCGGGCAAGCGGCACGTAGTACCTAAACGCCGTTATTACCTGGATGAAGATACTTGGGGCGCGATCCTAGCCGACGGCTGGGACGGACAAGGGCAACTTTGGCGTACGCAAATTGCCTTGCCTTTCTTGATGCCAGATGGCCCTTTTGTCTATCCAAACCTGCAGTGGTCAACCCACAACTTGCAGACTGGGGGATGGAGTGGTGTTGGCGCGACTAACTGGACCAACCCATCGTATACCTATCACCTGAAAATGCTCACCGATGCAAAGTCGGCTGATTTCACACCTGAAGCCATGTCGGGCGAGGGTGTGCGTTAAGTCGGATCTGGATGTTGAGGGCCCGAAAGGGCTCTCAACTGGATGAATGCCGAAGTCATCCAGCTAGTTAATAAAAATAATGTCTACGTGCGTAAGTCGGAATACAGCGGTTGGCGAAATGTGCAGTGTTGCAGAGATTGCCAATTAAACCTGTGTGCCAACTTAATTGAATGGATTGAAATTGGCGTGAAATAAATGGACGACTCTAGCAATGATCACGCCGGCGCCTTTTGAAAATCGGCGATGTTCTTCAAAGGCGTAAACGTCAGATAACAATTACAAAAAATGATGGAGAAGGTCTATGCGTTGTAATCGAGCGATTGGTGGATATCTCACTGGCGCGTTGTTGCTGGCCTCTTCCTGGGCTGCTCAGGCGGTCGTGCCTGGGCCATTGGAGCGGCCTGCCCAATTTACGCCGTATGCCGAGCGTGCGGTATTGGTGGCTGTCACCGCGATTGCCAACCGTTTGGTAGCGGTAGGAGAGCGCGGCATCGTACTGCTGTCGGATGACAATGGCGTCTCGTGGCGTCAGGCGAAAGTTCCTGTGAGCGTGACATTGACGTCTGTTCAATTTGTCGACGCGAAAGAGGGATGGGCTGTCGGTCATGGTGGTGTCCTGTTGCACAGCCAGGACGGCGGTGAAACGTGGGATAAGCAACTGGACGGCATTGAGCTAGCCCAGATACTGCTTCGTGCCTCGAAGGATCGATTACAAAGTAAGGACGGTGACCCAGACGACATTGAGCGTCAGGTCAAAGCGGCCGAACTGATGGTCTCCGATGGTCCGGATAAACCATTTCTTGACGTGTATTTCGTCAACAAAAGCACAGGCTACATCATCGGTGCCTACAACCTCCTTCTGCGTACGGATGATGGTGGTCAGACCTGGTTGCCGTGGCAATCCCACATGGACAACCCTACGGGGTTGCATCTCTATTCAATCGGCGGCAGTGGTTCGAACCTCTACATCGCCGGCGAGCAAGGCAGCGTATTCCGCTCTGAAGATGGCGGGGACAAGTTTGTAGGTGTCCAGACACCCTATGAGGGCAGTTACTTCGACGTACTCGTTAATTCCAATGATCACCTGATCGTGAGTGGCTTGCGTGGCAGTGCCTATCGATCAGAGGACAGTGGTGCTGACTGGACCAAGGTTGAAGTCCCATACAGCGCATCGATCACCGGCAGCGTTCAGTTGAAAGACGGGACATTTGTCCTCGTGAACCAATCGGGACAGTTGTTGTTGAGTCGTGACAAGGGCAACAGTTTTCAATTGGCACCGCTGAAGCAATTGCCCCCGTTGGCGGGCATCACACAATCGGCTGATGGAAGCCTGGTAGTGGTCGGTATGCGTGGCGTCACCAAGATCAGCTTGTCCAGCGTTGTCGGGAGCACACAATGAAGATCGATATTTGCGAAGATACCAAACCTGTTATCGGTAGCTTGGAGGAGTTTGACAAGCGATCCGGATCGCTGGTGGAGCGGCTGTTCTTCAACAATCGCTTGTTAGTCATCATTGTTTGTCTATTGATCACATTGGTTCTCGGATTTTATGCAACCAAGCTGCAGATCAACGCTGATTTTGAGAAAACGATTCCGACAGGCAATCCTTACATTGAGCAATACCTCAAGCATAAGGGCGACATGAAGGGGTTTGGCAATGCGGTGCGCATTGCTGTCGAGGTTAAGCAGGGCACCATTTTCGACGCGGCGTATCTGGATACGCTAAAAGCACTGAGCGATGAAGTCTTTCTGATTCCGGGTGTTGATCGAGCGTTCTTGAAGTCATTATGGACATCGAACACGCGTTGGCTGGGCGTCACGGAAGAAGGGCTCGATGGCGGTCCGGTCATTCCAGACAATTACGATCAATCGCCTCAAAGCATCGCGCAGACTCGCACCAACGTAGAGCGCTCCGGCGATGCAGAGCAGTTGGTGGCATCCGACTACAAGTCCAGCATCATATTCGTACCGCTCCTGGATACTAATCCTGAGACCGGCAAAGCTCTCGACTACAAACAGTTCTCCGAGCAACTGGAGGCACTAAGAGACAAGTACCGCGCCAAAGGTGTCGAATTGCACATCACGGGCTTTGCGAAGGTCGTGGGTGATCTGATCGACGGCATCCGCTTGGTATTGGTATTCTTTTGCCTCACGATCGTGATCGCTGGTGCCGCG
Organism: Pseudomonas sp. 008; assembly: GCF_016861935.1. Lineage (NCBI taxonomy): Bacteria > Pseudomonadati > Pseudomonadota > Gammaproteobacteria > Pseudomonadales > Pseudomonadaceae > Pseudomonas > Pseudomonas sp. 008. The sequence continues at coordinate 275,164 of NZ_BOMA01000001.1, read as the reverse complement.
GTTTATTGGTACACGCGTTGCGTTCGCAGCACGCTGTTGGTGGTTGTCACTTCGCTGGTCGCCGTGACATGGCAGATGGGCATCCTGCCGATTCTCGGTTTTACCCTGGATCCCTATTCAATATTGGTGCCGTTCCTTGTCTTTGCCATTGGTATTAGCCACGGCGCACAGAAGATGAACGGGATCATGCAGGACGTCGGTCGCGGCATGCACAAACTCGTCGCTGCACGATTTACTTTCCGACGCCTCTTCCTTGCCGGGTTGACGGCTTTGTTGTGTGACGCCGTCGGATTTGCGGTCTTGTTGGTCATTAATATCCGCGTGATTCAGGAGCTGGCGATTACCGCGAGCATCGGTGTGGCGGTACTGATTTTCACTAACTTAATATTGCTGCCAGTGCTGTTGAGCTTTACCGGTGTCAGCCAACGTGCGGCCCAGCGCAGCATGAAGGATTGCGAGGCGGCGGGCGTCGAAAAACACGTGGTGTGGCGATTCCTCGACCTGTTTACCGAGCGCAAATGGGCCAGTGTTGCGATCGTGGTGGCTGCTGTTCTCGGAGTGGCAGGTTTCATGGTGAGTCTGCACCTTAAAGTGGGCGACCTTGATCCTGGAGCGCCTGAGCTACGCAGCGATTCGCGATACAACCTCGATAATGCCTTTATGGCCAAGGCCTATTCGGCGAGTAGTGATGTGCTGGTGGTGATGGTCGAGACCCCAAACGACCAATGCACATCCTACAAAACACAGGCGTTGGTGGATGCGCTTGAGTGGGAGATACACGATGTCGCGGGAGTTGAGGGAACCAACTCCCTGGCATTGCTGAGTCGCCGTATCACGGTCGGTATGAATGAAGGCAATCCGAAGTGGTACGAGTTGGTGCCCAACCAATGGACACTCAACACCGTGGCCAACCGCACGCCCCGTGAAATGTTCAATCAGGGTTGCAACCTTCTGTCCCTGTTTGTGTACCTGGCAGACCATAAGGCCGACACGTTGACCCGGGTGGTGGACAAAGTCGAAGCATTTGCTGCCAAAAACAATACCGCTGATGTTAAGTTTTTACTCACCGCGGGTAATGCCGGCATCGAAGCTGCGACCAACATTGTGGTCAAGAAGGCGAGCCATGAAATGCTGTTCTGGGTGTACGGCGCGGTCATCCTGCTGTGCTTCATTTCCTTCCGTTCCTGGCGGGCAGTGGTCTGTGCAATCGTGCCTTTGGCATTGACCTCGATCCTCGCTGAGGCATTGATGGTTTCACTCGGCATGGGCGTCAAAGTGGCTACCTTGCCTGTCATTGCGCTAGGGGTAGGGATTGGCGTGGATTACGCGCTTTACGTGCTGACAATTGTCCTAGGGCAACTTCGCCAAGGTGAAAGCCTGTCAAAAGCCTACTACCGAGCTCTGACGTTTACCGGGAAGGTTGTGATGCTGACCGGGGTGACACTCGCGCTGGGCGTGGCTTCGTGGGCGTTTTCGCCAATTAAATTCCAAGCCGACATGGGGATTTTGCTGGCGTTCATGTTCATCTTTAACATGCTTGGTGCATTGATTCTGCTGCCTGCACTGGCGCATTTTCTGCTGCCACAACAGTCCCAGGTCGTCTCTGAGGTCCCTCGTGAGCAGCAACCCGAGGAGAAGAAAAAACCAACGTTTGTGACGAACCCAGACAGTTGCCCACCTCTTCAGGACTCTGCGCGAGCTATCAGTCTGTAAGGGCAAAAACGAGTGTGCCGATGACAACGCCTGCTGAGGAGATTTTCTTCAGCGGGCGTTTTGATACCGGTCACCCAAGGCTGATTGGAATAACAACAACGGTTCTTGCCTTACCCTCTCCACACCACTGCTAAGAACGTGCTGCCAGGGACAGAGGCTACGGCTGGTGGGCCAGGCGCAGAATCATCGCGAGATACGAACGGGCATGGTTCAATGCGTGCTTTCCAATTGCGTTGACTCTCCGATTCCATGCCGAATACTTCTGCAATAGACACAAGCGTACTGATCACGATTCTGGGGTTGATTGCTGCCGTTTGGGCGGTGGTCCCGTCCAACACCCGACTGCGATTTCGGCTGAGCATGTCATGGGTGGATTGGGGCATCGCACTGAGTGTTTTCCTGATCATTCACTACCTTGTCTTCGAGCCTTTCTTTCGCTCTGTGGGGCTGTTTTACAGTTTTGGTTCCTGGCGATGGGGATTAGACAAGGGCAGCGCGGTTTACCTGCTGTTGCTGGGACTGGGACTGTACATACTTCTGCGCGCGCGAGCGCCGAAACTTGCCGCCGGAAAAATCGGCACCTTTGAGGTATTGGTCAGCAAGCTGTTGTTGACGAGGCGCTACGACGAGCTTTTCACGCTCATAGAACCCCACCTGTTCAAGCTCTTTGAGCTCAGCAACGCTTATACGTCGTTGTTTCGGAAGAAGTGGGGTAGCAGGATCAAGGTTCCAGCCTGTTCATCGCTCACCGGGCTTAAAACGAAGTTTCGCGCGAAAAGCCGTCATGCAGATAGGGCGCGCGACATCCTGAAAAGCATTCTCAACCAACCGCAGTTCGTTGCTTACCTGAGCGTCAGTCATCCTCATTTTTGTTTGAGGATTCTGGCGGTCGAGGAGGTGGTCCGCGAAGATTTTACTGAGCTCTTTGTGGCTGCTCTCATCAACGATACCAACAGCCTGTTGTACAGCGAACTGAAGAACAATCAGAACCTTAATGGCCGTCATCGGCTAGCCTTACCGTCCTCGAATCGCATCCTTCATTTCCTGTTCAACGATGTCACGACTGCCGAGCGCCTGGCGCTGTATCAACCCATCGGGGAAACCGTGTGCAGGCGAATCGATGAGGATCCTAAACTTGCTGAGGCCTACAACCTGCCGATGGGCTACTACAACGAATCAGGAAAGTACCGCTGCCCCATCCATGCGGGAATCAAGCTTTTCGAGATCATGATCCACGAAGCCATCCACCAAGGCATTCAAGACCATCTATGGCTGTTCTATTTCACTCATTTCACCGACAAAATCCTCTGGCAATTACGTGATCAACAACCAACAGACTCCCATCACGAGTGGCCCACACCCTTTCATTTTCTGCTCTACGAGATCGTCACCATCGCCTCAGATTGGGTTGAAGACTTTATCGACGTAAAGCAGAACTCGATCGCTGAGCAGGTCCGTAATCAGGAAGGTTTCGACGGTCAGTACATTTCCAAACAGGCCGCTGATGCATTGGGTCGTATTGTGCAAAGCATCCTTGTCTCCCCCAAAATCGACGACCGCTTCAAGGTGTACATGCTGGAAATCTGCCTGGAAAGGTACAAACGATTTCAGAACCGAAAGGACGCGAATACCGTCGCGCATGTGTTCATCAACTCGATGATTTTTGGCGACGAGTACACCACCAAAAAAGGCTATCGCCGAGAGCTTCATCGTACTTTCCAAGAGCTGGATCATGTGCTTAGGCGTGATGTGGAGAGCTTCGGGTTAGCTCTTGAACACTCTCTCGAGGAATAGCAAAGAACTCATTGTTATGCGGAGGGGAGGGGCCAATCCAGGAACGAACGATCTCAAAGCTGGGCACGTACCAAGCGCAGGATAATGGAAGGCCCACCTATTCTTGGCTAGATCCATCACCCTAAGCACAGGGCAGCGGTTCCCCGATTTCGCCCGTCCGCCACTAGCGTTGCGCAACTGACGCGTGTGTCCCGGAAAGGTTTCCCGATCGGGTCGACAGTTGAGTGTGTCAGGTCACCATCTCGAGGCTGGCAATCGATCAAGGAACGACTGACACCGCCGATATAGAGTCATCAAGACTTCGGCACAGGTGATCGATGTCCGCTAACGGGAAACGTTTGAGTGAGTAAGCTACCAGGAACCTACGCGGTCCTTCTTTTCTGCCTGATGTTATCAGGGTGCTCCAGTTTATTTTCCGGCAGTCGTGAAGTGCCGATTTCCGAAGAGCAGAAAACCAAGCTTCATAACCTCGGGGGAATGTCCTCTGTCATAGTGCCGAGAGTCAACGATGGCAAGCCGGGTGTGTATACCCTGGTCGTGGCGTTTGATGGCACCAACAACGACCTCTTCAATACGCCTGAGTCGGAAAACGCCACGGTGGTGGGGAGGCTATATCAGGACGTCATCGATGAAGTTCACAAGGGGAGTGAAAAGGCATCTATCCCTGTGGATGCATTGTCGGCCAGTTACTATCCAGGCCCGGGCTGTCCTTCATGGGTGGCTTGCCCCTTTGATTCGGCAATTGGCTGGAGTACCCGGTTAACAGCACGTCGCGCCGTGACCGATGTAGAGAAAAAAGTTGCGAATCTGGATTCCGGGATCGGCGAGATCCGTGTTGTTGTGATCGGCTTCAGTCGGGGGGCGGCGACGTCTCGATATTTCCTTAATCTGTTGGCCAGTAAGCCGTTGGTTAACGTGTGGGGTGAGCCACTCAAAATACGTTCCTACGCGTTGCTGTTCGATACGGTGGCTACCGGTATGGCGAATTACCTCGATCTGGCGTTGCCAACGAATCTGGAGTTTGCCTACCACTTTGTGGCTCAGAACGAAACGCGCAAGTTTTTTGGGCTGGTGGTCGATGCCGATGAGGGGTACGAAAATAATCCTCTGGCGGAACTATTCTACTTTCCGAAGCGAATTGTGACGATTGAAGTACCGGGAGCGCATTCGGACTTGGGCGACTCGTACAAAAAAGGTGCCGGAATGGCGGTCACGCAGTTCGCCCGAATGACAATGGCAAGGATGGGGTTGAGGCCAAACTTGAAAGACTACGATTGTGCCTTGCCTGAAAACGGTGAGCAGCCAGGCTGTCGTGTGCTGGATGAAGGGCTCCATGACTCACGGGGTACGATTGATCTCTTGCTGGGCGTGCCATCGCCTTATGGTTGCTTCAATTCCCGTGAAAAAACGGTGAGGCCTAGTCAGATGAAACTCGACGATGCCATGAATCTCACACTCCGGCGCTATGACGGCATTCGGAATTACCCGATGGATAATGGAAATCTCCTACGGTTTCAATGGCTGGAAAACTATCGCTTCACCAGTCTGGGTGGCCCCCATCCGGTTCTATATCCACGAATCAGTAACATCGGCTTCAATGCTGTGGTCGTGCCGGTGGGAGACCGATTAAAAGTGGTGCTCAGAGGCGCGAACAACGATCAGGTGTACACCGTGCCTGAGCGTGTGTTGCAGCGGGTGCGTGAAACATCCGGGCGTTCTCAGCTTGAATTGAATCTGATCAAAGGACAGCCACGCTGGATCGTCAATGGCTGCATGCCGGACGAGGACTGAATCTGCAGGGCGATCAACCCGACATGAAGTGCGTCGATGATTGGCGCTGCTTTTTCGTGTGGTATTCGCCGTCGGACATCCGACATCAGCAATGCATCGTCCTCTAACAACAAAGCCCCGTCATACGAAGGGGCCTTGTAAGGTTCTACTCGCTACGCTGACACCTGTAGCACTCAGCGCTCGGTCATGCTGAGCGCTGATGCGTCATTGGCCAACACGTGGGCGTTGACTGCGATTTTCGGCTTCCGGGCTCGCTGCGGGCTGCAGCACAAAGTCAAATTCGAGTTCGGCAAACTCTCTGCCATCCAGTCCATTCGCTTTGGACGCTTCAACATCGTTGACCAACTTCGCCTCGCCCACCAACCCGTTACGGGTAGCGTAGGCGAAGTCGTCCCAGAGGTACTTGTCACCGGCGAGGTTGATCTGGGTGGTTAAGTGACGATGGTCCGGTGCTGAGACAAACACATGGATATGGGCAGGGCGTTGGCCATGGCGTCCGAGCGCGCTCAAGCATTCTTGAGTCGGCCCTTGCGGATTCACGCCGTAGCCGCTTGGAATGATGCTGCGTGCACGGTATCGACCTTCTGCGTCCGTTTTAATGCGGCGACGCAAGTTGAAGGGCGTTTGGCTCTCGTCGAAGTAGGAGTAGGTACCATTGGTATTGGCTTGCCAGAGATCGACGATTGCACCGGGTACAGGCTTGCCATCGGTGTTGTAAATTGTTCCTTCGATAAACAGCGGCGTCGCCAGGTGGTCTTCGCTGCCGTCGTCCATACGCGCGTAGCCGTCGCTCAGCGGAGAGTTGGCCACGTACAGAGGACCCTCGATGGTCCTTGGGGTACCGCCGGTCAGCCCCACTTGTTCATCTTTGGCATCCTGCAGCAAGTCCATGAAGTGCTCCAGACTCAGCCCCGGAAGCAGCAGGCCGAACTCGGATTGCGCGCCAACCTTGTTCAGACGATCCACCGCCAGCCAGAACTCGTCTTCGGTTACTTCCAGCTCTTCGATGAACTTGTACACGTCGGTAATAAGGCGAAACATCAGCTGCTTCAGACGCGGGCTGCCTTGATCATTGTTGAAGCCAGCGGCTTCTTTGAGCAGTGCCTGTACTTCGGGGGTATGGCTGATTTTTAAGGTCATTTTTAGGTTCCTCATTTTTTGTTGTTGTGGCGACTGAGCGTTAGAGCAGGGCGTTCAGTCGCTGATGACGAGCACGGTGAACGGAACACCAGGGCTACTTGCGGCGGAAAAATGCCAAGCGGTCTTCGTCGAGGCTCAGGCCCAAGCCAGGGGTATTGGGTACGTGCAATTCGAAATTGCGGTACACCGGTGGCTCGTTGACAATCTCTTCGGTGAGCAGCAGCGGCCCGAATAGCTCTGTGCCCCAGCTGAGACTCTTGAGCGTGAGGAACGCGTGGGCCGAGGCTAGCGTGCCGATGCTTCCTTCGAGCATGGTCGCGCCGTACAAGGAGATACCCGCGGCTTCTGCGATCTGTGCGGTGCGTAAGACTGCACGCGGGCCACCGTTCTTGGCGATTTTGAGAGCAAATACACTCGCAGCACCGTCGGCTGCCAGACTGAAGGCGTCCTCGACTGATTCGATGGACTCATCGGCCATGATTGGAGCTGGGCTACGTTGGTTGAGGCGCACTTGACCTGCACGGTTGATTCGAGAAATGGGCTGCTCGATCAGGTCGATACCGTTTTTGCCCAGTACCTGGCATCCACGAATCGCTTGTGACTCATCCCAGTGCTGGTTGACGTCGACACGAACGCTGGCGCGATCGCACAGCGCCCGTTTGATGGCAATGACGTGTTTGAGATCTTCGTCCAGCGAATTGGCGCCGATCTTCACTTTGAAGATACGGTGGCGACGGAAATCAAGCAGCTGTTCGGCCTCAGCAATGTCGCGAGCGGTGTCGCCGCTTGCCAGTACCCAGCCGACTTCCAGCGTATCGCGTACACGGCCCCCCAGCAGTTCGCTGACGGGCAGCCCCAGACGTTTACCTTGGGCATCGAGCAATGCACTTTCGAGCCCGGATTTAGCGAAAGTATTGCCTTTGGCAATCCTGTCCAACTTTTGCATGGCTGCATTGATGTTGTCTGCGGCCATACCGATCAATGCTGGAGCCAGGTGCTTGTCGATATTGATCTTGATACTTTCTGGACTTTCGTAGGCATACGAGAGCCCCCCAACAGTGGTTGACTCTCCGATGCCTTCGATGCCGTCGCAGCAGCGCAGGCGAATGATCACCAGCGTCTGCTGCGAAATGGTGTGCATCGCCAGCTTGTGCGGGCGGATGGTCGGCAGGTCGACGAGGATCGTCTCTATGCTTTCGATGATTGCAGTTGTCATACCGGCTTCCAAATGCAGGTTTTTAATTTACACGCACCGCCAGGCGTCGCAGCGGATCAGCCTGCTATACGTCTGAAGAAGGAGATGTCGACGGAAGAGTATTTATGCCCTGCGGATCAAGGCCCGTGTGCAGACCGCGTTTGACCCGAAATATGAACACACCAATTGCGGAGGCACCAATAAGTCCCGGGATTGCAAAAGCCAAGAAGGAAACCTCCATCGGCAGTTCTGCACCATGGATAGCGGCTCCGAGCATCGGACCAATGATCGCACCGATACGACCGATGCCCATTGCCCAGCCCAGCCCCGTGGAACGAATGTGCGCAGGGTAGTACTGCACCGCAAATGCATTGGCCAGAATTTGAGCGCCGAATGTGCCGCCACCGGCGACGGCGATCAATGCATACAGCACCGGTAGCGGGGCCTTTACCGCCATGAGGCTCAGGACCAGGCTACTGAGAATCAGAAAACACAACAGCACCCGTCCGAGTCCAAGCCGGTCTGCCAGCCAGCCTCCGAAAAGCGAGCCGAAAATGGCGCCGAAATTGAGTACCAACAGAAAACCGATACTCGAGTTGATCCCATAGCCAGCAGTGCTCATCAGCTTCGGAAGCCATGCACTGATGCCGTATATCATCAGCAGACTGCAGCAGAACGCAAGCCAGAGCAGCAGCGTGTTGGTCAGCCTGCCATCCTGAAATATCTGCACGATTGAGACTTTCGGTGCTTGACCTGCTTCAAGATGAAACGTGTCATCCGCTTGCGGGGCATAACCTGGTTCTGCTCTTTGCAGCAGCTGTTGGGCTGAACTGACCTGCCCCTTGCGCAGTAGGAAGTTAATTGATTCCGGCAATTGCCTGACCAGCAGTGGCAACACAAACAAAGGCACTGCGGCCACAAAAAAAACCGATGACCAGCCCCATGTTGGAATTAAAAGCATGCCGAGTGCGGCGGAGATCATTCCTCCGACAGCATAGCCAGCAAAAATAATAGAGATCAGCCTGCTACGCAGCCTATTCGGTGAGTACTCATTCATCAGTGCGATAACGTTGGGCATAACCCCGCCGATACCGATACCGGCAATGAAACGGCACAGCGCGAACTCCTCAGGGGTACGGGCAAAACCGTTGATAACCGTTACGCCGCTGAACAGGACAACGCAAGTGGTGATGGCTTTGCGTCGGCCGATCCGATCAGACAGCGAGCCGAAGGTCAGTGCTCCGACCATCATGCCAAGCAGTGCGCAGCTTCCGAGCAGACCTGCCTGTAAGGCGCTTAAACCCCAATCTTTCATCAAGGAAGGCAGCACGACACCGTAGATGACCAGGTCGTACCCGTCGAAGATGATGATGAGTGCGCTCCAGAGCAGAAGGCTGGTGTGGAATGAATTGAGTTTTGCCCCGTTTAGCAGGGCGGCTACATCGATAGTTCGCATGGCATGGCTCTTTTTATGGTTTTTATTGAGCCGGGACGCTGCGTTGGCGCGTCCCGGGGAACGCCAGGTTTTAGGCTATGGCTGACTGAGGCTCCCAGCCCAGACGCGCGCGCGCCTCGGCCACATCGGATGCCGGGTCATGGTTCCACAACCAGTTGAAGCGGGTTTCCAGTTTGACGGCCAGGATTTGCTCGTTATCACCAGCTTCAGGGTCACGCATCTCGAACAGCTCACCGGTTTCCCACGAGGTGCGTTGAACTTTGCAAGCACGCGGACGGCGCAATTCGTCGTAGGTTGCAAGTACAGCAGGGAGGTTGTCGGCGGTCAGGCGTGGATCACCCAGCATGCGCGCCAGGAAGTAGGCATCTTCCAGCCCTTGACCCGCTCCAGCGCCTTGGTGTGGCAACATGGCATGGGCCGCATCACCAATCAGTACCACGCGGTTATGCACGTAGCCTGGCAGCTCAGCGATGTCATGCAGCGCCCAGTAAGTCGGTTCGGGAATGCACTCGAGCAGCGTACGTGGCGCCTCGCCCCAGTCGGCGAAATCTTTCAGCATGTCGGCTTGTGTGGTCTTGCGAACCCATGGCGCATCAGCGGGCCATTGCGGCGTATCTGTCGAACGGTCAGTAAGGAAAGCCACCATATTGATGACACGACCCTGTTTGACCGGGAATGTCAGGATATGACCGTCTTTGACCAGGTACATCTGCGGTACGTCCACCAGATGGGTATTGAGACCTTTGGCCAGGAAGGCCGCGCGCAGCGTATCGCTGTCGATCATGCCTCGATAGGCACAGGTGCCGGTGAAGCGTGGTTCAGCGGGCGGCGCGTCGATGCCTTCCATAACGTGCGCACGCAGTGCCGATTTGATACCGTCCGCGGCGATCAACAGGTCGCAGACGAAGTCAGTGCCGTCGGCGAAAAAGACGCGAGCTTCTGTGCCGTTCTGCTCAACGCCGACCGCGCGTTTGTTGAACTGAGCAGTGCCTTCAGGAAGATGAGTAGTGAGGACATCGAGAAAGTCGGCACGGTGTACAGTCGATTGGCCCATTCCAGGCATGACCGTGGTGGCCAGATACTTGGCTTCGCCATCGCCGCGGCGCCATTCAAACCAGACTTCCTCCCAAGGCGCAGGAGTACGATCGTCGACTTTGCGGTAATCCTCACCGATACCCAGGCCATCCAGGGCTCGCACTGCGTTTGCACCAAAGGCAATGCCGGCACCCACTTCACCGAAAGCTGGAGCAGCCTCGAACAGTGTGACTTCGACGTCGCTGTTGCGGCAGAGATCAAGGGCAAGGCCGACGCCGGAGATGCCGCCGCCAACGATAGCGATACGCAGGTTTTTTTTAGAGCTGTTGTTATTCATTTGGATACCCATGAGTGTGTTTCTTGTTGTGCGACCATCATGGGTATTGGAGTGACATTGATAAATGCATAGGTCCGTATAAGATCTATTACAGATGTGAATATTACTTTTCGGGCGCGCTCAAGGGGCGATGCTAAAGCGGTGGATCATGGAACTACACGATCTGGATCTGAACCTTTTGGTGGTCTTTAATCAGCTCATGCTGGATCGTCGTGTATCCACTACGGCAGAAAACCTGGGGCTCACCCAGCCAGCCGTCAGCAACGCGCTCAAGCGGTTACGAGCAGTGCTGGGCGATGATCTGTTTGTGCGCACGTATCACGGCATGCAGCCGACACCGTTTGCTGAACAACTGGCCGAACCTGTGCTGCAGGCCATGGATACGCTGCGCGATGCCTTGAGTAGGGCCAACGCCTTTGACCCATCGAGCAGTACCCGGACGTTCAAGGTGTCTATGACTGACATTGGGGAGATCCACCTGATACCCAGGCTAATGGATGCTTTTGCACGCCTCGCGCCTGGATGTGCGATCAGCACCGTGCGCAACAATGTGATCAGTCTCAACGAGGAGCTGCAGAACGGTACCGTGGACCTTGCTGTGGGCCTGATTCCGCAGTTGCAAGCGGGTTTTTTTCAGCGCCGATTGCTGCGTCAACACTATGTTTGTCTGTGCCGCAAAGGACACCCGGCCACTCAGGAACCTCTCACCCTGGAGCGGTTTTGTGAGTATGGGCATGTGCGAGTTGTTGCTGCGAACACCGGTCATGGTGAAGCGGATGCGCTGATGACGCGGCTTGGCATTCGGCGCTCGATACGCCTGGAGGTCCCACATTTTGCGGCGATCGGACATATCCTTCAGCGCACTGACTTGCTCGCCACTGTACCGGAGCGCTTCGCCACCGCCAGCCAGGATCACTTCGGTTTGACGGCGCTACCTCACCCGGTGGCCATTCCAGAGTTCACCGTCAATATGCTGTGGCATGCCAGGTATCACCGAGACCCAGCCAGCCGCTGGCTGAGACAGCTGATGTTCGACCTGTTCTCAGAACCCTGACAGGGCTGGGTCAGGGTTCTAGCGACAGTCGTAGTGCGCTCGCCACCATGTCACGAAACCACTTGTTTTGGGGATCGCGATGAAAGCGGTCATGCCAGTAAAGGGCTACATCGAACTCGGGTAGGGCAAGCGGTACGGGCTTCATTATGAGCGGGAAGAATCGCGCCATTGTCTTGCCCAGGACACTGGGTACGACCCACAGCATGTCAGACTCAATGAGCAGGTGAGGGGCGGAGAGGTACTGAGGGATGCGAACGCCAATATTGTGACGTGCACCTGCTTCGACCAGGGCACGCTCAAGCGCCACGTGGCCGGTGCCCCCTGTTTCCACCAGCAGGTGCTGCTGCGAAAGAAAGCGCTCCAGCGTGAGTTCGGCATCCTCCAGCGGGTGGCCTACGCGCAGAGCACAGACGTAGTGTTGAGAGGACACGATCGTTCGATGAATGTCCGTCTTCAACGTCGGCAGGTAACCAATCGCCAAGTCAATGCGCCCCGTTGAGAGTCCGTTCAAGGTGTCATCGACGGTGCCAGCCACGGTGTACACGCGGCTCATGGGCGCCTGGGCGCGCAGCTCTTTCAGAATCGTTGGCAGGCAGACGGCTTCGCCAATATCGCGTGTACGCACCGTAAAGGTCTTGCGGCAGTGCTGCGGATCAAAATCGAGTGCCCGGCTTTGCGCCTCACGCACCAATTCCAGCGCCTCAAGCAGCGTTGGCGCGATCTGTATTGCGAACGGAGTAGGTTCCATGCGCCGGCCCACAACTGTGAATAACCTGTCGCCATATTCCTGGCGCATACGCTTGAGCGATCCGCTGACTGCACCCTGGGTAACCCCCAGATTCTCTGCTGCAATTGAAACTGAGTGGTCACGCCAAAGCGCTTCGAACGTAAACAGTAGGTTCAGATCCTTCATCGCAGCGCCTCGTATCACTGTAATTACTACTTATAAACAACTCAGGCTATTTGTTCTCGGCATCGGCCGCGCCTAAGTTAGCAGCCGATGACGCCCTGTGGTGTACATAAAAAAAATAACAATGTGAGAGTAGAAAATAATGAGCTCTATCACTATTGGCATGGTGGGACTCGGCCAACTCGGCCTTCCCATCGCAACCAACCTGCTCAAAGCCGGTTTTCGAGTGGTTGGTTATCGTCGCCGCGACCGTGAGGCCTTTACTCAACTTGGTGGCATCGCTGTATCAAGCCCAGCAGAGGTCGCCGCTGAGGCGGACTTCATCCTCCTGTGCTTGCCCGGCGAAGCCGCTGAGCTGGAGGTCATGGATGGGCCAAACGGCTTGTTCAATGCGCTGCGTCCGGAACACACACTGATCGAAATGGGCACGTACAAGCGTGCCTTCAAAGAACAGTTGGCTAAGCGTATCGAAAGCAAGGGAGCTGAGATCCTGGAGGCAGAGATCAGCGGTTCTCCCCCCATGGTCCTTGCGCGCAAAGCATCGATATTCCTCGGCGGCGATGAGCAGCTCATCGAGCACTGCCAGCCGGTGCTCAGCGCCATTGCAGACATTCAATTCCGTATTGGCGAGTTCGGCAGCGCAGTGGCGATGAAACTAATCGCCAACTACCTGTTGACCATCCACACGCTGGCTGCCGCTGAGGCTTTGAATCTGGGTGTACGAGCCGGCTTCAGTGCTGACAAAGTTGTCGAAGTGATCCGCCAGAGTGCGGGGGGGTCGACGATGTTCTCGATTCGAGCGCCAATGATGGCCAGCCGTACCTTCAAGCCAGCACCCGGTGCACTGGTGACGCTGGAAAAATACCTGCAGATGGCCGGCGAACTGTCTGATGACCTGGGCTGCGCATCGCCGCTGTTCAGCGTCGCCGAATCTTATTTCCTTCGTGCGCTAGATATGGGCATGGGTGAAGAAGATATCTCCGCCGTGATCAGGTTGATCGAATCCGATTCCAGCGTACTCCCCCAAGAAGAGTGAGCGACATGTTAATTGAACAACGCACTTACCAGCTCAAGCCTGGTGCCTTGCATGAATTTCTCCGTGTTTATGAAGAAGACGGTCTGAAGCTGCAAAGCGCAGCACTGGGAAACCTCATTGCCTATTTCAAACCTGAAACGGGCGACATCAATCGGGTCATCCACATCTGGGGCTTCGCCAGCTATGAAGACCGGGCGCAACGTCGCGCCGCGCTTTCGAGCAATCTGAAATGGCGCGAATTTCTCGCCAAAGCAGGGCATTTGGTCGTAACGCAGCACGTTGAGCTGCTGACAGGCGCCTCGTTTTCGCCAATCCAATAATAAGGAGATACCGTCATGATCCGTTTTCTTCACCATGTGGGGCTGTCTGTTCCGGACCTGGAAGTGGGGCGCGCATTTTACGAGGCGTTCGGTCTCGAAGCGCGCGTCTCGGGCGAGCATCTGGCCTTCCGCTGTAAAGGGCGAGCTCAAGATCAAGTTCGTCTGATGCCAGGCAACCCAAAGCGTCTGAGCTATGTGGCCTACGGTACTGACGCGGCGGGGTTGGAGCAGGTTCGCAGCAATCTCCAGAAGCACAATGTTCAACTGGAAGCAGCGCCTTTCGAAATCGATACCAAAGGGCTGTGGTTCCGTGATCCAAGCAACGATTGGGTTCATGTCTGTGAGGCTGTTGAACAGCCGTCCGCGCCTACCTCAATCCCTGAGATCAATACCCCTGGACGCTACCGTCGTATTGGTAAACGCGCGTGTGATCTCACCTCTTCGTCACGCACTGCTACGCCGCTGCGCCTGGGGCACCTGATCAAGTTCGATCTGGACGTCGACAAGTCCGTCCAGTTCTACACCGAAGTGCTTGGTATGAAAGTGTCTGACCAAGCTGACGGCATTCTTGCGTTTCTGCGTTTTGGTTGCGGTGGCGATCATCACGCACTGGGCTTGGCCAAAAGCTCTCACACTGGCTTGCATCACTTGAGTTTCGAAGTGATGGACATCGACGAAATTGAACTCGGTGCCCAGAACCTGATTGCCAAGGGGTATACCGACGCCTATGGCCTCGGCCGGCATGTGGGTGGTTCCAATTATTTCCACTACATCCGCGATCCTTGGAACAGCCTGGTGGAGTATTTCTGGGACATCGACCTGATTCCGGAAGACAGCGACTGGGTCCCTTTGAGCGTGTCCGGACCTCATGAACTGCAATCGGTTTGGGCGGTGAGTCCTGCCTCGGAGAGTTTTGCCCAGAACTTCGAGGTTCCAAACGCAGAGGCTCCTTCGGAAGCCCTCACTGAGGCGCTTGCAAATGGCTGATCTGACCGCAGAGCAGGCTTTGCTGGCCGGAATGCTGAACAAGCCTTTGTTTGTAGCTTTTCGCACCCCGCAAGATCTCACTCGCATGTCGGAGTTGCTCGGGGCCCACTTACAGTGGGCCATCGCTGCCCAGAATCGTGGGGAGCTCTTCGCTTCCGGACCTTTTGTATCAGACCAGCACGCTCCCGGTCAGGCTGGAGGGATGAGCATCCTTCGAGCAGCTGACTTGGCCGAGGCCGAGCGCCTGGTCCGCACTGATCCTTTCATCGCCAATGGGGTGTTCGGCGTCGAAGTGCGCAAATGGATGCTCATGGAAGGGGGGCTTACGGTGCACGTGACCTTCTCCGATAAACGCGCTTCGCTTCTTTGATGGTGGCTTTATGAAATACCAATTGTTCGCATACCAGTCCGACACCGCCACGCCTTTAACGGGTTTGTTGGTAGGTGATCAGGCTTATGACCTGAGTCGAGCGGCAAACGCTGTATTTCTTGATCTGCCAGCACTCACCATCGACGGCTTGCTGGAAGATTGGAAGCGCTCCAACGAACAACTTCAGATATTGGCTAATGAGATCGCAGATCATCCGATCAACTTCAAGGCTCAACTGCTAGATTTAGGGGCCCTGGAGTTCGCATCGCCCTTGCAGCACCCGGGTACCATCTATGCGGCCGGGGCTAACTACAGGGACCATGTTGAAGCTATGGCCCGTGCCTTCAATATGAATCTTTCTCTGGACCCGCGCAGTGATGGCATCGCCCCTTGGCATTTCATCAAGGCCGGCCGGGGTAGTCTTGTTGGGCACAAACAGATTGTAGGGATACCTGAAGGGACTAAAAAGCTCGATTGGGAAGCCGAGCTGGCAGTGGTGATTGGCCACCGAGCTTATCGGGTTAGTGCTGACAAAGCCCTGGATTACATAGCGGGTTACACCTGTGCCAACGATCTGTCCGCCCGGGACAGTTTGGTGCGCGACAAAGTGGATGCTAGTTCGCCGTTTCGTTTTGACTGGATCGGTCACAAAATTTTCAACGGAGCGTGTCCATTGGGGCCTTTCCTGACACCGGCCCAGTTTGTCGATGATCCGGAAAACCTCGACATCAAGCTGTGGCGTAACGGTCAATTAGAACAAGACTCCAACACCTCCAATCATCTGTACGGCATAGCGGATCAGATCGAGTACCTGACTCAGCGTATCGAATTGTTCCCAGGAGATGTTTTGTTGACTGGAACTCCCGCTGGCGTAGGCATGGAGAAGGGCGTGTTCCTCGTCCGAGGCGACGTGTTGAAAGTTTGGATTGATGGGCTCGGAGAACTAGAGACCATCATCGCGTAATGTAGTTCTGGAACTTCCGGTCAATCACAGGTCGGTAGATTCTATCCCATACCCGTAACACTCCAAGAACTGGAGATGGGCCTCGCTTTGCTCAAATAATGGCAAAGTTAAAGTGAAACATGCACTAAAAATAAAAAGAAGGTATGTGAGCAGATGAACGTTAAAAGCCGTAGTCACTACGTTGGCACCAAATGCATAGTTGCGACTATTTGCGCTGGCGCTCTACTTCCGATTTCATTGGCTCAGGCAACTGAGGGCGGTGGTAGTGGCTATCCAGTTGGTGTAAATACGGTGTTGTCCGGAAAGATGCCTCCACCAGGGCTGACCGCTTTCCTGTACTTGAGTGACTATAAAGCTGGGGAGACTAAAGATAGCAGTGGTCATAATAAGGCGAATATACATAATTTTGATCTTGACGTTCATGCGATGTCAGTTCGTGTGGATTATGTTTATTCGGATGTTACGTTATTTGGTGCAAAGGTAGAAAGTCGCTTCGCACTTCCGCTGATAGACGGCAAAGTCAGCTTTGATGTAGACACGCCACGTGGTCGTGTTCACAAGACTGATCGTCAGAGTGGTGTTGGTGACCTTACGCTTGTTCCTGTGATCCTTGGCTGGAGCACTCCGCGCTTTTCACAATTGGTCGGCGTAGACATCGTTGCTCCTACGGGTTCTTACGACGAAGATCGACTGCTTAACCCTGGTCGAAATACGTGGTCATATGGGCCTTGGTATGCGTTCACAGCGTATCCTTTTGAGAATTTGGAAGTCAGTTCAAAAATTATTTATCTAATGAATAAGAAGAATGACGCGACCAAATATCAATCGGGTGACGAAATCAACGCGGATTACAATATCGGATATAACGTAACCAAAGAGTTTCAGGTGGGCGTTAACGGGTACATTTATAAGCAGGTCACCGATGATGAGCAATTCGGGCAGACATACGGTGACGGTAACAAAGGTCAGGTGTTCGCGTTTGGTCCATCTATAAAGTACCAGACGCCGGCTTTTGGCATTGTTTTGAAGTGGCAACATGAGACGGAGGTGGAAAATAAATCCAAGGGCGATCGCTTCTGGTTCCAAACCGTATATCATTTCTGACTCTCTCAGCTAGAAAGTCTGAAGTCAAATGTCGGCATGTTTCTTGATAATGGTGTAAACATTTATATTGCCGAGTTTCGGCGATTTCAAGTTTAGACTGGTTTTGGGAAGCGTCCGCGTTGTGAGCGGTGCCTCAATGGTGAGGCTGCGTTCTAACCGTTCATGAATTGGTAGTGCAGTTCGAGCTTGCTTGGCTGGCGGTAGTAATTAATGTGTTACTTCCAGCCAAGCTTGCGAACCTAAACGCTTGGATCCATGGCGCCGCAAAATGAAACTATCTATCCGTACTAAATTTGTGTTGCTATGCATTGTACCGGTCTTGGTACTGGCATGTCTTATTGCTAGCGTAGCCGCTGTTTTACTGCAAAGCGCCACCGATGAGCAGGTTCGTGATACGCGCGAAATGCTGATCAATGGGCGCAAAGAAGAACTTAAGCAAACGCTAGAGATCGCAAAAAGCGCCATTGCTCAAATTTACTCCGCCTCAGGCAATAACGATATGGCCGCTCGTGATAAGGCCGTGGCAATACTGAAACAACTTCACTATGGGGCGGATGGTTATTTTTTTGGTTATGACGGAAATAGTGTCCGAATATTTTGGTCTGATAAAGACATTAAAATAGGAGAAAATTTTAAAGACTTCCGCGATGCTTCCGGGGTTTTGGTGATCAATGAGTTGGTGCGTGTCGCAAAAGACGGCACTCACTATCAGAATTATAACTTTGCTGCGCCTAACAGCGATAGAGTGATACTTAAGCTTGGTTATGCGGTGTACTTTGAAAAGTGGGACCTGATTGTAGGTTCTGCCGTTAATTATGACGATATCGAGCCGCAAGTCGCAGAAGTAACCCACAAAATGAAACTTCATGCTGAGAGGTTGATCAGTTTTATCCTGGCATTTGCTGTGGTTGCAGCGGTGTTGCTCTCATTTATCGTCAAATGGCTTGTTGTGCGGGTGATGTCACCGCTTCGCCAAATCAGGATTCAGTTGAGCGAAGTGGCTGAGGGTGATGGTGATCTTACGCGTCGATTGCCCGTTCTCGGAAAAGATGAACTTGCCCATTTGGCCATTTCTTTCAATCGATTTGTAGACCGAATCCACTCCTTGGTTCGGGACATTGCGGCTATGACCGGGCAGCTTAATGGTTTGGCCACTGATGTCGCCGCGCAAGCCAATCGCTCGGAAAAAGCCATGCACCTCCAACGCCAGGAAACCGATCAAGTGGCTGCGGCTATCAATCAATTGTCCGCCGCTGCACTTCAAGTTGCCCGCAGTGCTCAAGAGGCCGCCGTATCGGCGGGTCAAGCTGAAAGAGAAGGCCTCTCTGCAGGTGAAATCGTCGCAACTAGCGTTGAGAACATTTTCGCACTCGTAAGTGATCTCAAGGCCAGTGGAGCATCACTCGACCATTTGCAGGAGGATGTTCACTCGATCGTCGGTGTGCTGGTGGTCATTCGTTCGATTGCTGAGCAAACCAATTTGCTTGCGCTCAATGCTGCCATTGAAGCTGCGCGTGCTGGCGAAGCCGGCCGGGGCTTTGCAGTGGTGGCTGACGAGGTGCGCGCACTTGCCGGTCGCACGCAAACCAGCACTCAGGAAATTCAGGCAATGATCGAAAGGCTTAAACAGGGCACTGCCGATTCCGTCGACGCCATGAAGCAATCCAGTGATGCCGGTAGCAAAACGAGCGAGCAAGCTGCTCACGCTACTGAATCGTTGCGCGTTATTGCTACACAGATTGGCACCATCAATGCCATGAACACGCAAATTGCTAGCGCTGCGGATCAACAAACGATGGTCTCCGAAGAAGTGAATCGTAGCATTCATCAGATCGCGGTGGCGGTGGAAAGTGTTGCCCAGGAAATCCAGCATGGCGCTGCGACTGCACGTGATCTGGCGAAATTAAGTGAAAATCTGAATGCGGCAGTTAAACAGTTCCGGGTGTGAGTCGGTGCAGGCCAACACGGCGTGGACGACAGCCACTTGTCGACCACGCCGTGTTGGTTATCAGTTCAGCTAGGATTAATTCAGAGGGGAGGGGATCCGTTTTGATTTTGTTTGAACACGCGATCTCAAGGTTATTAAGCTAAACGCTCCAGCGTTTTGCTCGTGTTGCTGCTGATAGTTTTTTTGGTTACCACTCTCTCTTCTACGCAAACCAGCCAGCGGTACCCTTGGGATTCCCCTCGCGCGAACCTAGGCGAGTGTTACTCGAGAAGCTCTCCCTGTAGGTGGGCTATTGCCTCCTTAACAAATTTTCGAACGGCCACAGGAATTTGATTTCGGCTGGGATACACAATGAATAGATCATTGTTTTGCTGGTCGTAATCGGATAACACCTCAACGAGGAGGCCAGCTCTCAAACTTGCCCGCAGAATGGGCTCAGGTAAGAAACAGATACCCAGGCTGTTAATAGCTGCTTTCAATTGAGCCTGAGTAGTGTTTGCACTGAATCTTCCCGTAATCACGATTTTCGCCCCGCCGAGCGGGCCATCCAGATACCAAGTGGACTGACCTTGTGCGTGAGTCGGCAGAATGCAGGTATGTTGACTTAGCGCGTAGATATCTTTTGGAACGCCGTAGCTGTTCAGGTATTTTTGACTGGCTGCAAGAATCCGGCGACCTGTATTGATCTTGCGGGCCACCAGGCTTGAGTCAGGCATTACCCCCGCTCTAAACGCTAGATCCATGCCTTCACCAATGAGATCAACACGCTGATCACTCAAAGCAAAGTCCAGATGGATCTTTGGGTATCGAGAAAGAAAATCTGCGACAAATTCCATTTGGAAAATTTCGAAAAAATCTGATGGCGCCGCAATCCGTATCCTACCGGTTGGCTCTCCACTGCCGCTCGATAGCTGGCGACTGACCTCAGACAGTTCGTTGATCTGAGTAGCGCTTTGCCTATACAAGGACTTGCCCGCATCGGTAAGCGCCAGCTTTCGAGTCGATCGATGAAAGAGCCGAATTCCCATATGTTCTTCTAGCTGCTTTATACGTCTGCTTAAAGTGTTGGCAGGTACGCCTGAGCGGCGTGCTGCACCAGCAAAGCTACCGGCGTCTACGATCTGAATGAAGATCGCAATGTCGTTCAAGTCGAACATTGGATTAGGTCAGAATTGGATGAGTGAAATCCTATTGTAGCCGCCAACTATTGGAATGCCGACGCCTTATTCGAAGTTCACAGTACAGAACACTAAGCATGGGCCTCGCTACTATCGTTCGCCGTATGAACTCTACAGGTGTCGAGCCAGTGACCATGCCCTGCGGCTTTCAAAGCTAATCGATGCACCGAGCGCTTTATATGGGAGCATTGCATTGCGCCAGAACGATGCATGGTGCGCGAAGTATTGTTTTGTCTTGGATGCAGTGTATCAAATTGCACGTATTATGTATTAATAATAACAATACATATGTATTTATATATTAAATTTAATAAGCCTGCCGAAAGTCAAAAGCTATACTACTATGACAACGTTCGCCAGCATGCAGCAAGCACGATGTCCCAATGACCGGCCTCGAAACGTCACGTTCTATCATGGGGGGGAGCTGTATCGTTATGATGCATCGCTGGCTTTTCAATATCTGACGGAGCAGAAAAATCAATGGCTCCATCCGTCTGACGCTCCGGATGAATTTATATACGCTTGAAATTTAAATAGCTTCAACGAACACATAACGGGCAAAGATGCTCATCGATACCATGCTGGGAGAACAATAAATGACGAAAGTACTGGTTCTTTACTATTCGATGTACGGACATATTGAAACATTGGCTCAGGCCGTAGCCGAAGGCGCTAGCAAAGTTCCTGGTGTAGAAGTCACGATTAAGCGGGTCCCGGAAACCATGGACCCTGAAGCGTTCAAGGCGGCTTACGGCAAGACAGATCAACAAGCCGCCATTGCTTCACCTAATGAGCTTGGGGAATACGACGCAATCATCTTCGGCACTCCGACTCGCTTCGGTAACATGGCCGGACAAATGCGTACGTTCCTGGATCAGACGGGTGGGCTGTGGGCTAAAGGCGCGCTAGTCGGTAAGGCAGCCAGTGTTTTCACGTCCACAGGCACAGGTGGTGGCCAGGAGACGACGATCACCTCCACTTGGACGACACTGGCGCACCACGGGTTAGTCATAGTCCCCATCGGCTACGGTGACCCTGCGCTATTCGATATTTCTCAAGCGGGCGGCGGCACACCTTATGGTGCTTCAACCATCGCCGGTGGAGATGGTTCGCGTCAACCAGATGCGCGCGAATTGGGCATTGCTCGATATCAGGGCGAATACGTGGCGAAAATCGCCGCCAAACTCGCTGCGGGCTGATTGCTGATCAACCAAGCACGTCAGTGATCTCGCTGAAAACCGCCCCTTGAGTGGGGCGTTTTCATTCTTGCTGCGGCTACTCAAGGTGGCCAGGCCAACGTAAAGGTGACAAAGCCCTCGGTAGGCAGAGAATTACATCTTCGCCTGGCTTATAACTGATCGGATAAAGCTCTGCAGCTACCGACCACGACGGTTGCGCGGCTAGCGGGTATCAAGATTCCCGCCTATCAAGGGGGCCACCTACGAGGCGTACCCATGACTGATTCTTTCAAGCTCATCCTTGACCGACAGATACTCAGCCTCACTGTTGGCGAACGCCAACGGTGTAGCATTACCGAACGTGGCTTTCGGCTGATTCAGCCAAATTTTTGCTTTAGCTTTGTTGCCAAATACCTGCTCGGCTTGGCGTCGGATCAGCTCAACATAATTCATTTTCGGGTCTCGTTAGTCGCGCGGGCTAGCCGCTTGATCAAGTGGTAGCCCAGTTCTTGGGCTACCACTTCATTGAACGCGGCTGTAGCTGCGAATCAGCTTGGAATCTGCGCTGGGGCATGTCTATTGGCGTTGCGGCAGGGAGGTGGCAGGGTTTGCTTTCCTGGTATCTCAAGCCCGCCGTCAGTACTTCCCCACCTACTTCCGATGCAAGACAAGTCCGTGAGCAATGTAATCGGCAGTCACTACAGCTGCAGCCATCGATGCCACTTCATGAAATACATCGTCCTTGAGGTGGTCACCGTGGTCACTGATCCCTCGGATGACCAGCGCAGGGACTTCATGTCTGGAACAGGCTTCAAATACCCCATGAGCTTCCATTTCAGCGACGCACACCTTGCCATGCAGCTCTTGCATTTTCTTGAAGAGATTCTCGTCGCGTACCAACTTTTCCCCTGCCGCAATCGTAACGGGTGTCGGGTTTAGAGACGCTGTCACTTCGCCTGCAGCTGATGAGTCCGGGAAAACCAGTCCTACGGTCTCGGCGTGACGCGCGAGGCGCGCCAATCGGGAACCTTGCACAAGATAGGCGCCCATGTCCTGTTGAGTACGAAATTCGGGCTTGGTGATGTCGGGCCTGACGACCATGACCCCGCCTGACAGTGCAGCGGCGCCCTCGTAGGCAACGACGCGTTCCGACATGATCACGTCGCCTAGCTTCAGTTTCGATCTCATGCCAGCGGCAATGCCCATCATGAAGACTGCATGAGGGCGGTACTCAGAGATGAGCATCGAGGTCACGGCCGATGCCTGGGCATTGCCGGCACCGTTGAACGATGCCACGAGGCAGGTGAGTGGGCCGTTGCGGCCTTCCACCTTGACCTTCCAGGCATGGATACCATGCTGACTTTGTATCCCGAATTCGTCGTCATCAATGCCTAGCGCATGTTTGGCCGCCGCCAGCTCGACGGGTAATGCGGTCAACACCAACACATCGGGAGTTGCTGCTGCGTCAGCAGCGATGCGCTCTTGGACGAAAAGCTGCACTGTCTTGTCGGCGAGGCCTTGCAGGTCTGCCGGGGCATTTTGCGCTGACAAGCCGAGCAGTTTGCGTCGAACGCTTTCACCGGTGTGTGGGAGATAGGCGGTCGGGTGTTGAGTGAATTGGCGGTGGAGCTGGATAGCACCCGGGCCATCTTCGCTGAACGCGCCGACGTCGATGTCAAACGGAAAAACCGGAAGCTTCAGTTTGAGCGCTCGCTGGGCACGGTCGATGACGCCCTTGCCCCCACCGATGGCGATCATGGCCGTGGCCAGATCCAGTTGGGCATCGCGAATGTTGCCGCCGGTGACAACATCGTCATCGACGTACTCAATCTGAGCGATATCTTGTTCCACAAGGCGACTGATCAACTGGCGGCCTTCGTCATCCATTTTGCTATACAAAGCGCGTTGGGATGTGACGATGTGCAACCGATTTTTAGTGTCCTGTAGCGCCGCCAGCTGCTGAACTTCGCGGGCTATCGTCCAATCGAAAACCATGGGGTCGCCATGATCGTTCTTTGGCTCACTTGTCAGATAGACGACCAGTGACGCCTGCGCATCCAATGCTGCTTTTGTCAGTCCGCGAACCAGATGATGTGCCCGATCGACCAGGGCTCGGTCTGTTGATTTTGAAATGCTCCCTGCGATCAGGAAGCACTGTTTTTCTAAGCTGGCCATCCAGAGGCTCCTACTGCTGATAAGGGGTGGCGCTGGCATCTTGCTCGATGGGTCAACTCATCGGCGGCAGCAGATGCTCTATTTTCTTGCGGTTTTTCAGAGTCAGCTGTTGTCGCAGAGGAGAGTTTTCAGGCCTCTCTTCTTGCAGGTTCAGCTGGTACAGCAGGTAAAAGGTCAAGGCTTGCCGGCACTGAAGCGTGATTTCTCCGTCCTGCATTGCATAGTCCCATTCGATCACCTTCTTCTGATACGGCTTTAATCGCGGATTGGCGCCGATTACAAGGTTAACGATCGTGTGCCATTGACTATCTTCGGACGCCCGATCCTCATCGGGGCCCGCGTCACGGGCAGTGACTACGCGGGACAAAGAAAAGTCGCGAAACTCGTGCTTGGTGTGGCAGAACGCTCGGAAGTGCCAACGAGCGCCATCCTGGACAAGCGCGTGAGGCGTCAATTTCCGATCAGTCGGCTCGGGAGTCGACAAGGAGCGGTAGGTTACGAACAGCGCATGCTTTTGACGAATCGCCCGCAGCACCAGACCTACAGTCTCCGCATCCAGGCGGCGTCCAGGACGGGGTACTGTGGCGACGGGTGCATGCCATCCGAGGAAACTTCCATAGGGAATGTCCGGTTGTATGGCGATCCTCAAGAGGTCATCTAGGTAGCGCTCCAGTGCGCTAGATGCGAAAACCGGTGTAAACGCTGGCGTCGATTTGTAAACCCGAGTCCGATTGTCGTACTCAAGGTTGTGTGAAGCCAGGCGTGCGTACTCGGAGAGGTCGATGGATGCCTGGGGTACGGAAATTCCAAAAAAATCAGTCAGATCGCTGCGGTTGATCTGTCCATCCCACCTGAGTCGGTAATCGATAAATTCTAAACGACGCTCTTGACCCCAGCGCGCGCCTGGGCGTGCGGGTGCTACGGAGTTCTTGCCCTGCACATTGGGTTCATCAGTCATCATGGTTACCTCAGTGCGTATAAAAACTAGACTACATCTAAAAAGTAGTCGTATAGTAAGGCTACGCGAGCAACCTGCAGATGGCAATCGGTCGGCCCCGGGCACCCTACGTCCGGCTCCAATTCCACGCATGCGCCGCCGTGAAATGGGTGCACTCGTGCACCTGCCACCATCTCGCTGGCCGGCTCATCGGGGGTCGTGCGGTAGGGATGATGGTTAGCTCAATCATCGAGGCTAGTGTCATGCCATTGAACAATGCACAGATTCGACGCTACGACAGTAACGTGCTGCGCCTGCCCAAGGACAAGCGGGAGATCTACAACGGCCAGGTCGACCGGCTCATCAAAGCGTTGCGAAGCAAGATCCGCGAGCAACACAAGATCACCATCGAGCGTGTGGTCAAGGCGGGTTCGTTCGCCAAGCACACCATCCTGCGCAAAAGCAGCGATAACCCGGTCGACGTGGATGTGGTGTTTTACATCTCCGGTAAAAGCGTGAGCGAGGAGTCTTATCAGAGCCTGAGTGATCTGATCCACGCCGCGCTGGTTGAGTTGTATCCGAACAAGGCGGTTGAGGATTTCGTGATTCAGCGTAAGGCGGCCACTGTGACCTTCAAAGGTACAGGGCTCGATGTCGACATCGTCCCCGTGATCGCTAACGCGAACAAGGAGGGCTACGGTTGGCAGTTCGATCGCGTGGATGGTTCAAAGGTCGAGACCTGTGCCCCCTGTCAGATCAAATTCGTGGCTGATCGCAAGAACGAGGATGCGGACTTTCGTACCCTGGTGCGCCTGGCCAAGCGGTGGCGCAATTACTCTGAATGCACCCTCAAATCGTTCGCCATCGAACTCATCATGGCCCATGTCCTGGAGGTCAACGGAAAGGAAGGCTCATTGGAAAAACGGTTCCGGGACTTCCTGCTTTACATCGCTCAGTCCCAGCTCAAGGAAGTGATCAAGTTTCCGGAAAATGGGGCGGTTGACCCGGACTTCAACGACCCTGTGGTGATTCTGGATCCTGTGTGCAACACCAACAATGTCGCCAGCCGCATCACCGAGGCTGAGCGCAAAGAAATCGTCGCACTCGCCAAATCATCCTGGGAGACCGCTTACCTTGCATCCGAGGACGATGATTTCGACGTATGGAAAGAGCTGTTCGGCAAGCAATTCAACGTGGAGGATGCGGCATGAGTCAGACGGCTACTCAGACAGAAACGTTCTCGGTTGCGGACATCGAGATCGTCATGCGGCGGGTGAGGATGGACTTGATGATGATCGCTTCCAGCACGGGCGCCGTCACCGAGGAGCGCGCCCGGGAGTGGGCCCATGACATTGAGCTGCTGGCGAAAGACGGGTACCTAAAGTCGGTAGATGTAACCATTCTCTCCAACGATGAAGAGCTGAAGGCTGCACGCTTCACCATTGACGCCGAGTCAGGGGCGCTCAGCAACGAGCGGCCTGGTGATAGCTTGTGGCCCAAATGCCCTGATGGGCATCTGCGCATCGTATTGTCTTATACCAATCGCTACGATGCCGCAGCCCAGCAGAAGTTGACGCCCAAATTCAAACGTCCGTGGTCGCCCTCCAGCGCGGACATCAGTCACAGCAAACTGGCCTCGAAGGTCGGTCGTGAATACTCCAGTAATGGTTACGGCGTGCAGCGCAAGGATTACGGGCAATGAGTAAAGTCAGTGTTTTCGATACCGAAACGGTGCTGCCGGATCGTCAGTTGTCCGCCCGGGAGACCGGACTTCTTGGGTTCTCCAAGCGGTACGACCGTGTCTACAAGCAGCTTCGGCTGTTGTTAGATCTTGGGCACCTTGATGCCTGGAGCAAGGACTACCATCACGGCGTCCTTCCTATCTGCAGCCTGGTCGCTGATCAGTACCCGATGGTCATCTTCCATGGTGACGTGGGCACAGGAAAAACGGCGATGGCCGAATGCATCGCTAACCGCATTGTGCGCGAATCGAGCACGGAAGACTCGGTGCTGCTCAAGCTGAGTAACCGTGTACGGGGTAGTGGTAAAGTTGGCGAAATGGGCACGCTCTTGACGCAAGTTTGGGCGGAGGTAGCCGAGGCAGCTGGCAAAAACCGGCGAGCTATTTTGCTCATCGATGAGGGCGATTCCATTGCTGCGTCCCGCTCTCAAAGCCAGAGCCATCATGAAGACAAGGTTGCCGTGAACACGCTCATTCAAGGTGTGGATGAGATGCGTAAGTACAACGGGCGCGTGGTCGTCTTCCTGTGCACCAATCGCCTATCGGTGCTTGATGCGGCTCTGCAGCGACGAGCAGCCATCGTCGAGGAATTCCGGAGGCCCGATGCAGAGGAGAGGAAGGCTCTTTTTGAGATGGATCTCCAAGGTATGCGGTTGACGGATAACCAGTTTCAGGAGCTCGCGGTGTTGACCGGGGCGCAGGCCGACCGGCCTGGTTGGACGTACTCCGACATCCGTACCCGTCTCTATCCTGCAGCGCTGTCGCTGGCCTACCCCGATCGCGCGCTGACCTTCAAGGACTTGAAAGACACTATAGGCTCACTTCGCCCCTCTCCTGTCATGGAAGATAAGTAGCGATTCATCCATCGTCGCGGCTGGGGCATGTTCTCAGCCGCGCTCAGCAATCGAGTTGCCGGCACGCGGTGCTCGATGCATGTTTACTGAGGAGTGACTTCATGACTGCAACACCCGAAATTTTCATTTCCGTGGATGTAGAGGCCTCAGGGCCAATCCCGGGCGAGTACAGCATGTTGTCAATCGGTGCGTGCCTGGTGTTCGATGAAGCGCAAACTTTCTCCTGCTACTTGAAACCAATCTCGGACCGTTATGTGCCAGAGGCACTGGAGGTTACTGGATTATCACTCGAAGGGCTTCGCTCTGAAGGTTTGGATCCCCGCGAGGCGATGCAGAGTTTTCAGAATTGGATTGAGCAGGTCGCGCCGGAGGGCACCAGGGCAGTCTTTGTAGGCTTCAACGCTTCGTTCGACTGGTCGTTTGTGAATTACTACTTCCACTACTTCCTGGGACAGAACCCATTCGGCATCGCAGCCTTGGACATCAAGTCGATGTATTTCGGCGCCGCGCGAAGCACTTGGGAGCAGACTCGTTCAAGTGCGATTGCCAAGACCGTTAATCCCCGTAAAAAAGGGGATCACGACGCCCTCCACGATGCGGTTTATCAAGCCGAGCTGTTTAGGCTGATTCAGACTCAGTTGATGAACGACTAAACCACCCGCTCATCATCAGCCTTCATGTTCTCTGCCAGGTGCTCGACGCTTGATGTACCTGGTATGGGAAACATGGCGGGCGAGCGCTCAAGCAGCCAGCGCAGCGCTCCGTGGGGTGTCACCGAACGAGCATTATCAGTGTGCTCCCCGTGCTCAAGGCATCGGCCAGCACCCAGCGGGGCATAGGGTACGAAAGCAATCTCGTTCTTCTCACACCATCGCACAACGTCATCAGATTCAGCGTTCAACAGGCTGAAAGAATTCTGGACGGCAGCAATCGGGGCAATCTTCGCTGCCTCGACAATCTGAGCAATAGTGATCTTGGACAATCCCAGTGCTTTGATCTTGCCCTCGGTGCGCAGTTGCTCCAACTCCCCGACCTGGTCGGCGAGCGGTACGTTGGGATCAACCCGGTGCAGGTAGTAAAGATCGATTGCGTCGACGCCGAGCCGGCGCAAGCTCAGTTCCACGCACTGGCGCAGATAGGCAGGAACTCCGCATGGTGTCCATCGACCTGGTCCCTGTCGGGTAAATCCGCCTTTGGTTGCAATGATCAAATCATCCGCATAGGGATGCAGTGCTTTGCGGATCAGCGTTTCGACATCGTGTGGACCGTAGGCGTCAGCAGTATCTATGTGCTGAACGCCTGACACCACTGCTGTCCGCAAGACTTGGATCGCGTTCTTTTCGTCGCCAGGTGGCCCCCAAATGCCAGGACCAGTCAGCCGCATGGTTCCAAAACCCAGGCGACGAACCCTCTTCCCGGCCAGCATTCCGTGCGTTGTTAAAGTCATGCTAACCCCATGCGATGGAATACGTCGGCGGTGAGCTCTTCGAGGAGCGCTTCGCGCACTGCTGGAGAGAGTACTCGGTGGTTTATCGAAAGACGGCCAAGAAGTTCATGCAAGTGGGTGTCAACCGATGCCCTGAAGCGGGTGTCAGTGTCTCGTCCGGGGCCAAGGGCTACCGAGGTGTCGAGTTTCGTCGCAAGAACGGTTGTGTAGTTGGGGCAGTGGTTGAGCATCAGGCTGTCTATCGCTTCCACCTCATGCGCAGCGGCGTAGGTGCCTCGATACTCAACTGCCGCGTTCCAATACGCCACCGCATCGATGATGGGTCGATCAACAAGCACAACCTCAGCATTAGTACGGGCGGCATGCTCCGCTTCAAGCGTCCGGTCGATGAACCACATCGTGGAGTCGTAGGTATGCTGGGTCAGCAGTGGGATGCCTTGCTGAACGGCGAGAGCCCCGAAGGAGGAAATGGTTTCGACGCGAACGCCCTTCAACTCAAGGGAGGCCTTCAGGTCGCTACAGAACGTGGATTTGCCGGTTGAGTGGGTGCCGGCAACCCCGATAACGATTGAACTCACCACAGGCTTCCTTGCTCTGGCGCTGGTGTTTCTTTCTCGGTCTGAGTCTTGAGCTGGGCGATGTTGCACACTTCAATCCAGCTCTTGATGAGCGAGTCTTTGATCAAGCGGCTGAGGAGCAGGGCGGTTACCCGTGCATCTTCTCCGGCGCGGTGCAGCTCACTTGAGATTTCGACGTCCAGGCCAGTCAGCGTCAGCAGTGCCGAAAGGCTATGGCTTTGGGCATTCGGATACACATGGCGCGCAAGCTTCAAGGTGTCAATCACGCCAATGGGGGCCCAGTCGGGTAGATGGCGTTTGATCACCCCATAGTCCACGGAGGCGTTGTGCGCAACAAACCATTTGCCCTGCAAATGTTGTTCGACATCGCCCCGTAATTCTTCCCAGGTAGGTGAGCTCTTCACCTTCGAGTTGCCGATGCCATGCACTCGTTTTGCCTGCCAGGTGATTGGGTTTGGCGGCTTGATGAGCCAGCTCAAAGGATCACTCCCCTCGACGACTGGAAACGAGGCAATGGCGAGCTCCACAAGATCAGGCGGAGTGTGGCCATTTCCTTCAACGTCGACGATTACGATGGGCTCGCAGGGCCACTGGAACTTCGTGTCTGTCATCAGATATTCCTTTGCGCTTCCGCGCGCCCATGGCGATCATAGTGATGCGGTTTGTCGGCATCGTGCACTTGATATCCAAGCGTGTGCTGCATGAAATATCGCCGCTGTTCATCCAGGCCGCGAACAATGATGGATCTGTCTGTGATCACCGGCTCGCCCTCGGCACCCAGGCTCCGACATAGGCTGCTGAGTAGCGTCTCATCAGGTTTCTTCCAGGCGGCTTTGCACGTTGAGTACTGGGCGGACGGACAAGTTTCACAGAGTTCCGTGATGCCGAAATGACCGTTGTAGTCGGGCTGATGATGAGCATAGGCAACACCACAAGAGGTCTTGCGAAAAATGGGCGTATCCGGGGCCAGCGACTGGTAAATCCTGAGCAATCGTTGTTCTTCCTCCAGCGGCAGAAGCTTGCGCCTTGCGGTCGAGGTATAGGGTTCGGGAATGCCCTGGCTTTGGTAATGCTGGGCAATCTCCTTGCGATAGAACAAGCCGCTGAAGACCGTTGCGTGAGCGTGTTTCGCCAACTGCGCAGCCCGAGCAATGTGCTGGTCTGAGTCATTGAGTCCTGGAACGATCGGGCGCCAGTAAAGCACCGTCCGGTACCGCTGCGCATGCTTGAACAGAAGGCGCAGGCTGTTGGCTGCGATCGACGATTTGATCGGCTCGACCTTGGGGTCGTCGATACCCGAGTAGGTGACCAATATCGTCAGCTTGATATTTGTCAGAGCGTTAAAGCGCTTGCAATCTTCAGATGTCACTCGCCAGCGTGTGATGACTAGGACGTTGTTGGTCAGGCCAGCGAGATCGAGCAACCGCAAAAGGTTATGAGTGTGGGGCTTGACCTCCGGAAGCATCGGATCAGTAGCCCGGTTAAACAACTGAATCGGTGTGATGTGAGGCTGGAAGTAGCGATGTGAGATGAACTGCTCAAATGCCTGCTCATCGGTCATCAATGCTTGAGGCTTACGTTGGTCGAAATTCCCGAACAGGTGCCGCACGCAGTAGCTGCAATCCAAAGGGCAGCCGACGATATGGTTGAGGCTGAGGCCGCTTTTTCGGTACTCGACAGGGTCTCTTAGGCTTGGATTAACCTGTGACAGCTGCGTTGCGTCGATGATGGTGACGTTTTTATCCATTGACGCGATCCTTGTGGCTCGATTGAGTCGCGGACATCCCTTCGATTTATACCAATCCATCCTGTAGCGTAAGCCGTCAATAGGCAGTTACTACAAGGTTGGCAAGTTGCTAGGCTATCAATTTGCCATCAATGCGCGCAATGACCTGCGAGCGGATCTCTTTTCAAACTGAAGGGTTTTCTGCTGCATCACGATGGCCCGTGACGACACATGTTCCCCCTGGGCTATGTCTTGGACTTGCAGCTTGCTGTCGATGACCAAGTTGAAGAGCGCCAAATGACGTGTCTTCTCAGCAAGCTGAAGTCTTAAGCGGATGGCCCAGATATCTCTGACTCGGAGCGGGGCTTTCTGCCCGACAAGCATTCCCTTGACCTCGCAAGCTGGGCTAAGAGCAAGGTCGCCAACGTGTTAGCGTAGTGCAAGTAACTGGAATACAGGGCGCAGGCGCCAGGCTACGAAGGCAGACATCAAAGCCAGCATCAACGCTGGTGCAGGGTTGCCACCAATTACAAAGAGATGGGTTGCCACGCCGCAGATCATGGTCACTGCCAGCAGCAGTGCACCGAAAAAGACTGTGGCGGGTAGGAGTACCAACACAGCGCCTGTTATCTCGATGGTACCGGTCATAAAGCGAAACCACTGACCTATGCCGATGGCATCGAACACTTGAACCATCTGTGCCACGCCGGCCATTTTTGCAATGCCAGCCGCAGCAAATGCAAGTGCCAAGAGTGCTCGAACACCCCAAACAATACGGCGATTCGTTGGGGTAAGAGAAGCTGAAATGGTCATGGGGAAAGATATCCTTGCTTGTGGTGCTCAGCGGAGGGTCCACTGCGGCGATGCGAGAAGGATATGCGTTACTTCACTAGATGATTAGGCGGAGTAACTGGATTGAACTGATCCATTTTAGGCTGTAGTTCACTTGGAAATCGTCTCGGGCCTTTCTCAGATATCCCAAGTGCTTCACTTACTCAATATGCCCGACGTACTCACCGATGGGTACGCATTGCTGCGGCGGATACAATGCATCCTGCGCTCCCGGAGTGCGCGCATAACAGCAGAGCGTCTACGGCATGGATGTGATGAAGTGAGCTGGGCCAAGTGCACGAGTGGAAGGGAAGGACTACCAAGCTGTCGTTGATTACGGCGAAGTAAGGTGGCATTGGCCTCGCAATTTTCGACGGTGGGACGATCAGAATATTCAAGCCTGCTGGGTGTGAAAAACATCTGTTGCCCGCCAGCGTTTTCCGCATTGCCTGATGTAAAAAAATCGGCTCGAGACAAAAAGAGATGACTAGTCGTGAGCGATACTTGGCGCTCGCGCAAGAGGGACATCATTTTCGACCTCACGGTGCTCCGCCCATTCCAGCATGCTATCCATCACAGGGCACAGCTTTTGCCCCCATGGTGTGAGCCGGTAATCAACCCTGGGTGGCACTTCCTCGTAGTCGGTTCTCAGAACCAATCCTTCCTTTTCGAAGCTTCGCAGTTGTTGCGCAAGCATCTTCTGCGAGATTCCGCAGATTCGTCGCTCCAGATCGGAAAATCGTTGGACCTTCCCATCGAACAGGTGGAACAGGATCAAGAGTTTCCATCTTCCTCGTAAAAGCTTGAACACTGCTTCGACATCCGCGGCGGCGGTGTCTGCGGTGTAAGTTTTTCTCTGCTTCAAGGGGGTACTTACTATTTTGTGCGTTCTTGTCAATTCCACCATGGCACCTGATCATCTTTTTACAACTAATGTTGAAGGAGAAATACGATGGATCTCACTTTGCATCCGCTGATTGAAGCATATCTTCGAAGCGAATCCGACGATGACACAGGTGCCTTGGACCAGGTGTTTTCTGCCACGGCGGTGGTTAAGGATGAAGGTCGGTCGATTGAGGGCATCGCCGCAATCAAGAAATGGAAACAGGAGTCGAAGCATAAATACCAGTACACCGTCGAACCCTTGGGCAGCCGGGTGGTGATGACTGCTCGTCTGACTGGAAATTTTCCAGGTAGCCCGATCGTAGTGAATTACACCTTCGGTATGCAGGACGGGAAGATTCAAACACTGGAGATCGCCTGATGGATAATCACAACGGTCTGAAAGGGCTTCGTGCCCTTGTAACAGGCGCTACCAAAGGTATTGGCAAAGCGACGTATCAAACGCTTCTTTCAGAAGGAGCCCAAGTGCTTGGTGCGGCCAGGACTTGCCCAGATTGGATGCAGGGAGAGCATTTTGTAGCAGCCGATGTGACGGGTGTTGTTGGTTGCCAGCAGGTCATCGACGCCGTCAAGGATCGTCTAGGCGGAATCGATATTATTGTCCATGTGGTAGGGGGATCTTCCGCCCCGGGTGGTGGTTTTGCGGCCCAGCAAGAAGAGATTTGGGTGTCAGAGTTCGATCTGAACTTCTACCCGGCAGTGAGAATTGATCGTGGCCTCATACCCTTGATGCTTGAGCAAAAGTCCGGCGTGATCGTCCATGTGACTTCCATCCTCAGTAAGCTCCCATTGTTTGACTCCAGCATGCCTTATGCGGCGGCCAAGGCTGCGCTATCCAATTACAGTAAAGGGCTTTCAAAGGAGCTGAGTCCTAAAGGGGTTCGTGTGGTTCGGGTGGCTCCAGGTTGGGTGGAAACTGAAGCTGCCGAGGCGTTGGTCAAACGGATTGCTGAGGCTAATGGTACCGACGAAGACAAAGCCAGGCAGCTGATTATGGACTCTCTGGGTGGCATTCCACTGGGAAGGCCTAATCGCCCCCAAGAGGTCGCTGATCTGATCAGCTTTCTGGTTTCGCCGAAAGCTGGCGCGATCACGGGTGTCGAATATGTCATGGACGGGGGGACTGTTCCGACCGTCTAGATTTAGCATGAGGGAGACTCACTGTTCATCCTGGCTGGACCAAACGACGAGTTGCTTAATCAACTTCGTTGAGTCCTGGGGCGATCTGGGAATGAAACATGATTCTAAAGTCAGCTTGTGCGCTGCTGTCCTGAGTTGTCGCGAACCCTCAAGGTGGAAGGGGAATGGTCATTCAAGCTGCTCGTGAAGCTGACGCCTCGAGCCTAACCACTCTGCTTGTTAAACAGTGACAGAACAGATGTAGTAAATAGCTGCTCAGGCGTCCTGACACGTTGCAATCGAGACCTGCGCACGCAGGTTGATTTGAACGCAAACATACAGCATGGCTCCTATGGGATAGATGCTGGAAGACAGGGCACTTTTGGGTGCCCTCGTCATTGGTACATAGATAACGATCGCGTTACAGCACCACCCAGCCCCAGGCTACAACGACTATTTTTCGCAGAGCCAGCATTGAATGTTCACCGTAACTGAAGGCTCTTTGCACAGTGCAATCGCACGATTTATGCATTCTTGGGAAGTAAGCCGTTTGTGAAGATGGAGATCGCTTCGGTGATCAGGTGCTCGCTTTCTGCCTGCGAAGGCAAGTCACGTAGTCCGAGCAAGCAGCGCAATTGCAGATCACCGGTCAGGGCATCGAGGAATATCACTGCGCGGGTATGGGCGTTTCCTGGCGATATCAGCCCGGCTCCTTCTGCCCAGGTAAAGTACCCTGCCAGGCAGTTATATGCCGTCGAGGGGGCCGCATCGAAGAATGACCGGGCCGCCTTGGGTGTACGCAATGCCTCGGCAACAATCAGCCGATGCAGGGCGATGGTCCGCGGGGATAGGACAACGTCCAGGAAGATCCGAGCGATGGTTGTCAACGCCTCCTGCAGGGGGCTGTGCTTCAGATCAATATGGGTCAGCGGGCTGACGTTTTCTTCACAGAGTTGCTCGATCATGGCGGTGAACAACCCTTCCTTGTCGCCAAAGTAGCTATAGATCGTCCGCTTCGATCCGCCGATGGTTGCAATGATTCCGTCAACGCTGACGCCGGAGTATCCCTCGGCGAGGAACATGTCGGTCGCTACTTTGAGAATGCTTTGACGCTTTGCTACCTGCCGGGGGCTTTCCATGTGACTCGAGTATTCCTGAAAAAATACGATAAGAATTTCGCCACAGCGTACCTCGCTCTGGATATGCCTTCCAGCTACGGTGCCTATCGAGCGCATTTGTAGCCCGATCATTTTTTTAAAAAAACGCAATGAGCACTCTTGACGAGCTTTTGGTTTCGGCGCAACGTTCTCATAACGGTACGGTAACGTACCGTACCTTTTGTAAAAACAAAAACAATAGAGGGACTGATCATGCGTTTTGTACATTTCGTAGAAGGGACTTCCAAAGGACTGGGTGTCGAACAAGCGGGTACCCTGCGAGGTCTGACTGAAAAGGATCACGGGTATCCGGGCTCTCTACTGGATCTTCTCAATGCAGGTGCTGATGCCCTTAAAGCAGCACACGATCGACTGAGCGATGCACGCCTGATTGACCTATCCAAGGTGCGTTATCTGCCGCCTATCGAGCGCCCGGGAAAAATAGTCTGCGTAGGCTTGAACTATGCCGAGCACACCAAGGAAAGTCCGTACGAGCAGCCGTCCTATCCGTCCTTTTTCCCCCGTTTCGCCTCGACCCTTGTCGGGCATGGCGAGCCGATCATTCGTCCCCGTGTCTCCGAGGAACTAGATTTCGAAGGTGAACTGGTCGTGATCATTGGTACCGGTGGCCGGCATATTTCCAAAGAGCGCGCTTTGGAACATGTCGCGGGTTACGCAATTTTCAATGAAGCCTCAGTACGCGATTATCAATTCAAATCGCCGCAATGGACTATTGGCAAGAATTTCGACGCCACTGGTGCATTCGGCCCTACCTTCGTCACTGCTGACGAACTACCACCCGGTGCATCTGGCCTGAAACTGGTGACTCGCCTCAATGGTGCGATCGTGCAGCAGGGCAACACCGCCGACATGATCTTTAATGTCGTCGACCTGATTTCTATCCTCAGCGAAGCAGTGACGCTGGAGCCCGGCGACCTCATCGTCACCGGTACGCCTGCGGGCATCGGCTGGGCCCGTACTCCGAAACTGTTCATGAAGCCGGGCGATCTTTGCACTGTCGAGATCGAGGGGCTTGGCACGCTAAGCAATCTGATTGCCGATGAAAATCCACCAGCCTGATTCTGCTGGTTTGCCGGTTTGAAGCTGTCTTCTTTTTACCGAACTGCACCGCAGTATCGCGTCTGACAGCTTTAGCGTTAGCCGGCTTGCTTTCTGCCCATTGAATGGTGCCCCCGCTAGACCCGTACAGGTTTGGCTAGGTTGCCTTGCCCATTTGTTAATGGCTGCCCATGGAGCGATTGCTCCGGGCACGGCTGAGGAAGAACAATCGTGCTGCAGATTAAAGACATCAATCATGTCGTCTACCACCACCCCGATCTTTCTGCAATTGAACGGTTCCTGACCGATTTTGGTCTGGTCGTCACGCACCGCACTGAGCAGCGGATTTACCTGCGCGGAGCATGCTCTCTGCCTTATATCTACATTGCCGAGAAGTCAGAGCAGGCTAGGTTTGGCGCCATCGCTTTCGCCGTCGAAAGCTTTGACAACCTACAGGAGGCGACCCTGCTGCCTGGCGCGTCGCTCATACAAAATCTGGAAGGGCCCGGAGGCGGACAATGTGTGGTGTTGCACGATCCGTCCGGACGGCGAATTGAGCTGGTACATGGCATCGAGCCGGTTGAGGCATTGACCTTGCGCGCCCCGCTGACCCTCAACTCGGCGCAACAGAAACAGCGCTTTGGCCAATCACAGCGTCCTGGTAAAGGTGCAGCACAAGTGCTGCGGCTCGGTCATGCTGCTATCGGTGTGCAAGACATTGCGGCGCTGCTTGAGTGGTATCAACAAACGCTCGGAATGTTGCCTTCTGATTTGGTGATTAAAGAAAACGAGCCGGACTTCCCGATAGCTGCATTCCTGCGGCTGAATCGAGGTAGTGCATGGACCGACCATCACAGTATTGCGCTGTTCGAGGCGGACAAAGACTTTGTTCACCACGCCTCTTTCGAAGTGCAAGATTTTGACGCGCAGTGTCTGGGTCACGAATGGATGCATAAGCAAGGTTGGTCCCCGTTCTGGGGGGTTGGCCGACATGTGTTGGGCAGTCAGATCTTCGACTATTGGGCGGATCCTTCGGGCAACCTCATCGAGCATTTCACAGATGGGGACTTGTTCAATGAAGGTTCGCCGTTCGGCTACACAGTCGCCAGCGATGCCAGCCTTTACCAAT
The DNA here is from genome assembly GCF_016861935.1 of Pseudomonas sp. 008. Classification (NCBI taxonomy): domain Bacteria; kingdom Pseudomonadati; phylum Pseudomonadota; class Gammaproteobacteria; order Pseudomonadales; family Pseudomonadaceae; genus Pseudomonas; species Pseudomonas sp. 008. The sequence continues at coordinate 237,998 of NZ_BOMA01000001.1, read as the reverse complement.
GGGGCCCCAAAATGTCGGTGAAGTATTTCCTCGACGGCAAATGCGAAGTCGAACAGACCCATTCTCGGCCAGCAGAGTCTCGTCAGCGACACATCGGATGAGTCTTCCGGATTAGAAACCAGGAGTGAGGACTGGCAGAGAGGGGGCTAAATCCCAATTTCTGCCAGGCTCCAAGCGATATCGGCTGGTAGAACCAGGTAATAAACGATCACTGATTCAACATGCCGCGGGATGTCGTGGGTGAAGGGCAATTAATGCCGTCAGTTGCTGGGCGTTCAGCTCTGAGAAAGCCTGCTCATTGTTTCAATCGCGCGTTGACTTTAAACGCCAGTAAGTCCCCCCCAGTGTGTAATTAAGCATCGGCCTCTGCGTGTTCAATCACCCGGGCTGGCAAGACAGAAATATAAGCTGGCCCCTAAGTGATGTACCCAACTGACTGCCAACTAAGAGATTAATAAATGTCAGATAAAGACGTAAAAAACATCATTACAGCACTCGAAGCGCTCCGGCGGCGTGCGATGATCGAGCAAGATATGGATTTTCTGGAACGCATCTATTCCAGTGATCTTACCTATAGTCACTCGGACGGCAAAAGCGATAGCAAGGGCTCGTACCTTGCGGGTATGCGTAAAGGTGTTTGGTTTTATAAAAGCCTTCAGAGCGAACAAGAGCAAATTCGGATATTGGGTGACTGCGCTGTTTTTAACGGGTTAATTGAGATGGATGTCATTATTCGAGGTGAGCCTCTGATTTTGAACTCTCGATACATTAGCGTGTGGAGAAATGGCGAGTCGGGGTGGCAAATGATTGCTTGGCAGTCCACTCGATACTCGAAAATATAAGGTTGTTCGCTATGCCGAATGAATATCCGATATTTGTGCGGCTACTTCATCACTAATGATGAAGGCATTGATGCTCCGGGGGTTAAAGACCCTGGGGCACATAGCGGGTCAATCGGCTCGGGAAGTTTGGGTTGTGCGCTGCTAATAGATTGGCGAGGTATTTCATGCGCGATAAACCTTTATGTGCCAGCACGGCCAAGTCATGACAGGAACTCCATTCTGTTATGCTGAATTGGCTGGAATTAAGTTTAAAAAGTATAGGCTGGAGCTGTTTTGTGGGGTGATTTTGTTTTTCATGGTTAATAAAATAGTGATGAATTTTAAAAAGCTTAAATTTGCCAAAGGCATCGTCAATATGCCTAAGTCTGGGTGGTGTCAGGAAGGTGAACATGGTGATTGATCAGCTGTCTTCTCATAACAGTTATTTTGATGGAGACGGTACTCCGTTGCAGCTTTGCTTCGATAAGCGCTCTTTTCAGTATGCTGGGGTGAGGGTTGTACTGAATACACTTCCATATTTGATTAATAGGTGGACAGGCGAGATTTTTTTCCCTGCGCCTTCGGTTGCGATAATTGAAAAAGAAGTGGTGCGTGCCAAGGAAAGCAAGAGAAGCGGAGTAACGGTAAATCAGGTTGGCAGGTTTAGTCGTGGTAAGTTCCCTGTTGCTGTAGGGACGAGATTCAAATATTCTGTGATAGAGCATTTTTTCATTCCTGGGTTACTGAGGGGCATACCTTCGGATGGATACTTAACGCCGACCTATTTCAATAAGGATGTGTTGTTGAAGTACGAGCACAGCGAAAGCTGTAATCTGGATCAGACCACGCCAAGCGCGGGATCAATTCAGGTGAAGGGAGGAGAAACTATTCCATATGGAATTAATCAGAGTGGCAGTGTGGTAATGTGGCTAGGCGATATTGTTAGTCTTTCGGAGCAAGAAAAACAGTATTTGTACTCGGAGAATATCGATCCACAATACGATCTGCATTCAGACTTCTACAATAGCCAAATCTTAGGTGAGTGGTTTGGAGCAATCTGAAAGGTTGAGTGGTCAGCATAACTAATCTTCAGTGAGCGGCACGGGGGAGTCGCGCTAGTTCGGGGATTTCAGTCGTTTTCACTTCGAAATCGCTTGCTCTAAGTCGTAATCCGTCTAGCTCCAAAGGTAGGAGCTTTGAAATGAATTTATTGTGATATACCGCCAGCCACAATATTTTGTCGAGATATCCTTTCGTGTGCCCGCCGTCCGAATAGCGACTGATAATTAAATGCTTGTGCGCATGGATTAGGTTGGGGAGCTTTTCGGGGGTGTCGAGCTGCATGCATATACTTGTAAGGTAGTTGATATACCAGAGCCCATTATCTCCTCGATCGACCAGTTTTCTTATATCTTTGATTTCATCATCACCACTATAACCCTCTCTGCGCAGCGTAGCGTCCTTGCGCACCTCATTTAGCACGCTAGGATCAATCACAATCCGCGGATAAATAGCTAACTTGCTTTCAAGTTCATAAGCCGTGACCATCGCGGGACCGAATATCATTCCTTGATTAAGGTAAATCTCTCCGATGGTCACGGCGCCTCGCAGGATAATGTTCTCCGATATCAATTCGCCTTGGATTAGGCTCAGGTGATTGATCTCACTTAGGACATGTCCTGTCGGGTACAGTAGGTTGTCTCCATCTAAAAAACGTACTCGTACGATACTATCAGAGAAGGCAACAGAGCAGACCGTTGGCTCGTCACCGATCAATTCATCATGGCCTTCAGGAATTGCATATTTCCTAACGGCAGAAAGTACTTGTGCAACTTTGTTAGCCTCTCCGCTCTTCACTAGGTTGGCGAATCCGAGAATATCTAGGAAGGTGACGACTGCACGACGATAGCGTGCAGGCGCTTGAGCGGTGTCAGCGTTAGAGCTAATTTTTGTTTTATTGCTCACTGAGTCGCTCCTAGTCAAATCCGAACACTATATCGAACAGATTGGCAGAGTCCATCCCCACAATTTCGGGGTCGACGGCGCACAAAAGTACAGTGATTTAGGTTCCCAAGGGGGACCTGAACCATGGTCTCGCCAAACTTTCGATTTGATTGGAGTAAGTGAAGTCAGCCTCCACAGGCGCTGCCATTGCTGGGAGCTAACCGGCGACGAATTGTCGCTCGTCTGGTTACTCCATCTCCGATCATCCCGTTTAGTTATCGGACGAGGACAGGCAACCGGTGGAGACAACACCAGGAGAATGTCAGTCGATTGTGGTTTCCAGTTCGCCAAGCCCATCGATCCAGACTCTTAGGACATCACCACGCGCAAGGAAAACGCCTTTCTCCATGCCCACACCCGCCGGCGTCCCCGTCAGCAATACGTCACCTGGAAACAGCTCGATTCGCTGGGTGAGGTAAGCAATTTGCGCGGCAACGCCGTAAAGATGGTTAGAAGTATTGGAGTCCTGCTCCAGGTGGCCGTTGCGCCAGAGTTTGATGTCTAGATTCTCGGGGCTCTCTACAAACTGAGCCGGAGTCACGTACGGCCCCAGCGGGCAGGCCCCGTTGAAGCACTTGTGAGCCGTCCAGTCATAATAGAATGGACTGCTCGGATCTACTTGGCTTCGGCGCACATGGTCTCGTGAGGACAGGTCATTGGCGCAGGTGTAACCGGCAACATAATCCAACGCCTCATCCTCGCTCACTCGGTAAGCTCGGCGACCGATCACTACGGCTAGCTCGGCTTCCCAGTCAAGTTTATGGGTACCCTCGGGAATCTCGACGACCTGCTTGTGCGCTGCCAAACTTCCTCGGCCCGCCTTAATGAAGTGCCAGGGGGCGATGCCCTCACTACGCGGATCCTGGGGTGGTTTGATGTTGATGGCGCGCGCCATTGCTTCTACATGGTCCTTGTAGTTAGCGCCGGCGGCGTAGACGGTGCCCGGGCGCTGCAAAGGGGGGGCAAATTTCAGAGCATTCAAGTCGAGCAGTTGAGCTTGATACTTGGCCGGATTTTCTACAATTTGGTTAACCAATGTCTGAAGGCGATTGTTTGAGTGTTTCCAGTCCTCCAGCAAATCATCGATGGTGACCTTTGTTATATCCAATGAGGCTGCCTTTGCCGCTTGACTCAAGTCATAAGCCCTGTCACCAACCAGTAGACCTGTTGCCGGTAAAGCTGTGTCGGAGTGGAATGCGAAAAGTTGGTATTTCATGATTCACCATCAAGTAAATAACGCGCGTTTAGGGAGGAGGTCGCCTGCATCGTGAGTTCCTTTCTCCCCTGGACCAGCACGGGAGTCAGCTTCGATGAGTTTGATTACGGCCGAGATGTCTTCGTTGCCCATGCCTTCAACGAAGGCGTGGAGGAAATAGGACTGTGCGACGCTGAATAGCGGTGACGCGCAACCAAGCTCTTCAACGAGCTCGCTTGCCAAGCGCAAAGATTTGTCTAAGGTGACGAGCGGGCTAGGCGCCGGCTGGAACGTTCGACTGGCCATCATCGGCGCTCAGATCGAGAACATGGTGGAGCCTCCGGCGCTTTGCCGGATTACCTCGACAACTTTTTCGGCACTGAAACCGGCCTGTACCCCAAGGTTCAAAGCCTCAGCGGCAGCCAGTGTATGGATGGTCAAGAGGTAGTTCGCAATCAGCTTCATCGCCACGGCGCTTCCAAGCTCGCCAATACGGAACTGTATGCCCGTGATTGCGTCGAGAATCGGCTTGCAGTGCTCGATAAGATGTTTATCACCGCCGAGGAACAGCGAAGCTTTGCGTTGACGTACCATGGGAGGAGAGCCACTGACCTCCGCTTCAAGCATCGAGGCTCCTCGTTGCTCAATACGCTCAGCCAGGCGCAGCTTGAAGCAACGCTGATAGGTCCCCGTCTCAATTAACGTATGGCCAGGACTCAAGGCATTCATAAGCCCATGACGTCCATCCATCACTTCGATTTGAGCAACTTCGTTGGGCAGGCAAGTGAGGATGTAATCCGACTGCGCGGCTACTAGCGCCGGGCTCGAGAGGGCGATGCCGCCGAGTTGGATAAATGCTTCAGGGTTTGAACGACGATAGCCAACCACGCGAAATCCAGCAGCGAGCAGATTCGCTGCGATGGGAAGACCGATTTGGCCCAATCCCACGATGCCAATAGTGATCGAACACATCGTTTACTTCTCTTATTATTGTAGTTGCGTGCTTGGCCGCTAACCTAGGCGCAGAAGAATCCGAGAACAAATCACCCGGATTATTCATAGGTAGAAATGGTGGTAATAGGTGCATCGCGATTAGCACCTAGCCTCATCTAAATCTTATGGCGGGCGCAGAAATGGTCTGCTCGGAGTCAAGACCTTATTTGAAAGCAGGGCGCCAAACTCCGGCAGAATTAATACGTGGTTATGCGTGGTGTCAGCCGTAGGGTGGCAAAGTTATTGCGATGATCAATCGATCATGGGTCGACGGCATTCTCAAGATTGATCTCTTCTTGAGGAGAGCGTTGACCGACAGTGACACCGGTCTAGGGCGATGCGTGTGGTTGACTGCGAACTACTGTCGGGATCCGGTCTGTCAAACCTCTGACAACACGCTGAAAATCAGCTTACGCAACCAACTGTTGGCTGGATCTCTATGATATCTCCCATGCCATAGCACATTGACAGTGAACTCGGGCAGCGCAACCGGATGGGGTAGGGCAGTCAAGCCGAAGGGCTCCTTGCAAAAAAAAGCGAAATGCTCGGGCACCGTGGCCAGCAAGTCGGTGTTTTGGAGGATGTGACCGATCGCCGCAAAGTGAGGAACCTCTAGGCGAATTGAGCGCTGGATGCCTTGTCGTGTCATCAAGGCATCCGCTTCGCCATGTCCAGTATTCGCTGCGATCACCCGTACATGTCCGTAGGAACAAAAGCGTTCTAAGGTGAGCGGTTCTCGTGTGGCCGGATGATCCTTGCGGCACATGCAGACATAGCGCTGCTGGAGTAATCGACGTTGGTAAAAACCAGTTTGCAGATGCGGTATTAATCCGATGGCCAAATCCACTTTGCCATTCTGTAGATCCTCGTTGAGGCTCATCGCATTGTCGCGAACGGTGCTGATCACACACCCCGGCGCGAGACGTGCCAAAGCATCCATCAATCTGGGCATGACATAGATCTCACCGATGTCCGTCATCGCCACCGTGAAAGTCCTTACGGTGCTTGCCGGGTCGAATACATTCTGCTGGCTCAGAGCATCCCGCAGGGTAAGCATGGATTGCGCCACCGGCTCAGCTAGTAGCTCGGCGAAAGGCGTCGGGACCATACCCTGATAGGTGCGGACGAAAAGATCGTCCTGAAGCGTGGCTCGCAGGCGCTTGAGCGCGTTGCTGACCGCGGGCTGGGTGAGACCCAGGTTCTGCGCAGCGATTGATACCCGTCGATCCAGCAGCAGCTGATTGAAGACCACGAGTAAGTTCAGATCCAGATCCTGCAGGTCCACTATCCACCGCCTGAAGTTGGAGCCACGGACAACGTGCTCCCTAGAGATATTCACATGAGGAATGAACTCTATACAGATTGGAGCGTTTATCAATATTGGTGCTAGGCGCAGAATGGATGTGCCCGCTCGTGAAGCCAGCGATCAAGAGTCTAGTGGCAGTTGTCGTAAAGGCTTACTAAGAGCGTTACGGAGTTGAATGTTGAGGGGTTAAGCCCACTAAGGAGCACCAGGGACGACGCAAGTCTCCGAGTTCTGAGCTGCCTTTCCCTCGGTATCAGTTCGCTTTCAGCATTCCTTCACCAGTACATGGGCTTTTATCGATGACCCTCGACGCAAGGAATCCCCTTATTTGATAACCACAGCCCCCTTTGGAGGCCTCACATGACAGCCAATGCTCACTTGAAACTAGCCGCCCGCTACGGCGCACCAGACGTTTCGCCGCCCAAACCTTGGAACGACACAATCGACCAGTTGCTCGACCACCGCAGTGTTCGCGCCTTCACTGGTCAGCCTCTGCCCGAGGGCACGATCGAGACCTTGATCGCTGCCGCACAGTCCGCTTCCACGTCCTCGAACCTCCAGGTCTGGAGTGTCGTCGCCGTTCAAGATGCTGGTCGAAAGAGTCGCTTGTCGGCGTTGGCTGGCAACCAGCCCTACATCCGCCAGGCGCCACTGTTTTTTGTCTGGCTTGCCGACATGTCCAGGGTATCGCGGGTTGCGGAGCAGCAAGCAGTAGAGCTGGAGGCACTGCCTTACTTGGAAAGCTTGCTCCTTGGGACAATCGACGCGGCGCTGGCGGCGCAAAACGCTGTTGTTGCTCTGGAGTCGCTGGGACTTGGGAGCGTGTACATCGGCGGCATCCGTAACGACATTGAGGGGGTCGCCAAAGAACTCGGACTACCTCCGCAGGTTTATCCAGTCTTCGGTCTCTGCGTTGGGTACCCGTCAACTGATCAGCCAGCCAAGGTAAAACCACGACTGTCCCAGCGTGCAGTCCTCCACTACGAAGGATACTCGGCTGCCCGTGAGCAGGAGGTGATTGCTGAATATGATGAGCGCCTGGGTGCGTTTTACGAGCGCGAGGGACTCAAGTCTTCAGGGTGGTCAGAGCAGGTAGTCAACAGGCTGCGGAGCGCTGCGAACCTGCATGGGCGAGAAGAACTTCTTGGTGAACTGACTCGGATGGGGTTCGGGCTGCGCTGACCATGGAGCTCTAGGTGTGTCATAAGTACCCCGCTTACATCGGCTTGTTTTTTTTAGCGGGAAAGAGTCCGCACACACCTCAAGGCACTAGGGTTATTTGCATGCGATGAAGGATTGGGATCCTTCACGACGGCCTGAATTGGCGCTGAATCGTAAGCGTCTTTGGGGAAATCAATGATAGGTACAGTTTGGTTTGGAAACGACCACAGGGGCTGTGATAAGAGGTCTTGAACTGGAGCGGTGGCTTAATCAGCCTTAACGAATTGGTGCCGATTGTTATTTTCTCACCTGTCACAGATACTCTTTGTTGCGACAATCGAGCGGCCCGAAGCGGTGCACGCTGGCAGAAAGTCACCATGCTATAGAAACATTTCAAGGGATTGCCAGGTTGGCGCAGGAAGCGATGTTTAGGATTGGAATGGCAGTCCGGATAGCATCCCTAAAATACCTTCCTAAAACGTCTACTGGGTACCTAGACCAAATACTCGTCCATTAGAGAAGGTTGAAGTAAATGGGTTTCCATCCAGCGCAATGCCCTTCGTGCCTGAAAGACATCCAGGTGCCTGACGACGCAAAGATTTCACTTTGCATGTACTGCGGCGAAAAAATTTCCATCGCGCAGGTGTCTCCATCCAGCACAGCGCCAAGCGTCGTCAACCTGCTAGGCATGGCACGGACGGCATCTTCCGCTGGTAACCAAGCAGAGGCAGAAATCTACTTCAATCGTGTCCTGGAAATTGATCCGACAATTTCCGAGGCGTGGGTAGGCAAAGGAAAGGCTGCGGGCTGGCTGTCCACTATTGTCCATATGCGTTTCAGCGAGATGCTTGTCGCGTTTGGCCACGCGATTGCGACAGCGCCAACCGCTCAGAAAGAAGATCAATCGAAAGAGTGTTTGCACGAAGTCAACCTGCTCGTGGTGGCACTGTATGGAATGGCTCGCAAGCATCTGATTGAATTCGTGGCGTTGCCTAACATCTGGGCGGATTACCTCGTACAGGTAGCCGAAATGCTGGCGACGTTGGAGCAGGGTTTGGCTTGGGCTCCGACGGATAAGATCACGCTGGAGAATATTGTTCACCTCTGCAAGGACAATATCGAAGGGATAAATTATCGTGATCAATACGATAATAACCTTGCCAAGGTTTGGTACCTGACGCCGGAGTACGAGATCCTTATCCGACAGAAGCTCGATGCTGCCGCCACTGCTTTGAAAGCGCTGGATCCTGACTATGTGCCGCCAGTGGCTCAAGCCAAAAAAGCTGATGCATGCTTTGTCGTGACGGCGACCTTGGGAGATGAAGATCACCCGACGGTTGTGTTCATGCGGCAATTTCGTGATACGTGGCTGGTGGAAAGGCCTGGCGGCAAGGCGTTCATATCCTGGTATTACGTGTATGGGCCTATTGCTGCAAACATCATACGGGATAAGCCTCTACTCAGGGTGCTTTGTTATGCGTTTGTGGTTCAACCTGCTGCTTGGGTTGCGAAACAAATCATAAACCTCTCAACGCCTAACCGGTGATTGGCATCAACAGATTGAAAGCGTGATTGCTAAGTGATGCTCGCTAGATCGACAGGGGCGCGATCTGTTCGTAAGCGCCCGCTGAAGTAACCATGCGTGACGCGGACCGGTATCCACTGATGCGGCAGTAGTTGATCAATCTCGCTTGTCCGCTACGTCGGCAAACGAGTGAGCACGACCATCAGATAAGTATATGGATCCTGCACCTTTAGACGTGCGGACTGGAGCAAGTTCATCATCGCTGTCGCCCAGTTTCCGCTGTGTGGTGATCCGGTAGCCAATCAGTCCGAGCGCCCAATTCCCGCAAGGTCGATCGGATTCTCGACCTGAAGGTTGTCGATGGCCACAGCTGCGTCGCCTAAGTACCGCGTCAGCGCCACCCAGCGTTTGAGGTTGCAATCCAGGGCAATGGCAGTTGCTGATCAACGGGCACCGATCGCCACCAAGCACTGGAGTCGATCTCTACACCAAAGCAGGCCCCGTGCAATATCACAATTATCCGAGTCAAACGCTGATCAACGATTGCTCATTAAACTGGTCGCCTTGATGGCACTGAGTGCCGGCCAACACGTGCTTGTCTTGAGAGGCCACAGGGCAAAGGTTGATCAGGTGTCGAGGTTTTGCGCGACATGCCTCACGAGCTCAAGCGGAGTCGGGCTATTAATTACGTTGTAAATGAGGTCGCGCTTGCCTCGAGGAAGTTTCTTGACGACGCTCTTGGCCGCCTCCCGCACGCCCTCGTCAGTGCCGTGTATACGTTCTGCAAGTAGTAGTATGAGTGTGGCGTCGGTGATATTCATGCGCTGTCTCGGGCAAAAAACGCGTACGAGTATACTGGCTTTTTTTGAAAGGGGCGTTCGTCCTTGGTTAACCCCGCTTTGCAAATGAGGAAAGAGAAAGTTCTAAGCTCGGCGCAAGGATCACTCAACAATATTGGTGCAGTGAAAGTGATGAGAACGGGCACCTGTTTAAGCGACACTCGCAAGAGAGAGATCTCTATTACCCTACATACCGTCGCTCCATGAACGCTAAAATTAACTACCGCTGAAATGCGCTAAGGAAGCATCTTGTCTGTCATCAATATCAATGAGTTTCCTGCCTTCTTTCGTGCCTACAACTGGTCGAACGCAAACCATAAGGCCAGAGGGTATCCGGGTGACCAATATCCCACCTTCCCGTGGATTAAATCCTTAGAAGAACGGGGGCGTTGGCTGGTTGAACAGACATCACTGACCAGTGCACCGACGGATTATGTCCGTGAGCTTCTCGCATGGGGCGCCGGAAAAAATGATCCGCGGATGAGATTTGAGGTGGGCTTGGGCAACGTGTCGCTACTGGGCATCTTCGCGCCAGTGTTGGCCAACATCGATGATCCAAAAACAGCGATCACTGCGGCGCTGCAAATCCCAGGTTGCGGACTAACCTACGCATCGAAACTGTTGCGTTTTCTGCGACCGGACATGCACGCCAGCCTTGATGGGCGTATACGCGAAGCAATGCTTAAAACCCGGTTGTTGGACAGGATCTACGACAGTAATGAAAACTCGATGGTCCGAGGCTATGTCGCGTTCCAGGCTTTTTGCGTTGAGTTGGTGGCGCAACTGGAGGCGGCAAAGATTGCCCGGCCGGAATGCAACCTTCCGGCGGCAACAACCCAGACAGGCTGGCGAGTGGCAGACGTAGAGATGGCGTTGTTTGCTTGGGCCGACCGTACGAGCACGGTACCTGACGCAGAGAGCCAGATGGCTGCCGCTGAGTGAAAATGTGCGGCCCGGACTGGGCCGCCATTTAGGGTGTCACACGCTCAAGGATGTTGAACACTCAAAACACCCGCACCGCGCCGGCGGCCGTCGGCAGGAAAGTCCATCCTTGTGCTACCGGTTTGCCCGACGCCAAATGGATTGCCTTGGCATAGGCTTCGAGTTGGCCGACGTGGTCGTCGGCTAATTCATCCCAGCGCGCCTTCGGTGATGGGTTCGATTTATGATCGATCAGCACCCAGCCTTCATGGGTATCGAGCAGCAGATCAATACGCCCGTTCAGGACCTGACCGGTCTCTAGCACTTGTTGTACGGGATATTCAGCCATTGCCCGAGATCCCTGCCACCGAGACGTAATCCAGTCGTGGAACGCTAGCACTTGATCGGTAAGCGTCTAGCGAACACACCTTCAGAATCTCGCCCTTATAGCTGTAGTCGGGTAGGTGACTTTGTTGGCCGGATACTTTTCGATTGCACGTCCTTACACTTAGGGGACTGCGGCGCAGTGATGCGCTGCGGTTACCCGACGAAGGTGCAATTAAGCCCTGCACCTTTTTGCCCCCATTGACCGGCACCGAGGACGATCTCTTGGATGCAATGAATACACGCGAGCTCGCAGAGCGCCTGTTAGAAGAAGGATGCAACCCGTCCATGTATGCCATCGGCTCCCGTGGCGGGGCGTCAGACGCCTTTTGCCTAAGCCACAGGGACGCGCAGTGGCAGGTCTGTTATACGGAGAGGGGTCTAGATTCACCGCCAATCTATGCCTCAGGCAGTGAGTCCCAAGCATGCGAGTTCTTCTTTAAGTACATCATGGCTATGCGTCATGACCACTGTGTTGGCTTCTTTAAGTCCCAAGACAACGCCGTGGCCCTAGAGCACGAGCTCAGAGAGCTAGGGGTAATTAGTTGGTCTGATCAAATCCCCTACGGTGGTAAACACGATCCTCGGTACCGAGTCTTTGTCACCGGTAAGGAGATATTCGTGGCCAGAGAAGCCCTTGGCGAATTACCGCGACGCGACACTGGTGCTTAATCGGTGAGCAATGGAACAGTACGACCTGAAGTCATACGTCCGGGCATCAAGCTTTGCGTGATTAGACCGGCTGCCACCTATGCGGCAGCAACTCGGAAATTTCACACGCCCGCTGCGTCGGCAGGCGTGTGAGGACGTCCTTCAAATAAGCATACGGATCATGGCCGTTGAGCCGCGCCGACTGGATCAAATTCATGATCGCCGCCGCCCGTTTGCCGCTTCGCAGCGATCCTGCAAAGAGCCAATTCTTGCGACCTAACGCCCACGGCCGGATCAGGTTCTCTGCCCAATTATTGTCAATGGGTACGGCCCCGTCATCAAGGTAGCGCGACAGCGCTGTCCGGCGTTTCAAACTGTAATCCAGAGCTTTACTGATAGCCGAGCCATCATGCACAAGATGGCGCTGGGCGATCATCCAGACATGCATGGCGTCCATCACTGGCACCGCTTTTTCTTGCCGTATTCGGCGTCGTACATCCGGCTCTAGGTCGCGGACTTCACGCTCTATTTCGTACAGCAACTGGATGTATCTCAAGGCTTGCTCGGCAAGATGGCTCTTGTTGGTGGCGTGCAGTTCGAAGAACTTACGCCGCGCATGAGCCATGCAGCCGATTTCGGTAACGCCGAGTTCAAAGCTGGCCTTGTACCCGCCAAAATCATCGCAGACCAACTTGCCCTTCCAGCCTTGCAGGAAGTTACGTGCGTGCTCTCCGGCGCGGCTGGGGCTGAAGTCGTAAACGACCGCCGCCAAGTTCGAGAACTGGCTTGTGGCGTAGGCCCAGACATACGCTCGATGAGTTTTCTTTGCGCCCGGCGTGAGCATTTGTACCGGCGTTTCATCGGCATGGATTACTTCATGTTCGAGCACAGCATCGCGCAGGGCATCGACCAGCGGCTGCAACTCCAAACCACAATTGCCGACCCATTGCGCCAGGGTCGAACGGGCGATGGCGAAACCGGCTCGACCAAAAATCGACTCTTGGCGATAGAGCGGTAAATGGTCAGCGAACTTCGCGATCATGACGTGGGCCAGCAGCCCTGCGGTCGGGATGCCCTTGTCGATGACCTGCGCCGGAACCGGTGCCTGGATCAGGGTTTCGCAGTCATCGCAGACCCACTTGCCACGGATGTGGCGCTCGACGGTGAACACGCCCGGCGTGTAGTCGAGTTTCTCGCTGACATCCTCGCCAATGCGCTTGAGGGCGCAGCCGCACTGGCAGTGACTGTTGTCCGGTTCGTGGTGGATCAGGGTGCGCGGAAACTGCGACGGCAAGGCAGTACGCTTGGGTTTTTGCAGAGTCTCGGTCGAAACAGGAGCGGGCTGTAGCGCTTCAAGTTCGGCTTCGATGACTGCGATGTCGGTGTCGATCAGGTCATCAAGCAGGCTGGTCTGATCCGGGCTCAGTTGCTCGCTGCGCTTGGCAAATTTGAAGCGCTTGAGCTGCGCGATCTCGTGGGCCAGTTTCTCGTTGACCGTTTTGTGAAGATGGATTTGCTTACCCATCATCTCGACTCTTTGATCGAGACTCTCGACACGCTGCATCAACTGCGCCGCCAGAGCGCGCAGTTGTTCAGGGCTAAAGTGGTCGAGATTAGGAAGCGAAGTCATGCCACCGATTTTGCCAGAACAGTCCGAACGCAACGATAGGCCCATCGGACAATTGCACGGCCTAGCTGGTCGTGGCGGGCGTTATATGATGGAAATCGCGCCGCCTGGGCCGACTCTTTGCCAAGGCAAACCCAGCACCAGGGCATGTAGTTGTTCGGCACCCAACTCCATTTGTGAGCCGTGCCGAGAACCCGGCCAGAAGAACTTGCCTTGATGCAGGCGGCGCGCTGCCAGCCAGATACCCATTCCGTCGTGCACCAGCACTTTCATGCGATTGGCCCGACGGTTGGCGAACAGATAAGCACAGTGCGGCTGCGCCGCACCGAACACGGCGACCACACGCGCCAGAGCGGTTTCGGTGCCGGCGCGCATGTCCATGGGCTCAGTGGCGAGCCAGATGGAGTCGATGCGGATCATCGCAACAGGTCTCGCAGAAAAATCGCGCAGTCAGCCGCACTTTCGGTCGGCCAGTTCACTTTGACAGTGCCACGCGGGTGCTGGATTTCAACGCAAATATTCGAGGATGCAGCCTGCGAATTTGCTCCGGCGAGTGGCATGGGTAACGGAACAAACGTAGGTTGCAGCTCAGTGTTTTTCTGCGTTTGGATTCGAATCCATTTGTGGACGAGGTTCGCGTTCAAGCTATGGCACAGCGCGACGCTGGCAATCGAGGCACCGGGCTGGGCGCACTCTTGAATGACTTGGACTTTGAAGGATTTGGAGTAAGAACGGCGTTGTGGCTGCATGGAAAACCCGCTTAAAAGGCTAGAAATGGTGTCCACTTAAATTTAAGTGCACACCATGTCTTGGCTTTGCAGGGCTGGGTAGATGACTTGGCCGGACGGATACGATTTTCTAGGCTAACGAGGCCAAACTCCATACCGGATTGGAAGCCGATTGGGTTGCAGTAAGCACAAATGAGCCGCAGGCATAACGAATAGGATGACCGTATTTGGCCGATTACTGCCTGTCCAAAAGGGAGGGGCAATCGAGCGATTTCTATCGATCAGAAGGGACATCCAACGATCAACGTAAATGCAGGGCAGCCGTTTGTGGCCGCCCTGCAGACATTATCCCCAGCGACGGCTTTTGCGAAAACGGCGTTGTGTTGTTTTCCCGGTCTGGGAACTGGCCTTGCTGCCCTTACAGATCATGCACACGCGGCCGAAACCGCCAGCACCACCGCCTAGTGCCGGATCGTAATAATCCGTCTTTTCCCTAATTTGGCCGCATTTCGAGCACGGTTTGAGCTCTTTGTTTGCCAGGCCTTGAGCCTGAGACTGAATATGGTTGACCGCTTCTGAAATCTGCTCACCCACGGCAATTTCCACTAACTGGTAAAGGCGATCTGAAATAGTTGCGACAGGGTCGTCACCCAAGTTGAAGCGATTGATGCGTAGGAACCGATAGCCGTAGCTCTCCAGCGTTAGCTGGCGTTCCACGTCGGCCTCATTCAGGTAGCGTTCGTGATTGCCCACGTGAACGTGTTTGCCCTTGGCAAAGTGATAATCGAAGCCGTCGTACTCGATCACGATCTGGATGGGGCCCTTGCTCGACTGGTACGTCACCAGAAAGTCAACGCGCCATTTGGGATGCTCGTAGGTCGGGTCAAGTTGCTTGAGATAAGTTCCGATCTCGAACTGAGCAAAGACATCGATGGCGTCGATATTGGACTGATAGAACTTGGTCTGGCGAAACCACTCCAGAACCTTTGCTTCCATAGGGCTGGACTGATCGGTGTCTTCGGCAGAAGGTATTCTATTGGCGTTCTCAAGAATGTTCGCATAGTGGTTAAGCGCTTGTCCGATGGCGCCGCGAAACTCATTGAGTGGCTTGGAGTGAACAAACCAAATCATTTCCTGAGCGCGGCTAAAGCCGACGTTGAGACGCTGTACCTTCAGTTTTTGCTCCACTGCCTGTTCTGCGTCACTCAGCTCAACCGGGAAGATATAGTTGAGCGCGTCCTCATCAGCGGTTGCTACCATCGAGTAGAAAATGATGTGCCGCTCCTCTCCTTGGCAGCTGTCGAAGGTCATAACCTTCAACCGCAACAGACGTTCGAAGTCTGCTCCGCGGGGGTGATTGAACAGCTTCTTGGACAGTAGGGTCTGCTGTTCACGAAAGGGCGAGATAATGCCTACGGTCGGTGGCGATTCCTCCTCGATCAACTCAAGAAGACGGTCAAGAATGAACTCCGCCTCCGCTTCATTGGTACCCCGGGTCACTCTCTTGTCTGTCGTATCGACTATGTCGAATCGGATGACTTCGTCGACCGGGATGCCGCGGATTTTGATGGCCTGCAATTGGTGCCCATAAAACGTGCCCGAGGAGTATCCGATTAGCTCCTGGTAAGAGCGAAAGTGCTTGCGCAGCATGACTGAGTAAGAGGCCGCGTGATTGCAGAATTCCAGAATGGAACGCTTAACGTCGAACATGGACAGCCGCTGCAGGGCATCGGCTGCGCCGCTGACGTGGGAGGTGAAATAGTTTTTCAGCTCATTGCGATACTTGTCATTCTGTTCAATGCTGGCGTTCGCCGATTTCACGTTTGAAAATTGTTTGTCATCACCCAGCACAACGACCTTCTTCGCGCGCAACAAAGCCGGTAATGCTTGGGCGACCGAGACCTGCGAGGCCTCGTCGATGACGACCACATCGAACATGTCCGGGGCCAATGGCATGTATTCACCAAACTCGCGAATACTGGCGATGATGACCGGGAAGCTCTCGCGTACGTGCGTGAACTTGTCTTCTGGAAATTTTTGTCGGTTAGCGATTACACCAGCTAGCGCCCGTGCGTCTGAGCGGTAATTCTCCATGAAACTCAGTAGGCGCGTGTCTACGTGTGCGTTCATGACCGAGGTGTTGAGGCGCTCGAGCTGGGTCTTGGTGCCGGCATAATCATACTGGGGCGCCGATGCGAAGGCCTCCCGAGTGCGCAGCCAGCCGTGCAGGAACCGAACGGACAGGGGCCAGAGACGGGCATCATCCTTTGGTTGTTCAAGCAGCACATCCACTATTTTGCTATCGACACGACGCAGAATGGCCATGGCTTTTGCCGCATTGCCTGCGTTGAGTTTTGGCGTTTTTCCTCGGGCAAGCAGCCGATAGCAGCCCTCGAATTCGTCTTCTAGATCTTCGCTCTGCAGCTTCAGTCGCAGCTTATTTGCCGCCTCAACGAGGTTGGACAACATTGCTTGCCGTTGCTTGAGCTGCAAGGGGCTGCTGACGGGTAGGGCATTAAGCTGACGTTCAACTTCGCGCACCTGTGCGCCACGGAACAGGTAACCGAACAGAGGCATCTTCAGTTGACCATAGCTGACTAGAAGTCCGCCAAGCGCGCGCAGTTGGGAGGGCGACATCGACTCGAACAGATCCCATGGGGTGTCAGAATGTTCCTGAGTGAAGGCTACCAGTAATGCATCCCTGCGCGTTCTGTTCCAAAGGCTTTGTGGGTTAAAGTCTCCCTCAGAAAAGACCTCAAGAAGATACTGTTCCACCCCCGTAAGGTGCTCGGTGATGCCCTCGAGCTCTGAAATCAGATTGGCTCCACTTGCGCGTTTCAATACTTCCAGTACTGACGGGGCAAGCTCAGCGAGCTCGGTTTCGTCTTTGAGCATTGCTTGTACGCTGGTCATTTCGATGGCGCCTAATGTCGCCACAGTCAGCTTGATCTGTTCCTTCAGGTTCTCCGACCGACTTTTTCGCTCCTCTTCGAGCCGGGGCTGATTCGCCTTCATTGCCTTGGCGTAGGCTCCGATCTGGGTCACTGCCTGATTCGAGGTCAGTTTGCGGAAGTTATGGGCTTGCTGGCCGAGACGCAGTATCGGATTCGGGAAATCGCGATCGTGGCGTACGCGTGACATGGCTTCCGACAGTTTGTCGTAGACCACATCCAGCGCCTCGGTCTTATCCGACAACACCAGGCAGGATCGTTGGTTAAAGGCGCAGTCGGCGGCGATTGCTGTGATCGTATGGCTCTTGCCGGTACCTGGAGGGCCGGAGACTACAACGATCTTGCCTTCTGGCTGTCGCACGGCAATCAATACTTTGCGTTGCTCTTCATTCAGCGGGATCGGTGAGTCGAAGACCATTCGGTCCACCATCGGAAGCGCATCCCAGGTGGTCTCCACGGCCGCAGCGATGGACTTTGGGTTCTCGCGCAATACACCACCAACGATGCCCTCGAACAGTTCAACCACGGCCGATCCGCCATGTTTCAGTGCTTCGAGGATCTCTTCGTAGTCGTTGAGTAATGCCTCGTCCGAACGTTCATACGCAGCCAGGGACAGTGAGCTGGACAGTCCGACCGCTATTGTCGAGGCATCGGTATCAGTGGAAGAGAGGCTGATCTTGCCACCGAGGTCCATAGCATTGGCTACGCGCTGGAACAGGACGCGTGCCTCTTCGTATATGGACTGCTCGGGTTTGATGTAATGGATTCGTTCGGGGATCGGAGAAACCCACGCGCGCTCGAGCCCAGCAGCCAGCTCCTGCAGAACGAAGTCTATAGCCTTGCGGTTGGTATAAAGCTGGTTAAGCAGCTTTAACTTATAGCCGGCCCCTTTTTCCTCCCTCTGTACCTCAATGGGGAGAAAGAAGAGTGGGTATTGGTTTCCACCGTACTTCACTGCACCGATGTATAGGTAAAGCTGCATCCCGTCGCTGGTGGCAACATAGGTCTCAAGATCGCGGAATTCGTGGTAGGCGTCAGCCGCCACAAACCCTTCAAAGAACGCCATCAGTGCCTGGCGAGTTCCTTCAAGAGTCAGGAACTGTGGGATCGCCTCCTTGAGCGGGGCTGAGTCCTGGGTGGCGAGCAGCTTGGCCAGCAGCTCTGGGAGGACTCGGGATAGGTCACCGCAGACACGATCAACGAGGTCCTTCTCCGCGGCGAATAATGAGTCCATTACCCAGTACGCCTGATTGCCCAGTGGACCATCCAGGTGTGCAATCAGGGGCTTGATGATGTGTTCAGCGACTTTGCTGCCCAAGTGGTTTTGGACTGACTCCACCCATAACTCAGGGTCTTCTATCGCTTTTGCGTAGGACTCTGCGGCTAGTTCCTCCACCGAAGTATGTACAGTTTGTAGGGATGAAGCGGGGATGGCGTTTACTTGCTCGTGGATCACTTTACGAAGCACATCACTGATCGGACGCGTATAACGCCGTGGGTCGATCGTCAGTGACAAGTCTTCGCTAGATGGACGCCCCAAAAGATTCCATAGGTCGCGATCCAAGGAGGGGTAGGGTGAGGTACGCATCCCCGATCTGAATCCGGTGTCGGTGGTCAGCACGATTCGGCGGCGCGGAGCTTGTTGACGCTTGAAATCCGAGTCTAAAAAGTCGCGGAAATACTGACTGATCCGCGTGGCGACTGGCCGAAGTTGCTGCCCCAGAGCTTCCATTAGATTCCCCTAAAAACGAACACTGGACCTCGCTGCTCGAAACCCCGTGAAATCGGTATCGAGAGCAATCCAAAAAAATGACAATGAGATGGGCGTCACAATACTGGCTCTGGCTCGACCGCGCCAACACACTTGCGTTTCCGCTACCGCCCGGCATATCGAGACCGCAAGCAGCTAACCGGAAACGGTCTTTACTAAGCCGCAACACGTGCGTCAAAGTGGCTTGACGGCTACAGTGGGCCATCATGGTAGGGAGACAAGAGCATGCCACGAGGCGCAGCTTTTTTTGCAGGGATGACCAAGGCTCAGTTGCGAGCCTGTATCCGGTTACGACTGAAAGAGCGAGAGCTTGAAGAGGTCTTTCACTTAGAGTTCCGGTGGATCCCAATCCTCAAAATGCTTGAGAGCGTCGAAATCACCGATCAGATCCTTCGCTTGGGCTAAGCGATCTAATACAGCTTGCCGCTCTCCTGATTCGAGAAGCTCCGCTTTTTGGGCGATGTCGTCGAAGAATACCCGAATGCTGTTCACTTTTACCCAGGCCTGAATAACCGATTCGAGTCGATCGCGGCTGTCCTGGATCGCCTTGAGCCGGCGCTTTTCCTCTTCCTTACACCTCCACTCTTCCATCTCTAACTTGTGCCGCTGTCGTTCCTGCTCGTTCCGCACTCGTTGGATCTCAACCTTGGCAGCCAGCATCGGAGCCTCGGCGATAAGCGACTTTATGATGCTCGGGACTTTCCTGACCAAATGACCAGGCTTGTCTTCAATCCACCGCTGAACCCACTCCACACCGTAGTACGGGGAGTACACCTGCAAGCAGAGTCTGCCGCTTGGCATATCGGCGCTCATCATCCATCCATCTGGAAAATCGGAACGTCGTTTACTCACCGGCAGCGACGTCATTCGGATGTATTTCTTGTCTGGGCGCGTTACGTGAACGTATTCGCTGATCTCATAGATGGACAGGCCAAATACGACCGTCCCGATGTAAGTCACCGTTGGACGCTGTGGCTGCCAAAGGGCAGGGTGGACGTACCTATTTGATGCTTTCTCCCGATGGTCCACGGACTCCCGTCCCATGTGAGTCGTAGGATCAGATAGCGCGACCGCGAGACTCTTCTTCATCAGCGCCAAGTACAGCTGATTTGCAAAGTCGACGGCATGGCTTACTCCAGAGCGGCTTACTATCAGGTCCGCCATGGAGCGTTTCGATGGACGAAGGTAGCCTTCATCTGTTTCGTGGGCTTTCTTAAAATGCTCCTCGATGTCTATCAATAGCGGATGCCGACGAGGAAGTAGTGCAAGACGATCAGCCTGCTTACCGCGGCTCTTTACAGGGGCTTTTGGAAGAGAACGGGAGATTTGCTCGGGCGCTCCATTCCTGCTCCAGGCAACGAGCGCACCTGGTTGAGCATCAGGGAGTGCCGGCAGCGTTTTACGCTTCCCCGCAGCCACTTGGGCCCAATATCCCACCGGAGGGCGGGGTATATTAAGGTTGGTAAAAATGCGTGCTAGGTAACTGGAGGAAACGCCATACCGTTCAGCTATTTTGGTCATGGGTGTAGACCAAGCCTGTTCGTAGAGAGACTCCCGAGTAATGGTGTCCTCTGACGAATCAGCAGTAGTGGCTAAGGCGTTTGGAATGTCTTCCATACATGAGCTTCTTGAGGGTGATTGGCAAATTCAGTAATGACCACACCAGCCTAGCTCAAGGCTTATGACGATTATGGGATTGAACCCCGCACGCACACCAACACCCACAGCGCCCCCGATGATGAAGTTCCGGCATCGCCGGGGCCAGCAGCACCTTTTTAGAACAATCCATCATGTCTCCAAGATGCAGAGTCATACACACGCATGGATCATTCTCCCGAAGTACATCGTTTCGGCCACGTGAGTGGATAAGACACGGGTAGGCCGATTTCTGCCTGTCCCCATCGTCAGCTTTGGGTCGATCCAAGTCATACAGCCGCCAATCATCCGCCCCGTGAAAGACTTCGTTGGAAACCTTTTCTTATATCGCTGAAGGGTGCACGTGTCAGTGAGGCACGTGCCCGGGCTTTCTCTTATGGTTCTAACATGACGTCCAGGCGACCAGCGTCATATTCGTCGAAGAACAGCGCCATGGGCCGGTAGTGCCCAGGACAGGATGCCTTCCTGGAAGTCACAAGTTCGGTATGTGCTGCGGACAAGATGAGGGCTTAGTTAACCATCACCTCGTCCAGTGCCTGCTCGAGGGTGCTGACCGTGCGCTCGATATTGTGCAGCTTTTCAAGTCCGAACAGACCGATGCGGAAGGTCTGGAAGTCGGCCGGCTCGTCGCATTGCAACGGCACTCCGGCGGCGATCTGTAGGCCGTGGTTGGCAAACTTCTTACCGCTCTTGATGTCGGCATCATCGGTGTAGCTCACCACTACGCCAGGGGCCTGAAAGCCGGCTGCGGCCACGCTTTTGATGCCTTTGCCGGTCAACATCGCGCGCACCCGATCGCCTAGAGCCTGTTGTTCGTCGCGGACCTTGTCGAAACCGTAGGCTTGCGTCTCTTTCATCACTTCGTTAAATCGCGCGAGGGAATCGCTGGGCATGGTGGCATGGTAGGCATGTCCGCCTTGTTCGTAGGCCTGCATGATCTGAAGCCACTTTTTCAGGTCGCAGGCGAAGCTGCTGCTATGTGTCTGTTCGATGCGCTCAAGGGCCAAAGAACTAAGCATCACCAGGGCGCAGCAAGGGGAGGCGCTCCAGCCTTTTTGCGGTGCGCTGATCAGCAGGTCGACTGCGCATTTCTGCATATCAACCCAAAGCGTGCCTGAGGCGATGCAGTCCAGCACGAACAGGCCACCCACCGCATGCACGGCGTCGCCCACGGCCCGCAGGTACTCGTCGGGCAGGATAATCCCTGATGAGGTTTCAACGTGGGGGGCGAAGACAATCTGCGGCTTCTGCGCCGCAATGGCTGCCAGCACTTCGTCCAGAGGGGGTGGGGCGTAGGCAGCCTGGCGACCCGTGTCGACCGGTCGGGCTTTGAGCACCGTGGTGGCCGCCGGGATGTTGCCCATCTCAAGGATCTGGCTCCAGCGATAGCTGAACCAGCCGTTGCGTATCACCAGGCATTGCTGGTCGGTGGCAAACTGTCGCGCCACGGCTTCCATGCCAAATGTGCCGCTGCCCGGAACCACCGCAACAGCCTGGGCGTTGTAGACCTGTTTCAGGGTGCTGGAAATGTTCTTCATCACACCTTGAAATGACTGCGACATGTGGTTGAGCGAGCGGTCGGTGTAGACCACTGAGTACTCGACCAGCCCCTCGGGATCGATACTGGGATATAGCTTTGACATGGGATGACTCCTTTGGCAGAGATCTCAGTGGTATCGACCCTGCCCTAAGCGTTGGCAAATGACAAGATTGCTCGGGATTGAATTGTGCCTTCTGTCGAGCGGCTGGCATCGTCAGGTTGATTACTGGACGTAGCAATGCTCGCAGGTCGCTGCTGAGTTGTGGGAGGGTGGGGCTTAAAGGTTCCTACTTACTTACGTTCGGTCGATAACGACCAGTTACGAAGGGCAGCAGCCGACCCATAGCTGACGTTAGGGAAAGGTCCTGGGTACATACAAAAAGCCTGGCCGCTTTCCCAACACTCTTTCTTGGGGGCGTCCAGACTTTTGCGTAATGCTCGAATCAGATGACACCTCTTGGGAAATGGTCGATGCGAGCGGATAGAGCTCAGAGCGAGCCAGCCGGCGTAACGGCAGGGAAGTCCTTCTCGGGATCGAACACGTTATTGAAAAAGTTCGTCAGGGAGTACATGGCTACCAGCGCGACAATCTCCATGATATTCGCATCGGTGTAGCCCGCATCGCGGATGGCTTTCAGATCAGCGTTACTGACCTTGCCGCGAGTCTCGATGACTTTGTGCGAGAACTGGAGGGCAGCGTTGCGCTTCGGGTCGGGGGCATGGCCCTTCCGAGCGAGAATGATTTCATCGGCCGACAGCTTGGCCATATGCTCGGCCGTAAAGCTGTGAACCGTCAGGCAGTAGTTGCAGCCATTCGCTTCGGAGACTGCGAGGCCGATACTGTCACGCGTCTTCACATCGAGCGCTTTGCTCAAGGAACCGAGTAGAGTAGCCCATGAGTTGAACGCGATTGGACTCTGCGCGAAGGTCATCATCATGTTTGGAGTGAACCCGATGTTCCTGGTGAACGCATCGAGAGTCGGTTTCGAATCGGCCGGCACTTGTTCCGGCTTTAGAACTGCACTTCTAGGCATTGTAGTCTCCGTCAATTACCTGGTTTATTAACAGTTAAACGAGATCCAACACATCAGACAGCGGGCGGCGCGGCTTCTGAGCCCAGTTCCCCGGACGTTCCGCGCCTATAGACAACAACATGACCGGCACTTCGTTTTGAGCCAGTCCGAACTCGCGGGCCACTGCTTCGGCATCGAAACCGATCATCGGCGTCGAACCCAGGCCTAGCGAGCGGGCGGCGTAGATGATCGCCGACGCACCGAAGGTGCCCGTGCGTACTGCCTCGTCGCGCTGGCGCTGTGGGTGCTCTGAATACAAATCGCGCGCAGGGAGTTCCCAGTCCGGCACCATCGTTGCGGGCATGACGCCCGCTTCCACCAGCGGTGCAAGGCGTTCCGGTATGACGCTGGAATCGGCCAGTTGGCCGCAGATGATGAAGGTAACGGCTGCTTCAGTGATCGGGGGCTGATTCCAGGCGATAGGACTCAACCGGGCTTTGGCTCCAGGCGTACGGACCGCGATGAAGCGCCAGTTCTGTATATGGAAGGACGTTGGTGCCGTGGTGCCGATTCGTACCAACTCACGGATTTGGTCGTCGCTCAAAGTGGCGGCAGGGTCGTAGTACTTGGCGGCACTGCGACTCACGATACATTCGATGACGGCGTTGATCATGATGGTTCCTATGGTTGAACGGGGAAGGTGCTCCGTTTTGGTCTTTAAATCTTGTACCGTCGATGGTACGAATAAAAGAACCAAGAACCCCTACCTTTGTGTGTACCAAGAATATGAATTCAGACCTGCGAATTCAGCTCGACCGGACGGCAAAGCTGTCCCTGTCAGAGCAGATCCGTACGAGTATCAGCAGGGCAATAGAGTCAGGCCTACTCACACCAGGTACTCGATTGCCTTCGTGGCAGGATCTCGCCGCGCACCTTGGTGTGGCGCGCGGCACCGTTCAAACGGCGTATGAACGATTAGCCGATGCCCAAATGATCGAAACATTCGGAGCAAAGGGCACACGCGTGGCGCCACGCCCCCGTGCAGCGTTGGCCCAACCGGCACCACCGGAGCCTGGAGCTTTTATGAGCGCCTATGAGCGGGTGAACACTGGACCCGCGATCTTTCAGCTCGGCATTCCAGCGTTTGATGGCCTGGAAAAGCTTTTCGCACGTGCGCGCTCGTCCAATCTGTTGAAAGCAGGATCTTTCTCGTCACTGATCTATCCCGATCCTCGCGGGGAATATGAGATGCGTCGAGAGATTGCAGGCTATCTCTCCGTCTCCAGAAACCTCCACTGCCTCCCTGAGCAGGTGTTCATCACTTCGGGATACAGCTCCGGCTTAGGGCTTGCACTGCGAGTGTTAGGTCTGGACGGTAAGAAGGTTTGGATGGAAGACCCCGGATTCTTTCTTACCCGAAAGGGGCTGGAGCTCGCTCGCTTGAATGTCATTCCGATTCCGGTGGACGCCGAAGGCCTCAATGTGGACTACGGAATCGAGAAGGCCGCGGACGCTGCATTAGCCGTCCTGACCCCCGGTCAACAAGCTCCCTTAGGCTCGACTCTGTCATTGAGGCGACGGCTTCAACTGCTCGAATGGGCGGTCTCGAGCGACGCCTGGATCATCGAAGATGACTACCTCAGCGAGCTGCAATTGGAAGGCAGGGCGGCCCCTGCCTTGGCGTCTTTGGACGAGGGTAATCGGGTTATCCACATAGGTTCTTTCAGCAAGACTGTGAGCCCGGGGCTGCGACTTGGATTTGTTGTAGCGCCAACCGAACTTATTACTGCGTTCTCCGAGGTGGCGACGACGCTTGCTCCCGCCCCTTCACCCGTCATTCAACTCGCCACGGCTCAATTTATGCGTGATGGCCACTATATTCGCCGTGTCCGTCGGCTCAAGCGCCTGTATTGCGCTCAGCGTGACGCGCTATGCGAGCAGTTGCGAATGCGCGATGCAGAGTGGGTCAACGCAGGCATGGCTGTACTTCTCAGACTCCCCGACGGCGCACCCGACGTGCAAATCGTTCGGGAAGCGATGACCTTTGGCATGGCTCCATCGCCTTTGTCAGCGTGGTTCGCGACGCCGTCCGGGAGCTCCTCCGGCCTGTTGCTTGGGGTTGCCACAGCGCCTGAACCTTACCTCGCTACATCGTGCCATCGATTATTCGAGATCATCGGGCGATATTGCGAGCCCGGTGTTCGGGGCATCACATAAGAGCAGGAAAGAAACTCCAGTCCCGGCTAGGCCCCTTACTGATGAGCCAGAGCATGTAGAATCGGCGATGCTGGCAATTATTGTTGGTGAGTCCACTTTCCGCTCCTGGCCGCTTTTTTGCCTGTCGCGAAGGTTGCGGTCCACCGAAGACGGGCACTCGCCGATGCCGGAAATGCTTTAAATTGTCGTTTTGAACGAAACTTGACGTGCACTTTTGCTATTGCCTTCTGACAGCTCGACAGCGCCCCCCTGATCCCCAGAGGGTAGGCAAACTTGCCCAGCGTAGTCAGGCTGGCCCCAGATGCGCACCACTGCGCGTCGCGATCGCATGTCTACCAGGCGCAACGTAGGTCCGCCCAAACGCACGGAAACGGCGAATTTCGCGAACTCCGGAGACTATGCCGTTTTTGGCCTTGGTTTCTTCAATCGAGTCAGGTGACAAGGGGGCACGGTACGGTATTTCCCGCCCCCTTTAATATATGCTTTGCCGATCCCACCAGGTTATTGCACTTGGTGCAAATCCGATCGGCTCATGAGCATTATCGGTAGAATCACATGATATTGCGGACAAGCAGGCGCTGCTTCGAACTTCAACCGATTTTTCGCAACGCATCCTGCCAGTATTTCTCGCGCACTTGTCGGCGTAATATTTTGCCTACTACTGATGTGGGTAGCTCATCGACAAATACCAACGACTTCGGCGCTTTGTAGCCACCCAATCGCGCCCGTGCATGGGCAATCAAAGCCTCGGCGCTTACGGTTTCACCTTTGCGCAATACCACTTCGGCATGAACGGCCTCACCCCATTCCGCGTGAGGGATACCGACTACGGCAGCCATCATTACAGAAGGATGCGCCGCCAATGCCGCTTCAACCTCCACCGCGTACACATTGAAACCGCCGCTGATGATCATGTCCTTCAGGCGGTCGACGATGTACAGATAGCCATCGGTATCGAAGTAGCCCAGGTCACCAGACTTCCACGCGCCGTCCTCGAACTCTGCCGCTGTCGCTTCCGGATTCTCGTAGTAACCCTTGATAATGGCCTTGCAGCGGATCCGAATCTCGCCGGTTTCGCCAATGGGCAACGGATTACCCTGCGGGTCGGCAATGAAAACTTCGACTCCGGGCGTTGGACGTCCGGCGGAAAACAAGTGCTGCAGTGTTGTAACGCTATCAGGTCGGTGAGCGGCCTTGTTGAGCGTGGTTATCAGCATCGGGGACTCGGTGGCGGCATAACCCTGAGTAAAAATCTGTCCGAAACACGCTACCAGCTCCCCGAGTTTGTCCGGGCTCATCGGCGCTGCGCCGTAGATCAGTGTGGTAAGGGAAGAGAAGTCTTTCGGTTCGGTTCGCTGCAGCTCCAGCAACCGGTAAAGCACGGTGGGCACCAGGAAAGAATGAGTGACCCGCTCATGCTCCACCGTCTGCCGCCAGCTTTCCATGTCCAGATGATTCAGGGTGATGTTGGTGCCGCCGGCGTAAACCGTCGGGATGAACTTCATCAGCGTGCCGTGGGACAACGGCGAGACATGCAGGAGTCGCGTAGCACCGGAGAATCCCAATTCGGTATTGATGAACGCTGCATCGCGACATGCCATCCAGTTGTCGATGGAGTACATCGCGCATTTTCCCTTGCCGGTGGTGCCGCCGGTGAAGCGCAACATGCAGATATGTTCGTCGGTATCGAGGGTCACCTCGTTGTCGAGATCGCAAGCCGCCTCCACCAGCGGCCAGAAACTGTGCACGCCGGGGAGGGCGGCTTGCTCGGCGGTGGGCGGATCCATCACCACCACCTCACACCCGCGATTGCGCAACATCTCGTAATAGCCGTCCAGAAGGCGGGTCTCGAGAAACACGATGCGCGGCTTCACCAGGTCGATCTGGCGCGCATGCTCGTCGAGCGCATCGCGCAGGTTGGTCATGACCACCGTGCCTTCCTGCTTGAAGGTGCTGGGAAACATCATCAGGCTGAGGTTGTCGTTTTCCAGGATCAGCATGAAGAGCTCGCCTGCGCGCACCTGCAACGTGGTACGCAGCACATCGGCGATGCGATTGCTCAGCAGGTGGTATTGCGCGTAGCTGTAGCGTCGATTGCGCTCGATGTTGACGATTGCCTCGTGATCGCCGTAGCGCAACGCCAGCAAGCGCATGATCCGGCAAAAATTCATTTTCATGGTTGATTGCTCTGATGGCTCAAGAAGGTCGCAGCGTGGTCTAGCGAGCGCGCATTCGCGTTGCGGCATCAAGGCGAATGGTTTCACCGTTGATGTAGGCGTTCTCGATCAGGAAAGTGCAGCAATGAGCAAACTCGCGGGTGTCGCCCAAGCGCTTGGGGGCTTCCATTTGTTCCTTGAGTGAGTCGAGAATTTTTTCCTCGAGCCCGGCAACCATGGTGGTCAGGAACAGCCCCGGAGCGATAGCGTTGACTCGCACCCCGACAGCACCCAATTCGCGCGCGGCCGGCATGTTCATTCCGATTACGCCGGCCTTGGTCGCGGAGTAGGCGCATTGGCCAACCTGACCTTCAAACGCGGCACCTGACGATACGTTGATTACCACGCCACGTTCTTCGCCGGCTTCGGCGTCATTCCTGGCCATCTGTTCGACGCACTTGGACATGACGTTGAACACGCCATTGAGATTGATTGCGGTGGCTTGGGCAAACCGCGCCAGCGGTGCGGCTTTACCTTCCTTACCCAGTACTTTGAAACCCGTAGGTACGGCAGCACCGTTGATACACACGTGAATGGCACCAAACCGGGCCATGACCGTATCCACGGCATGTTGTACCGAGGCTTCGTCGCTGACATCGGTCTGGACGAATATGGCCCGGTCCGCGCCAATTTTGGCGACAGCGGCCTCACCGGCTTCGACGTTGAGGTCGAAAATCGCGACGAACGCGGCTTTCTCCTCCACCAGGTAATGAGCGGTCGCCAGGCCCAGGCCCGAAGCGCCACCAGTGATGACCACGACTTTGTCTTGAATACGCATGAAAGTGTCCTGTTCGTTGCCCGGCCATCAAGGGGCCGGGCTGTTATTGTCGGGTGTCAGACTTTGAGCCAATCAGAACGCATTGATCCCGGTCAGGGCGCGGCCGATGATCAGTTGCTGGATTTGCGTGGTACCTTCGGGGATGGGGACGACGATCGCCTCACGAGCCAGTTTCTCGACGAGGAAGTCGGTGGTGACACCGGCGCCGCCGTGGATCTGCACGGCCTGACGAGCGATGGTGACCGCCGCCTCGCACGCGAAGTATTTGGCCATCGCAGCTTCCATTTCGGCTGGAATTCCGGCCCCGATCATCTCGGCGGCGCGGTAAGTCAACAGCCGGGCTGCATCAACCCGAGTGGCCATTTCCGCGAGCATCGCCGAGATCAATTGATGACCGGCGATCAGCTTGCCGTGCTGCTTGCGTTCCTTGGCATAACGCACCGCTTCTTCCAGGGCGCGGCGGCCGATGCCCAGACCTTGCGCCGCGACGAACACCCGGGAGCGTTCGAACAGCGACAGGGTGTTTTTCAGCGCTTCGCCTTCGTTGCCGATTATGTTGCTGGCCGGCACCCGCACATCGTTAAGGAAAATCTGCGCGGTGGATTGGCTGTTCCAGGCGATCTTGTGAATGTTGCGCACTTCATACGGATGTTCCTTGCGGTCCAGAAGGAAGTGGGTGAGCCCCTTGCGTGGATCGTCGCCCGTACGGCAGGTGCAAATCAGGAAGTCGGAGTAGGAGCCATTGCTGATCCAGGTCTTTTCACCATTGATGATGAAATCGTCGCCGTCACGTCGGGCCCGGGTTTTGATTTCCAGCACGTTGGAGCCGACGTCCGGTTCCGAAATGGCAATGCTGGCAAATAGGTCACCACTGATCAGGCCGGGCAGGTAACGGTCACGCAGGTGGTCCGGTGCCAATTTTTCCAGTATCTGCGCGCCAAAGGAGTTGATCACCACTGGCGACGACAGGTCGACCGAGCACGCCGCGACTTCTTCGAACAGCATGATCAGGGTAGGCCAGTCCAGGCCCAGACCGCCGCAGGCCTCGCTGACTGCGCCGGAAATCATGCCGAACTCGGTGAGCTGGCGCATGATCTCGGCCATCTTCTCCCGGGGTATGAATTTGTCGCGGTATTCCTTGTTGAACACCGGGTCGATCTTATCGGCCAGGAAACGACGGAAACTCTCGACAGCTTCCAATTGCTCCGGGGTGCGCATGACGTGTCCCATGGGGGGCTCCTTAAATATTCTTGTTGGCGAGAATGTTGACGGCGACGACGGCTTCTTCAATGCCGAACAAACCACCACCGTTTTCCTGAATGGCAATGCGCGCGCCTTCGACCTGACGCTTGCCGGCTTCGCCACGTAGTTGCGTGACCAGCTCATGAAGTTGCGCCAGGCCGGTGGCGCCAATCGGGTGCCCTTTGGATTCGAGGCCACCGGACGGGTTGATCGGCATGCAGCCGCCAATGGTGAAATCACCTCGCTCGGCCGCCGGACCGCCTTCGCCGAAAGGCACCAGCATCAGCGACTCGGCATTGATGATTTCGCCAATGGCCGAGGCATCGTGCACTTCGGCGACGTCGACATCGGCCGGGCCAACGCCAGCCTGGGCGTAGGCCTTTTTCGCCGCCAGGTGCGCAACGATTTTTTCCGGCTCGTCGAGGCCACGACTGGTGCCGGTTTGCACCACACTGGCCAATACACGCACGGCGCGCTCGCCGGCATTTTTCAAGCGTTTGAGGCCGTCGGCATTGCACAGCACGACCGCGGCGGCACCGTCGCTGATCGGCGAGCACATCAGCGTGGTCAGCGGGTAGCAGATCGGCGGCGACGCCAGTACCTCGTCAATGCTGAAAGCCTGCTGGAACTGCGCGAGCGGGTTGTGCACCGAGTGCTGGTGATTCTTCGCCGCCACCGCGGCAATCTGCCGTTGAGTCGTACCGTAGCGCATCATGTGATTGCGGCAGATCGCCGCATACACGTCCATGAACACACTGTAAGGGCGCTCGGAAACCGTGCCAGGCGGCGGCACGATGCCTTCGCCCATGGCCAGCAAGGTGCGTTTGTTCTGCTCGACGGTGGATACGTCCCAACCGCCATCGAACACGGCGAACATCCGGGCTTTATCGGCAATGTTCATCTTCTCGGCACCCACTGCCAGGGCGATGTCGCACTGACCGGCACGCAGCGCCAGGATGGCGAGGTTGAAGGCAGACGAACCGGATGCGCAGGCGTTTTCCACCGAGAACACCGGAACACCCTCGATGCCCAGACGGCGCATGGCAATCGGTCCCGGAATGGCGGTCTGCCCCTGCAAAATGCCGTTGGTCATGGTGCTGTAATACACCGAGCCGATGTCGGCGGTCACGGCACCGGCATCCGTCAGGGCCAGGCTGACGGCCTCGCCAACCAGGTCGTGGACGCTGCGCTCGAGCAAGCGGCCAAAGGGGGTCATGCCAACACCCGCTACATAGATATCGTTCATGGTATGTTCCTGCGAAGTCGGAAAATGTGCGGCCTAGCGGCCCTTGAAGTTCGGTGCGCGTTTTTCGCCAAAGGCTTGCAGGCCTTCCTGGAAATCGGCGGAGCGCAGGTGTTGGCGCAACATCACCTGCTCGTGCAGCAGGGCATCGTCGCGAGACTTGTCGGCAGAGGTGCGGGCGACCTCCTTCATGCGCTGCAGCGCGATCGGGCTTTTTCCGGCGATGTGCCGGGCAAGCGCCAGGGTGGCCTCGGCCAACTCGGCATCGGCGTGGACCTCACACACCAGTCCATAACCTTTCATGTCCATGGCCGACAGAGGTTGTCCGGTCAGCAACAGGTACATCGCCATGTTCAACGGGATCAGGCGTGGCAGGATCGCCGCGCCGCCCGCCCCGGGGTAGACGCCGAAGTTGGCATGGGCATCGGCAAGGGTGGCCGATTGCGCTGCCACCACGATGTCGGCGCACATCGCCAGTTCGAGGCCACCGGCCATGGTCACGCCATTGAGAGCGGCAATCACTGGCTTGGGGAAGTTGCGCAATTGACTGAAGACCTGATTGGCACGGTCGAGGAAGTCAGCTTCACCGGCGGCCAGGCTGGCGCCGGCCAACACTTCCTTCAAATCGGCTCCGGCGCAGAAGGCCGGGCCGTTGCCGGTGAGAATCACCACGCGCAATTCGTCATTGCGGGCAATGTCGTCGAGACAGTGTTCCAGCGCGTCTAGCGTCGCCAGGTTCAAGGCGTTCATGGCTCTTGGCCGATTGAGCGTCAGGCGCGCCACCGGGCCGACGATTTCATACCGCAAAATATCTTCACTCATGACAACTCCCCGTTATTGTTGATCGCGCTGATGGCGTAGCGGATGAGCCGATAGTAGGAACACCGTCGGCACTGGCGCAGGTCCTTGCAACGAAAGCGCTTGTCCGTTGAATGAGCTGAAGAACAGCAGCCAGGGCGCAGCGTTCGCCAAAGACAGGAGAAAGGGTTCAGATGACTGGCACGGCGCGGGGGCCTTGCGCACCATCGGGTCAGAACTACCATCAGAACTCAAGGAACCTCATGGCCAGCAGTGAACACCTCGACACCCATGTGACCATCGCCCGAATGCAGGACGTGCTGGCGCGCCAACAAGCCGCGTTCATTGCCGAAGGCCCGCCATCGGCAGCGCTGCGCATTGATCGAATCGATCGCCTCATTGCTTTGCTACTGGACAACCGACAGGCATTTTGTGCAGCGCTGGCTACGGACTTTTCATGGCGATCCCACGACCAGTCGTTGATGAGTGATGTGCTGTTGCCGGTCGCCGGGCTCAAATATGCGCGCAAGCATGTGCGGCGCTGGATGAAACCCGAGCGACGCCGCCCGGAAATGGGTGCTGGATGGTTAGGCGCCAAGGCCGAAATCCATTTTCAGCCATTGGGCAGCATCGGCATAATGACGCCGTGGAATTTTCCGCTGGCCATTTCGCTCGCGCCTTTGGCCGAAGCCTTTGCGGCGGGCAATCGGGCGATGATTACGCTGTCGGAGTTCACGCCCGCCACCGCAACCCTGCTGATTGACCTGCTGGCTCGACACTTCGATGACACCGAGGTGGCGGCATTTGTCGGGGGCGCCGACGTTGGCGCGGCATTCAGTGCCTTGCCGCTGGACCACATCATTTTCACTGGCAGCCCTAGAGTCGGGCGCCTGGTGATGGCGGCCGCCGCGCAGAATCTGACGCCGCTGACACTGGAGCTGGGCGGCAAGTCACCGACCATCATCGGTCGTGGCGCGGACCTTGACGATGCGGCGCGGCGTATCTGGGGCGGCAAGGGCATCAATGCCGGACAGGCCTGTATCGCCCCGGATTACGTGCTGGTGCATGAAGAGGACCTTGAGCGGCTGCTGATCAGCATGCAAGAAGAGCTGGGCAAGATGTTCCCGACCCTGCGCGACAATCCTGACTACACCGCGATCGCCACACCGGGCCAGTATCAGCGTTTGCAAACCTGTCTGGCGGATGCCAAGGCCATGTGTGTGCGTTGCGTCGAAGTCAATCCTCTTCAGGAACAGCTCGCCGACGTACGCAAAATTGCGCCCACATTATTGGTGGAACCGCCCGAGGAAGCCCTGGTGATGCGGGAGGAGCTGTTCGGACCGCTGCTGCCGATCCGTGTTTACCGATCCATCGATGAAGCCATCGCCTACGTCAACGAGCGGCCGAGGCCATTGGCGTTGTACTACTTCGGCAATGACCGTGCCGAATCGAAAAAGGTACTTGAACGCACGTCCTCGGGCGGGGCATGCATCAACGAGGTCATGCAGCACATTTTTCAGAGTGACTTGCCCTTCGGTGGCTGCGGAAACTCAGGGTTCGGGCGTTATCGCGGTGGCGACGGTTTCAAGGCGTTCAGTTTGCAGCGCGCCGTCTACATGCCCCCGTACCTGGACGTCATGGGCCTGCTGCGAGCGCCTTATGGCAAGCTGTTTCGACGGGTGATGAACGCTGTATTGAAGCCTTGATTCGAGCGAGTCGCAATCAGGAGGCAGACTTGTGAAAGGTGATGTCGATGAGTGGGGCCGACGCTTGATCCATCGGCGCACGGTGATGTGCGAGGGATTCTTGCGAGCCGACGGGTTGTGGGATATCGAAGGCCGGCTTGGTGATAGCAAATCCCATCCGATGACGCTGGTGCAGGGCCGGGTGGTGTCGGCGGGTGAGACGTACCATGGCCTGTTGATCCGTCTGACCCTGGACGATGACTTCATCGTGCATGAAGTGCAGGTGTCCATGCCCCATGTACCTACCAGCGAATGTCGCGGTGCTGCGCCTGCCTATCAATCGTTGATCGGCGAGCGGATCGGTCCGGGATTTTCGCGCCGTATCAAGGAACTGTTCGGCGGTGTCGGTGGTTGCGTACATTTGACGGAGCTGTTGCTGCCAATCGCCACCACCGCGTTTCAAACCATCCCGATGGCGCGGGCAACAGTGGCACTACGCACGACGGCGGATGCCGGGGCTTTCGACAAAGCCGCTACCGGTTTGATCAATAGCTGCCACGCCTTGCGTGAAGATGGCCCCGTGGCGCTGATTCTGAAGAAATGAACGGCAGGCTCGCGCACGAGCCTACCGTTTGTTTACGCAGAGTAACGAGACAGACTGGCGTCCTGATCTTTCGGCGTTTGCAGCACGCCGGTACCGCGGCGTTCTTCAGCGATCAAGTCCGAGGCTTTCTCGCCGATCATCACCGTGGCCGCGGTAGTGCTGCAACCGATGATGGTCGGCATGATGGACGCATCCACTACACGCAATCCTTCCACACCGTAGACTTTTAAACGCGGGTCTACCACGGCCATGGCATCGATACCCATTTTGCACGTGCCCACCGGGTGATAAAGCGTGTCGGAGCGACTGCGCAGTACCTGTTCGATCTCCGCATCGGTGTTCATGGGCATTGCAATCACATCCCTGGGATTGAACGCCTGGAAGGCCGGGGTGGCCATGATTTGCTGGATGACACGGTAACCTTTGACCAGCGTCTTGATGTCGTCGGGATGCGTCAGAAATGCCGGGTCGATCAGTGGCGGTTCCAACGGGTCGGCGCTGGCGAGCGTCAGGCGCCCGATGCTTTTTGGGTGCAGCAGGCACGCATGCACGCTCAAGCCATGCCCGCTGTACAAGGTACGACCGTGATTGGCGAACATGGCGATGGTCAGCGCCAGCTCGATGTCGGCTTGAGGCAGTTCCGGTGAGGTCTTGATGAAGGCGCACGCTTCGGCAAAGTTACTGGTCAGCGGGCCGCTGCGACGACGCCAGTAGCAGACTGCGGCTTTGGCCATGTCCCACAATCCGGTAAACGAAAGGCCCATCAGGCGGCGGGATTTGACACGGAAGGAGTGCACGTAATCGATATGGTCCACAAGGTTTTGCCCGACACCCGGCAAGTCGTGGAGCACCGGGATATCCAGTTTCAACAAATCGTCTTTGGGACCGATTCCAGACAGCAGCAACAGCTGCGCCGAGTTGAACGCTCCGGAACTCAGAATCACCTCATGACGGGCGAGCAATGACCGTTTTACACCGTTCTGCAGGAACTCAATGCCTATCGCGCGCTTGCCATCGAAAATGATTCGGGTCGCGTGGGCGTGAGTTTCGATGTGCAGGTTCTGCCGATGTTTATGGGGTGTCAGGTAAGCCCGGGCCGCGCTGCAACGCTGGCCATCCTTTTGCATCACTTGCACACGTCCGAATCCTTCCATGGTCGCGCCGTTCTGATCAGGACATGCGCGATAGCCTGCCTGGAGGCCGGCCTCGACAAAAACTTCACCGAACGGATTGGGGGAGGTGTGGAAGCGTACGTTGAGGGGGCCATTCTGGCCATGCAGCGGGTCGTTGAAATGCTCGTTGTGCTCGGCGCGCTTGAACAGCGGCAATACGTCTTGATAACTCCAGCCAGGGTTGCCCAATGCCGCCCAGCGATCGAAATCCTCAGGGTGGCCGCGGTGATAGGCCATGGCATTAATCGATGAACTGCCCCCCAGCGTCTTGCCCCTGGGCTGATAGCCGATCCGGCCGTTCAAGCCGGACTGGGGCACGGTCTGGTACTGCCAGTTATTGATCGACGTCGGCACCATGGCGGCGATACCCGCCGGCATGTGCACTAGCGGGTGAGTATCAGGGCCGCCTGCTTCGAGCAAGCAGACGTGAATGTCCGGATCTTCCGACAAGCGACTGGCGACGACGCAGCCGGCAGCGCCTGCACCAACTACGATGTAATCGAATACCGTGTTCTCGTTCATGCGTTCTTCTCTTTATCCGATGCACAACTTCACTGCATTGTCAGGAGAAGACCGCTTCGCCACCGGTCAATAGAACGAATTCGACGGTCAGCGGCGCAGGTGACGATCGTGCCAAGCACCGGCACATCTGGCGCAAGGTACCACCGGCAGATTGACCGGCAAGCTGCCCGGAGCGAGTATCGACATTCGCATTTTCAACAGGCAATCCCATGTCAGGATCGACGACAAAACGACCCGGCGACGCACCGGCCGCAGGCGAGGAAGCGCTGCAGCCCACCACCATCGGCAGCTACACCGTTGCCATCGCTCGGGCACTGGACGCCAGTGGTGTGGACAGCAAACGTATCTTCACCTCCGTCGGCATTCCCCTGGGCCTGTCCGCCGACCCGATGATTCGCCTGCCTGTCGCGACAATGACCCGCTTGTTCCAGGCCTGTGTGGATGTGACCAACAACCCGTATTTCGGCCTTATAGTGTCAAAGCATCTGCATCTGACTCACCTTCATGCATTGGGCTATGCCCTCGCGGCAAGCGGCACCTTGATGGATTTCAGCCGGCGTCTGGAGCGTTATTTCCGCCTGGCGTCGCAGGTGGCTACTATCAGCGTCAGCGAGACCGCGAATGAGGTGTCCTTGCGCTTCGAGCATCGGGTGCCTCTCAGCAGCGAGACCGAAGACGCATTTTTCGGCTTTCTGATGCGCACCATGCGCCTGATTGACACGCCAACATTCAGCCCCCTGCGCGTTGAAATGCGCCGCCCCATGCCGCACGAAGGTGCCGAGCCTTACGAGACGTTGTTTCGCTCACCGGTGGTCTTCAGTCAGGACTACGGACTGCTGGTCTTCGACAAGGCCGATATGGTGCGCGAGCTGAGTGGTTCGTGCCCGGAGCTGGCACAAGTCAACGACAACATCATCATCAGTTATTTGGCGCGGCTGGACAAAAACGATGTCATCACCGGCGTGACGCAGAAGATTATCGAATTTCTCCCGGATGGCGATTGCACACGGGACAAGGTTGCCAGCGCGTTGTGCATGAGCCCGACCAAGCTTCAGCTCAAGCTGTCCCAGCGCGGGACGAGTTTCCAGCAATTACTCGATGACACGCGCAAGGAACTGGCATGCAGCTACCTGAGCCAGGCCTCGCGTCCCGTCACGGAAATCACCTTCCTGCTGGGTTTCAGTGATACCAGCAATTTTACCCGCGCCTTCAAGCGCTGGACCGGGTTGTCGCCGACAGATTACCGGCAGCAGGGCTGAGCATATGGCAAACAAAAACCTCGCCGGGACACTTTTCGGCGAGGTTTTCGTTTTTGGCGGCAGCGTTTATTGCGCCGGCGGGTTGGGCAGGACGACTTCGAAATTCGGCGAGAACGTGTCCATGAGGCCAAGCAGACTACCGAAGGCCTGGGCGTTACCCTCGATTTTCAGTTGCCCACCTTGCAGTGCCTGCTGTGGTGTCAGTTGTTGGGTCATGATCGCATTCAGGGTGTCGCGATTCAGCGTCAAGGTGGCGTCCGGGTTCGGCGCAGCCCGATCGGCGGAGTAGGTCAGCGCCGAGTTCTCCAGGTTGAGCACATATTGCTTGCCGCTGTCGGTGAAATTCCAGTTCATGACGATGTGCTTGCCCTCGGCCTTCGGCCCATTGAGACGAACCCCGAGCAAGTCGAAAATGTTTTCGATGGACAACGCGCGAATGGTGTCCGGGCTCGCAGTGCGCAACGGTGACCGCACTTTCTTCCCGCCGCTGCGCAACTCCTGAGCGCCGGTCAGGTAGCTGTTACGTTCTACCGACGATTCGGCTTGGTAACCGAGCTGCTCCAGGGCGTCGGCAAACAGCTCCAGTGCGGGTTGATTGGTCGGTTCGGCATCGACGAGATGGTTCATGGCCTGAGATACCCAGCGATACTCACCAGCTTGATAATCCGTGCGGGCGCGGGCCAGCAAGGCATCGGCACCGCCCGCGTAATCGACAAACTTGCGCCCGTAATCAACATTGCTCAAGGCATCCAGGTTGGCCGGGTTGGCGTCGTACCAGCCCATGTATTGCTGATAAACCGCTTTGGCGTTGCGCTGCACCGACCCGTAATAGCCACGGGTAAACCATTCCCTGGCCAGGCTCGATGGCACGTTCTGACGCATGAACTCGGCGATCTCCACAGGTTTGTAGCCCTTGTTCACCAGGCGTAATGATTGGTCATGCATCCATTTATAAAGGTCGCGTTGCTTGCTCAGGTAGTTGTTGACCTGTTGCTTGCCGAATACGGGCCAAGTGTGTTGGCCCACGAGGATGTCGGTATCGGCCCCAAAACGCTGAAGTGCATCGTTGAGGTATTTGGCCCAGGCCTGGCTGTCACGGATTTCCGCGCCGCGCAGGGTCAGCAACTGGTGCTGCGTCTGAATGGCCAGCTCACCGGTGTCCAGTACTTTATGTTGCGGAAAGTAATGAACCATCTCTGCCGGCGCTTCGGTGCCCGGTGTGAGCATGTTGATGATTTCCACGCCATCGATTTCCAGCGTCTCGATCGGCTTGCTGATTTCCCGGGTGGGCGGGATCAGCGTGATGGTGCCGTTGGGCAATGCCTTCGCACCGCCAAGATCCAGTTGACCGCGATCGCCTCGGGGCAAGGTGGTACCGAACTGGTACTCGGTGCGTCGACTCATGGCGTTGCCGGCCATGACATTTTCGGCAATCGCATGCTCCATGAACCCCGCCGGTGCGATGACTTGTACCTTGCCCGCCTTGACGTCAGCTTCATCGATGATGCCTTTGACGCCGCCATAATGGTCGACATGACTGTGGTTGTAGATCACCGCCAGCACCGGCTTTTTCGGGCGATGGGCGTAGTAGAGATTGAGTGCGGTACGCGCGGTTTCGGCGGTCATCAGGGGATCGATGATGATGAGTCCGGTCTTGCCCTCGATGATGGTCATGTTGGTCAAGTCGATGCCGCGGACCTGATAGAAGCCTTCCGTGACCTTGTACAAACCGTTCGCCATGTTCTTGCGTGCCTGTAACCACAAGCTGGGATTGACGGTTGTCGGTCCTTCTGCCGGTTTGAGGAATTCATAACCCTTGAGGCTATAGATCACCTTGCCGTCGGCCGTCAGCGTCTCGGCATCCGGGATACTGGCGATGAAACCGCGATGAATGTCGGCGTCGCTCTGGCTGTTCATGTTTTTCAGCATCTGGCGCGTTGCGTCATTGGCCGTCACGGTGGCGGGCTCGGCCGATTTCGGTTCAACGGCGGCCAGGGCGGATTGGCTGATCAGGCTGGCCAGCAACGAAGGTAACAGCAGAACAGAAAGGGTCTTTTTCATGAGGTCTGTTTTCAGGTCAGGGGTTTTGGTCGGCGCAGGCCGGACCGCTCGACATTTGTTCTACAGCCCCTGATCCGTGTAGGCCGGTCAATAGCGCCCGTTCGCCAGTCAATACAAAGCACCGCGTGGGTTTGGTCGCCGCCGCGCTGTGCTGACCGATGATTTGGCCCAATTGACCGGCGCCCCCCTCATTGCTCGCGATACAACATCCTCGACCGATCCAGCCTGCGCTCCATGAGAGCAGAGCGTTTGGCCGACGGGCGTTTTTCCTGAATGACTTTTCGTGAAACCACAGAAAGGCGAGCACGCTAGATGAATAACAACAATAAGATCTGCCACCCTAATCTGCGGCGCGGGCTGCTGGCCTCGGCGGTTCTCGCCGGGCTGGGGATGACGCCTGTGCAGGCGTTCGAGTTCGATACGGGCAATGAGGACGTTACGGTTCGTTTCGACAACACCTTGAAGTTCAACTACGCACAGCGAGTGGAGGCGCCGAACAGCAAGCTGGCCAACGCTTGGAACAACAACGACGGTAACCGTAATTTTTCCTCCGGCAGCGCGGTTTCGCAGCGCCTTGATGTGTTGTCGGAACTGGACGTGGTCTACAAAAAACAGATGGGTTTTCGGGTCAGTGCCAACAGCTGGTACGACCATGCCTATGACGACGTCGGTAGCTTCAATCCGTCGACCAACCAGCTGAATAATGGCAAGCCCGACTCGAATCATCTGAGCGGCTATGCCGACCGTTATTACAACGGCCCGTCCTCGGAGATCCTTGACGCCTTTGTTTTCGGCAGCACCGAGGTCGGCGACGAATCGCTGTTGAGCGGCAAGGCCGGCAAGCACACCTTGTATTGGGGTGAAAGCGTGCTGGCCTTTGCCCACGGCAACAGCTATGGCCAGTCCGGTCTGGATTTGTCCAAGGCACTTGCGGTGCCAGGGACTGAAGCCAAAGAGCTGTTCATCCCGCGTAACCAGTTGTCCACCAGCTTCACAGTCAACTCGGAGTTGACCCTGGCAGCGCAATACTTTCTCGATTGGGATGCTGCACGGCTGCCGGAGTCGGGCACATACCTGGGCTTCAACGACGGTATCCAGAACGGCGGCCACAACCTGTCGCTGATCGCTGCACGCAATCCCCGTTTCGGCACTCCGGGGCCTTTGGGTGCCAATGAGTTTCTGCGCCTGACCAATGGCCACACCCATACCCCTGACAAGCAAGGTGACTTCGGTCTCATGGCCAAATGGAGTCCGGCGTGGCTCGACGGCACCCTGGGTCTCTACTACCGCAAGACCTCGGACATCCTGCCTAACCTGGTGCTGCAACCGGTGGCGGTCGGCCCGGCTCAGTTGGCTTCGGGCAATGCCGGCAGCTACAACCAGTTCTACGTCGATGACATCGACATCTACGGCTTGAGCCTTTCGAAAAACGTCGCCGGTGTGAGTGTCGGTTTCGATCTGAACTATCGCCACAACATGCCGCTGTCCAGCGTCCCGGCCACCGTCAACCCGGCTCTGGGAGCAGCGAATGCGCCCGGTTTCATCGAAAGCTTCGATGGCGAGAACGGTGTGGCTCGCGGCAACACCGTACACGCGGTGCTCAACGGATTGACCACCTTTGGCGACACCCCGCTGTGGGATTCCTCGACCTTGCTGGTTGAACTCGGATACAGCCGCTGGCTGGACGTGACCGAGAACAAGCAACTGTTCAAGGGCGAGGATTGGTATCACGGCGTCGACAAGGTCACCAAGGACAACTTCATCCTGGGCATGAACTTCAACCCGACCTGGTATCAGGTATTCCCCGGCATCGATCTATCGCTGCCGGTTAGTTACAACGTTGGTCTCGCAGGCCAATCCGCTGTGCAAATGGGCGGTAACAAAGGCACTGGCAGCTATTCGGTCGGCGTTGGCATGGACGTGCACAGCCAGTACCGCTTCGATCTCAAATACGTCGATAACTTCGGCGACTTCGACACCTGTGGTTCATCCGGCAACGCCGCGGCACAGGGCGATGGTGCCGCTCCCGGCGCCAACGGCCAGTACAACTGCGTTCCCGGCCAGACCACTGCTTTTGCGGGTACCCCGGCCCAGCTCAAGGATCGCGGCATGGTCACTTTCACCTTCAAAACCACCCTCTGATATTCGAGATGTGCGTTAACAGGAGACACTCAATGAATTTCGTCAAATCCGTATTGGCCCCCGCGCTGGCTCTGGCCGTTGCAGGCTCTGCGCACGCCGCTGTCAGTGCCGACCAGGCCGCGAAACTTGGCACCACTCTGACCGCCGTCGGCGCGGACAAAGCTGGCAACGCCGATGGCAGCATTCCGGCCTACACCGGTGGCCTGACCGCGCTCCCGGCCGATTTCAAAAACGGTGACTCGTTCCGTCCTGATCCATTCGGCAATGAAAAACCGCGTTTGGTCATCACCGGCAAGAACCTCGCCGAACAGAAAGACAAACTTAGCGCAACGACCCAGGCGTTGCTCACGCGTTACCCGAGCTATCGCCTCGACGTGTACCCGACTCACCGTAGCGTCGCGCTGCCCAAAGCCGTTCTCGATAACACCGCAAAAAACGCGGTGACTGCCAAGACCACCGATGGTGGCTTGTCGCTGGAAAACGTCCTGCCGGGTGTACCGTTCCCGATTCCGGCAGACGGCAACGAAGCGATGTGGAACCACTTGCTGCGCTATCAAGGCGTGGCCATGACCAACAAGTACGACTCATGGAACGTCGATGCCTCAGGCACCGCCTCCTTGAGCTCCACGGGTGTATTCAATATTGAATACCCGCTCTACGCCCCGGCGCGAGCTGTGGGGCCTGTTACTCCCGATGAATCCTTCTACAAGATCAAGCTGACTTACACCGGCCCAGCCCGCCGTGCCGGTGAAGCACTGTTGCTCATGGACTCGGTCAACCCGTTGAAACAACCGCGTCGTGCCTGGCAATACCTGCCGGGACAACGTCGGGTGAAACTGGCACCGGACCTGGCCTACGACACGCCAAATCCAGGCACCGTCGGCACCGCCACTTACGACGACGCATTCGTGTTCAACGGTGCGATGGACCGTTACGACTTCAAGCTGGTGGGCAAGAAAGAACTCTATGTGCCGTACAACACCTACAAGCTGAGCTATCACAAGAACGCGGTAGAGGCGATGACGGCCAACCACGTCAACCCTGACCTGCTGCGCTGGGAGTTGCACCGCGTGTGGGTGGTGGAAGCCACGCTCAAGCCCGGCAAGCGTCACATCTACAGCAAACGTACCTTCTACCTCGACGAGGACAGCTGGATTGCCCTGGCATCTGACGAGTATGACGCTCGTGGCCAGCTCTACCGTGGCGGCTTCTCGCACCTGACCTACAGCTACGACGTGCAAGCCCCGGACACCATCAACCACATGCTCTATGACCTGGTTTCCGGTGCCTACAACATGAATGGTTTCTACGGGCCTTACGGCGGCCTCAAATACATAGACCCGCTGTCCAAGGCGCAGTGGTCGGCCGAGTCGCTGGCCGGCACCGGTATCCGCTAAAACCCCACGATCCTGCAGGAGCGAGCGGGCGGCGATCCGACTTGCCCGCGCCTGCAGAGGTCTGTGGTGTGCACCCGAGACAATAATAATGACAATGATCAAATGGACCCTGCTCGCCGCGCTGGCATCAGCGATGGCTGTGCCGTTTGCCCGTCCGGTGATTGCCGGCGGGTTTGCCGATGTGCTCGACACACCCGCGCTGCAAAGTGAGTTTGCCGTGCATTCGACCTACACCGGGCTGACCCGGGCCGGTGAGCGATTGGTCGCCGTTGGCCAACGCGGTCATATCCTTTACTCCGATGATGCCGGCGAACACTGGAAGCAAGCACAGGTTCCGGTCAGTTCGGACCTGGTTGCAGTCACATTCCCCACACCGCAGTCGGGCTGGGCTGTCGGGCACGACGGTGTGGTCCTGCACAGCAGCGACGCTGGGCAAACCTGGAACCGGCAACTGGACGGGCGTCAGATCGGCCGGGTGATGCTTGAGTACTATCAACCCCGACTCGCCGATCAGCCAGACGATGCCGATCTGCAAGCGCGTGTCAGCGAAGCGCGGCGAATGCTCGATGAGGGCGCCGACAAAGCCTTTCTGGATGTCTGGTTCGAGAATGCCCGGGTAGGCTACATCGTTGGTGCTTTCAATCTGATTTTTCGCACTGACAATGGTGGCCTTGACTGGACACCGCTGCTGGAGCGTACCGACAACCCCGCGGCATTGAATTTGTATGCATTGCGCCCCGTAGGCAATGATCTGTATATCGCCGGTGAGCAGGGCCTGGTGCTGAAGCTGGACCGTGCCAGCGGCCGATTCAATGCCACGCCAACGCCTTATAACGGCAGCTTTTTCGGAGTTACCGGTAAGCCGGGGGTGGCGCTGGTTTTCGGTCTGCGCGGTAACGTCTTTCGCAGCACCGATGACGGCACGAGCTGGAGCAAGGTTGAACTCGGTCTCCCTCTTAGCATTACCGCCAGTTCCGTGACCGCCGATGGCCGGATCGTACTCGTCAGCCAGGCCGGTCATGTGCTGGTCAGCACCGACGAAGGCGCCAGTTTTCATCCCCGACAGCACACCGTGACGTCCCCGATAGCCGCTGCGCAAGTGACGTCTGATGGTTCGCTGGTACTCGCGGGTACCCAAGGTCTGCGACGATTGGCCCTCGACTGAGCCCGGCATTACAAAGAGAACAACATCATGGGTCACTACGAACTCGAAACAATGCCGGTCATCCGCGAGCTGAAGGGTTTCGATGCCTGCTCTGGTAATGGCCTCGAACGGCTGATCTTCAATAATCGCCTGTGGGTGGTGCTGGCTTGCCTGATCGTGACGGTAGCGCTGAGCTACTTGGCAACCACGCGACTGACGCTCAACGCCAGCTTCGAAAAAATGCTCCCGCAGAGCCAGCCCTTCATCAAAAATTATCTGGAAAACCGCCAGGCCTTGCGGGGACTGGGCAATGCGGTGCGGGTGGTGGTGGAGAGCAGTAACGGCGATATTTTCGACCCTCATTATCTGAATGTCCTGAAAGAGATCAACGACGAACTCTTCGTCACCCCGGGCGTCG
Organism: Pseudomonas sp. 008; assembly: GCF_016861935.1. NCBI lineage: Bacteria > Pseudomonadati > Pseudomonadota > Gammaproteobacteria > Pseudomonadales > Pseudomonadaceae > Pseudomonas > Pseudomonas sp. 008. Next base: position 194,014 of record NZ_BOMA01000001.1, on the reverse strand, counting down.
ACCGTGCTTGGATGAAATCGCTGTGGACGCCGGCAGTGCGCTGGACCGAAGTCACCGAGCAAGGATTCCAGGGTGGCCCGGTAATGCCCGATTCCTATGACGGATCAGTGCAAAGTGTTCAGCAGTTGCGCCAGAACATTGCTCGCTCGGGCATTGTCGGCAACCTGATCGGCAACAATTTCAAGTCGAGCATGGTGTTCGTGCCGCTGCTGGAGAAAGACCCGGTCACTGGCCAGGCCATCGACTATCACCAATTCTCCAGAACCATTGAAGAGAAGCTGCGTGACAAGTACGAGTTCGACGGGGCCGTACGGGTGACCAGCGAGGAGGGCAAGGGCCCGATCAAGATTCGCGTGATCGGCTTCGCCAAACTGGTCGGCGACCTGATCGATGGATTGATGCAGGTCATGCTGTATTTCGGCGCCGCCGCACTGATAGCCACGGCGATTATCTTCTACTTCACTCGGTGCGTGCGCAGCACGGCGTTGGTCATCCTGTGCTCGGTGATCGCAGTCGTCTGGCAGTTGGGACTGGTGGCGCTGTTCGGCTTCGCGCTGGACCCGTTTTCGATTCTGGTACCGTTCCTGGTGTTTGCCATTGGCGTATCCCATGGCGCGCAAAAGATGAACGGCATCATGCAGGACGTCGGACGCGGCACTCATCAGTTGATCGCCGCGCGTTATACCTTTCGCCGACTGTTTCTCGCCGGCCTCACCGCATTGCTGGCCGACGCCGTGGGGTTTGCCGTGTTGATGCTGATCGACATTCCGGTGATCCAGGACCTGGCGGTCACCGCCAGCATCGGCGTCGCGGTGCTGATCTTCACCAACCTGGTGCTGCTCCCGGTGCTGCTGTCGTATTGGGGCGTCAGCCGAAAGGCCGCCGAACGCAGTTTGCGCGCAGAAAATAAAGAGCTGCGGGGCCGCGGCATGGGCGCGTTGTGGTGTTTTCTCGACAAATTCACCGAGCGCCGCTGGGCGGCCATCGCCGTCAGTGTGGCGGGGCTGCTGGCCGTGGGCGGCTTCATGGTCAGCACCCAGTTGAAGATCGGTGACCTCGACCCCGGCGCCCCCGAGCTGCGGGCCGATTCGCGCTACAACCGCGACAACGCCTACATCACCGCGAACTATTCGCTGTCCAGCGATCAGTTCGCGGTGATGCTCAAGACCCCCAGCGAAGGCTGTCTGAAATATGAAAGCCTGGTGGAAGCCGATCGCCTGGGCTGGTTGTTGCAGCAACAACCGGGTGTGCAAACCACGGTGTCGCTGGTGAACGCCGTACGGCAGATCACTGCGGGTTCCTATGAAGGCAACCCGAAGATGCTGACCATCGCGCGTAATCAGGATGTGCTCAACTACGGTGCTCAGCAGGCGTCCGTCAGTAATCAGGACCTGTTCAACAACGATTGTTCGATGATGCCGATCATCGCGTATCTGGCGGACCACAAGGCCGAAACCCTGGATCGCGTGGTGCGAGTGGCCGAAGGCTTCGCCCGTGAACACAGTAATAGCGAGCGTCAGTTTATGTTGGCGGCCGGCAGTGCCGGGATTGAAGCAGCGACCAATATCGTCGTGCGTGAGGCCAACCGCACCATGCTGTTTTACGTGTATGGCGCGGTGATCGTGTTGTGCTTCATCACCTTCCGCAGCTGGCGGGCGGTGGTGGTCGCTGTAGTGCCGCTGATGCTGACCTCGATCCTCTGCGAAGCGCTGATGGTCTGGTTGGGCATGGGCGTGAAAGTCGCGACTTTACCGGTGATAGCCCTTGGTGTCGGCATCGGCGTGGACTACGCGTTGTACCTGCTGAGCGTGCAACTGGCCCAGCAGCGTGCCGGGTTGTCGTTGACCGAGGCTTATCGCAATGCCGTGGCATTCACCGGCAAGGTGGTGGCGCTGGTTGGCATTACCCTGGCTGCCGGCGTGATCACCTGGGCCTGGTCGCCGATCAAGTTTCAGGCCGACATGGGCATCCTGCTGACCTTCATGTTCATCTGGAACATGGTCGGTGCTTTAGTGCTGATCCCGGCGTTGTCACATTTCCTGTTGCAGAAAGTGAGTAGATCCAATCATGTCTGATTACAAAGCGCCCCTGCGCGATATGCGCTTCGTCCTCAATGAAGTTTTCGAGGTCGCCAAACTCTGGGCCGAGCTGCCTGCACTGGCCGAGACCGTCGATGCGGAAACGGTCGAAGCCATCCTGGAAGAAGCCGGCAAAGTCACCAGCAAAAGCATCGCACCGCTGAGTCGTGCCGCTGACGAAGAAGGTTGCCATTGGGCGGACGGTGCCGTCACCACGCCGGCGGGTTTCCCGCAGGCCTATCAGACCTACGCCGAAGGCGGCTGGGTCGGCGTCGGTGGCGATCCGGCCTACGGTGGCATGGGCATGCCCAAGGCCGTTTCGGCCCAGGTCGAAGAAATGGTCAACTCCGCCAGCCTGTCCTTCGGTCTGTATCCGATGCTGACCGCCGGCGCTTGCCTGTCGATCAACGCCCACGCCAGCGAAGAGCTGAAAGCCGCGTACCTGCCGAACATGTATGCCGGCGTCTGGGCCGGTTCCATGTGCCTGACCGAACCACACGCCGGTTCCGACCTGGGGATCATTCGCACCAAGGCCGAACCTCAGGCCGACGGTTCCTACAAGGTCAGCGGCACCAAGATCTTCATCACCGGTGGCGAACACGACCTGACCGAAAACATCATCCACCTGGTGCTGGCCAAGCTGCCGGATGCACCGGCGGGGCCGAAAGGCATTTCGCTGTTTCTGGTGCCCAAGTTCATGGTCAATGCCGACGGCAGCCTGGGCGCGCGCAACCCGGCAAACTGTGGTTCGATCGAACACAAGATGGGCATCCAGGCATCCGCCACCTGCGTGATGAACTTCGACGAGGCCGTGGGTTACCTGGTCGGCGAGCCGAACAAAGGCCTGGCGGCGATGTTCACCATGATGAACTACGAGCGACTGGGCGTGGGTATCCAGGGCCTGGCCACGGGCGAGCGCTCGTACCAGAACGCCGTGGAATACGCGCGTGATCGCCTGCAAAGCCGTGCGCCAACCGGCGCACAGAACAAGGACAAAGTGGCTGACCCGATCATCGTCCACCCGGACGTGCGTCGCATGCTGCTGACCATGAAAGCCTCGAACGAAGGTGGCCGTGCGTTCTCCACCTACGTGGCGATGCAACTGGACACCGCCAAGTTCAGCGAAGATGCCGTCACCCGCAAGCGTGCGGAAGACCTGGTGGCGTTGCTGACTCCGGTGGCCAAGGCGTTCCTCACCGACCTCGGCCTGGAAACCACCGTACACGGTCAACAGATCTTCGGCGGCCACGGTTACATCCGTGAGTGGGGCCAGGAGCAACTGGTGCGTGACGTACGCATCACCCAGATCTACGAAGGCACCAACGGCATCCAGGCACTGGACCTGGTCGGGCGCAAGATCGTCGGCAGCGGCGGGGCGTTCTACAACCTGTTCGCCGACGAGATTCGTCACTTCACGGCGACCGCCAGCGCGGACCTCGCCGAGTTCACCAAGCCGCTGAACGACGCCGTAACCACCCTTGATGAACTGACCGCGTGGTTGCTGGACCGGGTCAAAAGCAATCCGAACGAAATCGGTGCGGCGTCGGTCGAGTATCTGCAGGTGTTCGGCTACGTGGCCTACGCCTACATGTGGGCCCTGATGGCCAAGGCGGCTTTCGGCAAGGAGGCGCAAGACGATTTCTACGCCAGCAAACTGGGCACGGCGCGGTTCTATTTCGCCCGCCTGTTGCCGCGCATTCACTCGTTGAGCGCGTCGGTGAAGGCCGGTAGCGAATCGCTGTTCCTGCTGGATGCTGCGCAGTTCTGAAAATGTTCTCTATTCAATTTGCCATCCGTGTCGCCAATTTTTACAGGTGGTTAGTGTGACCGGTTGAATCCACAGCTGATTGCTGCATTTCGTCACCTGCGGCTTGGGATGGCTTTAGACGGCAAGGGATTTACCCTGATTTGTGGGTGAAGGACGGTAGTAACGAAAAATCGTGTGAAGCGCTGGAGGTTACAGAACATGGGACCTGCAAAGCTATTCAAGAATCAACCTCAGTTGAGGTTTAAATCTGTGGGAAAAGCCCGTCGTAGAGCAAGACAGGAGCAAGATGCCCGACAAGACCAAAAGCGCCGAAAGCAGCGCCGTGTCGGGCCGCGAGCCGAAAACCGAAATTAATCTTATAAGAGGATTTAAAGCGACGAAGTGAGTGAACCCGAGGCAGGCTCGGGCCTCAACCGGGGGCATTTTATCGGCAAACCTAGTCTCTGTTAGGCGTACCCAAAACTACGTTATGACCGACAGCCAAAAGCAGTCATCCGATTCGTTAATGCCTACGGCTCATTTGTGCTTTCCAAAAGCCCAGTCAGAATCAAATCTGATGCGGAGCTTGGCCTCGTAAGCGTGGAAAATCTGCGCCCTTATACTTGCCCACCAGCGTCTGGACTGGCCACACTTCCTCCTTCAGTCGTACCATCCACACTGATTCCAGTGCCAATCCAAGGCCTCTGGACTTACTCGGTGAGAGTTTTGTTTTGGTTGGCGAAGCGGGGAACCATCCAACTTTCCGTACTCAGTATCTTCCAGTTTTGGTGATACCCGTACGACCATCGTCTCGGACTCGATGGCAATCAGTCTTAGATCGAACAACGTATGGATATCCGCCCGTAACAGCAGGCCATTGGATACAACGTTGGTGTGGTCGCCCTTATAGGGGTGGACGTGCGCGGCCTCGAGTACAGCGGGCAGATTGCAGCCTGTTATGGCACAGGCATCGCCATAGGCGTCCATTAGAGCTTTGCGGAAAGCGGGTTGCCCTCTGCGACGGATGATGTCGGCGGTTGCGCGCTTTCTGGCATCGGCGACGTCTGTAGGATCAAAGATGACTGCTTGCTCAGCAGCATCTTCAGCGACTGCTAGTGCTTCTTCGACAGGATTCGAAACCCGTCGAATAGAGACGCCAAATCGGCTCCCCGATGATGCGTCGGGGTAAATTTCCCAAATGCCATGCTGAGCCGGATCGTAAATCTCAAAGATGCCCTTGCCGACCTTGAACAGTCTGTCGTAACGGTTGCCCTGGTCAGTCCTTCGAGGCTTTTCGTTTTGCGAGTAGCCAGTCCGGGCTGGAGAGTTAACAGCCATCATGTAGAGGTCTGCCAAGTTCTTGGTGTTGTACCCCGGATCACGGGCGAGTATCCAATCTTCGACCTGCTTGCGACTGGCGGTGCCCCCAAGTTGAGTCACGGCAGCAAGGGCTTTCTCCCACATGCGACTGTCCCCTAGGTTGCCTCCACCAGTGTCTTTTTCGGAAGCCTTGCCTTGAATGAGTCTTATCAGCCTGGCCATTCTGCCCTTACCAACATTCATCGCAAACTTCAGGCCGGGTTCCCGCGGTAAATCCAGCTCATTGAGCACCTCCGAGATGTCCTTCATAAGGTATCCGTATGCCTTCGTGGTGCGATTGAATCGAGCGGCCAGCTCCTCACAGGCCTGATTCTCTGAGTAGCGAACCCCGGCCTCTTGCTTCTCTACCATTCGGTGGTAGGCCTCGACAGATGCTAGAAGCTCTTTGTCGCTCCAATTGGCCAAAGGTCGTCCTCCCATGAATGCTATGTTTGCGTTTAAGCGAATTTCTGGTGGGCGCGCTGCCACAGTTCGTGCGCGTCATCGATTAGGCTGACGGCAATCGATTCCCTCGTATCTGGATCTCGGAGGAGCGCCAGGTCCTCGTTGGAAGGGGCATGTAGGTTCACATTGAACTTAGAGAACTTCCAGAACAGGTTGCCCGAATTGCGATTGTTGGGTGCAATCTCTCGACTCAGCGCTAATAGGCGCTCCCGGTCTTCCGGGAACTGCTCACCGTCACAGTAGTAGCCACAGTAGAGACGGTGGTTGAGTTCGATGTACACACCACCATTCATAAACGTAAAGGGGAAAGAGAGGCCGATATATTTGCTGTTTTTGGCCTTTTTGTAATAGGTGGAAACCGCCTCCTTCGTGGCCGAAATTTCGGGCTTCCCGAGGTGTGGATACTGGCTCGCTTGGCAAGCCGTCATGCGCTCCCAAATATCAAACTGTAGGTCGGCCAATACGGACATGAATGCATGGTTGATGTCGGCGATCACGAAGAGGTTCTCGCCTAGCAGGATCTGTTCTTTTAGCTTGCTCATGTAGATCTCGCCCTGGTCACTGGATGTCAGCTTTTGGAGTAGTTCGATGAACTGGAAAACGCTTTCCCGCACGCCGGGCTCGCGGGCAACCAGCGGGATACAATCCTTCAGCCATGCGAGGATTTCGGCTTCGTAGCTGAGAAGAACTACAGGCAGGGACTTGCGACTCTGTTCACTGGGCTCGGAACCATCCAAGGTGAGATACGTGGTCCAAATCTCGCCGTAGCCTTCCGCCTGCACTCGTTGGTGGTAGCGCCAGAGCTGCTCGTCCTGATCACCGGCGTAGATCTTGTTCTCGATGATCACTGCCTGCTTGGATTGGTTGCGGACCAGGATATCGATGTTCTGGTACTCGACCTCGACAATCGCATTCTCTGAATCGAAGTTCTGGATGCCCAGTCGCTTCAACAGGAGATTCAGCAGCGCTGTTCCCTGATTGTGGGTAGCCTTAGGGTTGAGCAGGAAGGCGAGGAACCGCGAGTGAAGCCGAACCTCGTCACTTGAGCTGCGGAGTACGGAGAAGAGGTTGAAGCCCGCCGGGCGCTGATACCTCGCGCGCAGCAGAGCCACAGTTTGCAAAAAATCGTCCATGAGAGAGGGTCTCTGATTAAGGCCGAGTTACGGCGCGCAGTATCAGGCAAATCACGCGCCGACGTAATGGCTATTTGCTGCTGCGGGCAACATACAAGTCTTGTTTTTGAGCTGTGTCGACCGCTCAGACCTTACCAATCAAACGTTTTCCGAAGTCGCATCGCACTGAGTAATCCGGAATCGCTTTAAACAGCCCCCGCTTTTGTAGGCACTTGATCATGCTTATAACCGTTCTCTGCCTACCGTGAATGACCGGCTTTGGTCGTTTACTACCCTTGGCGACAGGCAACAATCGGCCATTTGCAGTCGCTCACATCCTCAGAGTTACCACCCGGTAGCTACCACTTGGCAACGCGGGAGCCTGCCGCTCGCCTCTTGCTTCAAATAGGTCAGGCAATCGTTCGTCTATGGCCATCCAACTAACACTTCCTGCGTAAAGACTGCGCTTCGCGGCAAGATCCCGCTCGCCACGACGTTTTCCAGGGTGGTCGCCGGATCGGCGACAAAGAACATTAGTACCAGCCCCCGCTGGGCACGAGTGCAGCAGACGTAAAGCAGTCGCAGCGTTCGGCTCCAAGTGTTTTCATCACCGCCCAGTGCTCGTGCACGATCTGCAGCGCGGGCCTCAGCACTCGCGAAGACTCGCTCGTAGTTGTACGTTCGGTAGTCGCTTTCTTCCTCGTCCATAACCACCATGACGCGTTCAAACTGCGCTCCCTTCACACCGTGCTGTGTAGCATACGGGGAGCCTTCTGAGACATAGCGCTCATAGGGCCAAAGCTCTTGTGCAGAGCACTTGAAGAACTTGGCCATTGCCGCGTCCGAGGATAGTCCTTCGGCCGGAACTGCATCAGCAGCCTCGGGCTCCTGAGCAGCGTCAGCAACATCCCTGACAAATCCAAGAACACGCGCATAGCGATCGTCGAACTCGAAAAGACCCGTGTCACAGAGATGGAGTGCTATGTCACCAATGGTGGTCCCTGCCTCGTCCAGCATGGCGACAAGTCTCGACATAGCAGCGTGCAGTTCTCGCAATACAGCCGCGGCACGTCGTCCGGTAAGAGCCCCTGGCGCCAGACGCGGGCTGAACTTCCGGAGCAGGTTCATCGCCGCGAACTCGTTGCCGGCCTTCACGGCGGAAATGATCGGTAGCGCAAAACTTAGAAAGGGTCGAACGGGCCAGCCGGTGCCATCCTGCATCCCCTGCTTCATACCCTCCGATGTCTTATCGTTCAGCGCCGAGTAGATGCCACCGAAGCCGAGCCGGTTTGCGGCCATGCGGTGCACGATGACAAGAATCTTGAGCGCGATGTCTGGGGTCGTCCAACCTTCGTCGTTGTTCGTCGCCGCACTCCACGCCTGGACTCTTGCCAGGGCCTCAATTCGGTTCAGCGTGTTCGGCAGGACGAACATCCGGGCCGAGCCCTCCACCGGCTTGAGATCTCCATCAACCCTTTCGTGCAGCCCGCGGACTTGCTCCATGCCGTCGCCCTGCGCGCGCACGGCGTTGGCGACGTCAAGGATCTGCTTGGCACAGCGAAAATTCTCTGGTTTCGTGATGGCCCGCCAATGGTCCTCAAGCGGGATGTCTCCCGCCCCTCTCATGAAGATCGCTTGCATCGGGTCGCCAAAAAAACCGAGACAGAACTTGCGCCGCATCTGGGCTTCCACTTCCTTGAAGGACTTCACCACGCTCGGGAACGTGTCCTGACTCTCGTCGATGAACACAAACGGGAAGTTCAGCGCTACGACCCGTCGGAACAGCGGGCGATTTTGCAGCAGGAAGTCGGCGAGCTGAAGGATGTCCTCGTGGCCGAGGATGCCCTTCGCGTAGTCACTGCCCACGCCGTAGTTGAAAGTCTTGACGCCAGCAATAGCCTCCAGGTTTCGGACATAACGCTCCTGGTCAGCCTTGTTCCTGTCGCGTGTGGTCTGCCGAACGCGCGAGCTGTAGTTCTTGAACTCTTCTTCCAGCTCGGAGATCCGCCTGCGGATGTCGTTCTGTAGCCAAACCTTAATGTCCGCCTGAAACGTCTTGGTAATAGACCAGTAGAAGCTGTGGATGGTCGAGACATGAACCAGCGGGTCGTCGTTAACATCCGCCAAGATTTCTTTGGCGGCGAGGTCGGTATATGTGATGCAGGCGACCTTCTGCTTTTTCGCCCGCATGCTGGCACCGTGCTCTGAGATCACCCAGTCCAGCGCCTTGATAAGGGAGGTGGTCTTGCCGGAGCCTGCGCCGGCGCGGACCACGAACGGCTGCGGGGGGGTCGCGGCAATACAAGCTTGGATCTCGCGGTCAGCGTCGGTGTCTGGACTATCAATTCGCCTGCTCATGTCGTCTACCCCGCGTCTGCAATCACGGCGACAACACCGGCTGCAGTCGGCTCAATTGTCGCGACCTCGGTGGCAACAGCCGCGTTCGCCTCAATCTCGTGGGCCACTTTGGCTTCGAGCCACGCTAAGCCCTCGGCGATGTACGTGGGGACCTTCCAGCAGTTGAGCGGCCCGCTTGCGAGGACCTCCAGCGCAAAGCGAGTCTTGTCGAAGTTCTTGCCGATCACCCTGGCGTGCAACTTCTCAGCCAGTTCCTCAGGGCTGTTTGGTGCGCGCTTCAGCTTGAGTCCGACCGCTCGGTTAGCCTCAGCCTGACACCAGTCGGAGTTCTCAAGACCGAAGGCCTCCTCAAGCGTACGGCCACAGAGCTGCGAGGTCGTGGCACCCACCGTCACCAAAACCTTGGTTTGATAGGCCACCCGAACCTCAGCGCTGGCCCCCTCGGCAAGCGCCAGCGTCTTTTGCTCCGCCGTGACTTCCCAGAGTTCGGCTACCGACCGCTTCTTAGGGATCCAGCTGATAAGGGTTTGGTTGGAGGTGACGGCCCCCTCCACGTGAGCATGGCAGGTGCTGCCACGCTTTTTGGACTTTTTCTTGCCGCCCGGTGCTGCTTCGTCGTCGTCTTCGAGCTCGAAGGGCTTCAGGTCGTCGTCCTCGTTATCTCCGTCGACGGTGCCGCCAGCTCCTGCATCTTGCTCGGCGGCATCCTCGGCATCCGTCTTGACTGTTACGCTGTCCAGATCCGTGATAACCAGCGTAGTGAGTCCAAGGAAGGCGATCAATTCCTGGAACCGATGCGCGAACGCGCCACCGACTTCAAGGATGGTCAGGGCGGAGGAACGCAGGCGCTTGGCCGCCGACTCGATCATGGCTGGTAAGAGCAGGCGCTCGACATTGCCCTCCACCAAGATGATCGCATCGGAAAAGAAGAGATCGCAGTGTGTCAGTTTCAGATACCGCTGCAAGAATTCGCGCGCTGGAGCGTCGGCCGCGCCCGTCTTGAAGAGCGAAAGATTCCTTACCTCGGTATTATGGTCCAGCTTGTCGCTGACACGGCGGAAGTACCTGATGGGAGAGAACCCGCGCTCATAGAGGATGTGTGGGGAGTGCGTGGTGACAACGAGCTGCGTGTGGAATAACGTCGCGTGATCGTTGGCATCCTCAAGGAGGCGCAAAACGTTCCTGATGAAGACCTGCTGGATCTGCGCGTGCAGATGCGCCTCAGGCTCTTCAATGAATACCAGATGCAGTGGCGCCCGTTTTTCTTCCTCAGCTTTCCACTGCTCGTGCAGGTCGAGGAGTTCAACCACCATATAGACTAGGTTCTTGAACCCCAGACCGTTATAGCTGTCGGGAAGTTGCGCGGTGACCGCACCAGGAACCACGTAGTGAACCTTGGCATCCTGCGCCAGGACGGTGGTCGGATCCAAGACTGCCCGAATCACGATCTCGGGGTTGTTGACGCCTGGATAGCCGAGTTTGGCGAGGCGCTTGAGGGTGTCGCTGAAGACTTCCTCCAGGTGGAAGTTCAGTTCTTTCTCCGATGTATCGAGCGCTTTAAGCGCTGCATGGTCGTCGCCACGCTTCTCCAGATTGCGGTGATAGAAACGGCTCAGACGCCGTGACAAGCTCTCGGCGCGGTCGGAGCTGCCAGCATCCGGGTCATCGAGGTGCCGCTGCGCGCGCAGGAAGTCCACCCTCACCAGAGACTTGAGAATGGCCGCGCCACCCGGCTCCTTGCCTAGGGGCAGCGGCTCATAATCGGCCTCCTTTGCCTGATAGCCGACAAATGCGCGCTCATCGAGCACGTAGTAGCGGAACATATATTCCTTGTTCAGCTCCTTGGTGAGGTACTTCGTCAAACTTTCCGGCCAGGGCTTGTACTCGCCGGGATCCGCTACCACCGCAGCCGCATTTTCCGCGCCTGCCTCCGCGGCTGAACTGCGCCTAGCCACCAGTGCGGTCGCTGCGTTGTTGGCCTTTTCATGCAGTTCATGGAACTTCCGGACGAGCGCATGGGCGTCCCGAGGCTCGAACGCCACCCGGATCCCGACGCACTTGCCGTCCCACTCCGTGCTCGGAAGAAGCGACATTGCAGTGGCGAGGTCGTCTTCACCGACGCGGAACCAGAGATCCAAAAGAATGGACGGCAACTGCTTGGGCGCGTCCTCATCGCCTGGAGGCGTCCTGCCGATGGCGTCGATCTCGGCCCACAGCGCCGCGCTGAAGTCGAAGAGTTCGAACTTCTTCGCTTCGCCACGGAGCATCGAGAACAGGCCTTGTACGGCAGACGTCTTGCCGCTGTTGTTGGCGCCAACGAAGATGGAAATCTCGTCGTCAAGCTCGATGACGACGTCGCGCAGTCGGCGATAGTTCTGCAGCCGATATGCCTGTAGCTTCATGATCACCTCTTCCTAAGTGTTGCCGGGACAGCTAGGTGCTGAGCACGTAGGCCGGCTGCTTTCCTTTGAGCGCTCGCGCTTTTTCCCACTTGCTGAATCTAGCAGCATCTATGTGCGGATGCCGAGATGAGATTTATGTAGCGCACGCCATGCTGACTCGCCACGCTAAACTTCCAATCAGCACATCCACGCCGAAATAACGACGACCTTACCTATACATACATGCATCAGAGAGCTGGCTGCACGGATCGCAGTCCTTGGAATAACTGTGTCGAATGCAAGTGACTGATCCGCAGCTATGCAAGCGGGTGGTCAGATCGAGTGCAATTTCGCACATGCACTCAACCGGGTCCCTTGAAACAAGTAAAAGTACCATCGCTTCGCATTCCCGAGGCGGCCTGGGATCACTTGGTCAACGGCAAGGCCGCATTGGACTGGGTGATGGAGTGCCAAACGATGCGTACTGACAAAGCCAGCGGAATCGTTAATGACGCCAACGATTGGGCCGTGGAAACCATGGGCAACCTAAGTCTCCTCTAGAGCTGTTGAACAACACATGCAAGCCTTCTAGATGCTTTTGAGCGTCTGCTTTTGGCCGTTTTCTGCCTGTCACGAAGGGCTGCAACCCTAAGCTGACGTTTAGCATGTTAAAACGCATTAACGTCAGCGAATGTCGTCGGTTAGAAAAGTTTTGGTTGATCAGCTAGCTGACACGGCCCACTTCAACATGCCATCAAGTACTGGACAAAGCTTTTGTCCCCAATCCGTCAGGCGGTAGTCCACTCGAGGTGGCTTTTCGTCGTAGACGGTACGTATCACCAGCCCATCCTGCTCCAGCCCCCGCAGTTGTTGAGCCAGCATTTTTTGAGATATGCCACTGACCATGCGCTCGAGATCTGAAAAGCGTTGAACCTTGCCATCGAAGAGATGAAACAAAATGACCAGTTTCCATCTGCCGCGCAGTAGTGCAAGTACGGCATTGACATCTTCGGCCGCTGAATCAGGCGTGTAGATTTTGTTGTGGCTCATTGGTACTCACTTACTTTTTCGTGCGTTCTTGTCGAGTTTGGCTGAGGCGCTGATCATGAGTGGCACTTGTCCATCAGGAGAATAACTCGATGAGTATTACTCGGCACCCAGCCATTGAAGCCTATTTTACAAGTGAGACCGGCACCGACGTCGGCACCTTGAAGACAGTATTTACGCAGGATGCGATTGTCCTGGATGAGGGAAAAACCATCGTGGGCATTGATGCCATCACCGCATGGAGAGCGGCTGCAAAAGCGAAGTACCAATACACGGCCGACCCCGTGAGCAGTCAGGAGGATGAGGCAAAGTCAGAGATCAGCGTGCGGCTCTCCGGTAATTTTCCCGGCAGCCCAGCGGTAGTGACGTACACCTTCAGTGTTCATGATGGAAAGATAAATACCCTGGAGATTGGTTGATGACTGCCGGCAATGGGTTGAAAGGTTGTCGCGCTCTTGTGACCGGAGGCACACAGGGGATAGGGAAGGCTGTCGTTCAAACGTTGCAGGAGCAGGGCGCCGACGTTCTTGCGACTTCGAGGCACCGTCCGGAATGGCTTTCAGACGTACATTTTTTCGCAGCGGACTTAACCACGCTGCACGGTTGCCAAGCCGTCGTCGGTGAAGTGCAACGCAGATGGAGCAGCATCGATATCGTCATACATGTCTTGGGTGGCTCTTCGGCCCCAGGCGGCGGGTTCCAGGCTTTGACGGAGGAACATTGGAGCGCAGCGTTCGACCTGAATTTCTACCCCTCGGTTCGAATAGACCGTGTGTTGGCACCCCTCATGGTCGCGCAACGCTCCGGGGTGATCGTTCATGTCACGTCGATCCAAAGCCAGTTACCGCTGTGTGAGGCAACCACAGCGTACGCGGCCGCAAAATCGGCGCTTTCAAATTACAGCAAGGCGCTATCCAAAGAGCTCAGTCCGCAGGGCGTACGGGTAGTGCGGGTGTCTCCAGGATGGGTAGAAACGGAGGCTGCTATTGGTTTGGTCAAGCGAATTGCGCAGTCAGGCGGGATTGACGAAGAGGCAGCCAGGCAGTCTGTTATGGACTCCCTGGGCGGGATTCCCCTCGGTCGTCCCAACCAACCGCAGGAGGTCGCTGACCTTATCAGCTTTTTAGTTTCAACCAAGGCAAGCGCCCTAACAGGTGTCGAATACGTAATCGATGGCGGGACAATTCCTACTGTCTGAGCATTGCGACTTTGAGTGCCGTGCCAGTGGGACTATCGGCATCACTGGCATGCACTCAACTCAAGTCAACTGAACTCGGATGGTCCTGATCTGAATTAAAGACGTGGGGGAGTTGTAAAGTTGCCAACGATCGTCTGCTTTGGCCGATTGCTACTTGTCTTGCGGATCTCTCCGAGGGTAAACGTGCGGCGCGTCGATCCGGTCCTTGAGCTTGGCAGCATAATCCTGAGCACTTTTTTCATCCTGAAACTGCACTCGTCTGGTACCAAAACGTACGGACCAAGGCGCATGGCTTTGACTGGGTAGATACTCGATCCGCACGGACATGATCATGTCTCCAGAGTGTGACCCAAGGGTTAAAAATGGATTTCAGCGGTCTTGAGACCCAAGTCTCGAAGCTCGGCGATCAAGTCATCCAAATGCCCGAAAGACTCGACCTCCTCGTTGTCGTCCACCAGGAAATAACTTCTCCCAGCGTCCTTCTTGAAAAACACAATCCACTCCTTGGGGTTGGTCGGATTTGCGATCACATGGGTGTCGAAGGTCACGCCTTCGGCATGTTTGGTTTTCACAGCTTGACGATTCATGTCTGTCACCACGCTACGCGCGTTCTCAAAATTTCTCTATTGGCAGTGCATGCCCGCTCAGCTCCCTCTGAGCTTCCACTATAGGCATCTCCAGCCGCACGAGGCAGTGGAACTAGGGGATTTTAATTATCACTGCATGTTAATATTATGCACATGCATCCACTGAGGAGCTAGCCATGATTGCGATAGGTGAGGCATGGAAGGCGGGGTTGTTGGGACGAGGACACTGGCTTCGCAACATGGTGTCTGGCGTGATCGTCGGGGTCGTGGCACTCCCGCTGGCCATGGCGTTTGCCATTGCATCCGGCGTCAAACCTGAGCAAGGCATCTACACCGCCATCATCGGTGGCCTGCTGGTTTCGCTCTTTGGCGGAAGCCGCTTGCAGATTGCCGGGCCGACAGGTGCGTTCATCGTGATTCTGGCGGGCGTCACAGCCGAGCATGGTGTTGACGGCCTGCAAATCGCCACGATGATGGCGGGGGTCATGTTGTTGTTGCTGGGGATGGCCCGGCTCGGTGCAATCATCAAGTTTATCCCTGACCCGGTGATCGTCGGATTCACTGCGGGCATCGGCGTGATCATCTGGGTCGGGCAGTGGAAAGACTTTTTCGGATTACCGAAGGTCGGGGGAGAGCACTTCCATGAAAAGCTCTGGCATCTACTCCAGGCCCTGCCGGATCTTCATATGGCCACGACCCTGCTGGCGGTACTTAGCCTTTTCCTGGTCATCACCGCGTCCAGAATTCCCGGTCTCAAACGAGTGCCTGGCCCACTAATCGCCATGGCGGTCGCGACAGCGATACAGTCCACCTTTCATTTCGAGGGGGTCGCCACGATTGGCAGTGCGTTTGGTGGCATACCTCAAGGTTTGCCAGCGTTGAGCCTGCCTGAAATCACGCTGTCGCGTGTTATCGATCTGATTGGTCCGGCGTTCACTATCGCCATGCTTGGGGCAATCGAATCGCTGTTGTCCGCGATGGTGGCCGATGGCATGGCAGGTACCAAGCACGACTCCAATCAGGAACTGATCGGTCAGGGGGTGGCCAACCTGGTCACGCCATTGTTCGGCGGCTTCGCCGCTACCGGGGCCATTGCCCGTACGGCAACCAATATCCGTAACGGCGGCACAAGCCCGCTGGCCGGCATTACGCACGCAGTCACCCTGGTACTTATTATTCTGCTTCTGGCACCTCTGGCCTCAAACATCCCACTGTGCGCACTGGCCGCGATACTTTTTGTGGTCGCGTACAACATGAGCGAGCTAAAACACTTCAAGCGCATGGTCCAGCGAGCCCCGCGCGCAGACGTATCGATCCTGCTAATCACCTTCGGCCTCACCGTGTTCAGTGATTTGGTGATCGCCGTGAATATTGGCGTCATTCTGGCGATGCTGCACTTCATGCGCCGCATGGCCTCATCCGTGGAGGTGCAACAGGTCGTCGAGCACGAGCTTGAAGAAGAGCTGAAAGCTAATGGCCATGCTCAACTGCCGCCTGGGGTATTGATCTATACGATTGAGGGGCCGCTGTTCTTTGGGGCGGCCGAGACGTTCGAGCGTGTCTTGGCACAGACCCATACCGACCCACGCCTGCTGATTATCCGTTTGAAGCGCGTACCGTTCATGGATATCACGGGATTACAGGTGCTGGAGGAGGTCATTCAGCAGCTGCACAAGCGGCAAATCGTGGTGAAACTCTGCGAAGCGAACACAAAGGTGCTCGGCAAACTCGATAGGGTGGGGATCCTGCAAGAAATCGGCGCGGAGCATTACCACACCGACTTCAACACCGCGCTGGCTAAAGCGGTCAGTCTCGCAGAGGAGACATCGACTCTCTAGAGGCTAACTGCCCGTGTTGGGTTATGACTTGGTGCTGGTGGCATGCTTGCTTTTGGTCGAATAGCTGGCACCGTGGGTGTCCAGGTAGTCACGAATCAGCTGACGTACCACCTGCGAAGGCGTCAAATCCTGTGCTGCACAGAGCTCCTCGAACGCTTTTTTCTTGATGGGATCAATGAGCACAGTGAGGCGCGCAGTCTTGCTTTCCATGGGGTATTCAATCACTCAATCGCTAGATGTTAATCAAATTGTAATTGCCTTGTCCGGTGCTGTCACTGTTACGACCGGGGGTCGTTCGGCAGGTCGATTGTGATCAGTCATGTGCGACCGGTAAAGACTTCAGAGCTATCCTGAGTCTTTAAGCTGAGCACTGTAGTGATCTTGTGTGCAGGGGCAGGCAGAGCAGCGTTTTTTGACATCAAAATCCAGTATTGGATGTTGCGCTCACCCTCTAGTGAAGAGGGCTCTTTTGGTGCTCCACGAGGCCTTTAAGGATAAAGCCCGGTGGCCGTATGGAAAGTAGCAGCAATGAATGCAAAAGTCGGATTGACGAGTGATGCAGAGGCGGAAGACTTTTTCATACAAACACTGGAGCAGGCGATCGATGCCGTTGTGATCATTGATGATCACAATAGGGTGGTGTTTTTCAATGCCGCTGCCGAAGCGTTTTGGGGCTGCTCTCGGATTGAGGTGCTCGGTCGAAATGTCCACGCCTTGGTGCCTCACATCCTGCGCGCCCATCATGATGGCTATATCAGCGCTAACCGGGAGACCGGGATCAACAAAATTGTGGGCGTCAGTCGGGATGTCCGAATTGTGCGTGAGGACGGGGAGGAGCGCTGGGGCTCGATGTCGATCTCGAAAATCGCCCTTCATGACCGAATCCTGTACGCGGCCTTTCTCAAAGATATAACGCAATTACGCTTGAACGACATCGAACGCCGGTTGCTATCGATGTCGGTCAATGTCACCAGCTCGGCCACCTGCATCGTCGACGCGAACTCATGCCTTATCTATGTCAACGATGGGCTCATTCGGCTGCTGGGTTATTCCCGTGAGGAAATGATCGGGAAGTCGCCACTGATGTTCTTTGTCTCCGATGCTCCTGCGAAAGCGCCTGCGGAACCAGGGCTGGAAGGTATTCTCTGTGGTCAGCCTCATGATGTCAGCGCTCTCATCAGCAAGCGCAACGGTCAACGACTTTGGGTGCACGTCTCATCAACGCCCGTGTTCGACGCGCAAGGGTTGCTCGAAAATGTCGTGATCGTGCTGACCGACATAACCCAGTCAAAACTGCATGAGGTCCTACAGGAAAGGGTCATTGGGGCACTGCTGAAAGAGGAACCTCTAGAGAGCGTGCTAACCATGATGTGCCACGAGATTGAGCGCATCGCCCCCGAAGTCATTGTCTCGATCCTGAGCGTGGACGAGGAGGGGATCTTGCACCCGTTGGCCAGTCCAGGCTTGCCCACCGATTACTCCAGGGCCATTGAGGGATTATCCATCGGCCCGGTGGCGGGTTCCTGCGGCACGGCCGCCTATCGGGGCGAGCCGGTTCTGGTAACGGACATCAACAATGACCCGCTGTGGGCCGAGTACAAATGGCTGGCGAAACAGTCAGGCTTACGGGCTTGTTGGTCTATTCCTGTGCGCAACGGCTCAGGACGGATTGCGGCGACCTTTGCGCTCTACTTTAGGGAAAGCCGCGGCCCTGACCCCTTGCACGCTCACTTGGTGACGGCGGGAACGCACTTGTGCATGTTGGCACTTGAACGAGAGGAGGCACGTCAATCCATTCGAAGAATGGCCTTCTATGATGCGTTGACCGGCTTGCCCAATCGAAATTTCCTGCTTTCCCAGGCACAGCAGTGCGTTCTCGAAATGGCCCGGGAGGTCGCAGAGCTTGCCGTCCTGTTTATCGATCTGGACCGATTCAAACAAGTCAACGATGCCTTGGGGCACGCGTCGGGAGACGAGTTGCTGCGAGTCATGGCACAACGGTTACGCAGCGTGCTTCGAGAGTCTGATTTTGTTGGGCGTTTATCCGGTGATGAGTTCGTGCTGGTATTGCCGCGGATGAATGCAACACAGGTCACGATTTTTCTTGAGCGACTGATGATGATCCTGAAGGCTCCGATGGCAATAGCAGGCACTTCCGTCGTCGTTTCAGCCAGCATTGGTATCAGCCTGTTCCCAGGGGATGGTCAAGACATGGAGAGTCTGCTGCATTGCGCTGACATTGCCATGTACCAGGCCAAACGGGCCGAGCGCGGTACCTTCAGCTTCTTTCTTGAAGAAATGAACAGACTCGCTCAAGGGCGATTGATGCTGGAAACAGAACTGCGCAAAGCGCTGACTGACAGTGGTCTGGAACTGCATTATCAGCCACAAGTCGACCTGAACAGCGGGCGCCTGGTCGGTGTTGAGGCACTGGCGCGTTGGGCACACCCAACACTCGGTGCTATCTCGCCAATGCAATTCATTCCGCTTGCTGAGGAGTGCGGGTTGATCAATGACCTGAGTCAATGGGTGTTGCGGGAGGCCTGTGAGCAGCTTGCCGAGTGGCAGCAGCACGGCTTAGAGGTTCCATCCATGTCGATCAATCTCTCACCCATCAATTTTCACAACCTGAACTTGGCGACGCTGATTGCTCAACAACTGCAACGTTGCGGCTTGCAACCCGCCAACCTATGCGTGGAAGTGACCGAGGGTGTGTTGCTGAGCGACAGTCTAGGGGCCGAGCAAGCCATCCGGGATTTGCACGCTTTAGGGGTACGACTGGCCATTGATGACTTTGGCACAGGCTATTCCAGCCTCGGGTATTTGCGGCACCTGCCAATCAGCGAGCTGAAACTGGATAAGAGTTTTGTCGACGATCTGGATCACGATACGTCCTGCCGCGCTTTAAGCGAATCCGTCATTGCGATAGGCAGAGGGCTTTCCTTGCACGTAGTGGCTGAAGGTATAGAACACGCTACTCAGTGTGAGATTCTCAAAGCCCAAGGCTACAAGGTTGGGCAAGGTAACTATTTTTCAGCACCGCTGTCTTGCCGCGACTTTGAACAATGGTTCACTGCCTACAACCTCGATTGAGCGCGGTTTTCAGATTCAAATGACCAGTCGCTTTTATGGTGTGAGGTCCAAGGCGTCCGGATCATGATGGCGGATATCAGAAATCTGCGGCTTATAATTCATTAGAAACTTTCGCAGGGTGACGTTGTAGGTATCGAACCCAGGCCAATAATTATCCCAGTAATCATAGTTAAGCGTGACCGCATCTTCACGCTCAAGATCATTAAGGTCTTGCCACACAACTTCAAAACGTTCTTTCCAGTTTTTTGCAACCAAAAGCTGCTCGGCAGACTTCGTGTCCATTTTTGCATATTTGATCAGCGCATCGAACGCAAAGCTTTCATTCAAGAGGTTGTCTGGGTGTGTTTTGTTGTGAACGGTGTCGACAATATCCAATATCCAACCGATTGTTTGAAATCGGCACTTGCGTGCCGATCGAGACTCTTCGCTTAGTCCGTGGATTTCAACCCACGCAAGCTCTTGCCCTTCTCTGTATTCAATGTGAATGATGTAGCCAGCCATTATCGTTATTCCTGTTTTTATTTTTATAATTCAATCTAACATGCAGTTTTTTGGCTCGCAATTATTTTTGAGTTGACATTTTTATGTTTGCAGCTATATAGCGAGGAGGAGGGCACTTAGAACGCAGTAATAGTACGGCTTCTATGATGGCGAGTTAGGGAACGTCCAGCAGCTTATTGTTTCAAGAGCCTTGGCCGGTGGACAGCAAACAACTTCTATGCGTGTTTGACTACGTCGAAGTGATTGCCATCGCTGGCGAATTTAACAGAGCCCCGCAACCTGGAGGACCTCATACCCATCCTTCGGATTAAGGCAGATGTCGCCGGAGCTCAACCGCGATCGCGCATACCGATGCGTTTGACCGAATACCCACGCGCTTGATCGTGGGAATGATAGTACGTGTCCTGCGTGGTACTCAGGTTGCTGTGCCGTAGATCGACCTGGAGGTCTTTGGCGTCACGTAGCGGCGCATCGAACGTCGCCGAGGTGTGGCGCAACCAATGAGCAGACGCCACCAACAAACTGTCCATTTCATGCTTCTCACGCCCCTCACCGCGCATTCTTTCCAGCGCCTTGTCGAAGACGATTTGGAGGAGGGCGCGAACCTGCCGATCCGATAGGCCCGATCGGCCTCTGAGGGTCGAGATCAGCGGCGTGGACTCGTTGCGTTCAGGCAGATCACTCAGTCCTAGAAATTTGCGGTAGCGCTTGAGGTAACTTTCGATGTACTCGTCGCGCACAGCGATCTTGCCGGCTTTATTGCCTTTTCCCACTGCGTGGTACCACCAGAAACCCTCAGCGTCTTGGCGGAAGTCGCCCATGGTGGGCTTCCAGTTCTTCCGGCCCACCACATCGGAGACGCGCAGGTACATCGCAAAAAGCGTTGCGAGGATGAAGAGGGTACGTTCAAAACGAACGGGATCATCCTCCGCCAGCTTTTCGGCGGTTTCCAATACGTAATCCCATTGAAGGGGCGTCAAGACCCGCCCCGAAGTCACGTCGAGCGTGTCGTCGGTAAAGCGGTTCGATTTTTTCAGCATTCTGAATGGATTGGCGGCCGCGGCGCCATCCTCGATCAGAAATTCATAAAACCGACTGCACACCGTAAACACCTGTTTGAGGCTGCTTTCAGTGGTCGTATAAACCGGGTTCGTCGAGCTCGGCACTGAAGTCGTTCCTACCGCCTTCGTCGTTTTTGAATTGAACGGGAACCACTTTGGATTCGGAATCAGGGCATCCGCCTCGGTGACAGGCGCCTCATCGTTAGGAACGAAGCGGCTGCGCGTCACAGGGCCCACCCAGTCCTGGGAAGGATTGCGACAAAAATCCAAGTAATCCTGGGCATCCTGACGTTTCAACAGGTGCAGCGGCTTCTTCTTAACCAGGAGCGTCCACAGCAACAGACGTTCGGCCTGAGTGCGGTATGAACTGAAGGTCTGGGCATTGTCGGAAAATGCCCGTAGGAAGCTGCGCACCGCCATATAGCCACGGCCGGCCTCCAGCTCCTCGGGAAATGAATCTAAAAAATCTTTGACGCAGTTAAGTGCTGGCACGCTGAAACTGAAGTCTTGATCAATAAAGGCCTCGTAGGTTTCAAAAATGGGTTTTGGCGCGCTGAGCATTCGAACCACCGGACACTTTAAACGTTGAAAAGAAACTTCCAGTTATGGGAGTAATCGGAAGTTACATAGATGCGCTTCACTACTACTCTTTTTTTTCATAACGGATTGACATTGCCGGATAGTAGTCGCTGCTTTGCACTTGCGCAACTACCACTCAGTCAAAACTTATTTGAGTTGCAATGCTTGACAAGTAACACCCTGACGATTTAGTTCGCGGGCGAGGAATCTTTGAATTCCGTTTCTTTTTAGATGCACTCCGATTCGCAGAATATCCGCTGGCCCTACGCTTAATCACCCACGCGCTAATTACCCTAATATTGATACCTCATATGGTTAATTATTTTTTAATACGAAACCCTTCAACCTAACGAGCGTATTTAAAATTAAATACGCAGGCCAGAGCCGTCTCGCGTATCAGCTCCCTGAGGAATACCGACCGCTAACACCAGCCGCCAACCAGGCACCGTTGCTTTATTCAAATATTGGTAGCGGAAAAGTGTTTGCACGTTGATCGTTCGAAACGATTGTTGCGCATGTCCTTAGAATGATCGCCTTAAAAGCTCCCTGTGTCGGGAACGTCCGTTCATTGGTTAAAACCGCGGAGACCTGCAGATTCCGTGGCCTGCACGGCATCTTTGTTCCAACAGAGGTCCAGGGAATGTCCGCTCATTACGTCAAAACGGCACGCCGGGAATGTCCGCTGAAATGGTCAAATCGCGCTAACCTTATGTTTTATAGAGCTTTTAACGACGTCATTCCAAATACGATCGTGAGCCAACATTATCGGTCGGGAAAGTCCGCCGATTTCGTTAAACGCAAAGGGGCGCTGGGAAGTCCGCTGATTAAAGCCAAAAAAGCCTAGGCGCCCGATTTTATTGGCCTGCAGGGCACGTTGCTCAAAATCCGGCCCGGGAATGTCCGCTGATTAAGGCAAATCTGGGCGCGTTCCGACGTAACTTCAAGGTGAGACCCATTCTGACGCGATCGCTGGCTGGTAGCATTTGCCATCGTTCTACGGTGAGGTCGAACGGTTGATCTGCGGGGCTTCCAGGAGGTTCGGTACCAGCATGCCATCGGCGGGAAACCAGTCATTAGCCGGAAGCAGTGCCGGGAATGTCCGCTCATTTCGTCACAGAGAAGCAACACCGGGAAAGTCCGCTCAATACGTTAAAAAGCCCATTAACCACTGATTTCATTGAGTTTTATCCAGCGGGAACGCCAGAGACAATGTTGAATGAGTCCGCTCATTGACGAAAACTCGGGGAAGCTGTTCCCGGAATCCCGCAGGGAAAAAGCTATGGATATCAGTAGGTTATAAACCGTAGCAAGGACCAGGGTGTCCGCTGATATCGTTAAAAAAGTGATGAGCCGCCTGGATCGTGGCAAACGTATATCCCGCCGAATCAATAGGTTAAGAGGTTAAAGAGGCCGTTTCCGGTGATTTCGCGATTGGAGCATTGCCAGAGAGTACAGGCAGAGCATCTGTAAAAAGTTCCGCTCTGACACATCATTTAACATAATATACATTACACGTAACATTATGTTTCAGGATTGGCCCCGTTTCATACGGCTTTGCACACAGCAGCTCTCGGAAGTAATCCCTTTTCATTACGAGAACAAAATTCCTTGCATAGGCGTTTTGTCGCCTAGAAAAGAATTTACCTCTACCTGCACATCTCAGATTCTATCTGATGAGTTTTATGGTCGGTACGGTCACCCGATGGCTTGCACTGATGATCCACGACCTTTCGTTAGTAATTGAAATGTTTTGGGGAACGCTGCTGGTTCGCCTCAAGTGCGGCACTGTACGAGATCTGCAGCTTTCAGCATGGCGAAGGATTTGATTGGGGACCAGCTTGTTCGTTCACGGTATCACCGACATTGCAGCGTCCACCTACTAGCACGACGCTGTGTGAAATCTGCTGCGTTCAGCATGGAGTTGGTGCACGGATTTTAAACGCTGCCATAGGTTTGACCGGCTTACACCTTTTAGTTGATGTCCTTAGAGCTTTTGCAGTCACCCAGTACCCTGGAGGTTTGCCATAAATTGGTCCAACGAAAGACATCTTAAAATGCTCATTCGACATCGCTGTTAACCACAATTTTGACTTGTTAACCATGATGATTAACAAGTCAAAATTGTGGTTAACAGATGCTGCTAGGCTTCGGGAACCACTCCCAAAGAGCTACCGCCATGCCTGATCGCCACGGCGGATGCCCTGGCATTGCTCCTGGGCAACCAGTACGCCCTAGGTGCAGACCTATGGATAACTACACACCTTTGCGTAGCTACAGAAATCTCCCCTGCGTGATAACAATATGGGAAAGTCCCGATTAAACATAACGAATGTTGTGTTTAATCTGAGTGACTGCTAGCATCCAAATCGCCAAGTGGCATTTTCGAGGAGAAAGCTCTCATGCAACCCTCTGTGCGAAAGGCGTTCCTGGAAGACGGGGCCGTCCTGATCAAAGGTTTTCTGAACAAAGATCAATTGGCCAAGTGCCGGGCAGCCTACGACTGGGCTGTCGAGAATCATGGCCCTCATGCGACCCGAATGTTCGACGGAACTGAGCAACAATCGCACGTCGACAATGCGAATCCGGTCGCCAAGGCCCGTCTCGAAGAACTGGTGACCTCCCTGCCCTTTGGCGAGCTGTTTGCACAGCTCTGGGGCTCGGAGAATGTGTGGTATTTCGCCGAAGAAGTATTTCTCAAGGCCGGTGGGCGCGGATCTCGCACGCTTTGGCATCAGGACACGTCTTACCTGCCGTGGGCGGGAAACCACTGGGCCAATGCCTGGATCAGTTTTGAATCGGTCCCGAAGAAAAACGCTTTGGAGATCGTCCGAGGCTCACACATAGGGCCGCGTTACGACGGCACCACGTTTCGCGACCCAAATGATCCGACGCAACCTCTGCATGGCGGCGATGCCTTGCCGCGTCTGCCTGACATTGAGGCTCTGCGTCAGAACAATCCCAACGCGTTCGACATCATTTCGTGGGCCACCGAGCCCGGCGATATCGTCCTGCTGCATCCTGGTTCGCTACACGGCGGTGCGCCGGTGGATGAAGCCTTCCCGGATCGCCATACCTTCGTTTTCCGCTTTTTTGGAGACGACGCAACCTTTCGACCTCTGCCAGAGCACAGCGCCGCCGGTTACCCGCAACAGGGCGTGCTGTTCAGTGAGGAGCTGTCGACCCTGAAAGCCGGAGATCCTTTCCGTCACCCAACGTTCCGCCAATTAATATAAGAGGAGCAACGCCATGAGTACTCAAGACCTGCAGCGTCAATCCATCAACCCTGGTCACACCCAGGCCATCTACGACACCTTCCATTTTTCCCAGGCGACGCGTGTCGGGAACATGATCTGGGTGTCCGGCCAGGTCGGTATCGACGCGTCCATGGTTCCTGCCGAAGGTATCCAGGCACAATCCCATCTGGCGTTTCAGTCATTGAGAACCATCCTTGAGGCCGCAGGCGCAAGCCTGGCCGATGTGGTCGAGTTGATGACCTTCCACACGGATCTTCAGGGTGAAGTTCATGCCTTTGGGCAGGTAAAGGACGAGTACTTCCCCGAGCGCTATCCAGCGTGGACCGCTGTCGGTATTTCACAACTTGCACTTCCCGGATTGCGAGTGGAAGTACGAGCCGTTGCTGTGATTAATAGCGGTCGAATCTGAAGGATTGCATGTTCTCGACATGCCAAGCCAAAATGGCGTTCGCAGCCGCTGTCGGCTCAACGCCTTCAACCAACGGAATCACTTTCTCTCATGCATGATGCCCAAGCGCCTTCCACGGATCGTCAGCAACCCATTGACAGTGATTCCGCACACGCCCCACGCCGAGGACGCCCGGTAGGCAATCGCCTGGAAAAACGCGGAGAACTGTTGACCGCTGCCATCGAGGTGATTGCTCAGGAGGGTTATGCCGGGACTTCTCTGCGCAAAGTCGCCAGTCATGCTGGCTGCACGACTGGCGCCGTGACCTACTACTTCGCCAACAAGGAAGAGATGATCACTGCGGCCGCGCAGAGTCTGTTCGACGAGTTCGACAATCTGCTGGAGTCCGATCAAGAAAAAGTCGACGTCAGGGCAATGATCGAGCAGTGGTTGAACCTGACTCAAGCCAACGACTCAGCCCGCTGGCTTGCCTTGTTTCAAATGCTCGCCCACGCCCGGCACGAGCCAGTGTTTGCCGATGTGATCCAGAAACGTTACTCGCGATTCCGAGAGGATCTCGCGACCATTCTGGCCAAGGGGCAAACCCAAGGCATCATCCGCAAGGACATTCCTGCCGATCTACTCGCTGACCAGCTCAGCGCACTGAGTGACGGCTGGATGATGATGCTGCCGATCGAGCCGGAACGATTTGAACCCAAACGCAGCAAGGCGTTGATGGATGCCGTCATCACGCTGATCAGCCCCTCTCGATAAATCCCCCTACCCTGTCTTCATACCATCAACAAGGTTCGCTTCATTCGGGGAGCGAACCCAGCATATCTGCATCTTCCTTACGCTCAAATCCACTCTTTATCGCCATCCTCTCGATTTCACTTTGCTGAAGACCTCTTCCGTCATATATTCACATAACATCTGTAATTATAAATAGAAGAAGGAGGTGAAGATGGATTCGGATCTCGATGAGCTGTCGACGCAATCACGGCAGCGACGATTGTTATTGCAAGCGATCGGAGGCGCCGCCCTCGCCGGAGGACTTGGCATCAGTGGGCGTGCCATGGCTCAAACCGAACCTGCGACAGACGCTTCGATACTGGACGTGGTGATCATGGGCGCGGGGCTGTCCGGGCTTACATCAGCCAGGGATCTTCAGGCCGCCGGCTGCGAGTCGTTTGTAGTCCTTGAGGCCCGCGATCGCGTCGGTGGCCGCACGTACAACCATGACTTGGGCAACGGCGTCATCTCTGAGGCCGGCGGCCAATGGATCGGTCCTGGCCAAACATCGATTGCGGATCTGGCAAGGCAGCTCGATGTCGCAACCTTCCCTACTTATTACAAGGGCAAGGCGGTTTATCTGATGGGCGACGAAAAGATCCAAGAGGATGTCAGCGATGGCCCGAATTCCAACACTGAAATCGTCGGCAAACTGAACAAGCTGGCCGAAGGTGTTCCCAGTAAAGCGCCCTGGAAAGCCAAGGACGCTGCTGAGCTTGACAAACTCTCGGTTGGCCAATGGCTAGCCGAACAAGGCATCAGCAACGTAGACAAGATCGGATTCAACATGTCCGTGAGTCTGACCTTCGGTACGGCGCCGGCCGGCATGGGCCTGCTGCATTACCTGGCGATGATCAACTCCTCCGACTGCCGCCTCGAAAAGCTCGAAGGCATCAAAGGTGGCGCGCAGGAATCACGGCTGGTAGGTGGTTCTCAGACCCTCAGCTTGAAGATGGCACAGGCTCTGGGTGACAAAGTCTGGCTGGCGTGTCCGGTGCGCAAAATTGTCGGTTGGGATCGTGATGTCGTCGAATTGCATACCGACCAGGGCATCATCCGCACGCGGCAGGTGATTGCCGCCCTGAGCCCGGCGCTGTGCAATCAGATCATCTTCGATCCGCCTTTGCCAACCGAGCGCGCCGAGCTGCAGCGACGTTGGCCGGCCCATGCGCCAATGCGCAAGACCGTACACGTCTATGAGCGACCGTTCTGGCGAGACCAAGGCCTTAACGGGCAGATCGTACAAGTGGAGGGCCCCCTGATCTGGGCCTACGACAACTCCCCTGCGGACGGTAGTCTGGGCGTCCTGAGCGGCTTTATCAGGCCTGGGCAATTACCCCATGACCCCAAAGCGGCGCAGGACACCTTGTCGGAGATCTACGCCCAAGCTATGGGCGAGCAAGCCCTGCATCCGATCCAGTTCCATGATCAGGACTGGGGCAAAGTCGACCCATGGACCCTGAGCTGCATTTCTCCAATGCCCCCCGGTTTCTGGACTCAATGGGGCGAATACCTGACCCCGGCCGTTGGCCGTCTGATCTGGTCCGGCACCGAAACGGCGGAGATCTGGGCTGGGGCGATGGATGGCGCGATCCGCGCAGGCCATCGAGCGGCGATGGAAGCGCTACAGGCGTTGGTTCAACCGGGGAGGAACGTCTGATGAAGCGGACTATCGTGATTGGGGCAATCGCTGTGACAACCGCGCTGGCGGGATCGACAGTGATCTATGGGCCAGAACTGTTGGCGGGATACCGCTTTATGAATGCCGTGGATCAGCATGACGCTGATTACCAGGCCGATGGTGGTGCGTGGCCACAATTGCAGGACACCTGCGCACTCTGTCATGGCGCAAGAGGCCAGCCGCGGGACGCCCAGTATGCCGCTCTTGCGGGTCAGTCCGCAGCGTACATCGAAAGCCAGTTACATGCGTTTGCCGAAGGACGCCGACACAGTGCACAGATGAGTCCGCTGGCGGCGAATCTGACAGATGAGCAGATCAAGCGTCTGGCCAGTTATTTCGCCGAACAGAAACCAGGCGTAACTGAAGTCACGACGAAAGATGATGCTCTTCAACAGCAAGGTCAGCGTGTGGTCGTCGCCAATGGATGTGCAGCCTGTCACGGCGAAAAATTGTCTGGCGGCCCGTTGGCTCCGCGCATCGCGGGACAAGGGCAGCTTTATCTGACGGACCAACTGAAAGCCTTCAAAGTTGGCCAACGCAAAGATCCGACTCAAGCCATGAATGCTATGGCGGGTGCGTTGTCCGACGAGGATATCAAGGCCTTGTCGCACTATCTGGCGAATCTGGTGCCCTGATCCCGCTGGGCAAGGATGCCCGCCGCCCTCCTCTTTCATACGCCAAAAGCCGCCAGAATGGCGGCTTCGCATACCTGAAAAACAGACCTCTCAGCGTGTCTGCAAAAGCGCCATTGAGTTCTTCGAACGCTCTAAGGCGCAATACGCGTAGTACAAGTGCACCAGTAAATAAGCCCAAGTAGTCAGCGCAAGAACATAGAAGTTCAGCAGCACGTTAGTGTCGTCCCCAGGGATTTTGTAGAAGTCATAAATGCAAGCAATGGTCAGTGAGGCGAGCATGCCAAATATCACCCCGATCGCGTGCAGGAACTCTCCGGCGCTTGCGAGCCTCACTGCGAAATAGACCAGATAAACCGAAAACATCACCCACATCATCACGTAGAAATACGGCAGGAGCGTGATCAGAACCTTGGTGGAAATCAAAGCGAATGTGCCCACCAGGGCGCCGGCAAACATCATGAGTTCCTTGCGCACTGAGGGCTTGTAGGTATGCGTCACCGCCATCAACCCGAGTACCGTAATGATCGGGATCCCGAAGGCTCTGGAGAACGCATCACAAAAGTATGAAATGAGGTACGAATGCTCCGATCCGGTGAGGAAAAATATCAGGAAGTTTGTCGCGGAAAAGGCGACCACAAACCATTCGAGAGCCAGTAGCAGGTTTCTTTTTTTAAGAAACTTGATGCCGAAGGTCAGCCCATTCGCGAGCAGCAAGAAACAGGCAAAGCACAGCACAATATTTCTCGGTTCCATAACGATAGCCTCGATACATCTGACAGAAAATTTGATGATTTACTTGGGTTGAGGAGCCAGTGCGGCAAGGTAGGTGGCAATCGCCTTACGCTCATCCGCTGACAGCGCGGCCGCCATTGCTTTCATTGCGCCGCTGGACTCATTGCGCTCACCTGTGGCAAAAGCGTTGAGCTGCGCTAAAAGGTAGTCGTGCCCTTGCGCGGCCAAGCGAGGAAACGCGTCGTGCCCCATCAACTGGCCACCGTGGCAGGCTGCACAGCCTCTCGTTTGCACCAGTTGTTTGCCCTTTTCCTTCAGACCTTCGTCAGGGCTGAAAGCCACATTCGCGCTGACGGATTGCCGAGAATAGAAATTCGCCAGCAGATCAATATCATCGCGGCTGAGGGTCATCGCCAACGGCCCCATATTGGGTGCAGCCCGTTGCCCACTGGCGAAGTTGTGCAACTGCGCAGACAGGTACGCGGCCGGCTGTCCGGCCAGACTCGGATAAGGCGAGTTCAGCGAGTTGCCCTTGCTGCCATGGCAACCCGTGCAGGCATCCGTCAGATGCGGCCAGCTCCCACGTTCGGTCTGGTACGCTTCAGTGGACGTGGTGATGTAACTCTGCAGGCGATAGAGATCGAGAAGGTCACGACCGAAAATCGCCAACAGCACGGCAATGACTGCGATGACGCCAAACGCTATGATTTTTTTCATTGTCGCCTCCTATGCCCGACGCAAGGCGTTGAGCACCTGTAAGGCGCTGTGGTGTCCGGCGCGTACGGCACCATCCATGTAGCCTGCCCAGATATCAGCAGTTTCAGTGCCCGACCAGAACAGATTGCCGCAGGGTGGACGCAGCGCCTCGCCATGAGTCGACCAGAAGCCTGGAGGAATCGGCGACACGCAAGTGATCGTCCATGGGTCGAAATGCGCCCAGTCATGATCGTGGTAGGAGACGGGGTTAAGCGCTTCGTCCCCCAAGGCACGCGCATAGATCTCGGTCTGCACACGTTTAGCGGCTTCAGGATCAGCAGGTGCTGCCGCATTCATGACGAATGCATTGATGACTCCGATTTCACCGTTGGGCGGTGAGTTGTCGTAAGCCCAGATGACCGGGCCCCCCACCTGAATGATGTGGCCGTTCAAGCCTTTGTCACGCCAGAAAGGCCGCGGGTAGACCATCGCGGTCTTGCGGGCCGGAGAGTGTGCCGGCCAGGCACGTTGCAAGGCTGCACGGGCTTCGGGCAGCGGCGGATCGAACTGCAAGCGTTGGCAGAGTGCGGGATGAATCGCCATGATCACCCGCCGGGCACGTATCTCGCCTTGATCCGTTTGGAGTCTGACGATGTCGCGATTCCAGTCGGTAATCTTTCGTACTGGACAGGACAAGCGAACTTTGTCGCCCAACAGCTGCGCCATCTTGCTGCTGAGAATCTGCGAACCACCGACGATCCGTGTGCCCTGCGCGCTGTCCTTGATTGAGTCGAGCCGCATATATTCGCAACCGGCCGAGTTGATCATCGACAGAAAATGCAGAAAGCCCATCTTTGCCGGCGTAACACCGCAGGTCAGGAGGAAACTGGCGTTCCACCCTGCCCGATCCTCAGGCTTGATGTTCTGTTGAGCCAGCCATTCACCTGCCGAGAGCTTGTCCAATTCGGCGGCCCTGGGTGACTTCCACGGTGTACCGCACGGCACGTCCCGCGACAGTTCACTGAGCTTTGCCGAAACGGCTTCATCGGTGCCGAACGTGCCTTTCAAATCAACGGCGACACGTCCGTCACCGCCGAGGATGATGGTTTCACCGTCGTAGAAACTCGGAAAGGTGCCCACCTCAAGCTCTCGGGCGAGATCCGCTACAGCCGTTTGCCCCGGGCCTATCCACTGGCCTCCGACCTCGGAGATGTAGCCTGAACCCAGATCG
The DNA here is from genome assembly GCF_016861935.1 of Pseudomonas sp. 008. NCBI lineage: Bacteria > Pseudomonadati > Pseudomonadota > Gammaproteobacteria > Pseudomonadales > Pseudomonadaceae > Pseudomonas > Pseudomonas sp. 008. The sequence continues at coordinate 163,201 of NZ_BOMA01000001.1, read as the reverse complement.
TGATTAAGGGTGCGCCCGCCTACACGATCGCGCGCTTCGAGCACCAACAGCGACTGGCAACCCGCCAGATGCAGATCGCGGGCTGCCGTTAGACCGGCAAGGCCTGCACCAATGATCACCACGTCGAGAACATTGTCCGAGCTGTCTTTCAAAAGCGTATCGGCGGCATTGGCCAGGCCGATGTTCAAACCAATCGATCCCACCGCCGCTGTAGCACCGGCCAGTTTGAGCAATTGTCTTCGTTTTAAATCTGGAGGGGCGTCAGTGTTCATAATCGATGCCTCACATAACGTTATTGTTGGATTGAACGCTCATGACAGAGCGTTCGTGCGGCAGTAAAAAAAAGCGGTGGCAGAAACAAAATCCATTTTGTCTTTCTGCTGGCGAGCGCCTGCCCGGCCAATGACTTCAAGGCCTGTGCCACCACTGAAAATCAGCGTGTTGTCTTCCTTTAACGCGTTGTTCTACGTGCCCTCAGCGATTAACGATGAGTGCGTGCAACCTTGCGGTTGGTGTATTCGTCGAGGCTGTTTGCCACCCCTAGCGCCAGATTCACGGCGCACCATTGCAGCGGCTCTGGCAATGTTTTCGGGGTTTTGTGGCGCAGCGCAGCGAGCAACGGATGCTCGATACCGCCGATTCTTTCCGCCAGCAGATGCCCGATCAGCGACTGGGTGGCGATGCCGTGTCCGGAGCAGCCTGCGGTGTAGAGAATGTTGTGGTGGGTTCCGGTTTCGCCCACCACCGGCAACGCGTCGTAGGCCATGCTGACGTAGCCGCTCCAGCACGATTGAATACCAATACCGCGCAAAGTCGGGAAACGTGCCCCCAGCGTGTTTTCCAGCTCGCGGTAGGCAACATCGTCGGGAATGTTCGGGGTTTTGGAACCGTAGACATAGCCGAGCCGTTTGGTGGTCAGCAGCAACGTATTACGCGCTGTCAGACGATGGCTTTCCATGGTCCAGTGCGGTGTCATCAACCCTTCCCGTCCTGCCCATCCCAATGACGCCAACTGCTGCGCAGACAATGGCTCGGTTTCGACTGCCGACACCCGAAATGGAACAATCTTGTCGCGCAGAAGCCCGATTTGCGGCGTATAGGCATTGGTTGCAAGCACCAAAATCGGAGCTATCGCGCGGCCGCGCGTAGTTTGGCAGGTGATCGTCGCCCCGTCGGAATACGACACCAACTTTGTATTCTCATACAGTTTCACGCCTGCCTGGAGCGCCGCCCGCCGCAGCCCCATCACGTATTTTCCGGGGTCCAACGTACCGCCATGACGTTGCAGGCAGCCAAACAGAAACGCCGGTGGAATCCCCCGTGCACGCATTTGAGCCTGATCCAGGAACTCGGTACGGGAGCCAAGTTCGTCGCCAACCGCCATACTCTTGCGTAGCTTTTTCTCCTGGGAAGGATGGATGCCCGCCCTGATGATTCCCGAGGCGTTGTAGTCGCAGTCGATACCCAGTTCGCGCAATCGGCCTTCGACGTAGGCGACACCTTCGTCGTAGAACCTGACGATGTTTTTCGCCTTTTCGTGACCGACACGTTTCAAGAACAGCTCGAACTCAATGCCGATGCTTCCGCCCAGATAACCGGCATTGCGACCACTGGCACCGAAACCGGCAAATTCCTGTTCAAGGATGATTACCTTCGCACCCAGCGCCGTAAGCTCCAGGGCGGTAGACAGCCCGGCAAAACCGGCACCGATCACGATGACATCCGCGCTGACATCGCCTTCGAGCTCCGGCTGCAGATCAACCGGACTCTCGACCCAGCCACCCAACCGGCGGAAATGCCCGCCGGCAAAGTGGCTTTCCAGCTCTTGCGCTTGATAGGTCATGGACATGTGATGCGCTCCTATCGACTCAGGATGTGAATAGCGACCGCTGCTTCCTCAACACCTTGAAGACCGCCGCCGTTTTCCTGGATGGCATGCCGCGCGCCGTGTACCTGGCGCGCCCCGGCTTCCCCGCGCAATTGAGTGGTCAACTCGTACAATTGGCCGATCCCCGTTGCGCCGAGCGGATGACCTTTGGACTCCAGGCCGCCGGAGGTATTGATCGGTATGCGGCCACCCAGGGTGAAATCGCCCCGTTCGGCGCAAATTCCACCCTCCCCCAGCGGCGCCAGTCCGAGATTTTCCGACTGGATGATTTCCCCCATTGCCGAAGCGTCGTGAACTTCGGCCACATGCATGTCCTGCGGGCCGAGCCCGGCGATCTCGTAGGCCTGGCGCGCAGCCAACAGGCTGACGTGCTTGTGCGGCTCATCCAGTCCACGCAAGGTGAAACTGCGGATCACGCTGGCGGCGATTCGCACACAACGTTTCGGATCGGCCCCGATGCGTTTCAGGCCCGCCTCGGTGCAAATGATCGCGGCGGCCGCGCCGTCGGACAACGGCGCGCACATCGGTAACGTGATCGGATAGGTGATCGGTGGCGCCGCCAGTACCTCTTCGATGGTGAAGGTCTTGCGAAATTGCGAATAAGGGTTGTGCACCGAGTGTTGATGGTTCTTGGCACACACCGCCGCGATCTGCCGCTGTGTGGTGCCGTAGGTCTTCATGTGCCAACGGCACATGGCGGCATAAATGGCCATGAACTTGCTGTACGGGCGATCAGACTCCGAGCCTGGCGGAACAACGATGCCCTCCCCCATTTTTACCAGCGTGGCGTAGTTCTCCTCGGCGGTGGAAACATCCCAGCCGGTTTCGAACAGTGCCAGTGCCCGCGACTTGTCCGGCACGTTCATTTTCTCGGCGCCCAACGCTAACACCACATCGGTAGCCCCCGAGCGCAAGCTCTGCACCGCCAGATGAACCGCAGTACTGCCCGAGGCACAGGCGTTTTCGACGTTGTAGACCGGCACACCTTCGATGCCGATCTTGCTGCACATCACCTGCCCCGGGATGGAGAGCTGGCCTTGTAGATGGCCGTTGGTGATGCCGGCGTAAAACACTGCCTCGATGTCGGAGCGTTGGGCGCGGGCGTCTGCCAGAGCCCCCTGCAACGCCTCCAGAGCCATATCCTGAAGGCTACGCTCCAGATGACGTCCGAATTGGGTCATGGCGATGCCGGCTATGTAAATGGGTTCCATCATTTAACTCCTCGACGTCAGATCTGCCGATCAACGCTTTGCCAGTACTGGGCACGCAGATCCTTCTTCAACACCTTGCCAACAGGACTGCGTGGCAATGCATCAATGAAATCCACAGTTTTCGGAGACTTGACCGATCCGAGTCGGTCTTTGCAGAGACTGATCAGCTCTTCGGCGGTGACGCTTTGTCCAACACTCAGCTCGACGACGGCCTTGACGCTCTCGCCCCACTGCTCGTCCGGCACGCCGATCACCGCGCAGTCCTGCACTGCCGGATGGGCCCAAAGCACCTGCTCGACCTCGCTCGGATAAACGTTGAAACCACCGGAGATGATCATGTCCTTCTTGCGGTCGGTGATGTGCAGGTAGCCATGGGGGTCGAGATGGCCGATATCACCGGTGTGCAGCCAACCGTCGATGATGGTTTCGGCGGTTTTCTGCGGGTCCTTGTAATAACCCTTCATGACCAGGTCACCGCGTACGCAGATCTCGCCGGACTCGCCCTGGGCGAGAATCTCCCCGGCGTCGCTGAGGATCTCGACGCGAATCAGCGGATTGGGGCGGCCGACCGATGACAGACGCTCGTCCGATGCCAGTCGTCCACCTTGCAGATGCTCGGCGGGCGGCAGGTTGGAAATCGATGCGGGCGCTTCGGTCTGGCCGTATCCGCCGGCCATCACCGGGCCAAAGGTTTCGATCGCTTGCTTGAGCTTCTCCACCGACATTGGCGCCGCGCCGTAAAGAAAGTATTTCAACGAGCTGAAATCGACCTTCTGCGCCAGATTTGGAACATCCAGCAGGCGATAGATCACCGTCGGTGGCAGAAAAGTCTCGGTGACCTTGTACTTCGGAATCATCGCCAGCATCAGCGCCGGGTCCGGCTTGGTGATAACTACCACGGTGCCGCCCCGCGAGGTGCACGGCAGGGACAGTGTGCCGGCAGTATGGGTCATCGGTGCCGCCGCCAGGTTGACCGGTGGATGCTCATCCCCATAAGGGAAGTTGATCATGAAGTGCGCACAGAACGTCTGGATGCTGCGATGGGTGTTCATCACACCCTTCGGCAAGCCTGTGGTGCCACCGGTTGGCGAAATCGCCACTACATCGTCGAGTTGATACTCGACCTTGGGTGGCGTGTTCGGCTGACCTTCGATCCAGACTTTAAGCGAAGGTGCTTCGGGCAGATGTTCGTCGATGCAAATCCATAAACGGATTTTCGGCAAGCTCGGGCGCAACGCGTCGATGATGGATGCGAACTCCTTCTGGAAAAACAGCACCTCGCAGTCGAACGCATCGAGCACATGACGGTTCTCTTCGGCACTGTTGCGAGCGCCAACCGGAATCCAGCACATGTTGGCGCGCCAGAGACCCAGTGTGCACGTCCAGGCCACGGCATCGTTGGCCGACCAGATCGCACCCTTGGTGCTCTTGGGCAAACCCTCGGCCAACAGTGCATTGGCGATACGGCATGACAAGTTGCGGACGTCGGTAAAGGTGAAAACCCGGTCATCCTGGATATACGCCGCGCCGTGCGGATTGATCCGCCAGCCACGGTCGAAGAAATCAATAATCGCCATGTCGGTCACTTCACAGTTGGGTAACGGTTGCGCGAGCCAAGCCACGCTGTTCGAGGAAGCCCAGCAGGTAGCGATGACCGAAGGCTTTCGAGGCCGATGCAAAACCGACCTTGGCGCTATCGTTGTTCAACAGCTTGACCACGGCTGCCGCGTGCAAGGCGCCGGTGGCGATGTAGGGCGTGATGCCGTGCACGGTGGCACGCACCGCTGTCAACTGACCGCGGCCGATCGCGAAGTCGACGGTGCGTTGCAAGGTGCTGCGCTCGCGCGGTGGCATGCTCGGCGTGGTCGACTGCACGAGGCTATTGATCACCGCGTCCTGCTGCTCTTTCGGCAGGTGTTTGTACTCGGCTTCCCACTTCTCACCCAGGCCGTGGACCATTTTCATCACCGGGTTGTCGTAGAAACCAACGCAGGACATGCAACTGCGCACCCGGCTATCCTCCTCATAGAACACCGGCAACGAAGTGCCGCCCCATGGCAGGCAGAACACCGACTCCAGCAGATCGGGACAGACCACGTTGAAGCTCGTATTCGGCGCATATGGCACCAGTGCCTTCTCCCACAGATAGGCGCCGGGGTAGCGCATGCCTTCGAAAATGGTGGCCGTTGAACCAACGGTCACACCGGCGGCACCGGTACGTGGCCCACGGGTCAGGGTTGCGGTTTCCAGCGAATCGACGCCCGGAGTTTCCAGGGCCAGCTCGGCGGCGATCTCGGCGTAGGTGTACATGTACGCGAGCGATGGGGACAGCAGCAGCCCAGCCTGGCGGTATAGCTCGCCAAACTGGTCGCGCAAGGCACGAATGTGCGCTTGCTCACCGGCAGGATCCAGATAATGACAGCCGGCCTTCAATGCCGCTTCAACGGCGGTCAGGCCAAAATTGATGAATGGTCCGACCGTGTTACAAACCACGCGCGCGCCTTTGAACACCGAAGTCAACGCTTCGACCTCGTGGGGGCACTCAATGATTTCGTAGGTCGCCGACTCCAGGCCGACAACGCGTTGCGCCATCATTTCCTGGGCACGGCCGGCGTTGCGCGCCACGGCGGTGAACGGGATGTGCTGGTCGATCAACCAGTCCATGATCAGCATGCCGGTGTAACCACTGGCGCCGTAGACAACCACAGGATATTTGGCCATCGGGATGTACCTCATTGTTGTTATTGGATGAGTGATGTCGGGTGAATCTTCAGGGTCAGTTGTTCGCCCAGCCTTCGGCATAAAGCTGCTGGGCCAGCAGCCCCAGACGCATGGTCAGGACACGGTTTTCGCCGTCCTCGATCAATGAGGACTGGGTGTCGCGCAATAGCTTCTCGATCGGGTATTCGCGGGTGGTGCCGTTGCCACCGAACAGGCGGAAGGCTTCTTGCACAACGGCCATCGCCTCTTCGGTCACCGTGACCTTGGCAGCAGCTGTGGCGTAGGGATGGGTTTGCGGCGACAGACGCGCGAAGCTCAGCGAACGTCGGGCGACAGCGCGGGCGGCCTCGACACGGCGCAGCATTTCGCCCAGACGCAGGCGGGTCATCTGGTGGTCGATCAACTGATGACCGCCCTGGCGGCGTTCATGGCAGTACTGCAACGCCATCTCGAATGCGGCGCGCGCGACGCCGGTGAACACCTGGCTCATGTGCGTGCCGGCAAACGACCAGGAAGAGCTGACGGCGCCGTAGTAGTTTTCGCGCTCGGCGATTGCAAAGCGCCGGGGCACTCGCACGCTGTCGAAGTAGATTTCGCCTTGTGGCAGGGAACGCTGACCGATCTTGTCCAGCGGCTTGCCTTTAGACACGCCTTTGAGATCAAGCGGAATGATCACCGCAATACCATGCGGCCGACCGTTGGCATCGTAGAAACCGTCACCGTAATCGGCGCAGATCATACCCAGCGCGACCTGCGCGACGGCTCCGTTGGATACCCACGCCGAGCTTTGACCGTTGAGGATGATTTCATCGCCGACCACTTTGGCGGTCAGGTTGCCGATATTTCCAGGCTTTCCTGCCGGCCAGTCACGCGCCATATCGAAGATCTGGTTGTCGCTACCACGATCGGGTTGGGTGGCCATCCAGCAACCGATCCGGCCCTGGCAGAGCTCGGCCAATTCGGTATTGCCGGCGGCGACGGCCATTTGCAGCGGGAAGTCAGCACAGCCAAGGGAAACTGCCAGGCCGGCATCGCCCCAACCGAGTTCTTCGCCGATCAGTGATTCGATCCGTATCGCCATATCCGGTGGCAACTGTGCCAACAGCGCCGGATCAAGACCCAACTTGGCGAACTCGCTGAACATCGAATAGTAAGGCGAGCCTGGGGCAATCACCTCTTCCGGTGTCATGCGGTCCAGCTCACGCCCCAAGGGGCGCAACACCTCTTTGGCGAAGCGGTGGACGGAGGCCTGAATCGCAGCCTCCTCTTCTGTCAGCGGTGTTTCGAAGCCGGAGAGCCCGGCAGCTGGCAGGGTAAGCGTCGATTTGAGCGAGATCATCAGAGTACCTCCATCGAGAATGGCAGGCCGTTGCGCTTTGCAACGTTCTGCGTCTTGTTATTTGAGATCGACTCTAACAAGCAAAATTATTTAACGCAACAACTGTTATGTTTATTATTTTGCGCGTGAAAAAACGCTTTCAGGCACGGGGGAACCGGCCGAAAATCATCAGGAAGTTTTAGAAAATGACCAAGCCAAATGTCGGGAAACGGGCATCGCGCTAGCCTCCCGACATCGCAGCGGCATCAGTGCTGAGGGACGACGCCTCGTCGTGAAAACAGAATCGGTGAGCCGTCACTGTTCAGCAGCGACGCCGTGAGCGAAACACCGTCGCCGCTGGGTTGCTCGTGAAAACTCTGTCCACCGTCGTCACTGCGCACAATCAAACCGTCGAGTCCCACCGCGATGACTTTTCGCTCTGAGACATCGATGGCTGTGACTGAACTTTTGCTTTGCAGCGGCACGCGCTGCCAGCTCGAGCCGTCTGCGGAACCATGCAGCAGCGTGCCGCGTTGTCCGCCCACCAGCAGCGAGCCGTCACTCAGGACAGCCCCCGTCCACAACGTGCCGCTGTAGCCGGTATCCAGGTAGCGCCAGTGCTTGCCCTGATCGTCGGAGCGCAACAATTGGCCGCGCTCTGCGGTGGCATACAAGCGCCCTTTTTCATCGGCAAACAGTCCCATCAGATTCAGGTCGGCACGACTCGATCCGGGTGGCGCGTCGATTTTCTGTTCGATCCAGGTCTTGCCGCCGTCATCGGTTGTCAGCACCAGCGACCACAGCCCCACTGCGACGCCTTGCGTCGGGTTGAAGAAGTGCACGGCAAACAATGGCCGGTCTTCTGCACTGGATAATCGTTGAACCTGCCAGACATCACCGCCATCGCTAGTGGCGAGAATTGCTCCCCAGTGGCCGACGGCCCAACCCTGTTTGGCATCGGCAAAGGAAACACCGGTCAACGGAGTGGACAACGGTACGGAAGTCGCCTGACGAAAGCGCTGCCCGTGGTCATCCGACAACAACACCATGCCGTGATCGCCGACGGCAACGGTTCGCTCCCCGGCCCAGGAAGCGCTCAACAGCGTGGCGGCACTGGCGTTGGCGGTTTGCGTCGCGGGTACGGCCGGCAAGGGAGAAGCCTGTAGCAATGCCGGCAACATAAGAACAATCAAAGGAATCAGGTTTCGCATCGGGGTCTCCTCAATGCACCAGTGAGCCGATCAGGCGCACCGGGCGCCGCCGTGGGAATGTCCGTTCCAGCCACACGGCGAATGCAGGCAGTACGGTCATGGCCATGACCATGTTGACCAGGAACATGAAGGCCAACAGCTTGCCCATGTCGGCCTGGAACTTGAGATCGGAAAACGCCCAGGTGGCCACGCCCACTGCCAGCGTGATGGCGGTAAAAATCGTTGCCACACCCACCTCCAGCAAGGCGTGCTCGACGGCCTTGGTGATCGGCTGCCCTAGAGCCTGGTGCAGTTGCAGACGGTTGTAGATGTAGAAGGCGTAATCCACGCCGATGCCGACGGCCAGTACCATTACCGGCAAGGTGGCGATGGTCAGGCCGATTTGCAGCTCCTTCATGAACCAGTAGCCGATGAAGGTGCCGAGTGTCAGCGGCAGGCAGCACACCAGCACGGCGCGCCAGTCGCGGTAGACGATAAACACCAGCAGAGCGATCGCGGCATAGACGTAAAGCATCATCGGCAGCTCGCTGCGTTCCACCTCTTCGTTGATCGCAGCGATAACCCCGGCATTGCCGGAAGCCAGGCGTACGCTCACCCCATCCTGAGTGAACTGAGTACGAAATGCCTTGGCGGCGGCGATCACTCGGTGAATGGTCGTCGCCTTGTGATCGGCGAGAAACAGATGCACCGCCGTCATGCTGCAATCGGGACGCATCATTCCTGGCACGCGAGCCACCTCGGCGGCCATCGATGAGTAGTTGGTCGGGTCGATGGGTACCGCGTTCATTTTCGGGTTGCCCTCGTTATAGCCCTCGTTGAACTGTCGCAGACTGTTGGAGAACGAGGTGACCGACACCACCCCTGGCACGCCCTGCATCGCCCAGACAAAGCGATCCTGGTACTGGCCGAGGGCGACGTCTTCGCAGGCGTTCGGCCCTGCGTCGACTTTGGCCTCGAAGACCACGCTGAGCCAATCCAGGCCGATGTCATAGTTGCTGGCGATGGAGACCGCATCGCGATTAAAGCGTGCGTCCTCGCGCAACTCCGGTGCACCGGCTTGCAAGGAGCCGACAACCCGATCATGGCTCTGCCAGGCCGCCGTGACAAAGATCAGCACGGCCATGCCCAGCACCCAGCGCACGTTGTGCCATTCGGTCAATCGGGCAAAACCGTGCAACCAACGGGCACGACGCTGGCGGGAAATTTCTTCGGCCGCGGCGTAGCCCGAGTCGACTCGCAGCATCGACGCCACCACCGGCAGCATCACCAGATTGGTGATGATCTTGAACGCCACCCCGAGCGAAGCGGTGATGGCCAGCTCCCGAACCATGGGAATCGGGATCAGCAACAACGTCACGAACGACACGAATGCGGTCACCAAAGCCAGCGTGCCTGGGATCAGCAACCCGCTGAAACTGGCCCGTGCCGCACCCTCCACCGACTTGCCGCAGGCGATTTCACGGATGATGAAATTGATCTGCTGAACGCCATGGGACACGCCAATGGCAAACACCAGAAAAGGCACCAAAACCGCCAGTGGATCAAGTCCGTAGCCGAGCAAACGCAGGGCGCCAAACTGCCAGATCAACGACACCAGCGAACAGCCCACCGCCAGCAACGTGAAACGCAGCGAATGGCAATACCAGTACACCGCAGCAGCCGTCAGCAGTAGCGCCAGCAGGCAGAACTCCAGAACCGCCGAGGCACCTTCGGCAATGTCACCGATCTGCTTGGCGAAACCGATGATCTGGAGCTCGAAGTCTTTGTCTTCAAACTGACTGCGAATTTTTTGCTCCAGGACCCGGTTGTACGCCACATAGTCGAGGCGTTGGCCGTCAGCATCGAATTCGTTGAGATCCACGGTGATCATCGCGCTGCCCTGATCGCGAGCCACCAGTGTTCCGATAAAGCCGCCCTGCGCCGTCGAGTCGGCGATCATTGCAATGCTCGCCTCATCGAGACTCTCAGGCGTCACCGTGCCCGGCACCAATGGATCGGCACGAAAGCCCTCCTCGGTGATTTCGTTGACGAACGCGTTGGGCGTCCATAATGAACGCACGCTGCTGCGCGAGACGTTGGGCAGGAAAATCAGGGCCTGGGTTACATCATAAAGACGTTTGAGCCCTGCTCTGCTCCAGATCGTTCCACTCCGAGCCTTGACCACTACCGTGAGCCGGTTTGCACCGAGCAGATCATTGCGATACGTCTCGAAGGTTTCGATGTACTCATGGCCGATGGGCAGCTGTTTCTCAAACCCGGCTTCCATGCGCAACTGCACCGCAAACCAGGCCATGCCCACGGTGAACACGGCCAGGCTCAACAGCGTCAACAGGCGATGGGTAAACAACCACTGCTCGATGCGCGGCAACACGCCGCGCACTTTGGTTTCTGTCATTTTCAGCGAACTATTCACGGCGCGCCTCACAGGGTTCGGGAAACCACAAGACCGACGTAATCACGATCACGCAGCAGTTGATCGTAAGGGGTCTTGCCGCCCATGAACTTCGCGTAGTTGGCAGAGATCTGCCAGCTCGCCGGATTGCGCACGAAGTTGAGGTACAGGTTCATGCTGCTGGCATCTTCGGTGAACGTCGCCGACAGATTGGGTGTGCGTCCCTTGATTGATCGCGAATAGAACACCCCCGGCGTGACCTGCCAGCCAGGAATCAGCGTGTTGTCATACGTCAGGCTGAAATCGAGGCTGATCCCGGAAGAGGTTTTGTTGCCCTTGGCGCTTGGCGGGATGGCCGGATCCAGTTGCCAGGTATTGAGGCCGGCGGCAATCGGTTCGCCGGCGTAGTCGTTATGCAGGCCCGGGTATTTCACGACCACCAGTTCGCTCAACAGCGTGCCGGTGCTGGCACCGGTGAAGTCGAGCAATGTCGGCGAGTTGGACGGCGTCATGCTGTAGATGCCGGTCAGGTGCCATTGCAGTTTCTTTTCGTCTTTCCAGCATTTGCCACCGTTGCTGGCACAGGCGTCGATTACCGGGTTGAGCGGTACCGCGTCTTTGGGACGGTATGACAGTTCTGTGCCCACCGCCCAGTCGCCGATCGGCATATTGGCGCTGATGCCGTACATCATGCGGTCTTCCGGGTACTCCCATGTTTGCGCCAGGGCGAAGGTTTCCGGGTCCAGCACCTGCATCGTCAGTGACGGCAGCTTGTCGTGATAACGCATCACATACAGGCCAAGGTTGAGATCGGTGTTGTCTGGCTGCCAGCGCAGCGAAACACCCCATTGGCCGCCGTTGCGTGCGTCTTTTTCGTCGTAACCGTAGGCGCCCCTGCCCTCGCCCAGCGCGTGGGTGGTGGACCAGTAACTGCCCACGGGTGGTAACTCGCTTTTGTTCCAGTTGAATTGCCAATACGCCTCGATGTTTACGCCGGAACCGAGCCCGGACGCGAGGCTCAACATCGGCGCCGGCAGCAGGGCTTCCTTGAGCTGGGTGCCGGGTCGCGACAACGCCATGACATCGTAAGCGTTGGTGTTGTTGATGCCGCCGGCAGCGAACAAGCTCTCGCCCCAGTTGATTACCTGATTGCCCAGACGAGCGCGGACACGCTGGTCACCGACATCGAAGCTCTTGCTCACCCACAGATCGAGCAGGCGAGCCTTGAACTCCAGATCATCCCGAGCATCGCTGGTGAGGCCGTCGTTGCCGACGCCTTCTGGCCGGTTGGCCGACAACGCGCCGCTGGTGTCGGTCGCCGCAAAATCACGGATCCAGCTACCGCGCGCCATGAACGTGTAGTCTTCGGGAAACTTCAGCACCAATTCATGGGTGCCCTTGATGTAGTTGGTGAACAAGTCTCCCCTGTCGTAGTTCAGGTCGCCCTGATCACCGATATTGGCGCTGGGCGACAGACAACCGCTGGGAGGGTTGTGCCCGCTGGCGCCACTGGTGATGAGGTTGCAGTCGCGAGACTCGGTGCGCAGCCCCATGCCCACGGCGAGGGTGGAATCAAATGAGCCGTGAATGTTTTCGGTTTCAAAGGTGAACGCCATGGCAAATGGGGTTGCACACGCGATGACAAGACCTGAGGTTTTACTGATTATTTTTTTCATGTCTGTTCCCGGAAACTGCTGTTAGCGTTCGCTGGTGGCGCGCAGATTGTCTGAGGTGTAGAAGTCGCGTTTCAGACGAGGGTTGTTGGCGCTATCGGTCAGCCAGCGATGGTCGTTCTTGCCGGTACCAATTGATGTCATGTCGTACAGGTAGCGACCATCAACGAGGTTGTATTGCGCCTGGGCTTCCATATCGCAGGTGCCAGTCTCGTAGACCGGGATCGTGTAACCCTCGCGGACTTTCCAGATTTGCCCTTGCTTGTCGTAATCCACCGCCATCAGCGCGTTCCAGCTGTCTTCGTCGATGTAGAACAGGCGCTTCGGCGCCTGATGGCGCATGCCCTGGCGTACGGTAGCCTCGACCACCCAGACACGGTGCATTTCATAGCGGCGCGATTCGGGGGCGATGAAGTCGCGCTTGGCCACATCCTCGATCTTCGCCGAGTTGTCGTAGGCACCGAACGAGTTGTAGGGCACGAGCATTTCCTGCTTGCCGACCAGCTTCCAGTCGAAGCGATCCATCGGGCCGAAGAACACATTGGACTCATCGATGGTGTACTGGTTATCGAGACCGATTTGCGGCGCATCGTAGGAATACGCCGGCATGCGACGTACGCGGCGCTGGCCCGGGAAGTAGTAGAACGTGGTGGCTTGCTCGCCAGCCTTGGTAGTCACCACCCCGGCCTGCCCGGCAAGGGCTGCGGGGTCGGAGTAGCTGAAGTAGGTCGCGACTTCGAGGCGATCGAATGAGGAAAACAGCGCACTGCCCTTCACTCCCCATGGCGTGTACATGAACCAGTCGGTGGAGGTTCGCAGCCAGTCTTCACTGCCCTTGCGTGGCGAAATCCCGGAAACGGTTTTCGACATATCGAAGCCGACGCCGCGGTAGCGCATTTTCATGTTCCACATGACCTCGGCACCCGAGGTCGGAAACGGAAACGGAATACCGGGCACGTAGGCTTCCTGCAGCGCCAGGCCATCGCCGTCGAGTTTGGCGAAACCGACGTTCTTTTTGGTGTTTTCTGCAACGAAATCGGGTACGCCACAACTGCGACGCGTCGGGTACACATCCATCCGGTAACCCGGAATCTTTTTGAACATTTCCACCTGGCCAGGCGAAAGCTTGCTGGCGTATTTCGCGACGTTGCCCGAATCGATTCTGAACAGCGGTTTGTCGTCCTTGAACTTCCATTGCTGCCCGCGCACTTGGCCATGACTCCAGCTGGCACCCTGTGGGCCTGGTGGCGTCCAGGCCGGAATGACACCATCGGCGCTCGCCGCGACCTCGCCTCCCAGTGGGGTCAATTGGGTACCGAGCAACGCAGGATCCTTTTCTGCCGCTTGCCCCGTACAGATGAAAGCCGATGCGGCGATGGCCGCAATCAGATGTCTGATCCCGCCCCGTGTGAAGACTTCATTATTGGGGCACTCAATTACTGTGTTCATTGGAGGATCCTCGTGGGCCTTGATCAGCAATGTGTCCGTTTTTAAGGCGGTAACACGTTGCCTGCGCTAACCTAATCATCTGACTTGATCAAATGACCAAGTCGTTTGATCAAAGCAAGGCCGGTGCCAAGATCCACAGCGTTGGAAATAGTTGTTTTTTATCAATCGATTGGGGGAACCTCGGGAAGATTTGGCCAACGATGGTTTCTCAAAACGTAGCTAGGTGTTTCGTTGGCACGCACCAAACCGGGAATTAACGAAACACTCGTTACCAATAATGGTGCAACGGTTTCGCAACGCACAGGCATCCATGACGTTTGGCGATTCGTTGCTGTAGCATCCGCTAGCGTCGACACCGCCCACCGCCACCACGGGGCGTCAGGAAATATTGGAGATTGCTGATCTATGGCCAGAATGGGCGCTGAATTACGCAGGCAGGATTTCGTTGAAGCGACGGTCAAGGTGATTGCCGAACACGGCGTCGCCAATGCGACTACCCGGCGCATTGCGGCGGCGGCCGGTTGTCCCTTGGCATCGTTGCACTACGTGTTCCACACCAAGAACGATCTCTTTTATGCAGTCTACGAATCGCTGTTCAATCTGCCTCATCAAGCCCTGGAGCATGTGCCTGCCGGGACGACAGCCGCTGAAACCGCGGCGGAAGTTTTACGGCAATTGATCACGTGGTTCATCGACCATCCGGACGCGGCCAAGGCGCAGATAGAGTTGTTCTTCTGGGCGATGCGCAATGACCTCGAAATGGCGAGCAAGATCTACTCAGTGGCCATCGAGGCGACGGAGCAGGCGCTGGAACGAGCCATGGGGGCTGAGTTGGAAGAGGCGTTTTTGAAGGCTGTGAGCCGACTGCTGATTCATCTGGTCGATGGGTTGACCATTGCGTGGTCTGCCCATGGCGATCTGCAACGCCTGAGGGCCGAAACCGAGACGGCTTGCACTGCGCTGGCCCTTTTGGTGGCCAGTCACTGAGTGGATCATCAGATGCTGCTGACCAGATGGCCGCCATCCACGGCCAGCACGCTGCCAGTCATGAATGTACCGGCGTCGCTCGCCAGCAGTAGAAAGGGGCCTGCCAGTTCGTGCAGCTCGCCCAATCGGCGCATGGGCACCAGCTCACGAATGTAGCTGTTGCCCTTGTCGCCGTCGAAAAAGTCTTCGTTCATTTCGGTCTTGAAGTAGCCCGGCGCGATGGCGTTGACCCGGATGTTGTACCGCGCAAGCTCCAGCGCCAGTGACTTGGTCAATTGCACCACGCCGGCTTTTGCGGCGCAGTAATGGCTGTAACCGGTTCCGACGCGCAATCCAAGAATCGAGGCAACGTTGACGATGCTACCGCCACGCCCGGCCTTGGCCAGCCGTTGCGCGGCGACCTGAGCCACCCGCCAGACACCGTCCAGATTGGTCGAAAGCATGGCGCGCCACTGCTCTTCACTGATCTCCAGCGGGCGCTGGCCGTTGCCAATGCCGGCGTTATTGAGGACCACGTCGACCACGCCGAAATGCGTCTGGGCAACATCGAAGGCCGCCTCGACGCTGGCCCGGTCAGTGACGTCGAGTGCGACCGACAGCGCCTGGCCGCTCTCCCACTCAATGTCCCTGGCCACTTGTTCAAGCCTTTCGAGGCGCCGCGCAGTCAGAACCACCCGGGCGCCGGCACGAGCGGCGACCCGTGCCAGGTGCGCACCGATGCCGCTGGAGGCACCGGTGATCAACACGGTTCGGTCGGCAAGGGAAAAGTTCTGGGCGAAATCGTGAGTCATCAATACACCTCGAAAAGAATGACGGTACGTCTTGCGCTAGCGCGTTTTACAGGCAGACAGGCCCCCTTCCTCCGGGTTCGGGCCAGGGTATGGGTGATGCGTGGTCGCCCTTATCCTGGCCCTCCCCCGGAGAAAGAGGATTTTTCAGATTTTTTCGATGCGACACTTGCCGGCGGCGACCAGACGCTCCAGCAGCGCCGCCGGTCGGAACCACATCTCGCCGTATTCGCCCTGCACGTGGCGATAGTGGAGGATGCGATTGAGCACCGTGTCCAGGCCCAACTGTTCTGCGTAATGCATCGGGCCGCCGAGATGGGCGGGAAATCCGTAGCCGTTGATCCACACCAGATCAATGTCGCTGGCGCGCAAGGCAATGCCTTCGTCCAGCAAGCGGATCCCCTCGTTGATCATCGTGAACAAGCAACGATCATGGATCTCCAGGTCTTCAATGCAACGCCGGGTAACGTTGAGTTCCCTGGCAAGCTGTTCGGCCAGCGTGACGATCTCTTTGTCTTCCGTACGGCTACGTCCTTCGTAGAGATAAAAGCCACGCCCACTCTTCTGACCGTATCGCCCCAAGGCATACAGTTCTTCAGCGAGGCAGCAATAGCTTTGGTCATGGGCAATGGCCGCGCGATTAGCCTCGCGCATCAAGAAACTCACATCGATACCGGCCAGATCCAGCATGCTGAATACACCCATGTTCAAATCCAGACCGGTCAGCACAGCATCGACCTGTGCCGGTGTCGCCCCCTCCAACACCAGGCGATGGGCTTCGCGGGCATAAGGTTCGAGCATGCGATTGCCAATAGAACCTGCGCCGTTCCCCGAGATGACCGGAAGCTTGCCGATACGCCCGGCGATGTCCATGGCGGTGGCCACCACGTCCGGCGCCGTGGCTTGGCAACGCACAATTTCCACCAGACGCATGACGTTGGCAGGAGTGAAAAAATGCAGACCAATCACATCTTGCGGGCGGGAAACGGTCGCCGCGAGCGCGTCGATATCGAGCGATGAGGTGTTGGTCGCGAGAATGACACCCGGCTTGCAGAACTTCTCCAGAGAGAGAAACACCTGCTGTTTGATTTCCATCTTCTCGCACACCGCCTCGATGACCAGGTCGGCATCAGACAGGTCTGCATAGTCGAGCGTGCCAAACAACAACTCCATCCGCTGTTGCACTTGTACGGCGCTCAGCTTTCCGCGCTTGACGCTAAGTTGATAGTTTTCGCGAACTCGCTCGAGGCCACGATTCAGCGTACGACCATCTAGGTCCATTAACGCCACGGGAATGCCGACATCGGCGAAGTTCATGGCGATACCACAACCGAGGGTGCCGGCACCGATTACCGCAATCTTGTTGATCTTGCGCAGTGCAACGGCTGCCTCGATCTGCGGAATACGCCGGGCTTCACGTTCAGCGAAGAACACATGGCGCAGCGCCCTGGACTGGCGTGACGCCTCAGCCTGCTTGAACAACGTCAGTTCCCGCACGAGCCCTTCTTCCATCGGCAACAGGCAGGCTGCTTCCAACGCAGAGAGCACCAGACGTGGCGCCAGACGGCTTTTCCAGCGGGGTTCATGCTCAACGCGGTAACGCGCGAGGAAATCATCCGGCAGGTCTTCGGCGGGGTTTGGCCAGGCCTCTGCCGGCCGCGCCGGGGCGCCGCAGTCGATCAGCTCATGGGCATAAGCACGCGCTTCATCCAGCAATTGCTCGGCACTGGTGGCGATGCGGTCGAGGATGCCTAGCATGCGAGCGCGCTCAGCATCGATCTGTTCACCGGACAGAATCAGGTTCAGTGCCGATTCGGCGCCGATCAGCCTGGGCAGGCGTTGAGTTCCGCCAGCGCCGGGTAACAGGCCCAGATTGATTTCCGACAGTCCCATGCGCGCGCCCGGCTCGCCAATCCGGTATCCACAGGCCAGGGCCAGCTCCAGCCCTCCTCCCAGCGCCAGTGTGCCGAGCGCGGCAACCAACGGTTTATGGATTTCGCTCAGGCGTGTCAGGGTGCCGGGCAAGCTGGGTTCGGCAAAGCAGGCCTCGGTGCCAAACTCCTTGATATCGGCACCGGCACTGAACAGCCCCTGTGCGCCATAGAGAATAATGGCCCCCACGGTAATGTCGGCAGCAGCGCGCTCGCAGGCATTGATGAGAGCTGCGCGCAATGACTGATCGAGTGCGTTGACCGGTGCACGGTTCAGGCCTATCAGGGCCAGACCGTCTTCGACACGGTAGTGGATGAGGTCGCACATTGGGGAGCCCTTACTGGCATTTCCAGGGTATTGAAATCGGCGTTCTTCAGCTCGGAAACGGCGGTTTATCAAAAACTTCTGAAGACTTCGCCCATGCTGGCGACGGGATAATTCGGCTGGGAGACCGCCACGTGCCTGGATACCGCGGAGCCAAAAGCGCCATAGGAACCCCGCGAGTAGAAGCTATGAATGGAGTAAATGGCGAGTGAGATCAGGGTCACGGCCAGGCAGGAAAAAAGAATCGGGCGCATCGGAAACCTCCGTCATCTGGCGGGAGCCAAATGCAGTGTCTTTTGTTATTGAGGGTTTCGATTCTGGGTACTGGCAGATGCAAAAGCTTGGCAGATCACGCCATGTTTTTTGCAGATCATGACACTCAAAAACATTATTGATGTGGGCAACCTTGAGAGCCACAACTGAGCAAATAATGTCTCAAATGAAGTAATCTCCTCCTGTTCTGTGGTTTTCGTTGCAGTAATGAGCTTTTCCTGCACAATTCCAGCATTGAAATTCGATCCGAGACCTACTGATGTCCCTGACTCCCCAAGACGAAAGACTCATCAAGGCGTTGGCTCTGGCCATCGTTGATCGCCCTCGTGCGACGCTCAAGGAACTGGCTGAAGCCGCTGGCGTGAGCAAGGCCACCCTGCACCGCTTTTGCGGCACCCGTGACAACCTGGTGCAGATGATGGAAAGCCATGGAGAGACGGTGCTCAACCAGATCACCACCACGACCGACCTGTTGCACGGCGAGCCGGTGGAAGCGCTGCGAAGTCTGATCAATGAGCACTTGGCGCATCGTGAAATGCTGGTCTTCCTGCTCTTTCAGTATCGCCCCGACACCTTCGCGGTAAATGGCGAAGGTGATCGTTGGCAGTCTTATGCAGATGCCCTTGATGCATTCTTTCTGCGCGGCCAGCAATTGGGCGCCTTCCGCATTGATGTCACCGCTGCGGTCTTCACTGAACTGTTCCTGACCATGATCTTCGGCATGGTCGATGCGGAACGCCGTGGGCGCGCGGCAAGTGCCAACTCAGCCAATGTGCTGGAGCAGATGTTCCTGCATGGCGCTGCCTGCGTAGTACGTCCCCAATAATCCCTACTCCTCACTCCTCCAAAAAAAGAGCCCCGCGACCTGACGGTCCACGGGGCTAAAAAAACAGGTTGGATGCGCCAACCCAAGGAGCGCTTGCCAGCGTCTTATCTGGCCATTGCTTGCGATGACCATCCCCCGCCCAGCGAGCGGAACAGATCGACCAAGGCAATCTGGCGCTGAGTGCTGACCTCAATGAATGCCGTCTCGTTGACGAAGCTGGCGCGCTGGGCGTCGAGGTAACGCAGGTGACTGTCGATGCCGCCTTCATAACGGGCCTTGGCCAGTTTCAGCGTCTCGCTGCTGGTATTGGCCAGCGCGCGTCGGGCGGCTTCCTCCCGGCGCAAGGTGTCGGTAGCGGCCAGTGCATCGGCGACCTCGCGGAACGCCGTCTGAATCGTGCCCTCATACGCCGCCACCGCAGAGTCCTTGCGGGCTTCGGCCAGACTCAACCCCGCTCGATTGCGTCCGGCATCGAACAACGGCAACGACAGGTTGGGGACAAAGCTCCAGGAACGTGATCCACCGTCGAACAAACCGGACATTTGCGCGCTGGAGGTGCCGAAGCTGCCCGTCAGACTGATACGCGGGAAGAACGCCGCGCGCGCCGCACCAATGTCAGCATTGCGCGCCTGCAGACGATGCTCGGCGGCGAGAATGTCCGGTCGGCGTTCGATCAGCGTCGAGGTGGTGTCAGGCGCGATGTCTTGAACCAGCATCGGCTCCTTCTGCAACCGTTCGGGAATCGACTTCGCCGCATCTTTGGTGCCGAGCAACAGAACCAGCGCGTTAAAGGCCTGTTGCTTCTGCCGCAGATTGCTTTCCTGCTCTGCGCGCGATTGCTCCACCAATCCCAGTGCTTCCTGGTAATCCAGCGCGGTCGCCGTACCGTTCGAGCGGCGCTGGCTGATCAGGACAAACGAGTACTCGCGGCTGATTAGGGTTTGTTGCGTCAGATCCAGACGACGTTGGGCGCCATCGTGAACCAGATAAGCCTGGCTGACCTCGGCGATCAGTGCGATCTGCGCCGCGCGTGCGGCTTCTTCGGTGGCCAGGTACTCTTGCAACGCGGAGTCACTGAGGCTCTTCACCCGACCGAACAGATCCAACTCGTACTCAGGCAGCGACAGGCCGACCTGATAGTTGCTGGCAACGCCCGCCCGGCCGTCGTTGGCCAAATCCGCCGGCAAGCGCTGGCGATTGCCCGCTGCGTTGGCATTCAACCCCGGTACCCGGTCGGCACGCTGGATGCGGTATTGCGCCCGGGCCTGCTCGATATCCAGAAGCGTCTGGCGCAGTGAGCGGTTGTTCTCGAGAGCGATCACCACCAGGCGGCGCAGGTCGGGATCGACGATAAACGTCTGCCACACCAGTTGGTTGATCGGACTGCCCTGCTTCATCGACTCACCCGCCCAGTTATCCGCAACCGGCGCAACGGGCCGCTCATAAGTGGGCGCCAACGAGCAACCACCCAGCAGCATGGCGATCACCAGCGTAGAAAAAGCTGAAATACGCATGAGTCACTCCTGAGTCAAAGCGGGTTGTTCAATGGGGGCCGGTTTACTACGCAGCATCGATAGCACCCAGACAAAACAGATCGGTACGAACAGCACACCCAGCAACGTCGCGCTGAGCATGCCGCCGATCACACCGGTACCGATTGCACGCTGACTCGCCGCCCCGGCCCCGGTCGCCAACGCCAGCGGCACAACGCCGAGGATGAAAGCCATGGAGGTCATGACAATCGGCCGGAAGCGCAGGCGTACGGCCTCGATGGCAGCATCGCGCAGGCTGTAACCTTTCTCCCAACGTTCTTTGGCGAACTCGACGATGAGGATTGCGTTCTTCGCTGCCAGACCGATGATGGTGATCAGGCCAACCTTGAAGTACACGTCGTTAGGCATGCCGGCGACCATCACCGCGAGTACCGCACCGATGGCACCGATCGGCACGATCAGCATCACGGTCAGGGGAATTGCCCAACTTTCATAGAGTGCGACCAGCAACAGGAACACCACCAGGATCGCGAGCGCGAACAGTTGCGTCGCCTGACCGCTGGAGACCTTTTCCTGATACGACAGCCCGGTCCACTCGTAGCTGAAACCCGCCGGCAATTGCGCGGCGATTCGCTCCATTTCCGCCATGGCTTCACCGGTGCTATATCCCGGCCCGGCATCACCGACGATTCGGATCGACGGATAACCGTTGTAGCGCACCAGTTGCACCGCACCTTCCTCCCAGTGGGTGGTGACGAAGGCGCTGAGCGGCACCAGATTGCCCGCGCTGTTGTGCACGTACAGTTTGAGCACGCTTTCCGGGGTCATCCGGTCGCCCTGCTCGGCCTGCACCACCACACGCTGCTGACGGCCAGCGTTGGTGAAGTCGTTGATCACCTCCGAACCGAACGCGGCTGACAATGCACGGCTGATCGACTCGAAACTCACACCCAGGGTGCGGGCCTTGTCACGGTCGATCACCACCCGCAATTGCGGCGACTCGGCCAGGCCTTCCATCATTGCGTAGAGGATTTTCGGGTTGCCATTGGCCTGCCCTAACAACTGATCGCGGGCTGCGATCAATGCTTCGCGGCCCAGGCCGGCGCGATCCTGCAGGCGCAGCGCAAAACCGCCGGAGTTGCCCAGGCCATCAATCGGTGGCGGAGGCACCGCCATCACTGCACCGTCGTTGGTCACGGCAAATTGCTCGTTCAGCGCCATGACTTCCGCCATGGCCGATTGATCTTCGCCACGCAGCGACCAGTCCTTGAACACCGGGAATGCCAGCGCGGCGTTATCGCCCATCCCGGAGAAACTGAAGCCCGACACCAGGAACGTCGACTGGACCGCGTCACGGGAGGCAAGATACCGCTCCAATTGTTCACCGGTGGCTTCGGTACGGGTACGGGTCGCGCCCGGTGGCAACTGGACGTCGACGATCATGTAGCCCTGGTCCTCCACGGGCACAAACGACTCCGGCAAGCGCAGATAGAAGTAACCGAGCATCGCAATGATGCCCACGTACACCAACATCATCCGGCCGGCACGCGACACCAGCCCGTTGTTCAGGATCGAGTAACGCTCGGTGAGCCGGGCAAAGCCACGGTTGAAGGCGCCGAAGAAACCGCGCTTTTCATGGTGTCCCTGAGGAATCGGCTTGAGCAGCGTGGCACACAGCGCCGGAGTGAACGTCAGCGCCAGGAAGCCCGAGAACAGAATCGACACTGCCAGCGACACCGAGAACTGCTGATAGATCACACCCACCGAGCCGGACATGAACGCCAGTGGCATGAACACCGCCGACAGCACCAGGGTGATGCCGATGATCGCTCCCGATACTTGTCCCATCGCTTTGACCGTGGCGTCGACCGGTGACAGCCCCTCCTCGGCCATGATCCGTTCAACGTTCTCCACGACTACGATGGCGTCGTCCACGAGAATGCCGATCGCGAGCACCATGCCGAACATGGTCATCATGTTCACCGAGAAGCCCAGCAGATACATCATCAGCAGCGTGCCCAGCAGACACACCGGCACCACAATCGACGGGATCAACGTGTAGCGGATGTTCTGCAGGAACAGGAACATCACCAGGAATACCAGCACCATCGCCTCGATCAAGGTATGGATCACCTTCTCGATAGCGACATCGACGAAACGCGAAGTGTCGTAGGGGACGGAATATTCCACGTCGTCCGGGAAATAGGCGGACAGTTCGGCCAGGCGTTCCTTGACGGCCGTCGCGGTCTTGATCGCGTTGGCGCCGGGGGACAATTGGATCGCCGCCGCCACCGCCGGTCTGCCGTTCAGACGCGAGTTGAAGTTGTAACTTTCCTGGCCGACTTCCACGCGAGCGACATCCGCCAGTTTGACCGTCGAGCCGTCCTCGTTGGCGCGCAGAACGATGCGTGCGAACTCTTCCGGATTATCCAGAGTACCTTTCACCGCCAGCGTGGCAGTCAGTTCCTGCTGGCTGTTGGTCGGCGTACTGCCGAAGCTGCCGGCCGGCACCTGCACGTTCTGCCCGCGGATGGCTGTGCTCACGTCATCGATGGACAGCCCGTAACCCACCAGTTTCTGCGGGTCGATCCAGACGCGCATGGCTGCTTCAGAGGAGAAGAATTGCAGCTTGCCGACGCCCGGAACCCGGCGCAGTTCGTTGTTGATGTTGCGTGCGGCATAGTCACCCAGAGCGGTCGTATCGCTGTGCTGGGTGCCTTCCTTGTAGTTGAGCGCATAGATCAGCAGGAAACCGGCACTGGTCTGTTCTACCTCCAGACCTTGGGTGAGCACCGCCTGCGGCATACGTGCTTCGGCCTTTTTCAGGCGGTTTTGTACATCCACCTGGGCCAGCTGCGGATCAGTGCCTGGCTGGAAAGTGACCACAATCTCGGCAATGCCGTTGGAGTTGTTGGTCGACTCAAAATAGAGCAGGTCCTTGGCGCCATTGAGCGACTCTTCGATCACGCTGGTGACCGAGTCCACCAACACTTTCGCCGAGGCACCAGGATAGGTAGCCGTAACCCTGATTTGCGGCGGCGCGACATTGGGGTACTGCGCCACCGGCAGCATCGGGATGACCAGCAGACCAGCCAGAGAGATGAACAACGCCACCACCCAGGCAAAGTTCGGGCGCTTGATGAAAAACTGAGACATCGGAATATCCTCGCGGCGACTGCGCCCTTACTGTTTCGACTCAGGCAGCTGAGCCTGGGCGTGAGACTGGCCCGGTGCGACCTTGGCGCCCGGTTGCAGGCCGGCAAGTCCGCCGACAATCACCTGATCGCCCGCCTTCAATCCCTCACTGATCTGCCAGCGCGAACCCTGCATGGCACCGGTGACCACATTGCGTGACTCGACCCGGTCGTCTGCGCCTACCACCATCACCTGGGCGCCGCCATCGCTGCCGCGTTGCACCGAGCGTTGCGGCACGAGAATGGCCTGGTTGTCAGTGCCTTGTGGCGTGCGCACGCGCACAAACATGCCCGGCAACAGGACACCGTCGGTATTGGCAAACTTGCCGCGCAACGATACCTGGCCGGTGCCACGATCCACCGCGACATCGGTAAACATCAGTGCACCCTGGCGCTCGTAGGGTGTGCCCTCGACACGAATCGACAGCGCCTTGTTGTCGTCGGCGGAGAGCTTTCCGCCCTTGAGCGATTCGCGCAGACGCAGTGCGTCGGCCGCCGACTGGGTGAAATCGACATACACCGGATCAAGCTGTTGAATCCGCGCCATCAACGTCGCGTCCCCCTGACCGACCAGGGCACCTTCGGTTACCAGTGCACGGCCGACGCGGCCAGAAATCGGCGCAGTCACCGAGGCATAACCGAGGTTCAGCCGGGCGCTTTGCAGATCGGCCTGGGCCGAACGGGTTGCCGCCTGAGCACTGCGCAGGTCAGCCATGGCACTGTCGAAATCCTGTTGGCTGACCGCCTCGATCTTCACTAGCGGTTCATAGCGCTTGACCCGTGCCTGTGCCTCAAGCGCAACGGACTGGGTGCGGGCCAGTTCACCTTCGGCGCGCGATAAAGCCGCTTTGAGCGGCGCCGGGTCGATCTGGAACAGCAGGTCCCCGGCTTTGACGTCAGCGCCCTCTTCAAAACGTTTTTGCATCACGATGCCGGGCACCCGTGCGCGCACTTCAGCGACCCGCATGGGTTCCACCCTGCCCGGCAGCTCCGAAGTCAGCGCCAAAGGCTCAGTCTTCACCGCCAGCACTTCTACCGGGCGCGCCACTTCGGCCACACCCGCTTGTTCATTCGCCGGCCCACATCCTGCCAGCGCAATGGCTACTGCCAGCGAGCCCGCCATCCTTACTGCACGCAAATTGCCCATAACTCACCCAAGGCTTGATTGAATTTGGTGCGGATGCTACTTTCTAAACCCTAATGAGTCAAATATGTCTCATATGAGAAATATGTGAACCTTATATGAACATCGCTTGAGGCTTGGTGATGAACCCGATTTCCCATGATGAACACCTGCTCAAGACGCTGACCGTGGCGGTCGTCAACCGACCGCGGGCAACGATGAAAGAGTTGGCGCAATTGGCAGGCGTGAGCAAGGCGACCCTGCACCGCTACTGCGGAACACGGGAAAACCTGGGGCAGCAACTGGAGGAATACGCCGAGGGCACGCTCAATCTGATTATCCGCAGCGCCGGTTTACAGCACCTGGAACCGCTGGACGCGCTACGCCGATTGATCCGGAAGCATCTCGCCCATCGCGAACTGCTGGCCTTTCTGATGGCGCAATACCGCCCTGACTTCCTTGACTTTGAACGGGGTGACACACGCTGGCAGTTTTACCTGGAGGCGCTGGATGGGTTCTTCCTGAGAGGCCAGCAAAAAGGGTTGTTTCGCATCGACATCACCGCAGCGATTTTTACCGAGCTGTTCATCACGTTGGTCTATGGCCTGGTGGATGCCGAACAGCGCGGGCGTGCCGCCAATGCTGATTCGGCACGAACGCTCGAGCAGATGTTCCTGCATGGAGCGCTGTCTGGCGGCGAGTTCCGCGAGCACTCATCTGTGCAGGAAAGAACGCTTTAATCCTCAGAAATGCGTGAAGACATCGCTGATGCTGGCAACCGGTGGGTGATTGGTATGATGAACAACAGTGTGGTTAGCGGGCCGAGGCTGAAAATAAAGCGCACCCGAAATCAGCGCGAGCACCAGGAAAACGAACAGGAACCGACGCATCGAATACCTCCATCGTCCGGCCTTGGGCCGAACGCAGGTCTTTTGTTATTGGTGGTTCGAGTCTGGTCTCGGAACAAGGGTGAAAGCTTTGCAAATCGCGCCAGAGATTTTGCAAATCGTGCCAGTACTCCTCAGGCCAAAGGCTGTGCTTCATTCGGGGGGGCGAGATAATGTCCACTGTCCGTGGCACTGCTCTGCTGGGGTTCAAGGAGTTCTCTGTCAGTCAGGGCATCGATCCGGATTCGGCGCTGGCTGAGGTTCATCTGCCCGAAGACCCGCTGAATGCTCAACTATCCGGCGCGCAGTTCAACGCCTTGGTCGAGTTGTGTGCGGTGCGTTCGAACAATCCCCTGTTCGGCTTACAGTTTGGCTTGCGCCAGGGCACGCAAAGTCTCGGCACCCTGCTGTACGCCATGCGCAGTACAGCCCATGTGGGCGAGGCGCTGAATCTGCTGACACGTTATTTCCATATACATAGCGACGGCGCGCTAGTGCGCCTTGAACGCCAGGCCGGCAGTGCCCTGCTTTTGTACGAAGTCACTGACGGAACGTTGGTCTCGGTACGTCAGACGGTGGAGTTGGCGATGGGAATTGCCGCTTGCTTGCTCCGCGAACTGCTGGGACACGCCTGGAAACCGAGAGCTCTGATGTTGCGCCACTGTGCTCCGGCCAACCGCATTGCCTATCGCGCGCTGCTGGGTGTCCCCCCGCGCTTTGACAGTCCCTTCAATGCCTGGGTCTTTGATGAGTCATTGCTGGCGATACCTCTGGAAGCGACAGACACCAGGT
Organism: Pseudomonas sp. 008; assembly: GCF_016861935.1. Taxonomy (NCBI): domain Bacteria; kingdom Pseudomonadati; phylum Pseudomonadota; class Gammaproteobacteria; order Pseudomonadales; family Pseudomonadaceae; genus Pseudomonas; species Pseudomonas sp. 008. Next base: position 136,719 of record NZ_BOMA01000001.1, on the reverse strand, counting down.
GTCAGCAATTGGCCCAGCAACACATTGACGAGCTTGCGCGCGTGACGCTGCAAGAGTTGCCGTCTTACGTGCAAAAACGGCTGCGTAATGAACTTGCCAATGGCCCGGTCACGCTTCGCGACATGGCGGTGTACATGATGATCAGCCCGCGCACCTTGCAACGCTATCTTCGGGCGCAAGGCACGCGATTTCAGGAACTGCTGGACGACACGCGCCAGGCGATGGCCGCGCGCTACCTCTGCGATTCGTCGATCAACCTTACGCAACTGGGAAGCCTGCTGGGTTATGCCGATCTGAGCACATTTTCCCGCGCCTTCACTCGCTGGTACGGCATCAGCCCGCAAAAGTGGAAGCAGCGCATGCAGCACACTCATCGGTAAATGACATGCCTTCCAATCCGTTCATTCGTGCACTCAGCCTGGCGGGATTCGATCAATTCGCCCGGCGTCAAGGCCTGGACCCGAGCCAGATGCTGCGTCGGGCTTCTGTGCCTGTGGCTTCTCTGCAGCGCCCGGAAGATATCCTGTCCTTCCAGCACTATTGCGGCTTGCTGGAGCTGTGCCAACAGCGTTCGAATACCCCGTTGTTCGGCCTGGAATTTGGGCTCTATCAAGGGGTCGACGTCTTCGGTGATATTTTTTTCCTGATTCACAACGCCCGAACCATCGGCGATGCCTTGCTCGAGCTGCGCGCCAATTTCGCGCTGTACAACGGCGCGGCGCACATCGATCTGGAGGTTTTCGAGGGCGTTGCTTTGCTTGGCTACCGGACCGATGAGGCGGCGATTGGCGGATTGCCTCAAGCAGAAGAACTGGCGTGTGGTGTCGGTCTACAACTGATGCGAACCTTGGCCGGGGATCAATGGCAACCCGAGGCGGTAATGCTCCGTCATCCCCCCCTTGCAGATGAGCGGGTCTATCGGCAGGCGCTGGGTATCACACCGACCTTCTCTGCAGCGCACACTGGTCTGCTATTCGACGCATGCGTGCTGGCGCAGCCGCTGGATTGCGCCAGCGAAACCCTGCATCAACTCATCGCTCAACATCTGTCGGGCATGGAACGCTTGTCGGCAGACGAGATGCCCGGCTACATCAGACAATTGCTGCGCAATCTGTTGCCTAGCGGTCGTGCGACGATCGATAGAGTGGCCGACTGCATGGCAGTCAACCCGCGGACCTTGCAACGCCATTTGGCTCAAGAAGGCACGTCATTTCAGCAGTTGCTGGATGAGACACGCCAGCAATTAGTGCGCAATTACCTGCAGGTCCCGACGATCAGTCTGACGCAAGTGGCGCATCTGCTGGGTTATGCCGATGTCAGCACATTCTCGCGTGCGTTCCATCGCTGGTTTGGTGTGTCCGCGCTGGAATGGTGCAGGCAGTCGGGGTTTAGCAGGCAGCCGTTGCTGCTTCAGAGCCGAGTGAAGGATCGGTCGTGAACGTATCCAGTGTGCATGCACTCAAATTGGGTCGAAATCGGCAGATCGGACGATAGGCTTCGGGAACAGCAACATTAGCCTCAATTACTTATCCAATTCTCGCGTCAGTTAGCCCAAAAGTGTTGCGTATGAACAAGTAATTTCATGCAACAAAACCGGATTTCGACTTATCGCAACATGGATATGTAATATTTTTCTAAAAAAACAATAAATTCAAAGAGTAATGAATCGCACAACCATCCGAACATTCCTACTATCGCCAACATTATGTTTCAGGATTGGCCCCGTTTCACACGGCTTTGCACACAGCGTTTTGAACGCTCGGAAGTAAATCATTGAAACAATGGCTCCGTCCCCGCTTCAATAAATTACTTCCGCCGGATCAGTCTGCTTGCACCGTGAACTGATGCTGTTCACCCAGCCCCTCGATACCCAGACGCATGGTCTGACCCGGACGCAGAAAGATCGGATGGGGTTTGATTCCCAGCCCCACGCCTGGTGGCGTCCCAGTCGAAATAACGTCACCGGGCTGCAAGCTCATGCAGCGGCTCAGGTAGGCAATCAGTTGCGGCACATTGAAGATCAGAGTCCGCGTATTACCTTTCTGATAGCGGTGTCCGTCGACTTCCAGCCACAGGTCCAGCGTGTGCGGATCAGCGATTTCATCTTGAGTGACCAACCATGGGCCGATAGGACCGAACGTATCGAAGCCTTTGCCTTTGTCCCAGGTGCCGCCGCGCTCCAATTGCCATTCGCGCTCCGACACATCGTTGATGACGCAATAGCCGGCGACGTGCTCCATAGCGTTCGCTTCATCAATGTAGCGCCCGCCTTTACCGATGACGACACCCAGTTCGACTTCCCAGTCGGTCTTGAGCGAGCCACGCGGGATCTGGATGTCGTCATTCGGGCCGCAGATGGCGCTGGTCCATTTGTTGAAGATGATCGGCTCTGTTGGCACGTCCATATTGGACTCGGCCGCATGGTCGGCGTAGTTCAAACCGATGCAGATGAACTTGCCGACCTGCCCGACGCAAGCGCCGATACGTGGCTGGCCCGCAACGATTGGCAAGCTGTGCGGATCGATCGCGGCAAGCGCTGCCAGGCTGTCCGGGCTCAGGGCCTGCCCGGCGATATCCGGCACATGGCCCGAGAGGTCGCGGATTTGATTGTCGGCATCGAGCAAGCCAGGTTTCTCCGACCCTTTTTCGCCATAACGCAATAGTTTCATGGTGTTCTCCTGCCTGAATTGGACGTGCAAACCGGGTTTCAGATGCTCTAAAGATCAGAACGTGCCGGGGTAGCTGCCGCCGTCCAGCAACAGGTTTTGCCCGGTGAGGAAACCGGCCTGGGCGCTGCAGATGAACGCGCAGTAGGCGCCAAACTCATCGGGCTGGCCGAAGCGCTGGGCCGGCACATGTTTGCGCCGCTGTTCACTGATGTTCTCGACGCTGGTGCCATTGCCCTCGGCCGCAGCGCTCAGGGTTTTGTGCAAGCGCTCAGTTTCGAACGGGCCAGGCAGCAGATTGTTGATCGTCACGTTGTTCCCGGCCAGCCGCGACTGACGCGCGAGCCCGGCGATAAAACCGGTCAAGCCACTGCGGGCGCCGTTGGACAAACCCAGCACATCAATCGGTGCCTTCACCGCACCGGAGGTGATGTTGACGATACGCCCAAACCCGCGTTCGGCCATGCCATCGACGCAGGCCTTGATCAGCTCTATAGGTGTGAGCATGTTGGCGTCCAGCGCTTTGAGCCAGTCTTCGCGCTGCCAGTCGCGGAAGTCTCCAGGTGGCGGGCCACCGGCGTTATTGACCAGAATATCCACCTGCGGACACGCCGCCAGCATCTGTTCACGCACCGAGGGTTCGCTGATGTCCCCGGCCACGGTGCGCACTTCCACACCCAGGCTGCGCAATTCGGTGGCGGCGGCCTGCAAGGTATCTTCGCCGCGAGCGTTGATCACCAGGTTGACGCCCTCCTTCGCAAGCGCCCGCGCGCAGCCCAGGCCCAAGCCTTTGCTGGCGGCGCAGACAATCGCCCAGCGCCCCGATATTGCCAAATCCATGACGATGCTCCCCACAGTTGGAAAATCTTACGTTACCACTGCCGCTGACTAGCGTTTCACGCTTGCGATACGCCAGATCTTGTTCCCGACATCATCGGCAACCAACAACGCGCCGCGCTGGTCCAGCGTTACGCCCACTGGACGCCCTTGCGCTTCACCGTCAGCATTGAGAAACCCGGTCAGGAAATCAACCGGCATTCCTGCGGGCTTGCCATCGCTGAACGGGATGAACACCACCTTGTAGCCCGCCTGCGGGTTGCGGTTCCACGAGCCATGCTCGCCAATGAAAACGCCCTGAGCGAAGTTCTCCGGCATTGCCCGCGAATCCGAGAATGCCAGGCCCAGCGGCGCTACGTGAGTCCCCAGTGCGTAATCCGGGGCGATGGCCTCGGCCACTTTATCCGGGCGCGGCGGTTCAACGCGGGTGTCGACGTGGGCGCCGTAGTAGCTCCACGGCCAGCCGTAGAAGGCCCCCTCCTTCACTGACGTCAGGTAATCGGGCACCAGATCGCTGCCGATTTCGTCTCGCTCATTGACCACCGTCCACAGCTGTGTCGTACCTGGCTTCCAGGCCAGCCCGTTGGGATTGCGCAGGCCGTTGGCAAACAGACGCTTGCTGCCGTTCTTGACGTCGACCTCCCAAATTGCGGCGCGGCCTTCTTCCGAATCGAGACCGTTCTCGCCGACATTGCTGTTGGAGCCCACCGTGACATACAACCGGGTACCTTCAGGGTTGGCCAGCACGTTCTTGGTCCAGTGGTGATTGATGCCCGAAGGCAGATCAGTGACCTTAACCGGCAGCGCTTTTATCTCGGTCTGGCCTTCGCTGTAAGGCACTTTGACCAAGGCATCGGCGTTGGCGATGAACAACTCATTGCCCACCAGCGCCATGCCGAACGGCGAAGTCAGACCGGTCATGAATTCGGTTCGTACCTCGGCGTGACCGTCGCCGTCGACATCGCGCAACAAGGTGATCCGGTTGGCGCTCGGGGCATCGGCCCCCACGCGGCCCATCACAAACCCCATCGCCGTGCGGCGCACCCAGGCGATCGGGCCAGTACCGCCATCGGTGGCCCCTTCCGGCATCGGCGGGTGGTTGCTTTCGGCGACCAGTACATCGCCGTTAGGCAATACATAGAGCCAGCGCGGGTGGTCGAGGTTTTCAGCCAGGGCGGTCACGGCGAAACCGGCGGGCGCCGTGGGGCGATCCTGGCCCGACCAACCCACCGCTTTTGAAACTTTCAAGGTGGGAATCAGCGAAGTGACGGGCTCGGGCAACTGCGGGGCCGGGCCGACGCCGGCCTGTGGTGGCAGCTTGGAGGATTCACCACAGGCAGTGAGTAGCGCGGCAGTGGTCATCAAGAGCGCGAGCCGGTTGGGCACATTCATGTTGGAACCTCGCAGTGGCCATCCGTGGGCCGATTATTGGGCAGGCAAAATCCCGCGGAGTATTGCGATGCAGATCTCTTTCAAACACCGCATCTGCCGCAAATCACATTTGCCTTAATCGCACGAATGCTCACTTCCAGACGCAGGCATTATCCCGAATGCCCGTTTCTACCGGCCCTGGCCTGAAGTGGGGTTCAACAATGCCTCTCGCAGCAAGCGCGCCGCCGGCGAGTCGGGTACGCCTTTGCGCGATACCAGTTCGTAGGGCTCGCTGCGTGAGGTGATGGGCAGCGGCAGTGTGGTGGTGAAGCCGTAGCCAGAGCAGAACTTCGCCACGTCGGTCGACACCAGCGCGACCAGGGTCGGGTTTTCCTGGAGCAGCGACAAGGTGGCGAAAGCCGAGGTGGTTTCCAGCAGGTGCACCGGGAACCGCAGGTCGGCCTCGTGAAATTCGCGCTCCAGCAACAACCGCATCGGCATGTTGGCGCGATAGACGACCCAGCGGTAATCCACCAGGTCCTTGAGCGACAACTGCCTGGCGTAGGCGAATGGATGTTGGGTGCTGGCGATCACCGCCAGGGTTTCTTCGACGAATGTCGAGCTCTCATACAAGTAGGGCGTGGTGCTGATGGTGGTACGGCAGATCGCAAGGTCCAGGCGCCCGGCGTCGAGCTGACTGAGCAGCGCGGCGCTGGTGTCTTCGACGATCTCGATCGACAGCTTCGGGTTGTCGGCGATCACCCGGCTGATCGCGGTGGTCAACAGCGGCACGGCGCCCATGATGGTGCCGACCGACACCCGTCCGCCCTCCCCACTCATGATGCCGATGATCTCTTCGCGCAAGTGCGCGAGGTCGGTCTGGATCAGCCGTGCGTAGCGGATCACCGAACGCCCGGCATCGTTCGGTTCAAGCCCGCGGTTAGTGCGGGTGAACAGCGAAGTGCCGAAGGTGGTTTCAATTTCCTGCAGGGCTTTGCTGGCGCCAGGCTGGGTCAGCGCGACCTGCTTGGCCGCGCCGAGCAAGGAGCCGTGCTCATCAAGGGCTATCAGCAAACGCAGCTGCTTGATGTGCAGGCGGGACATGATCGAATTGAGTGATGGCGTCATCAGGGTTAACTAAAAGTTATAGAGGTATCGAAAGTTGTCAGTATCGAGGCTTGCCGCGACGGCCCTATAGTCCACCCCACAACCAGGCAATGCAATGGGTTTGACCCGAGATCGAAAGCTCTCCTGCCCCCGACCGATTGCAACAATAACAATCCTGTATAACTTGTGGTGAATCATGTCCCTCATCAATTACGTCACCAAGATCCAGTTCGGCTACGACAGCCTGCAGCATCTGGCCGCCGAAGCCGAGCGCGCCGGCATTACACGGCCGTTGATCGTCACGGACATCGGCGTGCGCAATGCCGGCATCGTCGACAAAGTCATCTCCGCCCTCGGCGCTGCGCGTACCCCCACGATTTTCGACGCCACCCCGCCCAACCCCAACGAACACGCCGTGCGTGAAGCGGTTGCGCACTACCACCTTGGCGAGTGCAACGGCATCATCGCGGTCGGTGGCGGTTCTTCGATCGACCTGGCCAAAGGCGTCGCAGTCTGCGCCACCCACGACGGTCCGCTACAAAGCTTTGCGGTGATCGAAGGCGGGCTGGATCGCATCACGGCGGCCACCGCACCGTTGATTGCCATTCCGACCACTGCAGGCACCGGCAGCGAAGTTGGCCGAGGCGCCATCCTGATCCTCGACGATGGCCGCAAGGTAGGCGTAATCTCACCTTATGTAGTGCCTCGCGTTGCCATCTGCGACCCGGAACTGACCCTGGGTCTGCCACCGATGCTGACCGCCGCCACCGGCATGGACGCTATCGCCCATTGCATCGAGACGTTCATGGCGCCGGCCTTCAACCCTGCAGCCGACGGCATTGCCCTCGATGGCTTGTGGCGAGCCTGGGAACACATCGAGCGCGCCACCACCGAGCCCGGTGATCGCGAAGCCCGGATGAACATGATGAGCGCGTCGATGCAAGGCGCGCTGGCCTTCCAGAAAGGGTTGGGCTGTGTGCACAGCTTGTCCCACGCCCTGGGCGGTATCAATCCGAAACTGCACCACGGCACGTTGAACGCGATTTTTCTGCCCGCCGTCGTCGACTTCAACGCCAACGCCCCCACCGTTCGCGACGAACGCAAGCTCGAACGCCTGCGCCATGCCATGGGCCTTGAGGCCGGCGCCAATATCGGCGCGGCCATCGAGGACATGACCCGACGCTTGGGCCTGCCGACCCGCCTGAGCGAGCTCGGCGTCGATGAGAGCCTGTTTGCCGGCATCGTCGAGGGCGCGTTGCACGATCACAGCCACAAGACCAACCCTCGCGAAGCATCGTCCGCGGATTACCTGTCGATGCTTGAGCAGTCGTTGTAAACCGCCGCTATCCAACAACAATAAATCAGGAGGCAGCCGCACCGTCGAACGCGATTCGACGCCAGCGGAACAATCATGAAGCCCACCGTCCTTATCGAACGGCAAGAATCCATTGCCATCGTCACCCTCAGTCACCCGGGAAAGATGAACTCCCTGACCTTGTCCATGTGGCAAGACCTGGGTGACGTCATGACCGAGCTATCCGCCGCCACCAGCGTTCGCTGCGTGGTGTTGCGCGGTGCCGGCGAGCAAGCGTTTGCCGCCGGCGCCGATGTCGGTGAGTTTCCCGTAGTGCGCGCCAATCAGGCGCAAGCCCGGGTCTATGCCGACGTCACCTCCAGGGCAATGCGCGCGGTTGCCGACTGCCCGCACCCGGTGATCGCGATGATTCACGGCGTGTGCGTCGGCGGCGGCCTGGAAATCGCCGCCCTCTGCGACCTGCGCATCTGCGGCACCTCCAGCCGTTTCGGTGCGCCGGTCGGCAAACTCGGGCTGGTCATGTCCTATGACGAGATGGCCGGGCTGGTGGCGCTGGCCGGGCGTTCGACGACCCTGGAGATTCTCCTTGAAGGCCGGATTCTCGACGCCAATGACGCCTATGTGAAAAACCTCGTGACCCGCGTTGTACCGGACGCCGAGGTCGAGTCCGAAACCCTCGCCAGCGCCAAACGCATCGTCAACGGCGCGCCCCTCGTCGCCCGCTGGCATCGCCAGGCCGCACGCCAGCTTGAGGCCGGCGTGGCACCCAACGTCGAGCAAATCGACAGCAGCTACTTCTGCTACGACACCGAAGATTTTCAGATCGGTCTGAACGCTTTCATCGCGAAAGCCAAACCACAGTTCAAGGGGAAATAACATGGGACCGCTGACAGGAATGCGCGTGGTAGAACTGGCTCACATCATGTCCGGCCCGGTGTGCGGCATGATGCTGGCCGACATGGGCGCCGACGTGGTGAAGGTCGAGAAAGTCCCTGGCGGTGACGACTCGCGCCGCTTCTCGCCGATCATGGCCAGTGGCGAATCCGCTTCGTTCATGGTGGTCAACCGCAACAAGCGCGGTATTGGCCTGAACCTGAAAACCGAAGGCGGGCGCGACGTGTTGCGTCGCCTGCTGATGGATGCCGATGTGGTCACGGAAAACTACCGTGCCGGCACCATGGAAAAGTTCGGCCTCGGTTACGACACCTTGAAAACCCTCAACCCCGGGCTGATCTACTGCGCGATCTCCGGCTACGGGCGTAGCGGACCGTTCGGTGAGAAAGGCGGTTTCGACCTGATCGCCCAAGGCATGAGCGGCATGATGAGCATGACCGGTGAAGCCGGGCGTGAACCGGTCAAGGCCGGTTCGCCGGTGGCCGACATCAACTCCGGCATTCTTGCCGCCCTCGGCATCTGTGCCGCTTACGCCGCCAAACAGAAAACCGGCCTCGGGCAAATGGTCGACACTTCGCTGTTCGAAGCCGGCCTGCAACAGATGTACTGGCCGGCGGCGGCGTACTTCGCCGATGGCACCATCCTGCCGAAAATGGGTTCGGCCAACTCCACCAGTGCGCCGTACCAGGTGTTCCGTACCGCCGACGGCTGGATCAACATTGGCGCGGCCAACCAGGCCAACTATGAACGACTGGTCGAGGCCCTGGCCGTCCCGCAACTCAAAGCCGATCCACGCTTCGCCAGCAATGCATTGCGCATGGAACATCGCCTGGCCCTGGTGGAAATTCTCAACGAAGTGCTGGTCGCGCGTACCACGGATGAATGGATGGTGCTGTTCGACAACCTCGGCTTGCCTGCCGGGCCTGTCCTCGACATCGCCGCTGCGCTCGCCCACCCACAAACCAAGGCGCGCGGCATGGTCGTCGAAACCGAACACCCCACCGAAGGCCGGGTGCGCGGCGTAGGCCTGCCGATTCACTTCTCCGACATGGACAACGCCGCGCCGCCGTCCAGCCGCCCCGCTCCACTGCTGGGCGAACACACCCGCGAAGTGCTGAAGGAAAGCGGCTTCGCGGAGGATGAAATCGACGAACTGATTCGAACCCAGGCGGTGGTCGCTCTGGCGTCCTGAGCGGCTTCCTGAAGCCTGAATCCGATTATTAAAACAAGAACAAGAAGGTGAACATCATGAGCCGTATCTTGACCGAGGCCGTCAGCCGCCGATCATTTCTAGTGTCTGCCGGCATCACCGTGGGCGGTGCATTCGCCGCCAACCTGCTGCCCTCCACTGTCTTCGCCGCCACCAAACCCATTGTATTGCGCTACACCAGCAGCCTGCCCGACACCCATCCGTTGAACAAACAAATGAAGGCCGCGTCCGAAGCCATCAAGGCCGAAACCAACGGCGCCGTGGACCTGCAGGTGTACGCCAACGGCGCCATGGGCGGCGACACCGACATGCTGTCTCAGGTGCGCGCCGGCGCCATCGATTTCATTCCCCTGCCAGGCGCGATCCTCTCCACGCTGGTGCCGGCCATGTCGATTGAAAGCATGCCGTTCGCGTTCAAGGACTACGACAGTGTCTGGGCCGCGCTTGACGGCAAGCTGGGCGAGCACGTACGGGCCAAGACCGAGAAAGTCGGCCTGATCCCGATGGAGAAAGTCTGGAACAACGGCTTCCGTCAGATCACCAGTTCGACGCGGCCGATCAACACCCCGCAAGACCTCGCCGGTTTCAAGCTGCGTGTGTTGGTCAGCCCGTTGTGGACCTCGATGTTCAGCGCCCTCGGCGCCTCCCCGACCGGCATCAGCATCAACGAAACCTACTCGGCGTTGCAGACCAAAGTCGTCGACGGCCAGGAAAACCCGTTGGTGGTGGTCGAGTCCGCGCGCTTCTATGAAGTGCAGAAATACTGCTCGATGACCGACCACATCTGGGGTGGTTTCTGGATCGTCGCCTCGGGCAAGACCTTTCCGAAACTGCCCGCCGATGTGCAGGAAATCGTCTCCCGGCAAATCAACGCCGCCGCCCTGGTGCAGCGTCAGCAGGTGATCGACCTCAACTCCAGCCTAGAGCCGTCCCTGACCGCCCACGGCATCACCTTCAACAAAGTCGACCGTTCATTGTTCCGGGCTGACCTGCAATCCAAAGGTTTCTACACCCAATGGAAGGAGAAGTACGGCCCCGAAGCCTGGAGCTTGCTCGAGCAGTACGCGGGTCAACTGTCCTAAGCCGGAGACAAAGTCATGAAAAGCGAACTACCAATGACGGATGTTTCTCCCGCTGAAGGACTCAGCCCACACCAGGCCACATTTCGTCTCGGCCGCGCCCTCGACACCGGGCTGCGCTGGCTGACTGAAGGCAGCGCGGCGTTGCTGGTGGTGATCGAAGTCACGCTGCTGTTTTGCAATGTGTTCTCGCGCTACGTGCTCAATCAACCCATTGTCTGGGGCGATGAACTGGCCTCGCTGCTGTTTCTCTGGCTGGCGATGCTCGGCTCTGTGGTGGCGATGCGTCGAGGCGAGCACATGCGGCTGACGTCGTTCATCGGGCGTTTGCCGCTTGAGAAGCGCGCCTTTGTCGACACCTTGGGTGCGGTGATCGTTATCACGTTCATCGGGTTGCTGTTCACGCCGGCCTGGGAATACGTCAGCGACGAGTGGATCATCACCACTGCGGCCCTGGAAATCCCCAACGCCTTTCGCGTATCGGCCATTGCGGTCGGTCTGAGCCTGATGCTGATGACCTGTGTCGCACGACTGTTGACCCGTGCGCGGCTGATCGATTTTTCAGTATCGGTGGCGATGCTGGCCTCGCTGGCCGGGTTGTTGTGGGTAGCTGAAGGCCCCCTGCTGCTGATGGGCAACTGGAACCTGGTGGTCTTCTTCATGATCGGCGTCATGGCCATGATCGTCATCGGCGTGCCGATCATGGTCGCATTCGGCCTGGCGACCGTGGCGTACCTGTCGACCATGACCAGCACGCCGCTGACCCTGGTCGTCGGGCGGATGGACGAAGGCATGGCGAGTTTGATCTTGCTGGCCATCCCGTTGTTTGTGTTTTTGGGTGCGTTGATCGAAGCGATGGGCATGGCCCGCGCGATGATTCACTTTCTCTGCTCACTGATTGGCCATGTGCGTGGCGGCCTGTCTTATGTGCTGATCGGCGCCATCTACCTGATCTCGGGCATTTCCGGCTCCAAGGCTGCCGACATGGCGGCCATCGCCCCGGCGCTGTTCCCGGAAATGAAGAAACGTGGCGAGGATGAGAACGAACTGGTCGCGATGCTCAATGCCTCCGGGGCGATGTCGGAAACCATTCCGCCGAGCCTGGTGCTGATCACCATCGGTTCGGTGACCGGTGTATCGATTTCGGCCCTGTTCACCGGTGGTTTCATGCCGGCGGTGGTGGGCGCCATCGCGATGGCGGCGGTGATCTGGTGGAAAAACCGCAAAGGCGAAGCCTCCACTGGCACACGCGCCTCGGGCAAGGAAATCGGGCATTCGCTGCTGGTCGCGTTACCGGCCCTGGCCCTGCCCTTCGTGATTCGCACCGCCGTGGTCGAAGGGGTGGCCACCGCCACCGAAGTCGCCGCCATCGGCGTGGCTTACACCTTCATCGTCGGGTTGCTGTGCTACCGCTGCTTTGACTGGCGTCGGCTGTACCCGATCCTGGTCAGCACCGCGTCGCTGTCCGGGGCGATCCTGATCATCATCGGCAGCGCGACCGCGATGGCCTGGGCGTTGACCCAGTCAGGCTTCTCCCACCAATTGGCGCAAGTGATGTCGACAGTGCCGGGTGGCGCATTGGGGTTCCTGATCATCTCCGCCGTGGCGTTCATCCTCTTGGGCAGTTTTCTGGAAGGCATCCCGGCCATCGTGCTGTTTGGCCCGCTGCTGTTTCCGATTGCCAAGGCCATGGGCATCAATGACGTGCACTACGCGATGGTCGCGATCTTCGCCATGGGCCTGGGCTTGTTCGCACCACCGTTTGGTGTGGGTTTCTATGCCGCTTGCGCCATCGCCAAGGTCGACCCCAGTGGCGCCATGCGTCGCGTCTGGCCGTATCTGGGCGCGCTCGTCGTCGCCCTCGGGGTGCTGATCGCCGTGCCGTGGATCTCTATCGGTTTCCTGCCCAACGCCTGAATCACTTTTTGACTGTCAGCACTCAAACACGAGGCTTCTCATGAATTTTTCCACGCTCCAAGCAGGCACCGCCACCGAACGTAAACTGATCGTCGACAGGGAACGGACCATCTCGTTTCTGGGCGAAGACTTGCGCATCTATGCCACACCTCGCCTGGTGGACGACATCGAACAGACATGCCTGGACTACCTGCTGACCTTTCTCGATGAGGGCGAAAACACGGTGGGGGCGGCGGTCGATATCCGCCACGTTGGCGCGACGCTGTTGGGCATGTCCGTCAGTATCGTCGCCACGGTCACCCGCATCGAGGGGCGCAGCGTCACGTTCAACGTCGAGGTTCGCGATGACGTCGAACTGGTCGCCACGGCGGCTCATACCCGGGTGGTGGTGAACGTTGCCAAACTGCGCAGCCGCGTCCTGGCCAAGGCCGAAGCGGCTGCCGCCGGTGAAGTCGAAGACGGTGTGCTCAGCCCTTCCCAATTCGCCGCGTCGCGCTGAACAAGGGCCCACGTCATGATCACGCTACACGAACGCAACGGCCTGCCTGACCTTGCGGCCGAGGATGCGCTGCCGATTGTCGATGCCCATCACCACTTGTGGGATCTCGGCAACGGACGCTATCCGTGGCTGCAAGACGAATATCACGAGGATTTTTTCCTCGGTGACTATCGCAGCCTTTGCCGTGATTTTTTGCCGGAAGACTTTCTTGCCCTGACCGTAAGACAACGGTTGGTGGGCACGGTGCATGTCGAAGCAGAACGAGCCCGTGATGAGCAGGTGGCCGAGACACGCTGGCTGGAACAGGTGAATGCCCGTTACGGCTTCCCGAATGCCATCGTGGCCCACGCCTGGTTCGACCGTGAAGACAGCGCGCAGATTCTCGCCGCCCAGGCCGCCAGGCCGCTGGTCAAAGGCATACGCTCCAAACCCGTCACGTCGACCTCGCCCGAGGTGTCGATTGCCGGCGCCAAGGGCACCATGCAAGACCCGGAATGGCTGGAAGGCTTTGCGCGCCTGGCTGATCACGATCTGTCGTGGGATTTGCGCGTGCCGCCGTGGCACCTGGTCGAGGCCGCTGAAGTGGCAGCGATGTTTCCGCAGATCCGCATCGCCCTCAATCACACCGGCTTCGCCTGGGATCGCAGCCCGCAAGGCATGGCCCGCTGGCGCAAGGGCCTGGAAGCCCTGGCCTTGCAGCCCAACGTGCATATCAAGCTGTCGGAGTTCGGGCTCAAAGACTCGCCCTGGCATTACGACGACAACCGGATCGTGGTGCTGACCGCCCTGGAGATCTTCGGTCCAGAACGCTGCATGTTCGCCAGCAATTTCCCGGTCGCCGGATTGCGCGCCTCCTACGACACGATTGCCGACGGCATGGCCGCGATGCTCGCGCCCTTTGGCCGTGCCGTGCAAGAAGCGGTGTTCGCCGGCAATGCACGACGCTTTTATCGTCTGGAGCAACCGCATGGATAAGCCATCGGTGATCGACTGGCGTGCGCGCTTTCTGGCCAGCGGCGAGGACGCGGACTTGCCCATCGTCGATGCGCACCAGCATTACTTCGATATCGAACAGCATTACTACCCGTGGCTGAACGACCGACCGTTGCGGCCCTTTCGCTACGGCGATTACTCATCGATCTGCCGCAACTTTCTGCCCCAGGACTATCGCCGGCTGAGCGGCCCCCATCGCATCGTGCAGACCGTCGTCATCGAGGGTGAATGGGACCCTGCGACGCCCGCCGACGAGGTGACTTTTGTCGAATCGCTGGCACACAACGAACCCACCCTGGCGGCGATGGTCGCGCAGGCCTGGCTGGATCGTGAAGACGCCTCGGACCTCTTGCGTCAATACGGCGACCATCCGTTGGTGCGTGGTGTGCGCCACAAACCGGCGGTGACCAGCCTTGAGGCCTGGCGCGAAGATTTCGTCGCGCCAGGCTCCATGCGCGATCCCCGGTGGCGCGAGGGTTACGCCCAACTGGCCGAACACCGCCTGCATTTCGAGTTGCAGGCGCCCTGGTGGCATCTGGCGGAAGCTGCCGAGCTGGCCAGGGACTTCCCGGACGTGACCATCGTGGTCAATCACACAGCACTGCCGGCGGATCGTTCGGAACAAGGGTTGGCCGGCTGGCGCAAAAACCTTGAGTTGCTGGCACGGGAGCCGAACGTCGCACTGAAGATTTCCGGCATTTGCATGCCCGGCAAGGCGTGGCCCGTGGAGGCGAACCGGGTCGTCGTGAACGATGCGATTTCGATATTCGATGTCAGTCGCTGCGCGTTTGCCAGCAATTACCCGGTGGACGGCGTCGTCAACGGCATGAGCGAGATCTTCGACGGCTTCAAAACGATCACCAGAGACCGCTCCCTCACCGATCGGCTCGCTTTGTTTCATGACAACGCCCGGCGCATTTACCGGCTTACCTGACCCTCATTGAACAGCCCTTCAGGAGTTCCCATGTTTGAAGTTTCAGGCCACAACTACATTGCCGGCGCTCGTTCGGCACAAGGTTCGACCACCCTACAAAGCCACGACGCGCGTACCGGCGAAGCACTGCCGTATCGTTTCCATCAGGCGACCGTGGAAGAAGTGAACGCGGCCGCAGAAGCAGCGGCCACGACTTACTCGGCATTTCGTCAGCTGTCGTCCGCACGACGCGCTCAGTTCCTGGACGCGATTGCCACCGAGCTTGAGGCGCTGGACGGCACATTCATTGCCCTGGTGTGCCAGGAAACCGCCCTGCCCGCTGGGCGTATTCAAGGTGAGCGAGCCCGCACCAGTGGCCAGATGCGCCTGTTCGCCACGATGCTGCGCCGCGGCGATTTCTACGGAGCCCGCATCGACCGTGCGCTGCCGGACCGCCAACCGTTGCCGCGCCCAGACTTGCGCCAGTACCGCACCGGGCTCGGTCCGGTCGCGGTGTTTGGCGCCAGCAACTTCCCGCTGGCCTTCTCGACCGCGGGCGGCGACACCGCCTCGGCCCTCGCGGCAGGTTGCCCGGTGGTGTTCAAGGCCCACAGCGGTCACATGGCAACCGCCGATTATGTTGCCGATGCGATCACCCGTGCCGCGAAAAAAACCGGCATGCCCGATGGCGTCTTCAGCCTGCTGTACGGCAGCGTCGGTGAGTTACTGGTCAAGCATCCGGCAATCCAGGCGGTCGGTTTCACCGGTTCGTTGCGCGGTGGCCGGGCCTTGTGTGACATGGCGGCGGCACGTCCGCAACCGATCCCGGTGTTCGCCGAAATGAGCAGCATCAACCCGGTCGTGTTGATGCCCGACGCCCTCAAGGTTCGCGGTGACAAGATCGCGGCCGAGCTGAGCGCTTCCGTGGTGCTGGGCGCGGGTCAGTTCTGCACCAATCCCGGTCTGGTGCTGGGCATTCGCTCGCCCGAGTTCAGCGCTTTTCTCGAACGTTTTACCGCTTTGATGAGTGAACAACCGGCGCAAACCATGCTCAACACCGGCGCCTTGAAAAGCTATTGCCACGGTTTGGACAACCTGCGTGCTCACCCCGGCATCACGCACCTGGCCGGCGCCGCGCAACAGGGCAATCAGGCGCAGCCGCAAGTGTTCAAGGCCGACGTCAGCCTGTTGATCGACGGTGATGAGTTGCTTCAGGAAGAAGTCTTTGGCCCGACCACCCTAGTCGTCGAAGTCGCCGATCACACGCAATTGCTCCAGGCCCTGCACGGTTTGCGCGGCCAGCTGACCGCGACGCTGATGGTCGAAGACTCGGACACCACGACCCTGGGCGACATTCTGCCGCTGCTGGAACAGAAAGTCGGACGTGTGCTGTTCAACGGTTATCCGACCGGTGTGGAAGTCTGCGATGCCATGGTGCATGGCGGCCCCTACCCGGCCACATCGGATTCGCGCGGCACGTCGGTCGGCACATTGGCGATCGATCGCTTCCTGCGCCCCGTGTGTTATCAGAATTGCCCCGACAGTTTATTGCCGGACGCACTAAAGAATGCCAACCCGCTGAGCATCGCTCGACTGGTTGACGGTGTCAGCCGTCGCGATGCGCTGTAAGTCGCAACAACCCGGTTTCAACTAACACCCACCGCTAGCCATAACTCCCGCGCCTGTCGAACAACAGGCGTCGGATTCGCTCGCCCCGAAAACCGCTACACCCACACAACAACAAAAACAGAGGAAGCCTCATGCACGTTCAACTTCACCCGAAACACCGCGTTTGCAAATTGATGCTGGCCGTGGCCGCCGCCGTGATGATCAACACCGCAGGCATTCAACTGGCCGCTGCCGAAACCACTCCAGCCGCGACGACAGCCCCCATGCAATGTGCCACTGAAGCGACACCGCGTTACACCAAGACCCCCACCGGATACCTCATGGTCCTGCGCATGGGCGACAACGCCTTCAAGGAACTGACCAAGCTGGCCATCGCCGAAAAGATCCCCAGCGCCTCCATCACCGGCATCGGCTTTGGCAATGTGAAGTTCGGTTTCTGGAACAAGGACAAAAAAGACTTCGACGCCAAGACCTTGAACAGTGTCGAGATGGCGAGCATCACCGGCTCCGTGGCGTGGAAGAACGATCAACCTTCGATCCATATGCACGGCGTCGCCGGTGACGCCACGTTCCAGGCGTACGGCGGCCACATCCTCGACTTCGAGGTCACCACCGGCTCGATGGAAATCACCGTGATCGTCCATCAGCGTCGCCTGGAACGCGGCATTGACCCGTGCATCGGCGCCAACGTGCTGGGCATTTAACTCAAAGCGTCAGGCTCCCGCAGGCCGCTTGCCTTGCCGGCATCCGCGACGGCGGGAGCCACTCTCCCCTACTCAAACTACAAAAAAAGGGCGATTTCGATGAGCAATAAAACCACGGCGATAACCTTTGCACTGGGCGCCATTGCGCTGAGCACCCAGGCTCACGCCGATTTCCTGAGTGACAGCAAAGCCACCCTGGGACTGAGAAACTTCTACTTCAACAATGACAACCGCGACGGCGCGGCCGCACCATCTAAAACCGAAGAGTGGGCACAGGGATTCATGCTCGATTACAAGTCGGGCTACACCGATGGCACGGTCGGTTTTGGCGTCGATGCACTGGGGTTGATGGGGGTTACGCTGGACAGCAGCAAAGGACGGCACGTCGGCAGCTCGATGATTCCTTCGGACAGTGACAACAGCGCCGTCGATGAGTGGAGCCGGCTGGGGTTGACCGGCAAGGTCAAGGTCTCGAAAACCGAACTGCGCCTGGGCACGCTGATGCCGAAGTTGCCGATCCTGGTGGCCAACGACGGTCGCCTGCTGCCGCAGACCTTTGAAGGTGGCCAGATCACCTCCGGCGAGTTCAAGGATTTAACCTTCACCGGAGGGCGAATCGAACACGCCACCGGTCGCGGCTCAACCGATCAGACGGGCTTGGCCGCCACCGGCGGCACCCGTGAAAGCAATGCGTTCGACTTCGCCGGCGGCGACTGGAAAATCACCAAGGACTTGACCGCCCAGTATTACTACGCCCACCTGGACGACTACTACACCCAGCAGTTTTTCGGCTTGACCCACACACTGGCGATCGCGGAAGGACAGTCGCTGAAAACCGATTTGCGCTACTTCAAGACCGATTCATCCGGTAAAAACAGCTCGGGCACCTCGGGCTACAGAATCAGCGGCTTCACCCAAGGCAATGATGGCGAGATCGACAATCGAACCTGGAGCGCCGCGCTGATCTACACCGTGGGTGGCCATGGCATCACCGCTGGCTATCAAAGCGTTTCGAGTGGCAGCAACTTCACCCAGCTCAATCAGGGCAGCCTGGCCGACAAGGGTGCCGGCGGCAGCAGTCTTTATCTGTACACCGACCGTCTGATTCAAACCTTCACCCGTGCAGGCGAACGCACCGCCTTCGGTCAATACGCCTATGACTTTGCCGCCATGGGCGTGCCCGGGCTGAAAGCGTCCGTCATGTACCTCAGCGGGGACGATATCAAGACGACCTCTGGCGATTCCCAGAAGGAATGGGAGCGCGACATTGCCCTGGACTATGTGATTCAGTCCGGCACGCTTAAAGGTGTCGGATTTGGATGGCGCAACGGCAAGTCCAACAGCGAGGCGGCGCGTGACCAGGACCAGAATCGCTTGATCGTGAGCTACAGCATTCCGCTGCTTTAGCCAATCGACATCACGATATCGCGCACTTGGTAAACGCTGGCCCGGCCGCTTCACTTCAGCGCTGACGCAGAGTCAGCGCTTTATTGGCAGCCCCCCGACATGTAAGCGTCAGGCGGCGCCGGCAGTGCGGCAAGCATGTCCTGCAGTCCGGCGGCCCATTGCATGCGGATACGCATGAAATACGGGTCGTCGGCCGTGATGCGATAACTTTTTGCACCACCAAAGCTGTCTTTTCTGAACACCAGCAGGTCCAGCGGCATACCCACCGACAGGTTGCTGCGCATGGTCGAGTCGAACGAGATCAGCCCGCAGCGCAGGCCCTCTTCGAGTGATGTGCGGTACGTGAGGTTGCGATCGAGTATCGGCCTGCCGTACTTGCTTTCACCCAATTGCAGGAAAGGCGTGTCCTCCGTCGCCTGAATGAAGTTGCCTTGCGGGTAAATGCTGTACACATCCATCGCCCCCTCCGCGATCTGCCCACCCACCAGGAAAGAGCAACTCAAGTCGGTCTTGCCGGCCAACTTGGTACGGTCCCGGGCGACGACTTCGCGAACGGTTTCCGCCACCAGCACAGTGGCGTCATAGAGTGTGCGGACATTCAACAGGTGCGGGCCAGGCCCGCTGCAACGCTGCTTGAGCAAGTTCACCACCGATTGCGAGGTGGCCAGATTGCCCGCCGTTTGCAACACGATCAGCCGCTCGCCCGGCGTGCTGAAAATAAACAACTTACGAAACGTTGAAATCTGGTCGATACCGGCATTGGTCCGTGAGTCGGAGATGAACACCATCCCGTCGGCCAGGTGCATAGCGACGCAATAAGTCATTTGCGCTTACTCGTGAATTCTGGATGAAAGGCCATACCGTCTCCCCGACGGCATGGCCAATTACGGTGAACGTTTCAGGCTTATTGGTGCTGAACCTGAAACAGCGACGTTACTTGTACCCGCGCCAGCATCGACTCGGCCCCGCCACCACGACGCATGCCACGTACCGGGCAGGCGTCGAGGTAGTCCAGGCCCACCGCCAGTTTCAGATGGCGTTCGGGCCGGGTCAGTCGGTTGGTAACGTCGAAGCTGTACCAGCCATCGTCGAGCCAGGCTTCGGCCCAGGCATGACTGGCCAGGTGGTTTTCATCTTCGGTGCACAGATAACCGGAGACGTAACGCGCAGGAATCCCCAGGCTGCGGGCACAGGCCAGGAAAGCGTGGGTGTGGTCCTGACAGACCCCGCCTCCACCCGCAAACGCCTCGGCGGCCGTGGTGTCCACGGTGGTTGCACCCGGGTTGTAGACCATATGCTCGGCCAGGCCGTGCATCAGGTCGGTCAGCGCCGTTCGATCACGCCGTATGCCGCAGTGCTGCACGGCGAAGGCATTCAGGGCATCGTCCGCAATCGTCAACTTACTGGTGCGCAAAAACGGCAAAGGCGATTGGCTGTCGCGCTCCAGCTCACGGTCCGAGTCGATATCCACCTGACCATAAGCTGTCAGTACCAAGGCCCCATGGGGTTCGTCCATCGTCAACACATGCAGGATGTTGCCGTACGGATCGAACTGGCTGCGCACCAGGCGCGGCAGTTCCAGGTGCCATTCCAGGATGCGCTGGCGTTCGCTGTTCTGCGGCGTCAGACGCAGGAACTGAATGCTGGTGCAGACTTCATCGGCGTAGCTGTAGGTGGTGTCGTGACGTATGGACAGTTTCATACGGCCTCCAGATAGGACTCGTGAACGGTCTGGCCGAGATGGCGAACCTGGGAGATGAAGTCAGTCAGCCAGAGGTGCAGACCGAAGCCGAGAATCTCGTCGATACCGGTGTAGCGCAGCCGAGCATTCAACTCGGCTGCCAACCGCTGGGCGGCCCGCCCGTTGCTGCCCGGCAGGCTGGCGAGGATATGGTCCAGTTCCTCGATACAGGCGTGTAACGAACGCGGGACGTCGCTGCGCAACAACAGCATCTCGGAGACCTGCTCGGCGCCCGGCGCATTGCGGTAGATCTCGTTGAACGCCTCGAAGGACGACAAGGCCCGCAGCAAGGCACTCCACTGGTAGTAGCCGCGCGCGGAGTTGTCACTCACCTCCTCCGACTCCTCGCCGAACATTTCGTAGCGTGCATCCAGCAGGCGCAGCGTGTTGTCTGCCCGCTCAAGGAAAGTCCCCAGGCGAATGAAGCAGTAGGCATCGTTGCGCATGATGGTGCCCGAGGTCGCACCGCGGAACAGGTGCGAACGCTCCTTGACCCACTCGCAGAAATGGCTGATGCCATAGCGCGCCAGACCATTGCTGGCGATGTTGCGCATCTCCAGCCACGTGGCGTTGATGTTCTCCCACATATCGGCGGTGATGCGTCCGCGCACGGCATGAGCATTGGCCCGCGCGGCTTGCAAACAGCAATAGATACTCCCGGGGTTGGTTTCATCCAGCGCGAAGAAGTGCAACATGCGTTCGGTGTTGAGCTCACCATAACGCTCGTTGTAATCGTCCAGCGTGCCGGCGGCCAACAGCGACATTGCCAGCTCGGCGCGGCCATCGGTGCGCCCCGCCTGAGGCATCAACGACAACGAGTAACTGACTTCGAGCATGCGCGCCAGGTTTTCGGCGCGCTCCAGGTAACGGGACATCCAGTAGAGGTCCGAAGCGGTTCTTGAAAGCATGTCTTAGTCCTCCACTACCCAAGTGTCTTTGGTGCCGCCGCCCTGAGACGAGTTCACCACCAGCGAGCCTTCGCGCAATGCGACGCGGGTCAGGCCACCGGGCACCAGACGGGTTTCTCTACCCGACAGCACAAACGGGCGCAGGTCAATGTGGCGTGGGGCGATGCCGTTTTCGACAAAGGTCGGGCACGTTGACAGGCACAGGGTTGGTTGGGCGATATAAGCTTCGGGGCGTGCCTTGAGGCGCGCGCGGAAGTCTTCGATTTCCGCCGCCGTGGCCGCCGGGCCGACCAGCATGCCGTAGCCACCGGAACCCTGGGTTTCCTTGACCACCAGCTCAGGCAGATTCGCCAACACATGGGACAACTCTTCCGGTTTGCGGCATTGCCAGGTAGGCACGTTTTTGAGGATCGGTTCCTCGGCAAGGTAGAAGCGGATCATGTCGCCGACGTAGGGATAGATCGACTTGTCATCGGCCACGCCGGTGCCAACGGCGTTCGCCAGCACCACGTTGCCTGAGCGGTAAGCGGCAATCAGGCCGGGCACGCCAAGCATGGAGTCCGGGTTGAACGACAGAGGATCGAGATACGCATCGTCGAGACGGCGGTAAATGACGTCCACCTGTCTGGGGCCTGCGGTGGTGCGCATATAGACGTGATCGTCGCGGACAAACAGATCGGCGCCTTCAACCAGCTCCACGCCCATTTCACGGGCCAGGAACGCATGCTCGAAGTAAGCGCTGTTGAAGCGGCCCGGGGTCAGCACCACGGTCGTGGGATTGTCCAGCGGACTGGAGCTCCTCAGGGTGTCCAGCAGCAGGTTCGGGTAGTGATCGATGGGCGCCACACGCTGGGCGGCGAAGAGTTCGGGGAACAAACGCATCATCATCTTGCGGTCTTCAAGCATGTAGCTGACGCCGCTGGGAGTGCGCAGATTGTCTTCCAGTACGTAGTAGCTGCCATCGCCGTCGCGGACCAGATCGACCCCGGCGATGTGGGCGTAGATGCCCCGGTGCAGATTCAGGCCCTGCATGGCGACCTGATAACCCTCGTTGGCCAACACCTGTTCGGCCGGAATGATGCCCTCCTTGAGAATACGTTGCCCGTGGTAGATGTCGTCCAGGAACATGTTCAATGCCTGGACCCGCTGAATGCAGCCCTTCTCGACCATTTGCCATTCGCTGGCCTTGATGCTGCGCGGAATGATGTCGAACGGAATCAACCGTTCGGTGCCCTGCTCGTCCCCGTATAAGGTGAAGGTGATGCCGGCTCGGTGGAACAACAGGTCGGCTTCGCGACGACGTTGATCCAGTAACTCCAGAGGTGTGTCCGCCAACCAACGTGCGAACTCCTGGTAATGTGGGCGGCAGCCACCACTCGCATCATACATTTCGTTAAAAAAAGCTCGGGACATACCCTACTCCTTGCCGCGATACAGACGGCATTTTCTTATAACTTCGCTATTTCAATAAAATCAGGCCTTACGTTGTTTTAGTGAGTACTGTTTCTGTTGAGCACCTCAGTGTGCGTCGTTAACTTCCTGTCTCATTTGGAAACAAATTCCGCATGAATTCGGCAATCTCTTGACGCGTCCCGACGCCAGAGATTTGGCCTTTCCGGTTTGATTTCTGGCGCCCCATTTATAACGTTCCCCCATTATTTTTTTCGTTGAAAAACCACACTAGCGGTGGTTTGAAAGTACTTTTGCAAGGGCTGTGCCCAACTATTGTTACGATCGATAAAAACCGGAAAAACCCTCCAGCAAGCCTGAATTGCGACACATCATTTCATTTTTGAGACGAAAATCGATAAGACTACTGAACCGATTTTTCCACTTGTAACTTGCACAACTCTGGATCGGACGAAAATGGTGCATTTGGCAACTGATTTGAGTTTTATGCCCTACAAGCGGGAAATTCCTACTCACTGTTTTTATTCTCCGTGTAATACAAGGCGTCCAGCGCGGCGCGTCGATTAATGCCGATGCACTATTAATTCTCATGGAAATGCACCAAGCGGTGACACCGGCAGCGAAAGTGCCAAGTAGTGATGCAAAAATTTAATGCTGGAGAGGACGGCCTGACAGCGAGCCTTACCATCCGTACTACGCCAAAATCATGTTCCACGCCCACTGAAGGTCATTGAGCAACGACAGCGGCTACGGGCGCGTAGCCGCTTCCATCAGGCACTTATGACACTTCGAATGCCTGCCGATTGTTTAGCACGCGCTGAGCCTGTTCGTGATCCAGATCACCGACCTTGGCCGCGACCACGACAGTGGCAACACAATTACCAATCAGGTTACCCGCCGCGCGTGCC
The DNA here is from genome assembly GCF_016861935.1 of Pseudomonas sp. 008. NCBI lineage: Bacteria > Pseudomonadati > Pseudomonadota > Gammaproteobacteria > Pseudomonadales > Pseudomonadaceae > Pseudomonas > Pseudomonas sp. 008. The sequence goes on along the minus strand of NZ_BOMA01000001.1, from coordinate 113,211 downwards.
ATGCCGATGAACCAGTCGATGGACAGCACCAGCACCAGGCCGATCACCGGAATGCTTGGCACCGCACTCAGGGTCGCAGCCAGAATCACGATGGCCGAGCCGGGTACGCCGTGGGCCCCCTTGGAGGTCACCAGCGACACCCCTAACACCAGCAGCAAGTCACCGATCGACAGCGGCGTGTTGGTAGCTTGTGCGATAAACACGACCGCCAGGGTCAGGTAGATCGAGAAGGCATCGAGGTTGAACGAATAGCCGGTCGGCACCACCAGCCCCACCACTGACTTTTTCACGCCCAGCACTTCCAGCTTGCGCATGATCTGCGGCAGCACCGAATCCGAGGACGCTGTAGCCAACACGATGGTCAGCTCCTCGCGCAGGTAGGCAATGAACTTGAACACGTTGATCCCGGCATAGCGCAACACAGCGCCAAGGATCACGAACACGAAGATCAGGATCGATACGTAGAACAGTGCGACCAAGGAGATCAGTTGCTTCATAGAACCTACACCGTACTTGCCAACGGTGTAGGCCACTGCCCCCAGCACACCCAAGGGTGCCAGGCGCACGATCAGGCCCATGGCCTTGAACAGCACCTTGGAGATGTCATCGATGAACGAGGTCACTCGCTCCGCACTTTTGCCGCCCACCAAGGCCAGGCTGGAGCCGAACAACAAGGCAAAGAACAGCACCTGCAACACATCGTTTCGCGCCAATGCATCAATTGAGGTGGTGGGAATGATGTTCAGGATGAACGAGCCGATACCACTGCCCTGAAGCTTGTGGGCATTCTCCGAATAGCTGCTTATCGCACCGGCATCCAGTGTCGTAGTGTCGATGTTCATGCCGTGCCCCGGCCCAAAGATGAACGCCAGCACAAGTCCGAGCGCCAGGGCGATGGTGGTCATGATCTCAAAGTAGATCAGTGCCACGCCCCCTACCCGCCCTACGCTTTTCAAGTCCCCCGTACCGGCGATGCCATGCACCACGACACAGAAAACGATAGGGCCAACGATCATGGCAATCAGCTTGAGAAAGCCGTCACTCAGCACCTTCAGCTTCACTGCGAAATCCGGCACCAGAACACCGAGCACGATGCCCAGCACCAAGGTACACAGCACCTGTGCAAAGAGAGATTTGTACCAGGCCTTGGCTGGTTTGGCTGCGCTCACGGCAACTGAATCGTGGTTCATGATGCTTCTCCGTCAAGAATCAAACGAGTCCCTGACTGCTCGACAGCAGTGTCGATCAGCGGACTGCCCCTTTCTTCAACGACTTCGATCGGCTGCTACCCAAGCGAATGCCAGGTTGGCCGAACACTGCGCAATCATTGAAGAATGCATCTGGACAGAGCACTCCCCATGCCACTTCCCTTGAAAAATCATGAATTTATTATTTACCGATAGCAAAACAAGGTCTTACAGGTCTGACCAGAAAGAAAGCTGTTCGGAACGTCAGTTTTATGCGGACTCGCAATCGTGCACAGGTGAATGCTCACGCATCAAGACAGCGCAATCTCGTCTCGCCGCCGAGGGAAGGTGCACGAACACTCTGAAAAGGGAGAATGGAAATCATGGCCAGGGCTCTGGCAAAGAAAGATGGCAGATGGGGGAGCTCCCCATCCATCATCGAGACTCAATCAGGATAAAGCTTGCAGCCGAGTGTCCCGGCTGCTGTCAGCAACAGCCCTTGCTGATCGTCGGCCGACGTACCTGACCGTACACAGCCAGACAATGGACCTGGCTGACCCAATGGCTGGGCACAAGTGTCCAGGCTTGAGGGTCGTCACCGGCTACATCCGTTGGCTGAATCACCTCGCCCTCTGTCAGCGAGCGATAATGTGACGATGGTGTTGGCTGCGCGCCTGTCGACGGGCCGTGGGCGACATTCGAAGGTTGTTGCGTAGAGCGTTTCAAATCCATGCCGTTGAACTCCTGAGGGGGGGTGACGTTCAAGCGCAAAGCAAAACGCACGCCAGAGCCTCCCGGAAGCGCGGGAGTGTCAACGCGTCAGGCCAAGGTGTTGTCCAGAATGAACTCAATCAACGCCCTGGATGCCGCTGATAATTGTCGGTGAGGCGGGTAAATAATCGAGAAGGGTCGACTGCGGCCACTCAGCTCCGGAAGTATTTCCACCAGTTGCCCCCGCTGCACTCTGTCCCGGACGATGAAGTCATAAGTCTGGCAGATGCCCAGGCCGCTTTCGGCCAGCGAAACGATGCCGAGGACATCATCCAGAACCTGCACATTGGCTTGCGGTAGCCATTCGATATTTTTCCCGTCAAGGCAGAACAACCACGGCCCGATCTTGCCGCTGCTGGGCATGATGAACGGCAAGCAGACGTGCTCGCCTAACCTCTCAAGCGTCGTAGGAATGCCGGCGCGAGCCAGGTACTGGGGAGACGCGACCATGCATAGTCGAGCATCTTCCAGTTTGCGGCCCACCAGACCACTGTCCGGCAACTGCCCCAGGCGAATCGCCAGATCGTAACCTTCGGCGACCAGGTCGACATTGCGGTTGGTAATGCTCAACTCCACTCGCACAGCCGGGTATTGCCGGGCAAACGCACTGAGCAGCGGCGGCAAACGATGATGCCCGTAAGTCGTCGGCACGCTCATCCGAACGCGCCCGCTCAACTCGCCTTCCTGGCCGCGAATGTTGCGCTCCACCTCTTCAATCTGGGCAAACGCCAAACGAGTCTGTTCCAGGTACAGCTTACCGGCGTCGGTCAGGCTGAGCCTGCGGGTGGTGCGTCGCAACAATTGCACGCCAAGACGCGACTCAAGTCTGGTCAACGCACGGCTGAGCACCGAAGGCGTAGTCGCCAGGGCGACGGCAGCAGCACTGACAGTGCCCTGCTCCACCACACGAATAAAGGCTTCCACATCGCCGAGATGGTCGAATTTACGGGGCATTATTGCCTCTCAGGTCCAAATGAATTCCATTGACGGTAGTTTATCGCCATATCACACATCAATAGAGTACCCAGGCAGGGGCGGCAACCGTTCGCCCGATTATTTCTGGACGCGACATGAAAACACTGACCCGTATTGCATTGGCCACAGCCCTCGCCAGCACCAGCCTGGCGGCCAGCGCTGGCAACGTACTTGTGGTGCTTTCCGATTCGGCGAAACTTGATTTGAAGGACGGCAAAGTCTTTGCGACCGGCTTCTACCTGAACGAGCTTTTGCAACCGGTGAAGATGCTGCTCGACGCTGGCCATCACGTCACCTTTGCGACCCCGAACGGCAACGCGCCGTCGGTGGACAAGACGTCCATCGACAAAATGTACTTCAACAACGATGAGACAGCGCTTCAGACCTATAAGGACTTGCTCGATCAACTGAAACTGACCCTGCCGGAACAATCACCGGTCATCAGCCTTTCCCGGGTAGAACAGATCGGTTACGCGCATTTCGACGCGGTCTACATTCCCGGTGGCCATGCACCGATGCAGGATCTGCTTCATAGCCGTCCGCTGGGTCGCTTGCTGGCGGATTTCCATGGACAAGGCAAGACCACCGCACTCGTCTGCCATGGCCCGATCGCCCTGCTGTCGACCTTGCCTGACGCCGAAAACTTCACCCGCCAACTCCAGACCGCGAAGCCGGTGAAGGGTCGCGCCGACTGGATTTATGCGGGCTACAAGATGACCGTTATCAGCAACAAGGAAGAGGAAGAAGCCAAAGGGCTGCTTAATGGTGGCGCCATGAAGTTCTACCCGCAAACCGCGCTGGAAAAAGCCGGTGGGGTGTACCGCAGCAATGCTTCGAACTGGACGCCTAATGTGGTCATCGATCGCGAGTTGATCACGGGCCAGAACCCAGCCTCGGCCATCGAGGTCGGCAAGGCATTGCTCGCTCGACTGAAATAACACAGGCCCTGTGGGAGTTCGCTCCCACAGGGCCTGGGTCAACCTGGCTGTCAGGTCAGCAACACTTCGGCCCTGCCTTGCCGCCGTAACGAGCTTCCTGACGCTCCCGAAAGAACGCCTCGTAGCTCATCACCGGCTTGTCCGGGTGTTCGGTTTGCATATGCTCGACGTAGTTGTCGTAGTCGGGCATGCCGACCATCAGGCGCGCGGCCTGACCGAGGTATTTGCCCAGGCGACTCAGGTCATTGAACATGCTGCCCTCCTCGATCAAGCATCTGGCAGCGCATGGAATGGCGCTTCTTTATCCGTACGTTCTTTGGTGCCCCAGGCGGCAATGCCGACTTTAAGCGCAAAGAACAGGATGCTGAACACCACGAGCAGGAACAACACTGTCAGCGTCGCGTTGGTGTAGGCGTTGTAGATCACGTGCTGCATCTGCTCGATGCTCTTGGCCGGAGCCAACACCTGACCGTTGGCCAGGGCATCACTGTACTTCTTCGCCAGCGACAGGAAGCCGACCGCCGGGTTGGCGTCGAACAGCTTGATGAAGCCTGCAGTGGTGGTGCAGATCAGCAGCCATACCGCTGGCAGCATGGTCACCCACACATAGCGTTGGCGTTTCATTTTGATCAGCACAACGGTTGCCAGCATCAGCGCGATACCGGCCAGCATCTGGTTGGAGATACCGAACAGTGGCCACAAGGTGTTGATCCCGCCCAACGGGTCGATCACGCCTTGGTACAGCAGGTAACCCCACATCGCCACGCAACCGGCGGTGGCGATCAGGTTGGCGGTCCAGGATTCGGTGCGTTTCAGCGCCGGTACGAAGGAGCCGAGCAAGTCCTGCAGCATGAAACGTCCGGCACGGGTACCGGCATCGACCGCAGTGAGGATGAACAGCGCTTCAAACAGGATCGCGAAGTGGTACCAGAACGCCATGGTGTTTTCACCCGGCAGCACGTGATGCAGGATCTGTGCGATACCGACCGCCAGAGTCGGCGCACCGCCGGCACGGGCCAGGACGGTGGTTTCACCGATGTCCTTGGCCACCGCTTGCAACGCTTCCGGCGTGATGGCAAAGCCCCAGCTGCTGACTGTCTGCGCAACCGAAACAGCATCGGCGCCGACCAGAGCTGCCGGGCTGTTCATGGCGAAGTACACGCCCGGCTCGATCACCGAAGCGGCCACCATCGCCATGATCGCCACGAAGGATTCCATCAGCATGCCGCCGTAACCGATGTAACGGGCATGGCCTTCGCTGGCGAGCAGCTTCGGCGTGGTGCCGGAAGCAATCAGTGCGTGGAAACCCGAGACCGCGCCACAAGCGATGGTGATGAACAGGAACGGGAACAGCCCACCCTTCCACACCGGCCCGGTGCCGTCGATGAACTGGGTCAATGCCGGCATTTTCAGCTCGGGCATGGTGATCAGAATACCGATCGCCAGTGCGACGATGGTGCCGATTTTGAGGAAGGTCGACAGGTAGTCACGTGGCGCCAGAATCAACCACACCGGCAACACCGCCGCCACGAAGCCGTAGCCGATCAGCATCCAGGTAATTTGCAGTCCGGTGAAGGTAAAGGCCTTGGCCCACACCGGGTCAGCGGCAATCTGCCCGCCCAGCCAGATAGAACCCAGCAGCAACGCCACGCCGATCACCGAGATTTCACCGATACGACCCGGGCGGATGTAGCGCATGTAGACGCCCATGAACATCGCGATCGGGATGGTCGCCATCACCGTGAAGATGCCCCACGGGCTTTCGGCCAGGGCCTTGACCACGATCAGCGCCAGCACCGCGAGGATGATGATCATGATCAGGAAGCAGCCGAACAGCGCGATGGTCCCGGGAATGCGGCCCATTTCTTCACGGACCATGTCACCCAGTGAGCGACCGTTGCGGCGGGTGGACATGAACAGGACCATGAAGTCCTGAACCGCACCGGCCAACACCACGCCGGCAATCAGCCACAGCGTACCGGGCAGGTAGCCCATCTGCGCCGCCAACACCGGACCGACCAGCGGCCCCGCGCCGGCAATGGCTGCGAAGTGGTGACCGAAGAGTACGTGTTTATTGGTCGGCACATAGTCCAGACCATCGTTGTTGAGTACGGCGGGAGTGGCTCGATTGGGGTCGAGTTGCATCACCTTGGTGGCGATGAACAGGCTGTAGTAGCGGTATGCGACAAGATAGATAGCGACGGCTGCGACTACGATCCAGAGGGCGTTGATGGCTTCGCCGCGGCGCAGGGCCACGACACTTAGCGCAAACGCTCCCAAGACAGCCACGGCAAACCAGGCGAGGTGTTTAGCCAGACGGGGCATAGCGTGTCTCCTGCCGACAGTCTGTGACTGCGGCGGTAATTATTATAATTGTGTCCGCTTTGCGGAGCGGGCCCAATATCCCCCCATGCTGTCGACAAATAAATCCGCGTTACTACGTACGTGGCGTCTACGTAGTTCTACGTAGACGGTTTGTCATTCTGTCCAGCACCGCTACTGGAGGCGCGTATCTTTGGCATATGATGCCGGGCCTTCGCCCTCCCTCGGTCTGGCCAGGAGTAGAGATGCAGCTCAAACACAAAATCGTCGCGCTCGGGATTCTGCCGCTAGTGTTGGCGATCGCGGTCATCTGCGCGCTGGTGATTTCCCTGAACCGCCAACTGGGCGATCAACAGGCGCAACTGATCGAAGACAGCATTCTGGCCAGCAAGCGCGCAGAGCTGAAAAACTACGTTGAAATGGCGCAAAGCCTGATCGCGCCGCTGTACGACAACGGCCGTGGTGACGAACACGCACAGCAACAAGTGCTGGAAGAACTGCGCAAGCTCAGCTTTGGCATCAACGGCTACTTCTTCGTCTACGACCGCGAGGGCCGCAGCCTGATGCACGCACGCCAGTCAGAGCTGGTGGGCCAATACCTGTGGGACATGAAAGACCCTCACGGCCTGCCGGTAATACAGGCGTTGCTCAAAAGCGCGGCATCCGGCGAAGGTTTTCAACGTTACGCCTGGAACAAACCCTCTTCCGGCCAAGTGACCGACAAACTCGCCTACGTGGTGATGCTCGATCGTTGGGGCTGGATGCTCGGCACCGGCATCTACCTTGAAGACGTTGAACGCGCCACCCAGCAAGCGCGTGCCGAAGTGGCTCAGGGCATCCGCACAACCATGCTGGCGATTGCCGCGGTGGCGCTCGTGGCGGTGCTGTTTGTGTTCGCCAGCGGCATGACGCTGAATGTCAGCGAGCATCGCCTGGCCGACAAAAAACTGCAGCGCCTCACCCAACGCATCGTCAGCTTGCAGGAGGAAGAGCGTTCGCGGGTTTCCCGAGAGCTGCACGACGGCATCAGCCAACTGCTGGTCTCTATCAAGTTTCAATTCGAACTGGCCAGCCATGTGCTGGAGAACGGCCAAGACAAGGGTTTGAGCATTTTAAGAGACGCCACCGAGCGCCTGGGGGAAGCGATCGGCGAGGTTCGCAGCCTCTCCCACGACCTGCGCTCATCATTGCTCGACACCCTCGGCCTGCCGGCGGCAATCGGTCAACTCGCCGCCGAGTTCGAGCAACGCAGCGGTCTTGTTGTAACCTTCAACGATAACGAATTCGACTGTCACCTGGCCGACGGCGCCGCTGCCTCGCTGTTTCGCATTGTGCAAGAAGGCCTGACCAACATCGAACGCCACGCCCAGGCAAAACACGTCATCATTACCCTGCACGGCTGCGAAAAGTCCGTACGGTTGACGGTGATCGATGACGGCATAGGTTTCAATGTCGCCCAGGTCGAACGTCGCCAGGCCGGCATTGGCCTGCGTAATATCCGCGAGCGAGTCGAGCATTTTGGCGGTCGATTCGACCTGACCTCGATGCCGGGAAGAAGTGAGCTGGACGTGCTGCTGCCGATGAAGCCACCCGGTACAGAACGCTGACTCCACCCATAACAATTAGAGTGAATGCCTGCGATGAACCTGCCCTACCCGATCCGCGTCGCCCTGGTCGACGATCACTCCCTGGTCCGCGATGGAATCAAATCGCTGCTGGCGGTCATGGCGCCGCTGGAAGTGGTGGGCGAAGCCGAGAATGGCGCCGATGCCATCGAGATGGTCGGGCGCTGCCAGCCGGATCTGTTGCTGGTCGACATCAGCCTGAAGGACATCAACGGGCTCGAGCTGACTCGGCTGTTGCGCAGCCAGTACCCGTCGCTCAAGGTGCTGGTGCTGAGCATGTACGACAACTACGAATACGTCAGTGAATCGGTTCGCTCGGGGGCCAGCGGCTATGTGCTGAAGAACGCGCCTTCACGGGAAATCATTGCGGCCATCGAAGCCATTGTCAGTGGCGGGACGTTCTACAGTGCCGAAATCGCGCAACGGCTCATCGCCGATAAAAGTACCGACAACGAACTCACACCACGCGAGAGCCAGGTGCTGTACAAAATGGCTCAGGGGTTGAACAACAAGGAAATGGCTCGCGAGCTGGACATTAGCGTCCGCACGGTGGAAACCCATCGCCTGAGCATCCGCCGCAAACTCAACATCGACAAACCCGCCGCCCTCGTAAAATACGCGATCGATCACGGGATCATCTCTCGTTAGAAGCACTCACACCGTACTCACGTTGACCACACGCGCCGTGCGGATAAACAAAGCACGCACCTTGTCCCAGAAATTTCCCCCCAGTACGAAAAAGCTGCCGACCAACATGGCATCGCCCAGCGCCTGGACCTGCCAGAGGTTCGGTCTCAGCCCCGGCCACAGCGTGTCCACGTAAGGTTCGAGAAATGATGAAATCAGTGGCAGGCAAAACATCACCAGGCCAATTCGATGGCGAGCCGGGCCTACTTCCAGTTCAGTCGGTGCGAGCGTGGAAACGTAGCCAAACACGCTGCGCTTGAGTTGCTGAAAACCAGACTTGCCCATGACGGCGATGGCGAGGATCAGCAGAATCTTGTTGCTGATAAACAAAATGCCTGTCAGTGCCGCGATCTTTGGGCCGGGCACATCCGCAGCGGCGGCGAGCGGCACCAACAGCCAGGCGAGCACTGTCAAACTGAGAATCCCGATGCCTGCTTTGAAACGCCAACCGGTGGAGCTGGGGGCAATCTCGTCCTGGGGACTGGTCATGGTCTTCGTACCCTTCTTTTTCACCCGAATGAATAACTTTCAAAAGCGTAGCAGTTGCTCGATGCCCTGTTTGTCAAACATGACTTTGTGTTTGCCTTGGCTGTACTAACCTAATCAAAACCGGTTCAAGCCCGCCCAACAGCCAGGGCATTCAACATTGGGGACGCTCGGATGAGGTTTTCCCGTGACCAACTTACAGTGCTGCGATGCTGACGCGCCCAGGTACGCTGCTTCTACTGGGAGCCCTCGCTCTTGGCGGCTGCGTGCGTCTTGGACCGGATTTCCAGGCCCCGGGCGAGGCCTGGACAAAACTCTGGAGCAGCCCTGCGCTTGAACAGGCCAGCCAACGACGCGCCTATCCCGATGTGCGCCAGTGGTGGCAAGTGTTCGCCGACCCGGTCCTCGACGGGCTGATTGCCGAAGCGGATGCGCACAATTCCAACCTGAAAATTGCCGGCCTTCGCGTCATGGAAGCCCGTGCCCGGTTGGGGATTGCCCAAAGCGGACGCTATCCGCAACTGCAACAAGCCAGTGCCGAGAGCCTGTACTTCAACCGCCGGCAATCCGGCGGCAGCAACCCGCAAGACAGCCATTTCTGGCAACACAGCGTGGGCTTTGATGTCGGTTGGGAGCTGGATTTCTGGGGGCGCTTCAGTCGAGCCATCGAATCATCCGATGCCAGTTACTTCGCGGCTCAAGCCAACTATGAAGACGTACTGGTACTGCTGCGCGCTCAAGTGGCCGACACTTACTTCTCATTGCGCACCACCGAAGCGCGTTTACGCGTCGCCCGGGAAAACGCCGAACAGCAAAAACGCAATTTCGAGATCACCGAGAAACTGTTCAACAGCGGCCAGAGCGCCGAGCTCGATTTGCAACAAGCCAAGACCCAGTACCTCGGCACCTTGAGCAGCATTCCCGAGCTTGAAGGGCAAGTGCTGCGCACACGCAACGCATTGGCCGTGCTGATCGGACAACCGCCCAGCGCCCTGCCCCAACTGCTGGAAAACCAGGGGCTGATTCCGCTGGTAGACCGTGCCGTGCTGCAAGACGTACCCGCCAGCCTGCTGTTGCGTCGACCGGACGTACGCGCCGCCGAACTCAACGTCGCCGCCCAATCGGCACTGATCGGTGTGGCAGAAACCGACTTCTATCCATCGCTGACCTTGCTCGGCAGCATTGTCTGGTCGACCGACACACTGAAGGGCACCTCCAACAGCCTGGACCTGATCGGCGGCCCCAGTTTGCGCTGGAACCTGTTTGATCACGGTCAGATCAGCAACAACGTGCGGGTGCAGGATGCGCGGTTGCAGCAGCTGATCGAGGTTTATCGCGACAAAGTCCGCGAGGCTGCACGCGAAGCCGATGATGCCGCCAGCGGCCTGAGCAAATCACTGGAACGCGAGCGCATCCTGAGCGAAGCGCAGGTCGCCGCCAAGCGCTCGCTGAGCCTGGCCAACAGCCAATACCGCGAAGGCTACTCGGACTTCCAGCGGGTGCTGGATGCCCAACGCGCATTGCTCGAACAACAGGACAATTACCTGGTCAGCCGCAGCAATGCCGTGAGCAACCTGATCGCCCTGTACAAAGCCCTCGGCGGTGGCTGGTACAGCGCCCTGCCAACCGTCGACCCAGGCACTCGCCAACAAATGGAACACCGCACCGACTGGGGCAACCTGCTGAATGAACCGGCCCCTTCGCCAGCCCCCTCTTCCACGTCAGACAAGGTCAAAGCCGATGAGTGAACCCTCACCGCCCGCCACTGAAGCGCCCTCTTCCAAGGCGCCCGAACCGGCTGCCGATCCGGCAAAAAAAGGCATCAAATGGGTGCTGCTGCTGATCGTCCTGAGCCTGGCCTGGTATCTGTTGGCTGACCGTTTCACGCCATATACGCAACAGGCTCGGGTCGGTGCCTTTGTGATTCCGGTGGCGGCTGAAGTGGCCGGTCAGGTTATCCGCGTGAATGTGCGCAACAACCAGGACGTCAAGGCAGGCGATGTGCTGTTCGAGGTCGATCAGCAGCCCTATCAAATAGCCGCCGACCGTGCACGCGCGGATCTTGAGTCTACCCGCCGGCAGATCGGTGCCAGCACTGCCGGCATCGCCTCCGCGCAAGCCTCGTTGCGGGCGGCCCAGGCCAATGAACTCAAGGCCCGGCAGGATAACGAACGCCTTGAAAGCCTGTACCGCCAAGACCGCGGAACCATTTCCGTGCGCCTGCTGGAAGCCTCTCGGGCCAGCCGTGAACAGGCCGTCAGCCAGGTCGCCGCGGCCCGTGCCGAAGTCCAGCGAGCACGGGAACAGGAAGGCGGCAGCGAGGAAGACAACGCGCTGTTACGCAGCGCCGCCACGGCGTTGTCAAAAGCTGAACTCGACATGGCCAACACCCAAGTCCGCGCGCGCTCGGCGGGTTTGATAACTGACCTGCGCACCGACGTCGGGCAATTCGCTGCGGTAGGCACGCCGGTCATGACCTTGATTGCCATTCACGATGTGTGGATCAGTGCGGACATGACCGAGAACAACCTGGGGCGGGTCAAGCCTGGAACTCCGGTGGCGATCGTGCTGGACGCGCTGCCGGGCGAAGTCTTCGAGGGGCGAGTGCGCAGCGTCGGCTACGGCGTCAGCGTGGGGCAGACGCCGGCGCCGGGCACCTTGCCCAGTGTGCAAAACAGTCGCGACTGGTTGCGTCCGGCCCAACGCTTCCCGGTGATCATCGAATTTTCTGACGAGGCGATGCAGGTGCTACGTGACAGTCGCGCCATTCGTGCCGGCGGCCAGGCCGAAGTCATGGCCTTTCCTGCGCAGAATAATCCGCTGAATCCCTTGGGACGCCTGTTTTTCTGGCTGATGAGTTGGTTGTCTTATGCCTACTGATCGCCCGCCCAGATTCCAACGGGCGCCGCGTCTGGCCGTCGGCACGGCGCTGTGCCTGGCCATCAGCTTCGGCCTGGCGCTGCCGATTCCGTTTATTGCGCCGGTGCTTTGCGTGTTGCTGTTGGCCACGCTTAACAAACCCCTGCCATTCAAGGCCGGCGTGATGCTGGCAGTGGTTGCGATGCTGACCACCGGCATCGGGCTGTTACTGATCCCGGTCCTGCGTTATTACCCCCTCAGCGGTGTGCTGCTGATCGGTGTCAGTCTGTTCCTGGCCTTTGGTTTCGGGCTGCGCGGTGGCAACGCCCTGGTCGTGACCTTTCTGATCATTGGCCTGACGATGATTTCCTCGGCCGGCGTTGCCGAGTTCGATCTGGCGATGATGGTCATCGGTGCCCTGGTCAAGGCCTTGCTCCTCGCCGTCATCGTCGTCGCGATCAGTCACTGGCTGTTTCCCGACCCGGCCAATGCGCCCTCCCCACCCGCCGCCAGCACTCTGCCGGCGCAGGAAGTGGCGAGGATTGCGCTGCGTGCCACCCTGATCGTGATGCCGGCGTTCTTGTTGGCGCTGATCGACCCGACCAGTTATCTGCCGATCATTTTGAAAGCGGTCAGTCTGGGCCAGCAGAGTTCAACGGTAACGACGCGCAACGCCAGTCGCGAACTGCTCGGCTCGACCTTGATGGGCGGGCTGTTGGCCATTGTGTTCTGGTGCGCGCTCAGCCTGTTCGTGCACTTGTGGATGTTCTTTCTGTGGATGCTGCTGTTCGGCTTGCTGTTGGCGCGCAAGCTCTATGCCCTGAGTCCGACTCGACAAACCCCGGGGTTCTGGCTCAACAGCCTGGTCACGTTGATCATCCTGCTGGGCCAGTCGGTGCAGGACAGTCTTGCCGGCAAGGACGTCTATACCGCCTTCGCCGTGCGCATGGCGCTGTTTATCGCCCTCACGCTCTATGCCGACCTGATGGTTCACCTGATCGAACAGCGGCAGCGAACGCCTGGTGCTCAGGGCGTTACCTGATAACCGCGCCCTTGCAGGCAGCTGGTATAGGCGGTTGAACTGGTCGCCGCGCTGGTTTTTTGCTGCGCCCGGCGCTCCTGACGCTGGCGCGCGCCACCGACTACCGCGCCCGCCGCTGCGGTTTGCCCGGCGCGGTTCTGGCGATATTCCTGTTTCACATCGTCGTCGACCCGCTCGTAAAACTCGTCATGTTGACGCCCCCGCACCTCAGCGCCCACCGCCCCGGCAGCGGCACCCACCGCAGCACCGCGCAGTCGCCCGCCCGAGGGTGGCGGCGTTGAGGCGCTCTGACTCGCCGCGACATTGCGGCAATCATTGATGTCCAGCTGGATTTGTTGCGAACTCTGCCCTTTCAACGGCACGACCGTTTCGGCCTGAACCTGCGTACAGGCCATCGACACTACGACACACAGACTGAAAGACGATAACCGACTCATGATGACCTCCGACAAGGTCCACTGTGTTGGCGGGCGAGCGTCTGACTGGGAAGTTCCTGGAACAGCGCTCGATAACTGCTGGAAAACCGCCCCAAATGCCAGAACGACCAGTGCATCGCCACTTGCGCGACTGTCGTGTCGCTGGCCGTTCGGCTGAGCAACTCACGGCGCGCACTGTTGAGCCGGCGCAAGCGCAACCAATGCGAGGGCGTCATCCCGGTGTACGCCTTGAACGCGTGCTGCAACTGACGCAACGAAACCCCAGCCACCTGGGACAGTTCCAGCAAGTTGAGGGTTTCTTCCGGGGTATCGGCGGCCCATTCGGCGACGCGCTTCATGATCGTTCGCTCTTCGGCCCGACGCTGCAAGCCTGCGCGATCCAGGCACACACAGGCGTTATCGAGGATGAACAAACAGTCCTCCAGCAACTGCTGGGTCAATGCCTCTTTGCTCGGCGGATCCAGCGTCTGCTCCAGTCGCGTCAAGGTGCCGCTCAACCAGCGGCTGAACAGCGCGTTCTGCCCGCAATTGAGCGGCGACATGAACAAGCCTTCGAGCCGCGCCACGTCCAGTCCATGCCGTTGAACGAATTGCGGCCCGAACACCACGGCGATTTCCTGGTAGTTCTCCGGGGTGATCCAGATGTTGCGGCTCTCGCCGTTCAACATGTACAGCGAGTTGTCGTTGCGATCGAAACAGAACGCCAGTGAGCCTTCGGGGGCGCTGAAATTCTGCTCGACCCGGGTGTTCATCTGCTCTTCGTAAATCTCCACGCCTTGCAAGTCCAGATAGCGCACCCGCCCGGCGAAATGCCCCGGCGACATCTGCTGATAGTGCTGCACCCAACCCGGTGTGGCGCGGATCTGCTCGGCCACGTCGGCGGTGTTGAAGGCTTGAACCTGTAACGGATTGCACGCTGTCATGGGGTGACCTTACGCACTCGTTTGGTGCGTTTTGGTGCTGCTTAAAGTGGATAGATGGAACGCCACGGCTCACCCAAGATAGTCGTCAACGCGCCACAGGGGAAGTGTCCGGTGGATGAAGGCGCCTTCCCCGGCGTAATTCAAACCAACAATGAGGTCTTTATGAATGTCCCTTTCGATCAGCTGTTCACGTGGCTGAAAGATCACAAGATTACCGAGGTCGAGTGTGTGGTCAGCGACTTGACCGGCATTGCTCGCGGCAAGATTGCACCCACCAACAAGTTCCTGCATGAGCGAGGCATGCGCCTGCCGGAAAGTGTGCTGTTGCAAACGGTAACCGGGGACTTTGTCGACGACGACATCTACTACGACCTGCTCGACCCGGCCGACATCGACATGGTCTGCAAACCTGTCGCCGACGCGGTTTACGTGGTGCCGTGGGCCATCGAACCCACCGCCATCGTGATCCACGACACCTTCGACAAGTTCGGCAACCCCATCGAACTGTCGCCGCGCAACGTGCTGAAGAAAGTGCTGCAGCTTTACACCGACAAAGGCTGGCAGCCGATTGTCGCGCCGGAAATGGAGTTCTACCTGACCCAGCGCTGCGAAGACCCGGACTTGCCACTCAAGGCGCCGCTGGGGCGTTCTGGCCGTGCGGAAAGCGGTCGACAGTCGTTTTCCATCGACGCCGCCAACGAGTTCGATCCACTGTTTGAAGACGTCTACGACTGGTGCGAACTGCAGGGCCTGGACCTCGACACGCTGATCCACGAAGACGGCCCGGCACAGATGGAAATCAACTTCCGTCATGGCGATGCGCTGGACCTGGCGGACCAGATCACCGTGTTCAAACGCACCCTGCGCGAGGCGGCACTCAAGCACAACGTGACTGCGACTTTCATGGCCAAACCCATTGGTGACGAACCTGGCAGCGCCATGCACATCCATCAAAGTGTGGTCGACATCGCCAGCGGCCAGCCGATCTTCGCCAATGCCGACGGGCAGATGAGCGAGCTGTTCCGGCACCACATCGGCGGCCTGCAAAAGTACATTCCCAAAGTGCTGCCGATGTTCGCGCCCAACGTCAATTCGTTCCGCCGCTTCCTGCCCGACACCTCGGCACCGGTCAACGTCGAATGGGGCGAAGAAAACCGCACGGTCGGCCTGCGCGTGCCGACCTCGAGCCCCGACGCCATGCGTGTGGAAAACCGTTTGCCGGGTGCCGACGCCAACCCTTACCTGGCGATCGCCGCGAGCCTGTTGTGCGGCTACCTGGGCATGGTCGAAAAGGTCGAGCCGAGCGCCGCGGTGCAAGGCCGTGCCTACGAGCGGCGCAACCTGCGCCTGCCGATCACCATCGAGGACGCACTCACGCGCATGGAAGAGTGCGAAACCATCAAGCGCTACCTGGGTAGCAAATTCGTCCGGGGGTATGTCGCGGTCAAGCGCGCCGAACACGAGAACTTCAAGCGCGTGATCAGCTCCTGGGAGCGCGAGTTCCTGCTGCTCAGCGTCTAAAAAACACACGCCCACATGAGATCACAATCCTCTGTGGGAGCGGGCTTGTGTGGCGAGGGGGCTTGCCCCCGTTGGGGTGCGAAGCACCCCTAACAACGGTCACCACGATCTTGAATTTAGAAAGTGATGACTGGTTTTACGACTGCTTCGCAGTCGAACGGGGGCAAGCCCCCTCGCCACATAAGCCCGATCCCACAAAGACGAATAATTCAAAGAGGTGTCGATATGCGTCTATTGAAATCCGTGGTTCCGGTCGCGCTGGCGGTATTGTTCAGCGCCGGGGCGCAAGCTCAGCCGAGCGTCAGCGTCTACAACTGGACCGATTACATCGGCGAGACCACCCTCGCCGACTTCCAGGCAAAAACCGGGATCAAGGTGATCTACGACGTATTCGATTCCAACGAAACCCTGGAAGGCAAACTGCTCGCCGGCCGCACCGGGTATGACGTGGTGGTGCCGTCCAACCACTTTCTCGCGCGGCAGGTGAAGGCCGGTGCGTTCCTCAAACTGGATCGCTCGCAGCTGCCCAACTTCAAAAACCTCGACCCGAAACTGCTGACGCTGCTGGAGAAAAACGATCCGCAGAACGCGCATTCCGTACCGTATCTGTGGGGCACCAACGGCATCGGCTACAACGTCGACAAGGTCAAGCAAGTGCTGGGCATTGATCACATCGATTCCTGGGCCGTGTTTTTCGAACCCGAGAACCTGAAGAAACTCAGCCAGTGTGGTGTGTCGATGATGGACTCGGCTGATGAAGTATTCCCGGCAGTCCTCAACTACATGGGCATGGACCCACGCAGCGAAAACCCTGAGGACTTTAAAAAAGCCGAAGCCAAACTCTTGAGCATCCGGCCTTACATCACCTACTTCCACTCCTCCAAGTACGTCTCGGACCTGGCCAACGGCGACATCTGCGTGGCCTTCGGTTACTCCGGCGACGTGTTCCAGGCGGCCAATCGCGCCAAGGAAGCGAAGAACGGCGTGAACATCGCCTACTCGATCCCCAAGGAAGGCAGCAACCTGTGGTTCGACCTTCTGGCAATTCCCGCCGACGCCAGCAACCCGAAAGAAGCCCACGCCTTCATCAATAACCTGCTGGACCCGCAAGTGATCGCCAAGGTCAGTGCCTCGGTGGGTTATGCCAATCCGAACCCGGCGGCCAAGGCATACATGGATGCTGAGTTGGTCAATAATCCTGAGGTCTACCCACCCCAGGACGTCCTCGACAAACTCTACATTTCCACCACCCCGCCCCAGGCGATCATGCGTCTGATGACCCGTTCCTGGAGCAAAGTGAAGTCCAACCAATGAATCAGCACGACAACCAACATACCCACTCCTATTACGCGGCGTCGGCCAATGGAATGGCGCCCTACCCCACGCTGGACTCGGATCTTGAGGCCGATGTCTGTGTGATCGGCGGCGGATTCACCGGGGTCAACACCGCGATCGAACTGGCGCAGCGCGGGCTCTCGGTGATTCTGCTGGAGGGCCGGCGAATCGGCTGGGGCGCCAGCGGGCGTAACGGCGGGCAGTTGATCCGTGGCATCGGGCATGACGTCAGCGGTTTTGCCCGTTATGTCGGCGAGGAAGGCG
The DNA here is from genome assembly GCF_016861935.1 of Pseudomonas sp. 008. Classification (NCBI taxonomy): domain Bacteria; kingdom Pseudomonadati; phylum Pseudomonadota; class Gammaproteobacteria; order Pseudomonadales; family Pseudomonadaceae; genus Pseudomonas; species Pseudomonas sp. 008. The sequence continues at coordinate 95,839 of NZ_BOMA01000001.1, read as the reverse complement.
TGCGTTATCTGGAGCTTGCGGGCATCGAGTCCGTGGAACTGGTGGGCAATCGCATCCGTGAACATGGCATCGATTGCGACTTGCGCTGGGGTTTCTGCGAACTGGCCAATACCCCGGCGCAGTTCGCTGCGTTCAAGGCTGAGCTGCAAAGCCTCGCCGAGTTGGGGTACGCCCATGAAACCCGCCTCGTCGGCCCCGAGCATATCCGCCGGGATGTGGTGGGCTCGGACGTTTATGCCGGCGGTCTGATCGACATGGGTTCGGGGCACCTGCATCCACTCAATCTGGTGCTCGGCGAAGCGCGGCTGGCGCAATCCCTCGGGGTACGGATTTTCGAGCAGAGCCCGGTGCTGGAATTGGTCCACGGCAGCACCGTGCAGGTGCGCTGCGCCAGCGGTACGGTACGCGTCGGCAGTCTGGTGCTGGCCTGTAACGCGCATCTGGAAGAAATCGAGCCGCGCCTGAGCGGCAAGGTACTGCCGGCGGGCAGTTACATCGTCGCCACCGAACCATTGGCGCCCGAAGTGGCCGCTCAGCTGATCCCGCAGAACCTGGCGCTGTGCGACCAGAAAGTCGGCCTTGATTACTACCGGCTCTCGGCGGATCGACGTTTGTTATTCGGCGGTGCCTGCCATTATTCCGGGCGCGACCCGGTGGACATCGGCGCCTATATGCGGCCGAAAATGCTCAAGGTCTTTCCGCAACTGGCGGATGTGCGCATCGACTATCAATGGGGCGGCAAGATCGGCATCACCGCCAACCGTTTCCCCCAGGCCGGCCGCCTGAGCCAGTACCCGAACGTGTTTTACGCCCAGGGTTATTCCGGCCATGGCCTGAACGTGACCCACTGGTGCGCCCGGCTGCTGGCCGAAGCGATTCATGCCGGGCACAGCCAGGGGCTGGACGTGTTCAGCGCCGTGCCGCACATGACCTTTCCCGGCGGACGGGCCCTGCGCTCACCGCTGCTGGCGCTTGGCATGTTCTGGTATCGCCTGCGTGAATTACTTGGCTGAACTGTGGCGAGGGGGCTTGCCCCCGTTGGGTCGCGAAGCGACCCCAAAATCTGCCGTCGCATTCTTGCAGGCATACCGGTTGACGACTGCTGCGCAGCCGAACGGGGGCAAGCCCCCTCGCCACAAGCCGCATCCAGGACATCCCTGGAATCGCCTTTAGATTTGCTCAATCGCAAGTCACTTCTATATTGAGGGAGTGCTCTGACTTTTCTGCCTCCCGGCGAGTGCTGCCCATGGCGACGACTGCTTCATTGATCATCTGCGAGCACTGCGACTGCGTGTATGAAAAAGTCACGCTCGCCAAACATCAAAAGGCCCTGTGCACCCGTTGCGGTGGTGTGCTTGCGCGTTACAACGGCTTGTCGGTGCAGCAGCGTCTGGCGCTGAGCTTCACGGCGGCCGTGCTGTGGACTTTCTCGAATTTCTATCCGGTCATGACCATCAGCCTCAAGGGCATGAAGAACAGCGCGACGCTGTGGGATTCGGTGGTGGCGCTGAGCCAGGGGCCGATCACTTTCATTGCGCTGGTGGCAGCGATTTCCATCATCATCGCGCCGATGTTCCAGTTGCTCCTGTTGATCTGGGTATTGAGCTTCGCCCTCACCTCCCGACGTTCACCGGGCTTCAAGCTGTGCATGCGCTGGCTGGAAACCCTCAGGCCCTGGAGCATGCTGGAAGTCTGCTTGCTGGGGGCCATGGTCGCGGTGTTCAAGCTCGCCGGGTTGCTGGATGTGCTGCCGGGTATCGGCATGTTTGCCCTGGCGGTCCTCAGCCTGTTGCTGATCCGCATCGCCGGGCGCGATGTACGTGATCTGTGGGACACCCTATGAACAGGCCACCGCTCGCCAGCGAACTCAACCTGTGCCTGTGCCACAGTTGTGGCATGGCCTGCGACATGACCGAGCAACCTCACGAATGCGAACGCTGCGGCGCGCCGTTGCATGCCCGCAAACCTGACTCTCTGACCCGGACATGGGCCTATCTGCTGGCCTCACTGGTGTTTTATATCCCGGCCAATTTGCTGCCGGTAATGAACACCAGCCTGTTCGGCAACGGCTCCGACAGCACGATCATGAGCGGTGTGCTGGAGTTCTGGGCACACGGTGCGTGGGACATTGCGCTGATCATTTTCATTGCCAGCATCGCGGTGCCGGGCATCAAGTTCGTTGCTCTCTCCCTGCTGCTGATCACGGTGCAACGCGGTAGCTTCTGGGCGCGCAAGGAACGTTCGAGGCTTTACCGTTTCGTCGAGCTGATCGGCTACTGGTCGATGCTCGATGTAATTGTCGTCGCGCTGGTGGCCGCATTGGTGAAATTCCAGGCCCTGGGCGATATCGAACCGCGCCCGGGCATTCTGTTCTTTGGTCTGGTGGTGGTGTTCACCATGCTGTCGGCGATGAGTTTCGACCCGCGGCTGATCTGGGATAAAGAACGGGATCAAGAGCCGGAAAACCCACAAGATGAGGAGCGCATGGATGAAGTCCCAAGCCACTGACGGTCCGCACGCCCCTGGCCAGGCCGCGATCAAGACTCGTCGCTTCAGCATTTCGCTGGTATGGATCGTGCCGATCGTAGCGGTGTTGGTGGGGATTTCCCTGGTGGTGCACAGCTGGCTGCAGGAAGGCCCGACCATCACCATCACGTTCAAGACCGGTAGCGGCCTGGTGGCCAACAAGACCGAGGTCAAATACCGCAATGTGGTCATCGGCCGCGTCTCGGAGGTGAAACTGAGCGGCGACCAGAAACGCGTCGACGCCACGATCCAGCTCGACAAACAGGCTGAAAGCTTTACTCGTGCAGACTCGCAATTCTGGGTTGTGCGGCCGCGCATCGGTGCCGGTGGCGTTTCGGGCATCGATACCTTGCTGTCGGGCGACTACATTGGCGCCGACATCGGCCAGGCCGATGCCCGTTCCAAACACTTCACCGGACTGGAAAACCCTCCGCCCATTACCTATGGCGAGCCGGGCAAACGCTTCATGTTGCACACTCAGGACCTCGGCTCGCTGGACATCGGCTCCCCCGTCTACTACCGCAAGATCCCCGTCGGGCAAGTGGTGGCGTATGCACTGGATGCCGACGGCAAAGGGGTGAACATCGAAATCTTCGTGCATGCGCCCAACGATGCCTATGTCACCGAAAATACGCGGTTCTGGAACGCCAGCGGTATTGATGTAAATGTCGGCGCCAACGGTTTTGCAGTGAAGACCGAGTCCCTGTCGGCCCTGTTGGTGGGCGGCATCGCGTTTCGCGCGCCGGAATACAGCCCCAACGACCAAGTGGCGGCCGAGGATAATGCCTTCGACCTGTTCGAGGATGAGCATACCGCCCTCGCCCCGCCCAACGGCAAGGCGCAATACCTGAGCTTGCGATTCGATCAGGCATTGCGCGGGCTCAAGGTCGATGCACCGGTAGAGTTCCTCGGCATAGAGATCGGCCGGGTGGTGGCGGTCAATCTGGATTTCGACGTGAAGAACCGCAGCTTCCCGGTCAATGTCGGCATCGTGATCTACCCGCAACGCCTCGGTAAGGCTCATCTCAAATTGCTCGAAGCCTTGAAGCATGACCCCAACGACGAAGCCGCCAGCGTGCGCCTGATCGGCTCCTTCATCGAAAACGGCCTGCGAGCCCAGGCCCGTAACGGCAATCTGTTGACTGGCCAGCTGTACATCGCGCTCGACTTCTACCCCAAAGCAGAGAAAGTCGCGTTCGATCCGACTGCCCGTCCCGTCGTTATTCCCACCATTCCCGGGAGCCTTGAGCAGTTGCAGGAAAAACTCGAGAACATGGTCAACAAGATCAACCAGCTGCCCATCGAACGCATAGCCGGCAACCTCGACAGCAACCTCGTCGAACTGCGCAAAGGCCTCGCACAATTCAACGCCAAGACCCTGCCCGGCGTGCAAACCACCCTGTCGGACGTCAGCAAGACCTTGCAATCGGCCAGTTCGACCCTCGCCGAAGATTCGCCGCAACGGGAACAACTGAGCCAGACCCTGGACGAGCTTGGACGCATGTCGCGCTCGTTGCGTGAACTTTCGGACTACATGGGACGGCATCCGGAATCGCTGATTCGCGGCCGCCCCGACAATGCCCCGCCGATGGATCTGCAAGGGCCACCGCGCAACTGACCACAGGAGCTACCCCATGGCATTTTCGCTGAAGATCACGCTGGTCACTGCGTTGTTACTACTCGCCGCTTGCCGCAGTGAGCCGATTCAATTCCACACCCTGACCCCGGCTCAACCGAGCGGTGCAAGCGGCGGCGCGGACATCCAGATCGAAAGCATCACCGTGCCGCCCCAGGTCGACCGTCCGCAGATCGTTATTCGTCAAGGCAACGCCGGCCTGGCAATCCTCGAAACACAATGGTGGGGCGCAAGCCTGTCGGAAGAACTGCGCAGTGCCCTGGTCGACCAACTGGTCAACAGTAACCCGCAGCGCAAAGTGTCGTTGCGCCTGGAAGTTCAGCGTTTTGATTCGATACCCGGCCAGTACGCATTGATCGACGTCAAATGGCGCCTGCGCAAACTCGGCGAAGGCGATGCTGCATTGGTCACCTGCCGCAGCACTTTGCAGACGCCTTCCGGCACGAGTATCGATGAGTTGGTGGTGGCTCATCAGAACAATGTGAAGCGCTTGGCCGCCACCATCAGCCAGGCTACCGCCGGCACATCGAAAAGCTGCCCGGCAACTAAATAACAGTCGTCAGGTGCCTTCCAGCTCAATGGTAAAACAACTGCCGTTGGGCTGAAGGCTGCTGAGTTCCACTCACCAATTCTGATGGGGCACTGTACGTGGTGTTCAAGACAAGCGTCGCAACAACCAACTAAAAAAATACTGAAATTTTTATACGCAAATTTTTCACATCCCTTTCACCACTCCGACACCTGCCTTGAACTAGTGTCTTTCCATGGCCCTTCAAGCGTTGTTACGCAGGGTCGTATTTGAAAGTTGTTCTCTATTGCGTACCGACGGGTAAACAAAACATGGTTGATCATGTATCGCGCAAACAGCCAGCGGCACGAATCGTTACATCGCGGCTCGGCAAACTGGCCGCGGTAACGGCCGCTCTGGTTATCGCGGCTCTCGTCACGGGGTTTGTCTGGTGGCCCAGATCGCCGATCAACCTGGCGACCGCCGGGTCCGAAGCGACCAACAGCCTGGTCGATCGCTGGCAAGCCGGTGAAGTGGCGGTACTGGTTCGCCATGCGGAACGCTGCGACCAGTCCAGCAATCCGTGCCTTGGCCCCGCCGACGGCATTACCCGAGTCGGCAGCGAAGCCGCCACAGCCGTGGGCCAAGGCTTTATGCAGCTGGGCATGACCCAGACCGATGTGCTGAGCAGCCCAGCCACCCGCACTGCGCAAACCTCGCGTTACATGTTCGGCAAAGACGCGATGACCCAGGAATGGCTGGTCAGCTGCGGTAAAACCCTGCGTAACGATGTGGTGGCGCACAAGCAAGCCCATCGAAATCTGGTGCTGGTCACGCACAGCGGTTGCATCAGCGACTTCGAAGCCCAGACCGGCTTCGAGCGCGCGACGACCAGTAAGTATGGCAGTGCCTTGTTCGTGCAAATTGCCGCCGACGGGCAACCTCAGGTACTCGGCATTGTGAATGCCACTGACTGGCAGACGCTGTTGCACGGCAAAGCCTTGAAACAATAATCGCGGCAAAAAAAATCGAAGCCGAGAAAGCATTTTTGCTCGGGCAGACTATAACTAGTCCGTAACCCTTAGATGGCTGACGCAACTTCTGTAGTTCATATCGCTATTGTGTTGCTTTATGTAAGAAGTTCCGCTAGTGCACGCGTGCACCTAGCGGAACAACATCCTTCTGCGCCAAGGTCGAGTCATGACGTCCAATAACTTGTTGCCCCACCCCGACGGCTCTTTATTGCGTGGCACCGCGCGTGCGCTGCCCATCACCGAACGCTGGATCCTGCCCGGCTTGCTGCTGGCCTACGTGGTTTTCTACCTGCTGCCGCTAGTCACCCATGGTCTATGGATTCCCGATGAAACCCGTTATGGCCAGATCAGTCAGGAAATGCTGCTGAGCGGTAACTGGGTGTCCCCGCACTTCATGGGTATCCGCTACTTCGAGAAACCCATCGCCGGTTACTGGATGATCGCCATCGGTCAAGCGGTGTTTGGCGACAACCTGTTTGGTGTGCGTATCGCTTCGGCACTGAGCACCGGGCTGAGCGTCTGGCTGACTTACCTGATTGCTCGCCGATTCTGGAATGACCCGGGCAAGAGTTTTATCTGCGCCTTGCTCTACATGAGCTTCGGTCTGATCGCCGGACAAGCCGGATACGCCAACCTCGATCCGCAATTCACGCTCTGGGTCAACTTGAGCCTGGTCGCGTTGTGGTTTGCCATCGATAGCCATTCCTCCCGCGGCAAACTCGGCGCTTGGGCGCTGTTGGGTTTTGCCTGTGGCATGGGCTTCATGACCAAGGGCTTTCTCGCCTGGTTGTTGCCGGTATTGATCGCTCTGCCCTACATGATTTGGCAGCGACGCCTGGGCGAGCTGTTGCGCTACGGACCACTGGCGGTGGTCGTGGCGGCGGTGGTCTGCCTGCCGTGGGTGCTCGCCATTCACCATCAGGAACCGGATTTCTGGCGGTTCTTCTTCTGGCACGAACACATTCGCCGTTTCGCTGCCGATAACGCGCAACATGCTCGCCCGTGGTGGTTCTATCTGCCGCTACTGGTCGCTTCGAGCCTGCCGTGGGCCGCCTTGTTGCCGACGACGTTGGTTCAGGCCTGGCAGCAAAAGCGCCAGCCCGTGATCGGTTTTCTGTTGCTCTGGATGCTGTTGCCCCTGGCGTTCTTCAGCTCGAGTAGCGGCAAACTGCCGACCTACATCATGCCGTGTCTGTTGCCTCTGGCGTTGCTGATGGGACACGCAGTGATGGAGCTGTTGAATCAAGGACGAGGCCGGATCATTCGCATCAACGGCGTGATCAACGTCGTCATCGCCACCAGCGCCCTGATCGCCCTGCTGTATCTGCAAGCCACCAAGGAAGTCTACGAAAACACCGAGATGTTCACCCTGTCCCTGGCGTTCATCGTGTTGCTCGGCTGGATCATCACCAACGCCTTGCAGGTGCTGCGTCCATTGATGTTCTGGGCCATGCCGGCACTCGGCATCTGGCTGCTGGTAGCGTTGTTGCCGGCAGCGATGCCGGCACAGATCGTCAATAGCCAAATGCCTGACCAGTTCATCGCCGAGCATCTGGATGCCTTGAGTCAGACGACATCGTTGCTCAGCAACGATCTGGGTGCGGCGTCAGCTTTGTCGTGGCGACTGAAGCGGCCACAGGTCGATCTTTACAACACTATCGGCGAGCTGAAATATGGCCTCGATGATCCTGCCATGGCGTCACGTAAAGTCACCATGGACAACGTCGGGCAATGGATGACCGAGGCCCGCAAAAAAGGCGCGGTCGGTGTGGTGATGCGGGTTAACAGTGTCGTGGAAATGCAGGAAGTCGAGATGTTGCCCATCGATGGCAAGCGTTATCAGCGCGGCCAACTGGAAATTCTGATATTCCCGCAGAGCCAACCCTGACGCCGTCCGTTCTACAGGAAACCCGTCATGAAGTTTTGGGCAAGTGACAGGGGCGCGTTGGCGCTCCTGCTGGGTGTGTCTGCGCTGATTTTGTTGTTGGGTCTGGGCACGCGGGAGTTATGGGGGCCGGAAACCCGCTGGGCCAACATCGCGCTGCAAATGCTGCAGAGCGGTGACTATTTCGATCCTTACCTCAAGGGCGAAGCGTATTACGACAAACCGCTGCCCTCCTATTGGCTGATCACGGCCACGGCCTGGCTGACCGGTGGTTTGGGACACTGGTCATTACGCTTGTCTTCGGTGATTGCTGCCTGGTTGAGCATCTGGCTGGTGTACTTGATCGGCGAGCAGCTGATGCGCAAAGGCACCGGGTTGATTGCCGGCTGGATGCTGGCGACCACCTTCTATTTCGCGTTCTGGGCACGGGTCGCCACCGCCGACATCCTCACCGTCTGCGGTGTGCTGGCGGCGGTCTGGTGGTATTGGCGCGGGCCGCAAGACACACGCTTCATCCGTTACCTGGTGTTTTTCCTGCTGCTGTCCCTGACTTCGTTGTTCAAAGGCCTTATCGGCTTCATTCTGCCGGGCTTGCTGCTGTTACCGCATGTGGTGCAGGGCGGTCGCTGGAAAAGCCACCTCAACCTGCGGCTGTGCGCGGCCCTGGTCATCGCCGGGGCGTTTTACATGACGCCGTTCATATTGTCGCATCTCTACGGCGCGCCGACTTATGGCGAAAGTGGCCTGGGCCTGGTGCTACGGGAAAACGTCGTGCGGTTTTTCCAGCCCTTCGACAACATCGGACCGATCTACACCTATCTGATTTACCTCCCGGTCTACACCCTGCCATGGGCGCCTTGCTGGATGCTGGGGTTGTGGTTTGCGCTGCGCCACTGGCGTAGCGTCGAACCCAATACGCGCTGGCTGGTTTGGGGGTTGGGTCTGTTGATGCTGTTTTTCACGGCCAGCGGCAGTCGACGCAGTTACTACGTGTTGCCCCTGGTGCCCTTCGCCCAGTTGCTGGGCGCCTGGTGGATCACCCGGCGAATGGCCGAACGCAACGCCACAGACAGGTTCGGTAGTCGCCGATTGAAAATCGGTTTCGGCCTGACCGCTGTGTTGTTGATGGCGATACTCGGTGTGTTCTATCCCTGGACCAACGGCGGTGGCGGCGTGGTTCGGTTCGGTGAGACGGTCAGGCTTGAGGCGAGCAAACGCGCACCGCTCAATACATGGCGCATGGTGATGATCGAGGTGGACAACAAAGTGCCGATGTACCTGCAAACCGGCGGCGCCCCCTTCTATTACGTGCAGCAAACCCAGGACTTTCCTCGCACCGGCGATACCGCCGCGCTGATGACCTGGCTGGACAACACCAGCGGCCAACACTGGAACCCGCAACGCACCATCGTTATCACCCAGTACCGCAACGGTGATGCGGTACCGCTGGACTACCTGAGTGCCGACCATCAGGTCATCACGACCGCGCCCACTAACGGCGAGCGCCTATTCCACGGCCGTGAAGACCAGAGCGTGGCGTTTATACCCCGGGGCGAATGAATGTCAGTGCACGCTTTTGCCCACCACGGCGTCGGTTCGGGTTTTCCGCCGACAGTGAAATGACATCTATTTACGATTTTTTTGACGTTTTTTTCTCATTTGGCGCTCTACATTCGCGGCGACTCAAACATGCAAATGATTCGCATTGTTCCAATAATGAATCTGCGCGTGTTGACTAAAAAAACAGGAGCCGTCGACAGAATGATTTCCCGTATCCCCTCGTTCCTTAAAAACGCATTGTTGACCACTGCTTTCCTCAGCGCCGGTCACGTGTATGCCGCTGCGCAGACGGAGGGTATCGTGGTCTACAACGCTCAACACGAAAGCCTGACCAAAGCCTGGATCGAAGGCTTCACCAAGGAAACCGGCATCAAAGTGACCGTACGCAATGGCGACGACACCGAGATGGGCAATCAGCTTGTGCAAGAAGGTGCAGCCTCCCCGGCCGACGTGTTCCTGACCGAAAACTCCCCGGCGATGGTGCTGGTCGACAACGCGGGGCTGTTTGCACCGGTTGCGCCGAGCACGCTGGAACAAGTGGGCGCGGCCTATCGTCCGGCGCATGGCAAATGGGTAGGGATTGCCGCACGCTCCACGGTGTTCGTCTACAACCCGAGCAAGCTGGCTGAAGCAGACTTGCCAAAATCGCTGATGGACCTCGCCGCACCGAACTGGAAAGGCCGCTGGGCCGCTTCGCCGGCCGGTGCCGACTTCCAGGCCATCGTCGCTGCCGTACTGGAGCTCAAGGGTGAAGCCGCGACCCTCGACTGGCTGAAAGCCATGAGAACCAACTTCACCGCCTACCGGGGCAACAGCGCCGTGCTCAAGGCTGTCAATGCTGGCCAGATCGACAGCGGCGTGATCTATCACTATTACAGCTTCGTCGATCAGTCCAAGACCGGCGAGAACAGCAAGAACACCTCGCTGAAGTACTTCAAACACAAGGATCCAGGGGCCTTTGTCAGCCTGTCCGGTGGCGGCGTCCTGGCCTCCAGTCAACACAAGGAACAGGCCCAGGCATTCCTGAAATGGATTACCGGCAAAGACGGCCAGGCGATCCTCAAGAACGGCAACTCGTTTGAATACGCCGTGGGCAAGGACGCAGAGTCCAATCCGAAACTGGTGCCGCTACAGCAACTCGACGCTCCGACTGTCGACGTCTCGAAACTCGACAGTAAAAAGGCGGTTGAGCTGATGACCCAGGCCGGGTTGCTCTAATTGCTTCCTGAAACGCTACCGGCAGAGGTCGCTGCGGCGTCCTCTGTACACTTGCGCGCACGCTCTCGCGGCCTCTTCGCAGGCCGCGGCGGCGCCTGGGTGATTAGTCTGTCGGTGCTGATGTCGTTATTGGCGTTACTGCCGATTGCTTTCGTCATCGGCGTATCGGTGCAGACTGGCTGGGCGACGCTTGTGACGCTGGTATGGCGCCCACGCGTCGGCGAGTTGCTGATCAACACCGTGCTGCTGGTGGTGCTCACCATTCCCTTGTGCATCGCACTGGGTCTGGCGCTGGCCTGGTTGACGGAACGCACCAACTTGCCGGGGCGGCGCTGGTGGTCGCTGTTGGCGACGGCGCCGCTGGCGGTGCCGGCATTCGTGCACAGCTATGCGTGGGTCAGTCTGGTGCCACCGATTCATGGGCTGTTTGCCGGCGTTCTGGTGTCGGTCATCGCCTATTTCCCGTTTCTTTACCTGCCGATAGCAGCGACTTTGCGCCGGCTCGATCCGGCCATCGAAGATGTCTCCGAGTCGTTGGGGCTCAAGCCCTGGGCAGTGTTCTTTCGCGTGGTGCTGCCGCAGTTGCGCCTGGCCATCTGCGGCGGTGCCTTGCTGGTGGGGCTGCACCTGCTGGCCGAGTACGGTCTGTACGCGATGATTCGCTTCGACACCTTCACCACGGCCATCTTTGACCAGTTCAAGTCCACCTTCAACGGGCCTGCCGCCAATATGCTGGCCGGCGTCCTCGCGCTCTGCTGCCTGGCCATGCTGACGGCCGAGTCGGCTGCTCGCGGCACGGCGCGCTACGCCCGGGTCGGGTCGGGAAGCGCGCGCGAACAAAGGATCGTGCGCTTGAAGTTGCGCACCACCCTGCTCGCGCTCACGCTGCAAGGCATGACCTGTGTGCTGGCACTCGGTGTGCCGTTGATCACCCTTGGCAAGTGGCTGATCGCCGGTGGCACGCAAGTCTGGAACCTGGGCGAATTGTTGCCGGCGCTGGAGCAGACGCTGATGCTCGGGGCCGCCGGCGCGCTCATTACCACCTGCGCGGCCATCCCGATCGCCTGGCTGTCGATTCGCTCACCCGGCCCGTTGCAACGCGTGCTGGAAAGCTGCAACTACATTACCAGCGCGTTGCCGGGGATTGTCGTTGCGCTGGCATTGGTGACCCTGACGATTCATTTTGCCCGGCCGATTTACCAGACCACCATCACGGTGCTGCTGGCGTATTTACTGATGTTTTTGCCCCGCGCCCTGGTGAGTTTGCGCGCGGGCATCGCCCAGGCGCCGGTGGAACTGGAGAACATGGCGCGCAGCCTCGGCCGGTCGCCCGGTCGGGCATTGTGGCTGATTACTCTGCGTCTGGCCGCACCCGGTGCGGCCGCTGGCGCTGCGCTGGTGTTTCTGGCTGTCACCAATGAGTTGACCGCTACCCTGCTGCTCGCCCCCAATGGCACGCGCACCCTGGCCACCGGTTTCTGGGCAATGACCAGTGAAATCGACTATGCCGCCGCGGCGCCCTATGCCTTGCTCATGATTCTGCTGTCGCTTCCGTTAACCGGACTTCTTTACCACCAATCCAAACGCACGGCTGGCCGATGAACGCTCTTGAACTCCACTCGATCTGCAAGTCCTACGGTTCTCAGCGAGCCCTGGAGAACATCAGCCTGTCGGTGCCGACGGGAAGCCGTACGGTGATCGTCGGCCCGTCCGGTTCGGGCAAGACCACCTTGCTGCGAATGATCGCCGGTTTCGAATTTCCGGACTCTGGCAGCCTTGCGCTCAATGGTCAGATGCTGGTCGACGGCACCCGCGAGGTTCCCGCGCATCAACGCTTGATCGGCTATGTTCCGCAGGATGGTGCACTGTTCCCGCACATGACCGTAGCCGCCAACATCGGTTTCGGGCTTGCGGCCAAAGGCGTGGCCAGGCAGGAACGCATCGCCGAGTTGATGGACAGCGTGGCACTGGATTCAAGCATGGCCAATCGTTGGCCGCATGAACTCTCCGGCGGCCAGCAACAGCGTGTCGCGCTGGCCCGGGCCCTGGCGCAACAACCACGGCTGATGTTGCTGGACGAGCCGTTCTCGGCGCTCGATACCGGTTTGCGCGCTGCTATGCGCAAATTGGTCGCACGGCTTCTGGCTGACGCCGGCGTCACGACCATTCTGGTGACACACGATCAAAGTGAAGCGTTGTCATTCGCCGATCAGTTGGCGGTGATGCGTCAGGGCCGGCTAGTGCAATCCGGACATCCGCTGGACCTTTACCGTTATCCCGCCGATGAACAAACCGCGCTGTTTCTCGGGGATGCCGTGGTCATGCCGGCCAGAATTGAAGCCGGTTGGGCTCATTGCGATCTGGGTCGCATACCGGTCAACAACCACAGAAACAACCGATCAGCGCAAATCATGCTGCGCCCCGAGCAACTTCAGCTGATCAGCGCGCCCAACGGCCTGGCGCAACAGGACGGCTGTCGCGGCGTGGTCACCGAATGCGACTTCGGCGGTAATACCTGCACATTGACCGTGGAATTGCAGACGTTGAGCGCTGATGAGCGTCCGGGGCGTTCATTGCTGGTGCGCAGTTCCGGCATGCACGCGCCACCCGCTGGCAGCGAGGTTCATGTGTCGACCATCGGCCATGCTCATGTACTGAGCGAACCTTAAGCTTTTGAATCGGTAACGGGTGAGAAACGAAATCGCCCTGAATATAACAATTCAAATAAACAACTAAGCAATGCAGCGCAAATCCATCAAGGCGGACACTTCTGTACGCCTTTCCCCACAAAAAGTGCGTGAGCCGGTAGAAGCCTGAACAGTGCCTGTATGGGCTTGAAATAAAACGAATCACCTACCGGTTTTTCATGTTCCTTTCACAAAATCGCGCTTACCCTCAACGGACCGGAGATGGCGTCTTGATGGCGTCCAATCCGCTGGGCATGACAAGCAAAGTCAACCGATGTAATTTGTCACAAATTACTGGCAACTGCTTGATGCGGCTTTTGTTTTAGCGTCTACGCTGATGTTGGATCCAACGTTCAAGCCTGATAGTCTAATTTTTTTTCAGTTCCGAGGTGCCCATGAGTCAGGCGTTTCTCCCCTTCTCTCGCCCGAGTATCGGCGACGAAGAAATTGCTGCGGTAGAGCAAGTACTGCGCTCTGGCTGGATCACTACCGGGCCGAAAAACCAGCAACTGGAAGAACACTTCGCCAACTATGTTGGCTGTCGGCATGCCGTCGCATTGTCCTCGGCCACCGGTGGCATGCACATTACTTTATTGGCCTTGGGTATCGGTCCCGGCGACGAAGTCATCACTCCGTCCCAGACCTGGGTGTCCACCGCCAACATGATCTGCCTGCTCGGTGCGACGCCGGTTTTCGTCGACGTTGACCGCGACACGTTGATGAGCGACCTGGAGAGCATCGAAGCGGCGATCACGCCTCGCACCAAGGCAATCATTCCGGTGCATTACGCCGGCGCGGCATTCGACCTCGATCCGCTCTACGCTCTGGCCGACAAACATGGCATCACCGTCATCGAAGACGCGGCTCACGCGGCGGGCACTTTCTATAAAGGTCGGCATGTCGGCGCCCAAGGCACGGCGATCTTCTCGTTCCACGCGATCAAGAACATGACCTGCGCCGAGGGCGCGATGTTCGTCAGCGACGATGAAGCCTTGGCCAATCGGGTACGCATGCTCAAGTTCCATGGCCTGGGCGTCGACGCCTACGACCGCCTCACCCACGGCCGCAAACCCCAGGCCCAGGTGATCGAACCCGGCTTCAAGTACAACCTGGCCGACATCAATGCCGCCATCGCCCTGGTGCAGCTGGAACGCCTGGACGCGATCAACGCCAAGCGCACAGAGCTGGCCCAGACCTACCTGCAACGCCTTGAAGGCCTGCCGGTGCAACCACTGGCCATTCCGGCCCATGCGCAACAGCACGCCTGGCATCTGTTCATCCTGCGCATTGACGCCGAACGTTGCGGGCTGGATCGCGAGGCGTTCATGAAGGCGTTGCAGGAGCAGAACATCGGCACCGGTATTCACTTCATCGCCACCCACCTGCACACTTACTACCGGCAGCGTTTCCCCAACATCTACCTGCCCAACACCGAATGGAACTCGGCGCGGCTGTGTTCGATCCCGTTGTTCCCCGACATGACCACCGATGATGTCGATCGTGTCGTCGGCGCCATTGAAAAAACACTGGACAGAAGCCTGTGAAACCTTATCCGATCCGTTGCGTATCAATCGTCATCCCGGTCTATAACGAGGAAGACAGTCTGCCCGAGTTGCTCCGGCGCACCGAAGCGGCGTGCCAGCAACTGCATCATGACTACGAAATTGTGTTGGTCGACGACGGCAGCCGCGACAACTCGGCGCAAATCCTCGAGGAGGCGGCCAGTCTCGACGGCAGCCCGGTGGTGGCGGTCATTCTCAACCGCAACTACGGCCAGCATGCGGCGATCATGGCAGGGTTCGAACAATGCAAGGGCGACGTGGTGATCACCCTCGACGCCGACCTGCAAAACCCGCCTGAAGAAATCCCGCGGCTGGTGGCTCAGGCCGAACTTGGCTATGACGTAGTCGCCACGGTGCGCAACAACCGTCAGGACTCGGCCTTGCGTCGCTGGCCGTCGAAGCTGATCAACCTCGCCGTGCAACGCTCCACCGGCGTTGCCATGAGCGACTACGGCTGCATGCTGCGCGCCTACCGCCGGACCATCGTCGACGCCATGCTCGCCTGCCGCGAACGCAGCACCTTCATCCCGATCCTGGCCAACAGTTTCGCCCGGCACACCACGGAAATTCTGGTGACCCACGCCGAGCGCGAACACGGCGAATCCAAATACAGCCCGATGCGCCTGATCAACCTGATGTTCGATCTGGTCACCTGCATGACAACCACACCGCTGCGATTGCTGAGCATCGTCGGCTTCGGCATGGCGGCGCTCGGCGTGCTGTTCGCCATCGCGCTGGTTGTGCTGCGCATGGTTTTCGGCGCCGGCTGGGCGGGCGGCGGTACGTTCGTCCTGTTCGCCGTACTGTTCGTTTTCACCGGTGGGCAATTCATTGGAATGGGCCTGCTGGGCGAGTACCTGGGCCGCATGTACAGCGACGTCCGGGCACGTCCACGGTTCTTTATCGAAAAAGTTTTACGTAGCACCCCTTCTGCTCCTGCCCCCGTTGTCACCGTTGACGGTCTCACTTCCACTTCTTCAGATCAGGTTCTCTCATGAGTGCAAAAGCTGTTGTCTTCGCTTATCACGATATTGGCTGTGCCGGCATCGAATCCCTGCTTGCCAGCGGTTTCGAGATTGCAGCCGTGTTCACCCATCCCGATGACCCGAAGGAAAATGCGTTCTATGGCTCGGTTGCGCAACTGTGCGCCCGTAAAGGCATCCCGGTGCACGCCCCGGAAGACGCCAACCACCCGCTGTGGATCGAGCGCATCAGCAAACTCAACCCCGATTACCTGTTTTCGTTCTACTACCGCAACCTGCTGAGCGAACCACTGCTGGCCACGGCCAGCAAAGGCGCCTTCAACCTGCACGGTTCGTTGCTGCCTCGCTACCGAGGCCGCGCACCGGCCAACTGGGTACTGGTCAACGGTGAAACCGAGACCGGCGTGACCCTGCACCGCATGGTCAAACGTGCCGATGCCGGCGCCATCATTGCCCAGCAACGGGTGGCGATCGAGCGCGCCGATACCGCGCTGACCCTGCACGGCAAATTGCGCCAGGCCGCCAGCGATCTGCTGCGCGACACCTTGCCTGCATTGCTTCAGGGCAAAATCAGCGAAACCCCACAGGACGAATCCAAAGCCACAGTGTTTGGCCGTCGCACCCCGGCGGACGGCAAACTGGTCTGGAGCAAACCGGCCGAAGAACTGTTCAATCTGGTCCGCGCCGTGACCCAACCTTACCCGGGCGCGTTCTGTGCCGTGGGCGAGCACAAGTTGATTGTCTGGAGCGCGGATGTCGTCAAGGGCAACGAAGGCCAGGCACCGGGCCGGGTTATCAGCGTCGATCCGCTGCGAATCGCCTGCGGCGAAGACTCGCTGGTGATCAATGCCGGCCAACGCAACGACAACGGCCTGTACCTCAGCGGCCCACAACTGGCCAATGAACTGGGGCTGGTCGACGGTTCTGTGCTGCGTGGCGCCGAATCGGGCCGTGCACCGCGTCGCACCCGCGTGCTGATCCTTGGCGTCAACGGCTTCATCGGCAATCACCTGTCCGAGCGCCTGCTGCGTGACGACCGCTATGAAGTGTACGGCCTGGACATCGGCTCGGACGCCATCGAGCGCCTGCGCAGCCATCCGAACTTCCACTTCGTCGAAGGCGATATCAGCATCCACTCGGAGTGGATCGAGTACCACATCAAGAAATGCGACGTGGTCCTGCCGCTGGTGGCGATCGCCACGCCGATCGAATACACCCGCAATCCGCTGCGTGTATTCGAACTGGACTTCGAAGAGAACCTGAAACTGGTTCGCTACTGCGTCAAATACAACAAGCGCGTGATCTTCCCGTCGACCTCCGAAGTCTATGGCATGTGCCAGGACGCCAACTTCGACGAAGACAGCTCCAACCTGGTGGTTGGGCCGATCAACAAGCAACGCTGGATCTACTCGATCTCCAAGCAGCTGCTTGACCGAGTGATCTGGGCTTACGGCCAGAAAGGTCTGAACTTCACCCTGTTCCGCCCTTTCAACTGGATGGGCCCACGCCTGGACCGTCTGGACTCGGCGCGTATCGGCAGCTCCCGGGCCATCACCCAGTTGATCCTGAACCTGGTGGAAGGCACGCCAATTCGCCTGTTCGACGGCGGCGAACAAAAACGCTGCTTCACCGACATCGCCGATGGCGTCGAAGCCCTGGCGCGGATCATCGACAACGACAACGATGTCTGCAACGGCCAGATCATCAACATCGGCAACCCGGACAACGAAGCCAGCATTCGTCAGCTGGGCGAAGAACTGCTGCGTCAGTTCGAAGCTCACCCGTTGCGCGACAACTTCCCGCCATTCGCCGGTTTCCGCGATATCGAAAGCAAGGCCTTCTACGGCACTGGCTATCAGGACGTGTCTCACCGCAAACCGAGCATCGCCAACGCCAAGCGTCTGCTTGACTGGGCACCGACCGTGGAGATGAAGGAAACCATCGGCAACACGCTGGACTTCTTCCTGCGCGAGGCCATGCTCGAAATCGCGGACAAAAAACGTTGATGCAGGCAGGCCTTCGAATCGATGTCGACACCTACCGAGGCACCCGTGAAGGGGTGCCGCGGTTACTCGAAATGCTCGATGAAGCACAGGTCAAGGCGACGTTTTTCTTCAGCGTCGGGCCAGACAACATGGGGCGCCACTTGTGGCGCCTTATCCGTCCGCAGTTTCTCTGGAAGATGCTTCGTTCCAACGCTGCCGGCCTGTATGGCTGGGATATTTTGTTGGCCGGCACTGCGTGGCCGGGCAAACCGATCGGTCGCGACCTCGGGCACCTGATGCGTCAGGCCCAGGCGGCCGGGCATGAAGTCGGCCTGCACGCCTGGGATCACCACGGCTGGCAGGCCAATGCCGGACGCTGGAGCCAGGCGCAACTGATCGAGCAAATTCGCCGTGGCGTCGATAGCCTCAGTGACATCCTCGGTCAAAAAGTCGAATGCTCGGCGTCCGCCGGTTGGCGGGCGGACGAGCGTGTGATCGAAGCCAAGCAAGGTTTCGGCTTTCGCTACAACAGCGATTGTCGAGGCCAGCACCTGTTCCAGCCAATCCTGACCAATGGTAGTCTGGGCGCACCGCAGATTCCGGTGGACCTGCCGACCTTCGACGAAGTGGTTGGCCCGACCGTTGCGGCCAAAGACTTCAACACCTTCATTCTTGAGCGGTTCTCCCCGCAAAAACTAAATGTCTACACTGTCCATGCCGAAGTAGAAGGGATTCTGATGGCCAACGATTTTCGCCAATTATTGGCCGATGCTCGCCAACGTGATATTCATTTCCAGCCCTTGGGCCATTTGCTTCCCGACGCCCCCGCCATCTTGCCCAAGGGCCGGGTCGTACGCGGCACTCTTGAGGGTCGCGAAGGATGGCTAGGGGTTCAAGGCGCATGAGCAAACCTTGGGCATTGCCGTTATTACTGGTCGTTCTGCTGCTGGCGTACTTGTTGCCACTGGGCACCCACGGCCTTTGGATTCCCGACGAAACCCGTTACGCCCAGATCAGCCAGGACATGCTCCTGAGCGGTAACTGGGTGTCGCCGCACTTCATGAGCCTGCGTTACTTCGAAAAACCCATCGCGGGCTACTGGATGATTGCCATCGGCCAGGCACTGTTTGGCGACAATCTGTTTGGCGTGCGTATCGCCTCGGTGCTGAGCACCGGGCTGAGCGTATTGCTGTGCTACCTGATCGCTCACCGGCTGTGGAACGAGCCGCGCAAGAGTTTTGCTTGCGCGCTGCTGTACATGAGTTTTGCGATCATCGCCGGGCAAGCCGGCTACGCCAACCTCGATCCGCAATTCACCTTCTGGGTCAACCTGAGCCTGGTGGCATTGTGGTTTGCGTTTGATAGCACCAGCCGTGGCCAGCGTCTGCTCGGCTGGACAATGCTGGGGCTGGCCTGCGGCATGGGTTTCATGACCAAGGGCTTCCTCGCCTGGGCGTTGCCGGTGTTGATCGCCCTGCCCTGGGTGCTCTGGCAGAAACGCTGGCGGGAACTGCTGACTTACGGCCCGGTGGCGATTGTCGTGGCCATCGCGGTGAGCCTGCCGTGGGCCTTGGCGGTGCACGCGCAGGAACCCGATTACTGGCGGTTCTTCTTCTGGCACGAACACATTCGCCGCTTCGCCGGGGATGACGCCCAACACGATGCGCCATGGTGGTTCTACCTGCCGCTGCTGGTGGCGTTCAGCCTGCCATGGGCGGCGTTGCTGCCATCGGCGCTGAAACAGGCCTGGCAGACCCGGCGTCAGGCCAACATCGCTTTCCTGCTGCTGTGGTTGCTGATGCCCTTGCTGTTTTTCAGCTTGAGCAACGGCAAGCTGCCGACCTACATCATGCCCTGCCTGCTGCCTCTGGCGTTGTTGCTGGGCCATGCCCTGGCGGACCGACTGAAGCTGGAACAAGGCCGGGTGCTGGGGATCAATGGCCTGCTGAACATGACGCTGGGCCTGATCGTCCTGATTGCGCTGGTCTATCTGCAACTGAAAAAGCCGCTGTACACCCACGAACTGCACAACCTGGTATTGGTGTTCATCGGGTTGATCGGCTGGATCATGGCCAACCTGCTGCAGGCCTTCCGTCCCTTGCAATGCTGGGCGGCACCGGCTTTTGGCAGTTTGCTGCTGATCGGCGTGTTGCCGGCCGGCATGCCGGATTCGGTGGTGGCGAACAAGATGCCCGACCAGTTCATCCTCCAGCACGCCCCGGAGCTGGCGCAAACCGACAAGCTGTTGAGCAACGACCTGGGCGCTGCTTCGGCCCTGGCCTGGCGCTTGAAACGCCCCGAGGTGGCGTTATACAACACGATAGGCGAATTGAAATACGGCCTCGACTATCCTGATCCAGATGCAATGCAGCAGCGGGTCGATCTCAAGCACGTACAACAGTGGATGCGCGAAGCGCGTCAGAGTGGTTCGGTCGGCGTGGTGATGCGGGTCAAAGGGGATGACGAACTGCAAGAAATCGAACTGCTACCCAAGGATGGCAAGCGTTATGAACAAGGCAACCTGGTGATTCTGATCTTCCCTCGGGATGCGTCATGAGCCTGTTGCTGCTCCTGACCGCCTGCCTGCTGACTTGCCTTGGCCAGATCGCCCAGAAGTACGCCGTGGAAAGCTGGCGTGGCAAGACCTCGGGCTGGGGCGAGAAACTGCGTTCGCCCTGGCTGTGGCTGGCGCTCGCCTCTCTGGGGCTGGGTTTGCTGGTCTGGCTGCTGGTGTTGCAGCGCCTCGAAGTCGGTATCGCCTATCCTATGCTCAGCCTGAATTTCGTGCTGATCACACTGGTCGCCCGTTTCGTCTTTCACGAAGTCATCGACCGCCGTCATTGGTTGGGCGTGGCACTGGTGATTGGTGGCGTGGCGTTGCTGGGGCAACACGCATGAGCCTGCGTCGCGGAATTGCCTTTGCCATGGGCAGCGTAGTGCTGGGCACCGCCGCGCAGTTGGGCATGCGCTGGAGCATGACTCGATTGCCACATCCCGAACAGTGGTTAGCGGCCTTGAGCAGCGGCAGCGTCGATATGCCCGCTGTGATTGTCGTGCTGGCCGCCATCCTCGCCTATGCCGTGTCGATGCTCACCTGGCTCGCCGCCCTGCGGGATGTGCCCCTGGGTCGTGCCTATTCGCTGCTGAGCATCAGCTACGCGCTGGTGTATGTGCTGGCCGCCAGCCTGCCGCTGTTCAACGAATCCTTCAGTCTTTCAAAAACCCTGGGAGTGGCGCTGGTCATCCTCGGTGTTATCACTATTAATTCTCGACCTGCTCGCGCGCCCGAACTTAGGAGTGCATCATGAAAATCAGTGTATTTGGTAGCGGTTACGTTGGTCTGGTGCAAGCCGCCGTCCTGGCCGAAGTCGGCCACGATGTAGTGTGTATGGACATTGACGAGAAAAAAGTTGCGTTGCTGCAACAAGGCCACGTCAGCATCTTCGAGCCGGGGCTGGCCAGCCTGGTGCGTGAAAGCCTGGACGCCAAGCGGCTGCAGTTCACCTCGGACGAAAAATTCGCGGTGCAACATGGCCAGGTGCTGTTCATCGCCGTCGGCACGCCGTCCCGGGAGGATGGTTCGGCGGATCTGCAATACGTGTTGTCCGTGGGCGAAGCAGTGGCGCGCCATCGTGAACAGCCGGTGATTCTGGTGGAAAAATCCACGGTACCGGTGGGCACCGGCGATACGCTGCGCGCTCATATCGACGAGTACCTGCTCAGGGCCGGCCGTCAGTTGCAGTTCGATATCGTTTCCAACCCGGAGTTTTTGAAAGAAGGTTCGGCCGTGGCCGATTGCCGCCGTCCGGACCGCATCATCATCGGCTGTGAAGGCGATGAAGTGCGCGAGGTGATGCGCGACCTCTATGCACCGTTCAACCGCAACCATGACCGCGTCATGTTCATGGACCTGCGCAGCGCCGAGCTGACCAAATACGCCGCCAACTGCATGCTGGCGACCAAAATCAGCTTCATCAACCAGATCGCCGAACTGGCCGAACACCTGGGTGCCGATATCGAATCGGTACGGCTGGGCATCGGTGCCGATTCGCGCATCGGTTACCACTTCATCTACCCCGGCTGCGGTTACGGCGGCTCGTGTTTCCCCAAGGACATGCGCGCACTGATTCACAGTGCCGAAGAAGCCCATTGCAACAGCGACCTGCTGCAAGCGGTAGAAGCCATCAACCAGCGGCAGAAACACAAACTGTTCGAACGCATCAACGCCTTCTACAAAGGTGATTTACGCGACAAAACCTTCGCCGTGTGGGGCCTGGCCTTCAAGCCCAACACCGACGACATGCGCGATGCGCCGAGCCGGGTGCTGCTGGAATCGTTGTGGGCTGCGGGGGCCAATGTACGGGCGTTCGACCCGGAAGCCATGCAGGAAACCCAACAGCTTTATCCTGACGAACCGAAGCTGATGCTCATGGGCACGCCGGAATCAGTCCTTTCGGGTGCCGACGCGTTGATCATCTGCACCGAATGGCAGCAGTTCAAGGCGCCGGACTTCGACCTGATCCAGCAACGCCTGAATGCACCGGTGATTTTCGACGGACGTAACCTGTACGACGCCGAGCGCCTGGCGCGCAGCGGTTTCCTGTACTTCCCGATGGGCCGCGGTGAATCGTGCAAGTTACCGATTCCAGCGGCCTCAGTCATCGCGTGAGTACGGTATCGCCCAGCATTCGTCGGCAGTCCTTAGGGTTCGGGCTGCTGACGTTCATGCTGTTCATCGCGGGGGTCTATCAGCAAACAGCAATCGGTTTCGATTCGCGGTTCGTGCTGTTCGCCCAGGAGATGCTGCGCCACGGGCCGTCGTTTTTCCCGACCACCTATGGCCAGCCCTATGCCGATTACTCGGCGCTGTCTACGGTGTTTGTCTGGCTGTTGTCCCTGCCGTTCGGTCAGGTCAATAGCCTCACCGCGTGGTTGCCGACTGCCATCGGCGCTGCGGTGATCGTCACGTTGATGTACCGGTTGGTCGCGCCCTGCTCCACACGCTGGGCACTGCTGAGCATCGCGTTGATGTTGCTCACCAGTACATTTGTCACTGAAACCCGTGCCGTGTCCCAGGACCTGATGCTGGCGGCCGTGGCCTTTTCGGTGTTCTACCTTGGGTACGCCGCCGATCATTTCGCCATGCCCCGTCGGTGGCCGCTGATTTTTGTGCTGCTGCTGTTGGGCTTCGGGATTCGCGGGCCGATCGGGCTGGTGATCCCCACCGGCATGCTGTGCAGCTACTACCTGCTCAATCGCCAATGGTCACGGTTGTTCGGTTTTGGCCTGTTGGCGGCGGTGTTGTTGGTGGTGTGCGTTGGCGCACTGCTGTGGCTGGCCGAAGCCAGTGGTGGAACGGCCTTCATGCATGACGTGGTGCGCATGCAGTTCATGGGGCGCATGGACGGCAGTGAAGGCGTCAGTGGTTCGCTGTATTACTTCACCGCTTCGTTTGGCAACTATGCGCTCGCTTATCCATTGGCACTGCTGGTATTGGCCGCGGTCTGGCTGACGAATCCACGGCAGGCAGGTCCGGCATTACGCTTGTTGCAATACTGCACGGCGGCCGGGTTGATCGTGATGATTGGCTTATCGATTCCCCAGGCGAAAAAGGCCCGTTACCTGCTGCCGATGCTGCCCATGGCAGCGATCATTGCGGCGTACCCGTTTCAGGTGGCGCAAGGTCGGGTATTCGGTTGGTTGCGGGGTTTGATGCAAGGGCTGTGGTTGGTGATACCGGGGGTGTTGATTGTCGCATTGCTGATCATTCAGCGGCGTCTGCCAGCACAACCTCCTGCCTTTGTGCCGGTATTGATCGTGCTTGCGGCTCTGCAAGTCATCACGCTGGCGGCTTGGTTTCGCGCTCGCTGGCGAGCCGAGGTGCTGGCCTGTTGCGCAGTCCTCGCGCTGTGGTCGGTTTATATCCTGGTATATGAACCGGTCGAACGTCAGCTTTACGATACGCAAGCCTTCAGCCGAGCCGCGTTCGCAGAGATTCAAAAAGCCCCGGCGCCATTGGTGCTGCACGGCATGGGCAAAGACGCCAAGGCGATCAAGTTCATGGTCAATATCGAGCAAGACTTTCAACCGGTGTTCACCGAATCGACACAGGAACTGGAAGCCCTCTCGGGGCCGGCCTGGCTGATGATGGACCGAAACGACTACAACGCCTTGCAAGGCACTCCGCTGGGTGCCCAGCCACCGGTATTGAGCGGACGTTTCGATAAAAACGATTTCGTATTGCTGCACACGCCTCCCTTGTAGGAACTGCCGCAGGTTGCGATCTTTTGATGGTTTCGATGTTGCTGAAGAGCAAGATCAAAGATCGCAGCCTGCAGTAGCTCCTGCGTATCCATGTATTGTCCGTTAGTTACTGTTAACCACACTTGAACGCCTACGTTTGAGGTTAAACCGGCGCCTTCAAATCCACCCCCAGCGCCTGGGCAAACGCCTTCACCAACGGACTGCGCACAGTGTTGTGGCGCAGGATCAGATTGAACGGCGTGACGATGTTGATCAGGTCCGGACGCACCGCCCGAAACTGTCCCTGAGCCACCAGGTTTGCCGCGTAATGCTCGGGCAGAAAACCGACGAAACGGCCCGTCTTGACCAGCAGCGCCACGGCTTCCACTTGAGTCGCCGAAGCGGAAAAGCTGTCGTAGCGGGCAAAATTCAGTTTGTCCCGATGGATCGCGTAGCGGTGGTTGATGCACTCGTAATCCTGCAGCACATTGCCGCCCATGTCCGCCTCCGGCACCGAGAACAGTGGATGACCGACGGCGCAATACACGTACGAGCGTTCTTCATACAGCGGGAAGTAATCGAACTCTTCTCTTTTTTGATAAACCGGCACGATCCCGGCCACTAACCGCCCCTCGACCACGCCTCTTTCCACTTCATCTAACTGCGATGCCTGAAGTTGAAATCTTACTTTCGGCGACTCTTCATTTATTCTTCTAATCGCCGCAACTAACGGAGAATTGGAATCCGTAATTGTATTATCAATGACGCCCACCCCAAGGTCGCCAATAAGTTCATTCTGAGCTGAACTAAGCCGATCACGAAAGTTATCGACCGAGGCAAATAAATCGATCGACGCCTGATACACCAGACGCCCTTCTTCGGTCAGGTGAAACCCTTCCCGCCCCCGGGTACACAGGCGCATGCCAATACGAATCTCAAGGTCGGAAATCTGTTTGCTGATGGCCGCCAAGCCCACGTTCAGCTCATTCTGCGCCGCACTGAAGCCGCCAGCCTCGACCACGGCCTTGAATACTTTGAGCAGTTTGAAGTCCAGGCCGCTGAGGGCCAACGGCGCCCGATGTACCGTTTTTAACGGCGGGTTTCCGGAATTGGAAAGTGGGGTTTCCATAATGCTTATTTACCTCTGGCGCCCTATTCAACAACCTGTGTCCAACAACAAAAACAGTGCTGGCTAATAATAATGAACACAGAAAACAAGGCTTGGCAACCGTTAATAAATCCCGCCGATCAGTGCCAACTCACTGATTTCGAACTATTAAAAGCTGACACTTCGATCAGCTCTCGCCCTTTAGCAACTGCCCTCTTGAACACTGCTTGGCCATGACCACACCCGAATAATTTCCGGGAAGTGTTTCAGGCTCTGCACACCGATATCAGTTCGCGTTACCGACGAGGAAAACAACAATGTCTCAAACCACCGACCGTCTCTGGGGTGCCCGCTTCAAGAGCGGCCCGTCCGAAGCCCTGGCGGCGCTGTCCCGTTGCCCCGAGCGCTACTTTCGCCTCACCCCGTACGACCTCGCCGGTTCCAAGGCGCATGCCCGGGAATTGCAGCGCGCCGGTCTTCTGAGCGAGCAGGAAACCCAGACCATGCTCGACGCCCTGCAGCGCATCGGTGATGACTTCCGTGCCGGCAGCATCGCGCCGACCCCGGACGACGAAGACGTGCACACCTTCATCGAGCGCCTGCTGACCGAACGCCTCGGCGCACTGGGTGGCAAGCTGCGCGCCGGCCGTTCGCGCAACGACCAGACTGCCAACGACCTGCGGCTGTTCCTGCGTGATCACGTCCGTACGTTGGCCGTTGAAGTGCTGGCCTTGCAGCAAGCGCTGGTGGAGCAGGCCGAGCAACACGTCGAGAGCATCTGCCCGGGTTTCACTCACTTGCAACAAGCCCAGCCGATCGTCTTCGCTCATCACTTGCTGGCCCACGCCCAATCGATGCTGCGCGACGTGCAGCGTCTGGTGGACTGGGACGCGCGCACCTCGCTGTCGCCACTGGGTGCAGCGGCCATGGCCGGTTCCGCCATCGCTCGCCTGCCCCAGCAGTCGGCCAAGGAAATGGGCTACAGCGGCGTGTGCGAAAACTCCATCGACGCCGTGGCCAGCCGCGATCACGTCGCCGAGTTCCTGTTTATCGCCAGCATGCTCGGGATCAACATTTCCCGCCTCGCCGAAGAATTCTGCCTGTGGTCGTCGCGGCAATTTCGCTGGGTCGCGCTGGACGATGCCTACGCCACCGGCAGTTCTATCATGCCGCAGAAGAAAAACCCGGACATCGCCGAACTGGCCCGGGGCAAGGCTGGCCGCTTGATCGGCAACCTGACCGGTCTGCTGTCGACGCTCAAATCCCTGCCGCTGTCCTACAACCGTGACTTGAGCGAAGACAAGAACGGCGTGCTCGACAGCGTCGACACCCTGCTGCTGGTGCTGCCGGCCATGGCCGGGATGGTCGCGACCATGAAGGTCAACGTCGAAGAACTGCGCCGTCAGGCACCGCTGGGTTTCACCCTTGCCACCGAAGTCGCCGACTGGTTAGCAGTGCGCGGCGTGCCGTTCAAGGAAGCGCATGAAATCACCGGCGCATTGGTCCAGGCCTGCGAGAAACATGACATCGAACTGTGGGAAGCCTCGCCGGCGCTGCTGGCCGAGATCGATCCGCGCCTGACACCTGAGGTGCGCGACAGCCTGACCCTCGAAGCCGCCATCGCCGCCCGCAGTGGCTGGGGCGGTACCGCGCCGCAACAGGTGCGCGAGCAGATCGGCCGACTGAAAACCGCCCTTGTCGCGCAGCAGGAGTGGACCGAGAACTATCAGGGCTTCCGCCTCTGATAGACAACGCAAAACCTTGTAGGAGCCGGCTTGCTGGCGATGGTGTGTCAGCTGAATTGATGTCGACTGACACTCCATCGCCAGCAAGCCGGCTCCTACAAGGGGATTGTGCTTGATCTGAAAGAACAGTGTACGGAGTACCAACATGAGCCAGACACAGGCAGAACGACTCCAGGCGGAGCGCAAACTGGCGGAAAACCAGTTCGATATCACCCAGTACCAACACGTGCCACGGCGTTACTACGGGCGGATTTTCTTCGCCAGCGTCATCGTCATTGCGATTATCGGCCTGGTACGAGCCTTCGCCGAAGGCAAGATTGAATGGTCGTACATCGGCCAGTTCCTCACTTCGCAAGCGATCATGTGGGGCTTGCTCAACACCATCGTCATGGCGGTGCTGGCGATGGCGCTGGGCATTGTCTTCGGGGTGATCACGGCGATCATGCGCATGTCGGCCAACCCGATCCTGCGCTATGTAGCGCTGATCTACACCTGGCTGTTCCGTGGCACGCCGCTGATCCTGCAGCTGTTGCTGTGGTTCAACCTGGCGCTGATCTTTCCCACCATCGGCATCCCCGGCCTGTTCGAAATGGACACCGTGAGCCTGATGACGCCCTTCGTCGCCGCCCTCCTCGGTTTGAGCATCAATCAGGGCGCCTACACCGCCGAAGTGGTGCGTGCCGGCCTGTTGTCAGTGGACACCGGCCAGTACGAGGCCGCCAAGTCGATCGGCATGCCGCGCTTGCAAGCGCTGCGCCGGATCATCCTGCCCCAGGCCATGCGGATCATCATTCCGCCGGTCGGTAACGAATTCATCGGCATGGTGAAAATGACCTCCCTGGCGAGCGTCATCCAGTACTCGGAGCTGCTCTACAACGCGCAGAACATCTACTACGCCAACGCACGCGTGATGGAGCTGCTGATCGTCGCCGGTATCTGGTACCTGGCCACCGTCACCGTCCTGTCCTTCGGTCAAAGCCGTCTGGAGCGTCGTTTCGCTCGCGGCGCCGGCAAGCGTTCTTGAGGAGCCCAACATGAGAAGCATCGTCAAGGCCGTGAGCCTGAACAAGTATTACGACCATTTCCACGCGCTCAAGGACATCAACATCGAAGTCGAGCAGGGCGAAGTGCTGTGCATCATCGGCCCGTCCGGCTCCGGCAAAAGCACCCTGCTGCGCTGCGTCAATCAGCTGGAAAAAATCGACAAGGGCGGCCTGTGGGTCGACGGCGAACTGGTGGGTTACCGGATCGTCGGCAACAAACTGCACGAGCTCAACGAGTCGCAGATCGCCCGTCAACGCCTGGCCACCGGCATGGTGTTCCAGCGTTTCAACCTGTTCCCGCACATGACTGTGCTGCAAAACATCATCGAAGGGCCGTGCCAGGTACTCAAGCGTTCGCCCAAAGAAGCGCACGAAGAAGCCGTGGAACTGCTCGCTCGCGTCGGCCTGGCCGACAAGCGCAACAGCTACCCGATCGAATTGTCGGGTGGTCAGCAACAACGTGTCGCCATTGCCCGTGCATTGGCCATGCGCCCCAAGCTGATGCTGTTCGATGAACCCACTTCGGCACTCGACCCGGAACTGGTCGGAGAGGTGCTGTCGGTGATGCGCGATCTGGCGCAAACCGGCATGACCATGATCGTCGTCACCCATGAACTGGGCTTCGCTCGCGAGGTTTCCAACCGCATGGTGTTCATGGACGGCGGGCAGATCGTGGAGGCTGGAAGCCCCGAAGAAATACTAATAAGTCCGCAAAACCCACGCACCCAAAGCTTCATTTCTGCCGTTCGAACCTAAGCGTCCTTTGGCGCTCACAACACTCATAAGAGAACGACCATGAAGAACCTAGTCATCCCAGCAGTACTTGCCAGCGCCCTGGCATCCGGTTTCGCCTTCGCTGCCGAGTTGCCGGCCAGCATCAAGGACAAGGGCGAGATCGTGGTAGCGATCATGCCGAACTACCCGCCGATGGATTTCAAGGACCCGGCCACCAACACCCTCACCGGCCTTGACTATGACCTGGGCAACGCCTTGGCCGAACGTCTGGGCGTGAAGATCAAATGGCAGGAAACCGGTTTCGAGCAAATGATCAACGCGCTCACGACCGACCGCGTGGACATGGTGCTGTCGGGCATGACCGACACCGCCGAGCGTCAGGCCAGCGTGACTTTTGTCGACTACTTCACCAGCGGTCCGCAGTTCTACACCTTGCAGAAAAACAAGGACACCAACGAGATCGTCGACTTGTGCGGCAAGAAAGTCGGCACCAGCCGCCGTACCACCTTCCCGGCGGAAATCGCCGCGTGGAGCAAGGAAAGCTGCGAAGCCGCCGGCAAACCCGCGATCAACGTGATCGGCACCGAGGGCTCGGCCGACGCCCGTGCGCAATTGCGTCAGAGCCGTATCGACGCGGCCATGCAAGGCAGCGAAACCCTGCCGTACCTCAAGACCCAGGAAAAGGACATGTACAAAACCGTGGGCCTGCCGATCTCCAAGCAGTTCTCGGGCATGGGTGTGAGCAAGAAAAAACCTGAGCTGAGCGAAGCGGTGAAAGTCGCGTTGCAAAGCATGATCGATGACGGCAGCTACCAGGCGATCCTGAAGAAATGGGACCTGGAACTGGGCGCGATCAAGACCGTGACCATTAACGCCGGGAAATAACACGGTTCGTAGCAGCTGCCGAGCTTGCGAGGCTGCGTTCGGCGGCGCAGCCGTCGTAAACCCTGCACGCGAGGTCTTCCTGAAACACCGCGTAGTTTGAATTCACGACGGCTGCGTCCGAATGCGGCCCACACCGAACGCAGCCTCGCGGGCTCGGCAGCTTGCTACGGGTGTTTCAACTATTAATTCTGGAGCGCCATACGATGTCCTCCTCGCTGCAACCCACCTGGCCCGACCAGCACCAGGCCTGCCTCGCCCTGGCCTTCGACCTCGATGGCCCCACTGGCGATGCCATGCTCAACGGCTCGATCTGGCGCAAGCCCGAGTATTTCGGTTTCGGCGGTTACGGCCCTTATCGGGCGCTGCCGCGGATTCTCGATCTGCTGGATGAGTTCCGCATCCCGACCACGTTTTTCGTCCCGGCCTGGGTCGTGGAGAACTGGCCGAAACAGTGCCAGGCGATTGTCGAGCGCGGGCATGAGGTGGCCTATCACGGCTACAAACACGAATCTTTTTACGCCCTGACGCTGGAACAGCAGAAGGATGTGATGCACAAATCCCGCGAGGTGTTCTGGAAGTACCTGAACATCCGCGCTGAAGGTTTCCGCACGCCATCGGGCGACTGGCGGGCCGAAACGCCGGCCATGCTGGTGGAAGCCGGCGTGACCTATTCCAGCAGCATGCGCGGCGATGATCGGCCCTACCTGGTCAAGGTGCCGGGCTTCGATACACCACTGGTGGAAATCCCCGGCCGCTGGGAAATGGACGACTACGCCTCCCTCGCCTACACCCGTGCGCCGGACTTCCCTTCCGGGTTGGACCGTACCGCCAGCTACGAACTGACCCTCGATAACTGGTGCCGCGAGTTCGATGGCGCCATGGCTGAAGGCCTGTGCCTGACCACCCTGTTCCATCCCAAGATCACCGGCAAACCGGGACGCATCCTGTTGCTGGAACAACTCTTCGAACACATGCGCCAGCGCGACGACGTGTGGTTCGCTACCTGCCGCGATGTCGCCCACTGGTGGCTGAAGGAGCATCACCATGGCTGATTCCATTGTCTGGCCCAACGGCTACCGCTGCGCCGTGGTGCTGACCGTCGATTACAACGACATCCACGGCATCCTCACCCAGGCGCCGGAAGTCGCCGGGCGCGACAAGACCTTGTCGGTGTGGCGCTACGGCACCCAGCGCGGGGTCGAGCGTTTGCTTGGGTTGTTCGAAGAGCTGGGGGTTTCCAGCAGCTGGTTCGTGCCCGGCATCGTCGCCGAGGAAAACCCGCAACACCTCCGGGCGATCCAGGCCGGCGGGCACGAGATTGCCTGCGCCGGTTATCGCCATCAGCACTACGACAACCTGACCCTGGCCGAGCAAAGCGCCGAAATCGCCAAGGGCTGCGCGGCCTTGAGCGCGCTGACCGGTCAGCGTCCGACAGGCTTTCGCATTCCGGCCGGCAATGGCGCACCGGGCTTCATCGAGGCGTTGCGCGAGCACGGCATCCGCTGGTCCTCGTCATGGCGCGGCGATGATTTACCCTTCGCCCACCCGACGGCTCCCGAGGTGATCGAGTTGCCGTTGCACTACGAACTGGAGGACGAGCCCTACTTCGCCTTCAACCTCAGCCCGGCGGTGCCGCCGGCGCAATCGCGCATCGCCTCTTACAGCCACACGCTGGGGAACCTGCAAATGGACTTCGCCGGGTTCCACCGGTTCGGGCTGTGTTATGTGCTGCGGCTGCACCCGGAAATCATCGCCACGCCAGGGCGGATCGGCGTGTTGCGTGAATTGCTGCAAAGCATTCAGCAGCACGATGACGTGTGGATCGCCACCGGTGCCGAAGTGGCTCAGTGGTGGGCCGAGTCGGCAGCACCGGTGACCGAGGATCACCCGGCCGCTGTGTACGAGCGTCATTATCGGGATTACGGCGTATGAGAGATCAGGATGGGGTTATGCGAATGGCGCGGCTGGCGCAGTTCTGCGTCGATACCCGTTTCGAAGATTTACCGGCTGAGTTGGTGGAGCAAGCCAAGCGGCACATTCTCGACACCTTCGGTGCAGCCCTGGCCGGAGCCGGCAGCGATGTCGCCAGACAGGCGCGTCAGGTGTTCAAGGGGGAAGTCGGCAGCACGTTGGTCTGGGGCACCGATCAGCGAGTCGGCGCGGCGCAAGCCGCCATGCTCAACGGTATCGCCGCGCATGCCCTGGAGCTGGACGACACCGGCGGCTGCGACCATTCCGGCGCGGTGGTGCTGCCGGCGGTGATGGCGGCGCTATCGATGTCGACGCTATCGGTTTCTGAAGCGTCCGTGGACGGCCGCGAACTGATCACTGCCGTGGTGATCGGCTACGAAATCGGCCGTCGGGTGCTCGAAGCCTGCGGCAGTTACTCGGCCCATAACGGCGCCGGTTGGCACTCCACGGCGACGTGCGGAGTGTTTGGCGCGGCGGCGGCCAGTGCACGGATTCTGGGGCTGGATGCGCAACAAACCTTGTCGGCACTGGGCATCGCCGGCAGCTTCAGCGGTGGTCTGTGGGCGTTTATCCATGACGGTTCGCAAAGCAAAAGACTCCACAGCGGACGCGCCGCCGAAGGTGGATTGCTGGCCGCGCGGTTTGCTCAACAAGGCATCACCGGCCCGACAAAACTGTTCGATGATGTCTGGGGCGGCTTCCTCAAGACCCTCGCGGCGGACACCGCCGTGCCCGAGGCGTTGGACGCTGAACTGGGCCGGGTCTGGAAACTCGCCCGCTGCTCGATCAAGCCTTATGCGGCATGCCGTGGGACCCATTCGGCGATCGATGCATTGGGCCTGTTGCTCGGTCAATTGCAGATCAGCGTCGATCAGATCGAGGACGTTCAGGTGTCGCTGTGCGGATTCCTTCAGGACATGTGCGGTGGCCAGGACGTCAGCACGTTGCCGGCGGCGCAGATGAGCCTGCGTTATGCCCTGGCGGCCCGGCTGGTCCATGGGCATTGCCGGTTGGAAGCCTACGACGATGAACAACGCCGCCACCCGCGGATTGCGCACTGGATGTCGCGTATTCGCCTTGAAGTCGACCCGCAACTATCCGAGGATGGCGAGCCTGTCGTCAGCGTGCGGACCGTGGACGGTCGGCAAGCAAGCCTGTGCGTTGAGGTGCCCTTGGGTGCTCCGGGCAATCCGCTGAGTGATGCGGCGCTGGAGGAGAAATTCTTCAGCCTGGCCGGGCGGGTGATACCGCTACAGCAGGCAAAAGAGCTGCTGGAGCAGTTGTGGCGGCTGGAAGAACTGGAGTCGGTTCGGGCGCTTGATCGGTGGCTGAGTTGAGCCTGGCGTTGCGCGTCGAACACCACAGAATCTGAATAAGGACATTTGCCCCACCGTGGCCACTTACTCCCTCGTTATCCGCCGGCTGATGATCTGCTCGCTGACCATCGTCGTCAGTCGCGCCATCACCAGCCCGTTGCTCACGCTGTTCCTGAGCACCAAGCTCGGCCTCAACCAACAGGACGTCGGCCTGCTGCTCGGGATTGCGGTGTTCATCGCCACCCTGCTCGCGCTCTATGGTGGTTACATCATCGACCGCCTCGAAAAGCGCCGGCTGCTGATCCTGGCCATGCTCTCCAGCGCCATCGGATTCGTGCTGCTGACCTTTGCCGAAAACCTCTACCTGACCACCGCCACCCTGGTGATCACTGAAACCGCCTCGGCGCTGTTTCTGATCGGGTCCAAGGCGATTCTCAGCGACAACCTGCCCATGGGCCAACGCGCCAAGGCTTTTTCGCTGCGCTACACCCTGACCAATATCGGTTACGCCACCGGCCCGATGCTCGGCGTGGTGATCGCCGGCGTGTACCCGATTGCCCCGTTCCTGATCGCCGGCGGCATCGCGTTCTTCAGCATTTTCCTGATGAGCGGGATTCCCAAAGACCCGGCCCAGGTACCCGCCATCGGTCAGCCGCAAAACTTTCTCAAGACCCTGGTCACCCTGAAAAACGACCGCACGCTGATCATGTTCACCTGCGGCTGCCTGCTCAGCACCGTGGTCCACGGGCGTTTTACCTTGTACCTGTCGCAATACCTGCTGGTGACCCATGATTCCAAACGTGCGCTGGAAACCATGGCTGCCCTGCTCGCCTGCAACGCCATCAGCGTGATCCTGCTGCAATACCAGATCGGCCGGTTTCTCAAGCGCGAACAACTGCGTTACTGGATTGTCGGCGGCAGCAGCCTGTTCATCCTCGGCTTGATCGGTTTCAGTCTGGCCGACAGCCTGGTGAGCTGGTGCATCGCAATGTTCATTTTCACCCTCGGCGAAATGATCATTTACCCGGCCGAATTCCTCTTCGTCGACACCCTGGCCCCGGAAGAACTGCGCGGCAGCTACTACGGCGCGCAGAACCTTGCGGCCCTCGGCGGCGCACTGAGCCCGGTGATCTGCGGCTTCCTGCTGATGCACACGCCCGCGCCCACCATGTTCTACGCCCTGAGCGCGTTGACGGCGATGGGCGGTTTTCTCTGTTTCATGAGCGGTCGACGCGTCGCGATACTGCAAAAATAATGCATTGAAGCTGCATTAATATGAATTTGTCAGTATCGGTAATGACCGGCACACTGTTCGCCGTTCCTCCCCCAATAGTTGGAACCACTTCAAGGGCTTTCCGGGTATCCGGACAAGCCTTTTTTTTGCCCTGGTTTTTGTCAAAGGATCGATGTTCGTCATGCTCGCTCACTGGTTGCCCGCCGCCATCAACACCCGCCCCTCCGAATGGAGCCGTGCCGCCATCGGCATGGCCATGGGGACGATGTTCAGTGTCTGGTTGTGCGGCCAGGTGTTCGGCATCGATGTGGCGCTGCACCTGATCGGTCCGTTGGGCGCGTCGGCGGTATTGCTGTTCGCCGTGTCCTCGGGCGCGCTGGCCCAGCCGTGGTCGATTCTTGGCGGTTACCTCTGCGCGGGGGTGATCTCGCTGCTGGTCGCTCACGTACTCAGCCGCACCCTCGGCAGCGCCTGCCTCGCGGCGGGCATGGCGCTGATTCTGATGTGCTGGCTGCGTTGCCTGCACCCACCCGCCGGGGCGCTGGCGCTGCTGATGGTGCTGGCAGACCCGGCGACCATCGCCATGGACTGGAAAGCCCTCGGCCCGGTGATGCTCAGCGGCTCGACGATGCTGCTCAGCGCGTTGGCGTACAACAACTTCACGCGCATTCGTTACCCCAAGCGTCCCGCCGAACCGGCCCCGCTAATGCCCGCGGCCGACAGCCAGGCGATCACCGCCGAAGATCTGCGACGGGCACTCGCCGACATGGAGGCCTTCTACGACGTCACCCCTGAAGACCTCGAGCAGTTGATTCATGCCAGTGAATTGCATGCCAAGCGCCGCAGTATCGGTGAAGTGCTGAGCAGCAGAACCTAAAGGCATCTTTGTGGCGAGGGGGCGTGCCCCCGTTGGGTCGCGAAGCGGCCCCAAAACCTGCTAACGAGTTTTTCCAGGCATACCTCATTGCCCTTATCTGCGACTGCTGCGCAGTCGAACGGGACGGTGCGGCGATCCGACAAGCCCCCTCGCCACAAATTCAAGGTTGATTCAAAACGGTGTCAGGCTGCCGAAGGCTGCGATCTGTTGATTTTGCACTAAGGTAAAAATGCAGAAAGAACCTGCACGTATCTCGGTTGTACAGGGCAAATTTGCACTGTTACGATCCTGCATCGCTCGCGCGCGAGCTTCTCTATAAAGAACAATAAAAGCAGGGAGTTAGTGATGACTGCTCAGGTTTCATCCCCGGGGACACCGTCCATGGATGCCACGCAAAACGAAGTGTTGGCCGAGGTTCGCAATCACATCGGTCACCTGACCCTCAACCGCCCCGCCGGCCTCAACGCCATTACCCTGGACATGGTCCGCAGCCTGCAACAGCAACTCGATGCCTGGGCACAGGATCCGCAGGTGCATGCGGTGGTGTTGCGCGGTGCTGGCGAGAAAGCCTTCTGTGCCGGCGGCGATATCCGCTCGCTGTACGACAGCTTCAAAAGCGGCGACACGCTGCACGAAGATTTCTTCGTCGAGGAATACGCCCTCGACCTCACGATCCATCACTACCGCAAACCGATCCTGGCCTTGATGGACGGCTTTGTCCTGGGCGGCGGCATGGGCCTGGTGCAAGGCGCCGACTTGCGAGTGGTCACCGAGCGTAGTCGCCTGGCGATGCCGGAAGTGGCCATCGGTTATTTCCCGGACGTCGGCGGCAGTTACTTCCTGCCGCGTATTCCCGGTGAGCTGGGCATCTATCTCGGCGTCAGCGGCGTACAGATCCGCGCCGCCGATGCGCTTTATTGCGGCCTGGCCGACTGGTATCTGGAGAGCGCCAGCCTGGGCGAGCTGGACGAGCGACTCGACCATCTGGAATGGCACGACACCCCGCTCAAGGACCTGCAAGGCGCGCTGGCGAAACTCGCCGTGCAGCAACTGCCGGTAGCGCCGCTGGCGGCGCTGCGGCCGGTCATCGACCACTTCTTCGCCCTGCCCGATGTGCCGAGTATGGTGGAACAGCTGCGTGCAGTGACCGTCGCCGACAGCCATGAGTGGGCCATGACCACCGCCGACTTGCTGGAAAGCCGTTCACCACTGGCCATGGGCGTGACCCTGGAAATGCTGCGGCGCGGTCGGCACCTGAGCCTGGAACAGTGCTTCGCCCTCGAACTGCACCTGGATCGCCAGTGGTTCGAACGCGGCGACCTGATCGAAGGCGTGCGCGCCTTGCTGATCGACAAAGACAAGAACCCGCGCTGGAATCCGCCAACCTTGCAGGCGCTGGACGCCGAGCACGTCGCGAGTTTTTTCACCGGGTTTGACCAGAGCGGGAGCTGAGCCATGCACGATATCGAATTGAGCGAAGAACAAGTGATGATCCGCGACATGGCCCGGGATTTTGCCCGCGGCGAAATCGCGCCCCACGCACAAGCCTGGGAAAAGGCCGGCTGGATCGATGACGGTCTGGTGGCGAAGATGGGGGAACTGGGTCTTCTGGGCATGGTGGTGCCCGAGGAATGGGGCGGCACCTATGTCGACTACGTGGCCTACGCGCTGGCGGTGGAAGAGATTTCCGCCGGTGATGGCGCTACCGGCGCGCTAATGAGCATCCACAACTCTGTCGGCTGCGGGCCGGTGCTCAATTACGGCACCGAAGAGCAAAAACAGGAATGGCTGCCGAATCTCGCCAGCGGCCAGGCCATCGGTTGCTTCTGCCTGACCGAACCGCAAGCCGGTTCCGAAGCCCATAACCTGCGCACCCGCGCCGAACTGCGCGACGGCCAGTGGGTGATCAACGGCGCCAAGCAATTCGTCAGCAACGGCAAACGGGCGAAGCTGGCAATCGTTTTCGCCGTGACTGATCCGGAGTTGGGCAAGCGTGGCATCTCGGCATTCCTGGTGCCGACCGAAACAGCGGGGTTCATCGTCGACCGCAGTGAACACAAGATGGGCATCCGCGCTTCCGACACCTGCGCCGTCACCCTGAACAACTGCACCGTCCCTGAAGCCAATTTGCTGGGCGAACGCGGCAAAGGCCTGGCCATCGCCCTCTCCAACCTCGAAGGCGGCCGCATCGGCATTGCCGCGCAAGCGCTGGGCATCGCCCGTGCGGCGTTCGAAGCGGCGCTGGCTTACGCGCGGGATCGGGTGCAGTTCGACAAGCCGATCATCGAACACCAGAGCATCGCCAATATGCTGGCCGACATGCAGACCCGACTGAACGCCGCGCGCCTGTTGATCCTGCACGCCGCGCGCTTGCGCAGTGCCGGCAAGCCGTGCCTGTCGGAGGCTTCACAGGCCAAATTGTTTGCTTCGGAGATCGCGGAAAAGGTCTGCTCGTCGGCGATCCAGATTCATGGCGGGTATGGGTATCTGGAGGATTACCCGGTGGAGCGTTACTACCGGGATGCGCGGATCACGCAAATTTATGAAGGGTCGAGCGAGATACAGCGAATGGTGATTGCCCGGGAACTGAAGAACTACCTGGTCTAAAAGCAAAAGATCGCAGCCTTCGGCAGCTCCTACAGGGTTTTGTGTACGCCTGTAGGAGCTGCCGAAGGCTCGGGCCGCGTTCGGACGATCTTTTTAGGTCAATGGATTACTTACCCTGGAATTCGGCCTCACGCTTGGCAATAAACGCCGCCATCCCTTCTTTCTGATCCTGGGTGGCAAACGCCGCATGGAATACCCGGCGTTCAAAACGCACGCCTTCCGACAGGCTGACTTCAAAGGCGCGGTTGACGCTTTCCTTGATCATCATCGCAATCGGCAGTGATTTCTTCGCAATCAGCGCCGCGACTTTCAGCGCTTCGTCCACCAGATCATCCGCCGGCACGATGCGCGCCACGATCCCGCAACGCTCGGCTTCCACCGCATCGATCAAGCGCCCGCTCAGGCACATTTCCATGGCCTTGGCCTTGCCCACGGCGCGGGTCAGGCGCTGGGTGCCGCCCATGCCCGGCAATACGCCGAGGTTGATTTCCGGTTGGCCGAATCTGGCATTGTCGCCGGCCAGGATGAAGTCGCACATCAGCGCCAGTTCACAGCCACCGCCCAAGGCGAAACCGTTGACCGCGGCAATGATCGGCTTGCGGCGATTGGCCACGCGATCGCTGTCGCTGAACAGATCATCGAGGTAGATCTGAGGGTAGGTCAGCTCGGCCATTTCCTTGATGTCGGCACCGGCGGCGAAGGCTTTTTTCGAGCCGGTCAGCACGATGCAACCGATGTTCGAATCGGCTTCCAGGCCATCGAGGGCGTGGTTCAGTTCACTGACGATTTGGGCATTCAACGCGTTCAAGGCTTGCGGACGGTTGAGGGTGATCAGACCGACACGGCCGTGGGTTTCCAGCAAAATCGTTTCGTAGTTCAGCTCTTTATTGCTCACAGACGGGACTCCTTCTCAAAGATTGCGCGAAATGACCATGCGCTGAATGTCGCTGGTGCCTTCATAGATCTGGCACACCCGCACGTCGCGGTAGATCCGCTCCAGCGGGAAGTCGTTCAGGTAACCGTAACCGCCAAGGGTTTGCAACGCCGAGGAACAAACCTTTTCGGCCATTTCCGAGGCGAACAGCTTGGCCATCGACGCTTCGACCAGCGCCGGTTTGCCGCTGTCGCGCAATGCCGCCGCGTAATGCACCATCTGCCGGGCCACGGCGATCTGGGTGGCCATGTCGGCCAGGCGGAACGCTACCGCCTGGTGCTCGATGATCGGCTTGCCGAAGCTCTCGCGTTCACGGGCGTAGTCGCGGGCCGCTTCGAACGCCGCACGGGCCATGCCCACCGATTGCGAGGCGATACCGACACGGCCGCCTTCGAGGTTGGCCAGGGCGATCTTGTAGCCTTCGCCCTCCTCACCCAGTCGATTGGCCACCGGCACTTTCACATCCTCGAAGAGGATCTGGCAGGTATCGGAGGCATGTTGACCAAGCTTGTCTTCGACCCGCGCGACTTTATAGCCCGGCGAATCGGTGGGCACGATCAGCGCGGTGATCCCGCGTTTGCCGGCACTCGGGTCAGTCACCGCAAACACAATCAC
Source organism: Pseudomonas sp. 008 (assembly GCF_016861935.1). Taxonomy (NCBI): domain Bacteria; kingdom Pseudomonadati; phylum Pseudomonadota; class Gammaproteobacteria; order Pseudomonadales; family Pseudomonadaceae; genus Pseudomonas; species Pseudomonas sp. 008. The sequence continues at coordinate 56,942 of NZ_BOMA01000001.1, read as the reverse complement.
CACCCCGGCGTTTTGCCCGGAAGTGATGAACTGCTTGCAGCCGTTGAGCACGTAGTGATCGCCTTCCAGCCGGGCACGGGTTTTCAGGCTGCTGGCATCGGAGCCGGCTTGCGGTTCGGTCAGCGCAAACGCACCGAGCATCGCGCCGCCGGCCAGCGGTTTGAGGAAACGTTCTTTCTGGTCGTCGTTACCGAACTTGAGGATCGGCACGCAACCCACCGAGTTGTGCACGCTCATGATGGTCGAGCAGGCGCCGTCGCCGGCAGCGATTTCTTCCAGGGCCATGGCGTAAGCCAGGTAACCGGTGTCACAACCGCCCCACTGCTCCGGCACCAGCATGCCGAAGAAGCCCAGGTTGGCCATCTCGCCGATAGCTTCCTTGGGGAAGCGATGTTCGCGGTCCCATTCGGCGGCGAACGGTTTCAGCCGTTCCTGGGCAAACTGCCGGGCCGCGTCGCTGATCTGAAGTTGTTCGTCGTTGGGGATCATGCCAATTCCTTAAAATTCAAGTTGAAACGCAAGACCTGTGGGAGCCTTGTGGCGAGGGGGCTTGCCCCCGTTGGGCCGCGCAGCGGACCCAAGAATCTGCGAGCGCTGCGCACTCGAACGGGGGCAAGCCCCCTCGCCACAAGGCCCGCTCCCACAGGGATTGGCGTCAGCCTCAGTACAGGCATTCCACGGCCATGGCCGTTGCTTCGCCGCCGCCGATGCAGATCGCCGCTACGCCGCGTTTCAGGCCTTTCTGGCGCAGGGCCGAGAGCAAGGTGACGAGGATCCGCGCGCCGGACGCACCAATCGGATGGCCCAAGGCACAGGCACCGCCGTGGACGTTGATCTTCTCGTGGGAGATTTCCAGCTTGGTCATGGTCACCAGGCTCACCACGGCGAAGGCTTCATTGACTTCGAACAACTCGACTTCATCCAGTGACCAGCCGGTTTTCTTCATCAGCTTCTTGATCGCGCCCACCGGTGCCACCGGGAACAGCCCCGGGGTGTCGGCAAACGCCGCGTGACCGTGAATCACTGCCAGCGGCTTAAGGCCTTGTTTCTCGGCTTCGGAACGGCGCATCAGCACCAGTGCCGCCGCGCCGTCGGAAATCGAACTGGAGTTCGCCGCCGTCACGGTGCCGCCCTCACGGAACGCCGGTTTCAGCGAGGCGATCTTGTCCAGTTTGGCTTTCGGCGGTTGTTCGTCGTGGCTGATCAGCACTTGCTGCTTGCCGACCGTCACGGTGAGCGGCACGATCTCGGCGTTAAAACTACCTTCCTCGATCGCCTGTTGGGCGCGGGTGGTCGACGCGATGGCAAACGCGTCCTGATCTTCACGGCTGAAGCCATTGGTCTCGGCACAATCCTCGGCAAAGGTGCCCATCAGGCGGCCCTTGTCGTAGGCGTCTTCGAGGCCGTCGAGGAACATGTGATCGAGCACCTGGCCATGGCCCATGCGGTAACCGCTGCGGGCGCGGTCCAGCAGGTACGGCGCGTTGGACATGCTTTCCATGCCGCCAGCGACCACTACGTCGGCGCTGCCGGCGATCAGCATGTCGTGGGCCAGGATCGTCGCTTCCATGCCCGAGCCGCACATTTTGTTCAGCGTCGTGCAGCGGGTCGATTTATCCAACCCGGCGCCCAGTGCCGCTTGTCGCGCCGGGGCCTGGCCGAGGCCGGCGGAGAGCACACAGCCGAACAGCACTTCTTCGACGGATTCAGGGGCGATACCGGCGCGTTCGACCGCGGCACGAATCGCAGCAGCGCCCAGTTGCGGCGCGGTCAGGCTTTTCAGTTCGCCCTGGAAACCGCCCATCGGGGTGCGGACGGCGCTGACAATAACAATCGGATCGTTGGACAGTGTCATGACAAATACTCCTTATTTGGCGGCCATGCGCAAGGCACCGTCGAGACGGATCACCTCGCCGTTGAGCATGCTGTTTTCTATGATATGCCTGGCCAGCGCGGCGTACTCGCTCGGCTTGCCCAGGCGTGGCGGAAACGGCACCCCAGCAGCCAGTGAATCACGTACTTCCGGGGTCATGCCGGCCATCATCGGCGTTTCGAAAATGCCCGGTGCGATGGTCATCACGCGGATGCCGAAGCGCGCCAGTTCACGGGCGGCAGGCAAGGTCAGGCTGGCAATCGCGCCTTTGGACGCCGAATACGCGGCCTGGCCGATCTGGCCGTCGAAGGCCGCCACCGATGCGGTGTTGATGATCACCCCGCGCTCGCCGTCTGCATCGGCTTCGGTCTCGGCAATCGCCGCAGCAGCCAGGCGCAGCATGTTGAAACTGCCGATCAGGTTGACGTTGATCACCTGGCTGAAACTGGACAAGGCATGGGGGCCGGTCTTGCCAAGGATCTTCTCGCCACGGACGATACCGGCGCAATTGACCAGGCCATTGAGCCCGCCAAACGCTTTGACCGTCGCCTGCACCGCTGCTTCTGCCGCCGCTTCATTGCTGATGTCGGCTACCACGCTTTGCGCGCCGAGACGTGCAGCCTGGGCCGCGACGGCTTCGGCGTTCATGTCCACCAGCATCACCTTGGCACCGGCGGCCACCAGCATTTCAGCGGTGGCGGCACCGAGGCCGGAAGCACCGCCGGTGACGAGAAAAACCTTGTTTTCGATCTGCATCATTGTTTCCTTGGATTCAAGCTGAAACGTTCTTCGCGGCGGCCTCTTGAGCCTTGGCGATTTCCTGGTTGCGCAAGATAAAGCGCTGCAATTTGCCGCTTGGGGTTTTCGGCAATTCACTGACAAATTCGATTTCACGGGGGTACGAGTGCGCCGCCAGACGCTTGCGCACGTGTTGCCGCAGCTCTTCGGCCAACGCAGGTTCGCCACGGTATTGCGGGCTGAGCACGACGAAGGCTTTCACCAGCTCGGTGCGCTCCGGGTCGGGTTTGCCGATCACCGCCGCCTCGACCACCGCCGGGTGTTCGATCAGCGCGCTTTCCACGTCGAACGGGCCAACTCGGTAGCCCGAGGTGGTAATCACGTCGTCGCTGCGGCCGACGAAGCTGATGCTGCCGTCCGGGTTCCACTCGACGGTGTCGCCGCTCAGGTAATAATTGCCGACGAACGCTTTGGTCGGTACGCCTTCGTAACCGCCAAACCAGCACATCGGCGACTGGGTGCGGTCGATGGCCAGGATTCCTGGCTGGCCGACGCCGAGTTCTTTGTATTCGTCATCCAGCACCACGATACGGTGGCCCGGCGAGGCAAAACCGGCGGCGCCCATGTGGATCGGATGTTCCAGGCCGTGGTGATTGCACAGGACCATGCCCAGTTCGGTCTGGCCGTAATGGTCGTGAATCACCACGCCGAGGTTGTCGGCGAACCAGCGGATCACTTCCGGATTCAGCGGCTCGCCGGCGCTGCTGACGATGCGCAGCTTGCCCTTGATCGAACGGGCGAACTCATCGCCACCGGCAATCAGCAAGCGGTAGGCGGTCGGTGAGCCAGTGAGGTTGGTAATCCCGTATTTGTTGATCACCCGGCAGGTGCTTTCGAGGGTGAACGGGCCATCGTAAAAGGTGATCGGATGCCCCATCGCCATCGGCCCGGTGACACCGAAATAAATGCCGTAGGCCCAACCCGGATCGGCAACGTTCCAGAAGGCGTCTTCGGGGCGCAGGTCCACTGCGTCACGGGTGTAGCTCTGGAAGGCGACAATGGCTTTGAGCGGCACCGACAGCGCTTTCGACGGGCCGGTGGTGCCCGAGGTGAACATCAGCAGGAACGGGTCTTCGCCGGTCAGCAACACCGGTTCGCAGACGCTGGAGTAGTTGGCCAGTTCCGCCCAGAAACTGAAGTCGCCGCGCACGATGCCCTGCCCCTTGGTGCCACCGACGGTGACGATGGTCGGGCAGTCGGCCACTTCAGCCAGTTTCGGGCGATTGACCGCATCGGTGACCACCACTTTGGCGCCGGAACTGTTCAGACGGTGTTCGATGGCTTTGGGGCCGAAGGCGGTGAACAGCGGCTGATAAACCGCACCGATGCGCCAGGCGGCGAACACCGTGATCAGCAATTCGAAGTTGCGGGGCAGCAGGCCTGCGACCTTGTCGCCCTTCTTCACGCCCTGGGCCACCAGAAAATTGGCGAAGCGCGCGGCCTTGTCCTGCAAGTCGCTGAAAGTATAGGTCGCGCTGCTACCGTCGCGGCCTTCCCAGAACAGCGCAATGCGCCCCGGCAAGGCATGCCGGTCGCAACACTCGACGCAGGCGTTGAGCGCGGTCAACGACCCTGTGAGCGCGGCATCGACGGTGTGCTGATAATTGAACTGTGACGTAGCAGACAAGTAATCGCGCATTGCCAGAATCCCTCTGTATTTTTATTAGGTTGGGGGAACCGTAATCAACAGGGAAATACTCGCTCTGCGCGGGGAGCGGGACAATGGTCAAAGCTATCAAGTTGCGTGACTGGTTTGGCCAAGGTTCGAGGGCGTGCCCGCGATGGCGTCAGCCCCCCAGGATCCGGATCAGTCAGCCTCGTTAAGAATCAAACTCCGATAATGCCCAGGATTGGACCCCGACCACTTGCGAAACGCCTTGTAAAACGAGCTGGCATCGGCAAACCCCAAACGAGTGGCGATTTCAGCGAAGCTGATGGCCGGCTCGGCCAGCCAGACGATGGCCAGTTCCTTGCGCACACTGTCCTTGAGCCCCTGATACGTCTGCCCTTCTTCGGCCAAGCGGCGACGCAACGTTGAGGCCGACATGCACAGTTGCTGCGCCAGTGCTTCGGTTTCCGGCCAGCGCTCGGCGGGCAGTTGCCGCAGATCGTGCTTGATCCGGCTGGACAGGCTCTCAGGGTCGCGGTACTTGACCAGAATGTTCGCCGGCGCATGGGCCAGAAAGCGCTTGAGCTCTTCAGCGCTGCGCTTGATCGGCAAATCGAGGCAATCGGCAGAGAAAATCATCCGCGTGCGTGGCCGGTCGAATCGCAGGTTCTCGGAAAACATCACTCGATAGTCATCGCAAAAATCCGGCTCCGGGCAGCGCAATTCAATGGCCAGGATCGGAATCCGCCGGCCCGCCAGCCAGCAGGCAACGCCGTGCACGATCATCCAATAAGTGAAATAGGTGAAGGCGCGGCGCGGTTCTTCGTCGTCCTCCAGCAGGACGATTTCCGCCAGGCTTTGCTGGCGAACCAGTTGTGCGGGCAGGCGTTCGAGCATCAACGACAGAAAGCTCAGGCCCGAGGTCAGCCCGGCGGCCAGGCTTGGCTGAACCATGGAGCAGCGACAGAGAAACTCCAGGCTGCCGGACTTGAGCTTGCGCGGGTCCATGCCAAAAAACTCATCGTCCCCACGCCGGGCCAGCAAACGCCACAGGCGCGCATAGGCGGTGGCCGGGACACGGGCGTCGGTGCTGTCCAGCAGCGCCGGATCGATGTCGACCTTGTTCAACACCTCTACGGTGGCGGCGCCCGGGGCGCAACTTTGCAGCAGCGCTTCACGCACCAGTTGAATGGAGATGGTGTCCTTTTCCGACATAAACGTCACTCGGGTGTACTGGTTAATCTGTTGGCCATCTTAGGCAGCACAGAGTAAAAAGCCAGTCTTGCGCGAAACCGGCTCAATTACCCGGTTTTGTGGCCGATAGGCTGTTGCCGGGAATTCCCGAATGGACATGGAGTTGTAAACGTTATGATCGTCGGCATTGATTTGGGCACCACCAATAGCCTGGTTGCCGTTTGGCGCAACGGCGCGCCCGAACTGGTTCCAAACGCCCTGGAGAGTCTGCTGACCCCAAGCGTGGTGGGCCTTGACGACGAGAACCGGGTGCTGGTCGGTCAGGCTGCCAAGGAACGTTTGCAGACTCATCCACACCTGACGGCGGCACTGTTCAAGCGACACATGGGCAGTGCTCATGAACTTCGTCTCGGCACCCGTTCGTTCCGCCCGGAAGAGCTGTCGGCACTGGTGTTGCGCAGTCTGAAGGAAGACGTCGAACGCCGTTATGGCGAAACGGTCACTGAAGCGGTGATCAGCGTACCCGCCTATTTCAACGACGCTCAACGCAAAGCCACGAAAATCGCTGGCGAGTTGGCTGGCCTCAAGGTCGAACGGCTGATCAACGAACCGACGGCCGCGGCCCTCGCTTACGGACTGCATCAGCGCGACAGCGCCAGCTCGTTTCTGGTGTTCGACCTCGGTGGCGGCACCTTCGATGTGTCGATCCTCGAACTGTTCGACGGCGTCATGGAAGTGCGCGCCAGCGCGGGCGACAATTTTCTCGGTGGGGAAGACTTCGACACCGTGCTGGTTCAGGCCTTTGTCACAGCACACGCCAACCATCGCGACATGCCTTCACTGACGGAACCGAATATCGCCCATCGCCTGCGTCGCGAAGCCGAGCGCGTGCGTCATGCCCTTGGCCAGGCCGACAGCGCGACCTTCGTCCTGCGCCATGGCGCCGGTCAATGGGAGCAGACGTTCACCCAGACGCAGTTGGCCGAACTCTACGCGCCGCTGCTCGTGCGCCTGCGCACGCCGATCGAAACCGCACTGCGCGATGCACGCATTCGGCCATCGGAGCTGGACGAAGTCCTGCTGGTGGGCGGCACGACCCGCATGCCGATGATCCGGCGGATGGTCGCCGGATTGTTCGGCCGGTTTCCTTCGATTGCGCTTAACCCTGACGAATCGATTGCGCTGGGTGCGGCGGTGCAAGCAGCCCTCAAGGCTCGGGATGCTGCACTCGAAGAGGTGGTATTGACCGACGTTTGCCCATACACCCTTGGCATCGAAACCGCGATCAGCGTGGGCGAAGGCGTGGAATCGGGTCATTACCTGCCCATCATCGAGCGAAACTGTGTGGTCCCCGTGAGCCGGGTCAAAACGGTCTGCACTCTTCGTGATAGTCAACGTATCGTGCTGCTGAAGATCTTTCAGGGCGAAAGTCGTTGGGTAAAAGAAAACATCCACCTGGGTGAAATGGAAATTGAAGTGCCAGTGGCGCGAGCTGGCGAGATCAGCATCGACGTACGCTTTACTTACGATAACAACGGCCTGCTCGAAGCCGAGGCACTGATACAACGCACCGGCGAGCGCCGGACGCTGGTGATCGAAAATAATCCCGGCGTACTCGCCCCCAAAGAGATCCAGCAACGCCTGGCCGCACTGGCCAACCTCAAGGTTCATCCGCGTGAACAACAGGTCAACAGCCTGCTGACTGCGCGCCTTGAGCGGCTGTATCAGGAAAGCCTCGGCGATTTGCGCCAACGGCTCGATCACATGGCCAACCGCTTCAAGCAAATACTCGACACTCAGGACGAACGAACGATACGCGATCTGCGCCTGCAACTGACGCAACAGCTCGATGAACTGGAACAAGGCCTGTGGCGATGAATTGCTGGGCCATTCTGGGGCTGGAAGCCGATGCCGATTCACGCAGCATCAAACGCCAATACGCAACGCTGCTCAAAGTACACCGTCCGGATGAAGACCCGAGCGGTTTTCAGCGTCTGCGCGAAGCTTACGAGCAGGCGATGGAATGGAGCCGCCGCGAACCGGCGATACCGTCGTTCAGTCAGCGCGAACCCACGGTTGAACTTCAGCCACCTGCACCGTCGTTTGACGCAGGGCCCAGTTTCGAGCTGGAACATATACAGTTCGAGCAGCACGCCGGAGCGCAACGGGCGGAGCAGTTACTGGAAGACGTTACTGTAGACCGACTCGATGAACGTCTGGCGCAGGCACGCGTGTCTCACTGCAGCCGGGAGTTCGAAGATCAGTTGCTGATGATGTGCCTGTCACCGCGCGACGACAGAATGTTGCTGGCAGCCTGGGGACTGGAGCAGTTCAACTGGTTCAGCGCCTGGCAACGCCAGGATCTATCACCGCAAGCGCTTGAGTTGCTGCTTCACGCTTACTGCAATCATGTGGAAAAGTGCTTGCGCGAGTTGCTTGACGCTGGCCAGGCCGACGCATTCATCGAGCGTTTTCTGGCGCTCAAACAAGCCGACTGGTTGCAGCCATTCGAACGCCACGACTGGTTTAATGAAACCTTGGCTCGCTTACTGGTGGATTCGAGCTTTTGGTCTACGCACGTGTTCGAAACGCTGTGTACACATCAGCACTGGGACGCCGCCGCGAACGAAGCCGAAACCGAAGGGCGTTGCCCGCCACCTTATTGGACGGCACTGTTACAGCGCCGAGATAGTCAGGTTTTTATTGAAACCCTGGAACGCCTGGCCGTCCTGAATGATCGTGAGCCCCAGAGCCGCGCAGCACGTTTGTTACTGACGCCGATGACCGACGCCGAGCGAAGCGCCTTCGCACGGCGTTTTTTTGAAGCGGACTGGAATGCCTGCCGCATGCTTAGTGCGAAGCTCCAGCGCCTGGCCCCGGCGCGATGCCGCGAAATGCCAAACGGCGATCCGTATTTCTGGAAGCCCCTCGTTCAGCCCCTCCAGGCCTGGCCCATGTTTGCCGGGTTGTTTGGCGCATCGCTCACTTGGGCAGCCGTCGAATACCTCAGTGATCGATCCGGTATCGGTGCAAGCTTTGCCGCGATGTTGTTCTGGCTGTGCGTGCTGGCTACGCCCGGCGCGGCATTGCTGTGGATCTGGCGCCCGATGGCGGACCGACTCTGGTCATTGGACGTGCGTTTGAGTCGCGCTGTTTCACCTCGATTCAGTTTCAGACGCCCTGCACCGCTGGTGCTGCGCGAGTTGCTGCCCTGCTGGCTGATGGGGGCCTGGGCATGGGCCTGTTGTGGCGCGCCGGCATTTGTCAGCTACATCGTGGTGCTACTGACGCTAGGTGCTTTGAGCCGTGTCGTCTGGCCAGAAACGCTGCACATCAAGCCCCCCAAGGTTCGGCGACCCGCCTTGGGACCCGCACCGTCGATTGCTCTGATGATTGGGGTCATTGGTCTGACGCTCCTGTTTTACATCGTTGCCAGCAGTCAGTTGATGGGGCCGGATCAAGGATTGCAACCTTTTCCCAAACGCAGTTGCAGTGGCCCCCTCGACAGTCGTCAGGAATGCCGGATCGCCCCCACCCGGGAGCAATGGTATGGGCAATCAGGCGCGCAGGAGGGGCAACGATGAACAAACGCGTTAAGGCAATCGCAATTACCGCCGTGCTGACAATCACCTTTCTCGGAATGTTGAGAGAGCATCAAAGCACTCTTCTGACCCCGATTCAGCGCTGGATCCATCAACCCGACCTCGCCGAGCGAGAAAAGTCCATCGCCCTTCGCCCGTTGATTTCCTGCCTCAATTCAGTCGACGGTCGCTGGCGTCATGCATACACCAACTACCTGAAGCGGGACCGCCCAGTCGATCCAACCTTGAAAAAGCGCTTTCCCGAAGACTTCGACCAGATGGTCAGCGTTCGCGAGCAGCTCAACTACCCAAGCGTCCACGATGCTTATGGTTGTCGGTTGAACACGCTGCAAAAGGACAATCTTCAAAAATCGGCACCTGAGTTGCTAGCCTTGCAAAATCGCTTTGAAACGACTCTGACGGCCGCCAACGAAGCTGCCAGGAGCTTCGACTTTTTCAACTCCAAGCCCCTCTATTCAGTCAGCCCTGCGGATAAGGCCGAGCGCGACAATCTGTTTATTCCTCTCGTCAATGACTACCTGAACGCTTCTGACCAACTGCGCCGTGAGCTTGATGCCGAGGACCTGGGGTTGCGCAAGGTTCAGCTTGAGCAACTCAAGACCCGGGATCAACTCAAGTACGCGCACATCCTCACCTACATGCTGGAAGCGCGAACCCTCATGCTCAAGCTCGACAACGGTGTTCGCGATCGCACCTTTACCGCCAGTGATCTAAGCGACGCAACACTCCCCCTGCAACAGGCCTGGGACGACGGCAGCCGTTACATGCAAGCCAACTCCGCAACCAGCAACGCCGATTACCCGGAAAACATCTGGAACTATGTGCGCTCGCCCGGTAAGCACTATCTGGATGCCGTTAACAAGCTGCACGACGACTGGGCGGCCAAGGCCTCGCCGCAACAGTTGAGTGATGACTTCGAACGAATCGGCCGTCGCTACGATCAGTTGATCGAGGTCTACAACGATCGGGTGAACTCACTGCTTTAGATGACGCTTTAACAATGCGTTCAGCTTAGGTTCAGGCAAATGTCAATTATTGGCATATGAGAATGAGTTTCATCATGTTACAAATTAGCACCCTATCTAATGACTCCCCGGTGCTGAATGCTCGTTCCTTTTCTGATCATGCTGCGCGAAGGCATCGAAGCCGCGTTGATCGTTGGCATTATCGCCAGTTACCTCAAGCAGACCGGTCGTGGCCAATGGATGCCGGCAGTGTGGGTCGGCGTATTCCTCGCCGCCGCGCTGGCCCTGCTGGTCGGCGGTGGCCTGGAACTGGTCAGTGCTGAATTCCCGCAAAAGCAGCAAGAGCTGTTTGAAGGTGTGGTCGGTTTACTGGCCGTCGGCATTCTCAGCTCCATGGTGTTCTGGATGCGTAAGGTGGCGCGTTCGATCAAGCATTCGCTGCACGTTTCCCTCGATCAGGCGCTGACCGGCTCCAGGCATCAAGTGACCGCGCTGATCGCCATGGTGTTTTTCGCCGTCGCCCGGGAAGGCCTGGAAACGGTGTTCTTCCTGCTCGCCGTGTTCCAGCAAAGCGAAGGCCCGGCCGCACCGCTCGGCGCCCTGCTCGGCCTGGCCCTGGCGATCATCGTCGGCTTCCTGATCTACACCGGCAGCCTGCGCCTGAATCTCTCGGCGTTCTTGCGCTGGACCGGTTTGTTCATCCTGGTGGTGGCCGCCGGGATTCTCGCCAACTCGGTGCAAGCCCTGCATGAAGCCGGCGTGTGGAATCACCTGCAAACCGTGCTCTTCGATTTCAGCGCCACGCTGCCGATGGACGGCCCGCTGGGCTCGGTGCTGGCCGGGATGTTCGGTTACCAGGACGCACCGACGGTCAGCACCCTCGGGGCATATCTGACTTATCTGTTGGTGGCACTGGTGATGTTTTTTCTCCCGGCTCCCGTAGCCACGTCTGCGCAAACACCCTCCTCCGTTTCCAGCCAGTAAGGGCCTTCATGTCAACGCCAGTTCCTCCAGTGGCTTCCCCTCCCCGCGCCTTGCGCTGGGCGGTAGCCGGTTCGGTGATCGTGATGATCGCCGCCGGTGGCCTGTTCTACTACGCCTCGAAAATGGCCGCCGCCAAGCGCCAGAGCAACCACGACCAAGTGCTGGTCACCCTTCACCCGCACAGCTGCGAACCGAATGCGCTGACGGTTCCGGCCGGTCGCACCAGTTTCCGTATCGTCAATCGCTCGGACCGTGCCGTCGAATGGGAAATTCTTGACGGTGTGCTGGTGGTCGAAGAGCGCGAGAACATCGCCCCCGGCCTGAGCCAGGTGATCAACGCCAACCTGTTACCCGGCGACTACGCCATCACCTGTGGCCTGCTGAGCAATCCGCGCGGCAGCTTGCATGTCACCCCGACCGCCGCGTCCGATGCGGCGGCCAAGGCGCGTCCATCGATGGTGGCGTTCATTGGCCCGCTGTCGGAATTCCGCGTGTACCTGAACAGCCAGAGCACCGCATTGATCAAAGCCGTCGCCGCGCTTGAGCAAGCGATCGAGGCCGGCGACCTGAGCCAGGCGCAAGCCTTGTATGTGCCGGCTCGCGCAGCCTATCAACGGTTGGCTCCAGCAGCCCAGCGCCTGGCGGAGCTGGACAACGCGATCAACGCCCGCGCCGATTACTTCGATAAGCGCGAGCAGGATCCGGGCTTCGTCGGCTTCCACCGCCTCGAATACGCGCTGTTCCAACAACGCAACCTCGACGGTCTGACGCCTGTTGCACAACGCCTGAGCATCGATGTCGCCAATCTCAAACAGCAACTGCTGGCCCAGTCGCTGCCACCGGAACAACTGGTGAGCATGCTGGTGCGCAACCTCAACAGCCTCGCCGAGGTACGCGCCAGCAGCGGCGAAGAAGAACGCTACAGCCACTCCGACCTGAACGGTTTCGCCGCCAACCTCGACGCGACCCGCAAAGTCGTCGACCTGTTGCGGCCATTGCTGAGCAAATCTGCCGCTGAACTACTGGCGAAGATCGACAGCGTGGTCACGGCCTTCGACGCCGAACTCAACGGTTTCAAGGTCAAGGATGGCTACGCCAGCTACGACACTGTCAGCGCTGAACAGCGCAAACGTATCGCCGACAAGGCCAAGGTTCTGGCCGATGCACTCGATGGAATCGATCCCGCCCTTGGCCTTTCCGGCCTGTAAGCAGAAGACCTCAGACAAATGAACGACTCAGAACAGTTTTCAGCACAACGCCGTCGCGTATTGATGGGCATGGGAGCCGCCGGTGTGGCGTTAGCCGGTTCGGCCCTGAGTTGCCCAGCCATGGCTGCCAGCCCCGCGCAAGTCACCGAAGCACCGAGCAGCGACAAGACCGAGGACCGCCACGCCTTTCACGGCCCGCACCAGACCGGCATCGTCACCCCGCGCCCAACATCCGGCATGCTGGTGTCGTTCGACGTATTGGCCAACGACCGCGCAGATCTGGAGCGGCTGTTTCGCACGCTCAACGAGCGTATCGCGTTCCTGATGCAAGGCGGTCCGGTGGCGCAGGTCGACCCCAAACTGCCACCGCTGGATTCGGGGATTCTTGGGCCGGTGGTCACACCGGACAACCTGACCATCACCGTATCGGTGGGCGAGTCGCTGTTCGACGAGCGCTTCGGTCTGGCCGGCGTCAAGCCCGAGCGGCTGATCCGCATGGTCGGTTTTCCCAACGATGCGCTGGAAGCCGATTGCTGCCACGGCGACCTGAGTGTGCAGTTCTGCTCCAACACCGCCGACACCAATATCCACGCCCTGCGCGACATTGTGAAAAACCTGCCGGACCTGTTGCTGGTGCGCTGGAAACAGGAAGGCAGCGTGCCTCCGCAAGCTCCGACGAAACCCGGTGTGCCGGCGCAAAGCGCACGCAACTTTCTGGGTTTTCGTGACGGCTCCGCCAACCCCGATTCCAACGACGCCAAGGCCATGGACAGCATCGTCTGGGTCCAGCCCGGCAGTGACGAACCAGCCTGGGCGGTCAATGGCAGCTATCAGGCGGTGCGGATCATCCGCAACTTCGTCGAACGCTGGGACCGCACGCCGCTGCAAGAACAGCAAAGCATTATCGGCCGGGTCAAGAGCACCGGTGCACCGATGGATGGAGCGCATGAAACCCAAGTCCCGGATTACGCCAAAGACCCGGAAGGCAAGCTGACCAAACTCGACGCCCATATCCGCCTGGCCAACCCGCGCACCGCCGCAACCCAGGCCAACCTGATCCTGCGCCGACCGTTCAACTACTCCAACGGCGTGAACAAAAACGGTCAGCTGGACATGGGTTTGCTGTTCATCTGTTACCAGGCGGATTTGCAAAAAGGCTTCATCACCGTGCAGACCCGACTCAATGGCGAGCCGTTGGAGGAATACCTGAAACCGGTTGGCGGCGGGTACTTCTTCACCCTGCCGGGTGTGACCGGCGACAAGGACTTCATCGGCCGCTCGCTGCTCAACGCCACACAACCCAAAGCCTCAGTCTGACCCTTACAACTCCACGGAACCGTCCCATGAAAAAGTCGCCCCTCGCGTTACTGCTGACCCTTGGTTTGCTCAACACCCCGTTTTCGGCTTTCGCGGCGACGGCGCCGCTGGAGTTGGTGGGGCCGATCTCTGATTACAAGATCTACGTCACCGAACAACTGGACGAACTGGCCAACCACACTCAGCAGTTCACCGACGCAGTGAAAAAAGGCGACCTGGCCACCGCGAAAAAGCTCTACGCACCGACCCGCGTCTATTACGAGTCGATCGAACCGATTGCCGAGTTGTTCAGTGACCTCGATGCGTCCATCGACTCGCGGGTCGACGACCACGAAAAAGGCGTGAAGGCCGAAGACTTCACCGGTTTCCATCGCATCGAATATTCATTGTTTTCAGAGAACAGCACCCAGGGTCTGGACAAGCTGGCTGACGGCTTGAACAAAGACGTGAAAGATCTGCAAACCCGCGTCGCCGGCCTGACCTTCCCACCGGAAAAAGTCGTCGGCGGCGCCGCTGCGCTGCTTGAAGAAGTGGCCGCCACCAAGATATCCGGCGAGGAAGATCGCTACAGCCACACCGACCTCTATGATTTCCAGGGCAACATCGACGGCGCGAAGAAAATCGTCGACCTGTTCCGTCCGCAGATCGAGAAGCAAGACGCGGCATTCATGGCCAAAGTCGACAAGAACTTCGCTACGGTGAACAAGACGTTAGCCAAGTACAAAACTACGGGGGGTGGTTTTGAAACGTATGACAAGGTGAAGGACAGCGACCGCAAAGCGCTGGTCGGGCCGGTGAATACGTTGGCTGAGGATTTGTCGATGTTGCGGGGGAAGTTGGGGTTGAACTGAATATCGGCGTTGTCTGTGAAAAGATCGCAGCCTGCGGCGGCGCCCACAGGCGCGGAGCTGCCGAAGGCTGCAATCTTTGCTTTTGAACCCTACAAAATCCGATACAACAACCGCTCAATCCTGACGCGACTCACACGCTTGAGAAACTTGGCCACCCCCGCCGGGTAATCCGGCAGCGTTTGCAGATCCAGGTAACGCTCAATACGGCGGGTGTGCTGGAAAATCTCCGCCAGTTCCTTGCCACGCGGCTCCAGCAACTCGCCTTTCGGATCATCAATCAGCAACGCGTTTTCCAGGTCGAGACGGAACGCCCGTGGATTGAGGTTGTTGCCGGTCAGCAAGGTGTAGCGCTGATCGATCCACATGCCCTTGAGGTGATAGGTGTTGTCACCATCCTTCCACAGATGCAGGTTCAGCTTGCCGCTGTCGATGTTGCGCTGATGACGCTTGGCGAAACGTCGCAGGCTGATTTCGTAGAGGTATGGCAGCGCCGCGATCACCTTGAACGGCTCGCTGGGCGGGATGTAGAAATCGTTGGCGGTCTTGTCGCCGACGATGATGTCGATCTTCACGCCGCGAGCCAGGGCCCGATTGATTTCCCGGGTCACCGCCAGCGGCAGGTTGAAGTACGGCGTGCAGATGGTCAGCTGATGCTGCGCACTGGCGATCAGCTCGCAGATGACTCGACTCAACGGGTTGTTCTTGCCCACACCGAGCAACGGACTGACCGATAAACCGCCCTTTGCCGTGCTGCCCGCCGAGGTGTCGTACGCCGCGTGCTTGAGACGGCTGCGCAGATCGCCGATGTCGTGGCGCAGACTGCGGGTGGTCGGCAAGTTCGGCAGGTCGAGGCGATGCACCGCTTTGGAGGTGATCAAACCGTGCTGGATCAGGTGATGCATCGAATCGGCCAGCGCCTGATTCTGCAGCAGGTGATAACGGTCGAAGCGGTACTTGTCGAATTTGTGCAGGTAAACGTTGTTCAGGCTCGCGCCGCTGTAGATCACGCAATCGTCGATCACGAAGCCTTTCAAATGCAGTACGCCGAACAGTTCGCGGGTCTGCACCGGCACGCCGTACACCGGCACTTCGCTTTCGTGGGTACGGGTGGTTTCCTGATACCAGGCCGAGTTGCCCGGTTGCTTGCCGGCACCGATCAAGCCGCGCTGGGCGCGCAGCCAGTCCACGACCACCACCACGTCCAGTTCCGGACGTGCCAGTTTGGCCGCGTGCAGCGCATCGAGGATTTCCTGGCCGGCCTCATCCTGTTGCAGGTACAGCGCAACGATATAGATGCGCCGGGTCGCCTGAGCGATTTTTTCCAGCAGGCAACGACGGAACTCGGCAGCGCCAGAGAGGATGGTGACGGCATCGGCGGTCAGCGGAAAACTGCGCAATTTAGGCAGCAGAGAACGTTTGAAAAGCAACGGCATAGGGCTCGCAAAGGGTCGAATCCGAAGAGCCTGAGAGCTTACACCATGGATGGGTTTGGGTCTTGTTACTGTCTGTAAAGACCTCTTCGCGGGCAAGCCTCGCTCCTACGGTTTTTCGTCGTTTGGAACACAAATCCTGTAGGAGCGAGGCTTGCCCGCGAAGGCAATTTCATAGGCGCTACAAATAACTACTTGACCATGAAGAACGATCATTCTACTGTTAGCCCCATGAACGAAATCACTAGCAATGACACACGCGACATCATTCTGGATGTCACCGAAAAGTTGATCTACAAAAGTGGCATCGCTGCCACCGGCATGGATCTTCTGGTGAAAACCGCCGGCGTCTCCAGAAAAAGTATTTACCGCTACTTCGCCAACAAGGAGGAGCTTGTCGTCGCGGCCCTGCAACGCCGCGATGAGCGCTGGATGCACTGGTACCGGAGCGAAGTCGGCAAGGCCCAAACCCCGGCCGAGCGGCTGCTCAACCTGTTTACCGTGCTCAAGGCCTGGTTCGCCTCCGAAGGCTTCCGTGGCTGCGCGTTCATCAACACCAGCGGCGAAACCGGCGACCCGCAAGACCCGGTTCGCCTGGTCGCCAAAGACCACAAACAGAAACTGCTCGACTACGTGCGCGAGCTCTGTACCGAATATGGCGCAACAGACCCGGAGACGCTGGCCAGACAGCTGCTGATCCTGATCGACGGTGCCATTACCGTAGCGCTTGTGATGGGTGATCACAGTGCCGCCGATAATGCGCAATGCATGGCGCGAAAGTTATTGGACCTGTAACACTTTAAACAAGCCCGACAACTTGTTTGAACGTTAATTTGATAGGGAGACTTAATATGTCTACTGCCGAAGTTCGTCCGCCATTGCCGCCGTTTACCCGTGAATCGGCCATCGAGAAAGTTCGCCTGGCCGAAGATGGCTGGAACTCCCGTGACCCGGAACGGGTGTCTCTTGCCTACACCCTGGACACCCAGTGGCGTAACCGCGCCGAGTTCGCCCACAACCGCGAAGAAGCCAAAGCTTTCCTGACCCGCAAATGGGCCAAGGAACTGGACTACCGACTGATCAAGGAACTCTGGGCCCATGGCGACAACCGCATCGCCGTGCGTTACGCCTACGAATGGCACGACGATTCGGGCAACTGGTTCCGTTCCTACGGCAACGAGAACTGGGAGTTCGACGAGAACGGCCTGATGTTCAACCGCTACGCCTGCATCAACGACCTGCCGATCAAGGAAAGCGAGCGCAAATTCCACTGGCCACTGGGTCGCCGGCCGGATGATCACCCGGGTCTCTCCGATCTAGGCCTGTAAACACAATCCCCCTGACCGATCGTTCCCGCGCTCCCGCTTGGGAACGATCGGCTGTACCCGGATAACTTTATGGGTAAGATACCGGCCTTTCCCCGCAGCCCTCTTCTGCGCCCTGCCGAATAAGCCCCATTCCATGCCTTTCGAACTCAGCGTTGACCTCACTACCCTGGCCGTTCTGGCTCTCGTCGCTTTCATTGCCGGTTTCATTGACGCCATCGCTGGCGGTGGCGGTCTGTTAACCACCCCGGCGCTGCTGACCGCCGGCCTGCCGCCGCATCTGGTACTGGGCACCAACAAACTCAGTTCCACCTTCGGCTCGGCCACCGCCAGCTTCACCTTCTACCGGCGCAAGCTGTTTCATCCACGGCAGTGGATGCACGCCATCGTCGGCACGTTGGTTGGTGCGCTCAGCGGCGCCATCGTCGCTCATTATTTGCCGGCGGAATGGCTGAACAAGATGCTGCCGGTAATTGTGTTCGCCTGCGGCCTGTACCTGTTGTTCGGCGGCACACCCAAAGCGCCGCTGGACAGCGATGCACCGATCAAGAAAAAGTGGCAATCGAGTCAAGGCTTCAGCCTCGGTTTCTATGACGGCGTGGCCGGCCCGGGAACGGGGGCGTTCTGGACCGTCAGCAGCCTGCTGCTCTACCCCATCGACCTGGTCAAGGCCAGCGGCGTGGCGCGCAGCATGAACTTCGTCAGCAACATTGCGGCGCTGTCGGTGTTCATCTTTTCCGGGCAAGTGGACTGGATCATCGGCCTGAGCATGGGCCTGTCGGTGATGGTCGGCGCCTTCTTCGGCGCGCGCACCGCCATCAGCGGCGGTGCGAAATTCATTCGTCCGGTGTTCATTACGGTGGTGCTCGGCCTGACCGTGCGCCTAGCCTGGCAGCACTGGTTCAGCGTGGCCTAAGCGCCGCGCCACGTAGACGTCGATCAGGTAGCGGGCAATCGAGCGTGACGCCGGCAACGGCGGCAGCTCGTGCACGTTGAACCACTGGGCGTCTTCGATCTCGTCTTCCTGACAGACAATCTCGCCACCGGCGTACTCGGCATGAAAACCGAGCATCATCGAATGCGGGAACGGCCAGCACTGACTGCCCATGTACTGGATGTTCTTGACCTCGATCTGCACCTCTTCGCGAACCTCGCGAATCAGGCAATCTTCGGCCGACTCACCCGGCTCGGCAAACCCCGCCAACGTGCTGTAGACCCCGGTGACAAAACGCGGCGAACGGGCCAGCAGAACCTCGTCGCCACGGGTCACCAGCACAATCATGCTCGGCGAAATACGCGGGTAGCTGCGTAAATCGCACGGTTCGCAATACATCGCCCGCTCACGCGGCACCTGGATCATCGCCTGCCCGCAGTTGCCGCAAAAACGGTGCTCACGGGCCCAGGTACCGATTTGCGCGGCATAGCCCAGAACCTTATAGACGGTGTGATCGCCCTCGAGCATGAACGCCCGCAGGCCTTTCCAGTTACAGCCCGGCACATCGCTGTGACTGCGCAGTTCCAGCAGGTACACCGGTTCGCCATCCAGGTGACCGATGCCGTGCTCGGCAAGAACCGACAAGTCCTGACGCTTGAGCCATTCCCGTGGAAACAGGGCGCCATTGTCATCGAACAAAAAGCCTTCGGGGCTGCGCGCCACGGCCCAGCCGCCGGGTTGATCGGTGTCCAGTACTGCAGTGGTCCAGCGTGAAGTCATGGTTAATCAATCCAGAAATTCGGGTTTCTGTTTGCTCATATGGGCGGCCATGGCCACGCGCAGATCGGTGGACTGCAGCATGGCGGCGTTCCACGTGGCGACGTATTCAAGGCCGTCGTCGATGCGATGGTCGCGCATGTAGCTGATCATCTCTTTGGTACCGGTGATGGCAATCGGCGACTTGCCGGCGATTTCGCGGGCAATCCCCATCACGCCTTCAAGCAGGCTGGCGGTGTCGCTGTAGACGCGATTGACCAGGCCAATGTTACGCGCTTCTTCGGCGCCAAAGGTGCGACCAGTGTAAGCCAGTTCACGCAGCATGCCGTCACCGATGATCCGCGGCAAGCGTTGCAAAGTGCCAACATCGGCCGCCATGCCGATATCGATTTCCTTGATGGAAAATTGCGCGTCCTCAGCCGCGTAACGCATGTCGCAGGCCGAAATCAGATCGATGGCGCCGCCCAGGCAATAACCCTGCACCGCCGCCAGCACCGGTTTGCGGCAGTTGTCGACGGCGTTGAACGACGCTTGCAGCGCCAGGATCTTGCGCCGCAGCAGGCGCGCATTGCGGCCGACGTCCTTGCCAAGCTCATTGGCCACACCGGCGAGCATCATCAGGTCGATGCCGGAAGAGAAATGCTTGCCGGCGCCACTGAGCACCACCACCCGGACTTCATCGGTATCGTCGATCCACTGGAAAATCTCGATGATCTCGCTCCAGAACGCGGCGTTCATCGAGTTGATCTTGTCCGGACGGTTGATCTGCACATGGGCGATGTTATCGGCCAGTTCGACGCTGAAGGCGGTGTATTGAGACATGGCAGTGATCCTTTACCGGACAGAAAATGAAGCCCGAACTATAACAAGGCATCTGTGTCGGCAGTAAGGCAGCGGTTCGGCCAAATGCGGGACTGGCTTCAGGTTTTTTTAGCGTCTGGACCGGCCCTTTCGCGAGCAAGCCTGCTCCCACAGGGGGTCTTTGGCGCTCACAAATTCCCTGTGTGTGGGCTTACTCGCGAAGGCCGCACCGCCGATCTAACGGCCCTTCACCGCCACAAACGCTACGGTTTCATAAGGCACGGTCACCACATCCCGCCCCCTCAGCGCCGGTTCCCCGGCAATCAATGCCCGCAGTTGTGCATCAACCTTCGCCCGCTCCGCCACCGGCAACGCAGCGATATAACTGATGGAGCGCACCCGATTGAAAATTACATCCTCCAGCGACCCCGTATGACCATGACTGAAATACTGCACCTGCAACGGCCCGAATGCCTGATGTGGAAAGGCTTCGCGCCACGCGCCGGTGTAATAACGCGGTGTGTCGCCTTCCAGCGCGTTGACAATCGCATCCAGTTTTGGCATCCAGCTGACCTTGGCGTCGCGCAGGTTCCACACCAGCCCCAGCTTGCCGCCGGGCTTGAGCACCCGGGCAATCTCGGTCAACGCCTCGGTGCTGGCAAACCAGTGAAAGGCCTGAGCACAGACCACCACGTCCACCGACGCATCCGGCAGCGGGAGGTCGGTGGCGGTGCTGCTCGCTGCCAGTACCTCAGGAAAGGCTTCGCACAGTTTCTCCAGCATCTGCGGCACAGGTTCCACCGCAATCACCTGCGCCCCGGTCGCCACCAACGGCCCGGTGAACTTGCCGGTGCCGGCGCCTAGGTCGAGCGCGGTTCTATCGGCGTTCAACTCAAGGGTAACCGTAAGCCAGTCAGCCACTTGGGGTGGATAATCCGGACGACCACGGACATAGGTGTCGGCACCGGTTTTATACCCTGCGGCCGCAGAGGGATGGACCTGATCTTTCATGGCAGTTCTCCAAATGGACAACGAACGCTGTCGAGGATAGCGCCTCGATTTGCGCTTTCCTTGCAATGATTGTCAGAAAAAAATGAATAATTGTTCACACTGCGGTGTTCACCGTCCATCGCCCATGAGGTCCATGACCGTTGTCTATTGGGCGAGCATGGAACACGCCTTGATGCTGATCGGGCATAACCCGGCGGCAGCACTGGAGGGCCCGGCGAAGTTATTGAGAAGCCGGCTTAGCACTCCAGCGAACTTGTCACTATGCTTGCACCCGACTTTCCAAGGAGGAACCTACCCCATGCCAATTTCTTCACGCGCTGCCTTACTGGTCATCGACGTACAAAACGACTTCATTCCCGGCGGTCAATTGCCGGTGCCGGAGGGCGACCTGATTGTGCCCCTGATTAATCGTCTGGGCCGCCAGTTCAAACAGGTCGTCATTGCCCAGGACTGGCACCCGCCCGGCCACGCCTCGTTCGCTTCCAGCCACCCTGGGCGCAAGCCTTACGACGTGATTCAGTTGCCTTACGGTGAGCAGACGCTGTGGCCGGAGCATTGTGTTCGCGCCACGCCCGGCGCCGAGTTCCACCCGGAGCTGGACCTGCCCCACGCCCAATTGATCATCCGCAAGGGCTGCAACCCGGACATCGACAGTTATTCGGCATTTCTGGAGGCGGATCGAACCACAACCACCGGTTTGGCCGGGTACCTGAAAGAACGCGGCATCGACACGGTTTACATGGTCGGGCTGGCACTGGATTTCTGCGTGATGTTTTCTGCGCTGGATGCGCGGGCGGCGGGGTTCAATGCGTTTGTGGTGATGGATGCTTGCCGCGCGATTGATCTGGAAGGGTCGCTGGCGGCGGCGATTGAGCGGATGCAGGTGGCGGGGGTTGGGTTGATTGAGTCAGCCGAACTGCTCGACTGAACTGTTGAACGTTTCCCCGCCTGGTTCGTAGCAGCTGCCGAGCTTGCGAGGCTGCGTTCGAGGACGCAGTCCTCGCAAGCCCGGCGGATGCTACAAAGAATGCGTCAGGCTGAGGTGGGCAGCCACAAACGGAACCGTGCGCCGCCCAATGGTGATGCCTGCGCGGTCAGCGTGCCGCCCTGCGCTTCAAGCGCTCGGCGGCTGATTGCCAGCCCCAGGCCAAACCCGCCCGTGGCGCGATCCCGACTGCGATCCAGCCGATAAAACGGCTCGAAAATCCGCTCCCGCTCTTCATCGGGAATGCCAATACCATCGTCGTCCACCCAGATCTCACAGCCTTTGGCGCACACCTGCACACCAATCTGAATCCGCTTCTCGCAATAACGCATGGCGTTGCGCAGCAGGTTCTGGATCGCCCGGGCGGTCAATCGCGGGTCCAGCGAGAAGCGTTCGAGCTGACCGTGCAGCAGCACATCAATGACGATTTCCGGTGACTCAAGCTCTTCATCGACGCTGCCCAAAATACTGTCGATGAATTCATCCAGCGACACCTCGACCTGTTCCGGTAGCCGAGCCGGGTTTTGCAATCGGCTGTAGGACAGCAATTCCAGCACCAGCTCATCCAGTTCGCGAATGTGCGCGACCAGGCCTTGCAGGCGTTCTCGGCTGGTGGCCGGCAAGTCGTCGGACAGCGCCAGGGCCAGGCCGAAATCCAGCCGCGTCAACGGCGTGCGCAATTCGTGGGACACGGCGTTGAGCAAGTCGCGCTGCTGGTTAAGCAGGTTTTCGATGTCGCCGGCCATGGTGTCGAACACGTTGGCCAGGCTGCCGATGTTGGAGCTGGGGGAAATCTGCGTACGCTCGCTCAGGTGGCCCTTGCCGAAGCGTTCGGCGGTGCTTTTGAGACGTTCCAGGTCGCGCCAGTGCGGGCGCAGCCACAACAACAGGCAGGCCAGCATCGTCGCACCGATCAGCACGTTGATGCTCCAGTACAACCAACTGACATCCGTGGGGTCCGGTGGCACGACCATCTCCACCACCATCTGCTCGTTCAACGGTGTCACCGCCAGGGTGCGCCAGCCCCAGTCGCCGATGCGTACCACGTTCTCCCCGCGCTGCAAGCGTTCGCGCTCATCCAGGGTAAATTCGGCATCGTCGTTGCGGGCCAAAATGATGTGCAGCGGCTGGAACTCCTTGTCCATCTCCGCCGCCAGCGCCGGCCACTGCTCGACAGGCACCGTACGAAACTGTTTGACGATCAGCGTTTGCAAACCTCGGGAGTAATCGAGGTTGTAGGTCACAAAACGCTCATGGAAGACCTTGATCACCAGGTCCGGCACCAGGTAGATCGCCGCGCTGAACGAAACGATGGTCACCAGATACAGACGAAACAGGATTCTGAACATGATTCAGCATTCCCACTCGGAGCGGCTGAACAGGTAGCCCTTGCCCCACACGGTCTTGATCTTGCGCGCCTCGCCGGCGTGGTCGTCGAACTTGCGTCGCAGTTTGGAGATGGCCACATCCACCGAGCGGTCGGTGCCGTTGAATTCGATACCGCGCAGGCGTTGCAGAATCTGGTCGCGGCTCAGCACTTCGCCGGCATGCCGGGCCAGCACCACCAGCAGGTTGTATTCGCCGCTGGACAACTCGACCAGTTGCTCGCGCCAGGTCACGGTACGCTCGGACAGGTCGATGCACAGATTGCCCATGAGAATGCGGTCATTAGCGGTCTGCGGTTCGCTGAGGCTGCTGCGACGCAACAGCGTGCGTACGCGGGCCAGCAACACACGGGGCTCGCAGGGTTTGGTGACGTAGTCATCGGCGCCCATTTCCAGGCCCAGCACCTGATCGTGACTGTCGTCACGGGCGGTGAGCATCAGGATCGGCAACGTCGCCGAATCGGCCCGCAGCAAGCGGCAGACCTGCAAGCCGTCGAGCCCCGGCAGCATCAGATCGAGAATCACCAGGTCCGGCGGACTGACCCGCGCGCGTTCGCGTACATGATCGCCGCGGCTGATCACGCTGACGGAATAACCGTTGCGTTCCAGGTAGCTGGCAATCAGTTCCGAGAGTGCGGTGTCGTCTTCGACCAGGAGGATGTTGGGCATGGGTGTTTCCAGAAAGTGCTGTGGCGACCTTCAGGGCCTCTTCGCGGGCAAGCCTCGCTCCTACTGTAGGAGCGAGGCTTGCCCGCGAAGGCGGCCTGACAGGCGCAATAAAATTCAAGGCCTGAAGGATATACGCCCTCACGCACACGCGAGCAAAACCCTTACACAATTTCACACAGCACCAACAAAGCTTCACCGCTACCCTCATCGACTCCCCGTAGGATGCGGGTAGTCATTATTGGGGTATTTCCATGTCAAAGAACCTGCTTGCCACGCTCAGCCTGATTGCCCTGGCGTTGACGCTGAGCGCTTGTGACCAGTCTTCGACCGCCGAAGAATCGGCACCACTGGCCACGGTGCGCATCGAAACCATCGAAGCTCGCCCTCTGTCAATCAGCAACGAACTGAGCGGGCGGATTGCCGCGCCACGGATCGCCGAAGTGCGTGCCCGGGTTGCCGGCGTGGTGTTGCAGCGGGTCTTCCGCGAAGGCAGCGACGTGAAAAAAGGCGACGTTCTGTTCCGTATCGACCCGGCCCCCTTCAAGGCCGACCTGGACAGCGCCGAAGCCGCGCTGCGCAAGGCCGAAGCCAACGCGTTCCAGGCCAGATTGCAGGAGCAGCGTTACGCCCAGTTGATCGAAGGCAACGCCATCAGCGCTCAGGACTACGACAATGCCCGCGCCAACGCCCGGCAGACCGCCGCCGATGTCGCCGCCAACAAAGCCGCGGTGGAGAGGGCGAAACTGAACCTCGGTTATGCCACCGTCACCGCACCGATTTCCGGGCGCATCGGCCGCGCGCTGGTGACTGAAGGCGCGCTGGTAGGCCAGAACGAAACCACGCCGCTGGCACTGATTCAGCAGTTGAACCCGATCCACGCCGACCTGACGCAATCGACCCGCGAACTCAACGACCTGCGTCGGGCCTTCCGCTCTGGCCAGTTAAAGGAAGTGGGCCAAGGTCAGGCCAAAGCCACGCTGATCCAGGACGACGGCAGCCTTTATCCGTTGCCCGGCAAGTTGTTGTTCACCGACATCACCGTCGACCCGGGCACCGGTCAGATCATTCTGCGCAGCGAATTCCCTAACCCCGACCTCGACTTGTTGCCGGGCAGTTTCGTTCGCGTGCGTCTGGAACAGGCATTCAATCAGCAAGGCATCAGCGTGCCGCAACGGGCCATCCAGCGTGACAGCGCCGGTGTCGCCCAAGTGCTATTGCTCGACGCCGAGCAGCGGGTCGGCCAGCAACCGGTAGAGCTGGGCGCGGTGCAGAGCGATCGCTGGATCGTCACCCGCGGCCTCAAGCCCGGCGACCGCATCGTCACTGAAGGCCTGCAACACGCGCGCCCCGGTGAAAAAGTCCAGATCGACAACACCCCTCTTCCACTTGCCCAGGTCTCTGGTCAGTAAGCAGGACGCTTTTTATGCCGCAGTTCTTTATCGACCGCCCGGTGTTCGCCTGGGTGGTTGCCTTGTTCATCCTGCTGGCCGGTGCGTTGGCCATTGGGCAGTTACCCGTGGCGCAATACCCGAACGTTGCGCCGCCGAAAGTCGAAATCTACGCCACCTACCCCGGCGCTTCGGCGCAGACCGTGGACGAAAGCGTGGTCAGCCTGATCGAGGAAGAACTCAACGGCGCCGACCATCTGCTGTACTTCGAATCCCAAAGCAGCCTCGGCAGCGCCACCATCACCGCGACCTTCCAGCCGGGAACCAACCCGGAGATGGCGCAAGTGGACGTGCAAAACCGCCTCAAGGTGGTGGAGTCGCGCCTACCTCAAGCGGTCACCCAGCAGGGTTTGCAGGTGGAGAAAGTTTCCGCCGGTTTCCTGCTTCTGATCACCCTCACCTCCAGCGACGGCAAGCTCGACGACGTGGCGCTGAGTGATTACCTGGCGCGCAACGTGATGAACGAGATCAAGCGTCTGGATGGCGTCGGCAAGGCCCAGTTGTACGGCGCCGAACGGGCGATGCGGATCTGGATCGACCCACAGAAGCTGATCGGTTTCAACCTGACCCCGGCTGACGTCAATGCCGCCATCGTTGCGCAGAACGCTCAGGTTTCCGCGGGCAGTATCGGCGACTTACCGACCCGCACCACCCAGGAAATCACCGCAACCATTCTGGTCAAAGGCCAGTTGTCGACGCCTGAAGAATTCGCCGACATCGTGCTCAAGGCTAATCCTGACGGCTCCACCGTACGCATCCGTGATGTGGCGCGGGTCGAGATCGGCAGCCAGGAGTATCAGTTCTCCACACGCCTGAACGGCAAACCGTCCACCGCCGTCAGTGTGCAACTGTCGCCGGGCGCCAATGCCCTGAGCACCGCAACGCTGGTGCGGGCGAAAATGGACGAACTGGCGCGCTATTTCCCGGCCGGTGTCGAATACAAGATCCCGTACGACACTTCGCCCTTCGTCAAAGTCTCGATCACCAAAGTGGTGTACACCCTTGGCGAGGCAATGGTGCTGGTGTTTGCGGTGATGTTCCTGTTCCTGCAGAACATCCGCTACACGCTGATCCCGACGCTGGTGGTACCTGTGGCGTTGATGGGCACGTTTGCGACCATGCTCGCGCTGGGCTTCTCGATCAACGTGCTGACCATGTTCGGCATGGTGCTGGCCATCGGCATCCTGGTGGACGACGCGATTGTGGTGGTGGAGAACGTCGAACGAATCATGGCCACCGAAGGCCTGTCGCCCAAGGAAGCGACGCGCAAGGCGATGAAGCAGATCACCGGCGCGATCATCGGCATCACCCTGGTGCTGGTGGCGGTATTTATTCCGATGGCGTTCATGCAGGGCTCTGTCGGGGTGATTTACCAACAGTTCTCGCTGTCCATGGCCACGTCGATCCTGTTCTCGGCGTTCCTCGCCCTGACATTGACCCCAGCCTTGTGTGCGACGCTGCTCAAGCCGATTGCCAAGGGCGAACATCACGCCAAGGGCGGTTTCTTTGGCTGGTTCAACCGTGGATTCGAGCGTTTGACCGAGCGTTATCAAGGTTGGGTCGCTTATGCGCTGAAACGTACAGGCCGTTATCTGCTGATCTACGGCGTATTGCTGATCGGTCTGGGGCTGTGTTTCAGTCGCCTGCCCTCCTCGTTCCTGCCGGTGGAAGACCAGGGCTACACCATCACCGACATCCAATTGCCACCGGGCGCGAGCAAGAATCGCACAATAAATGTGGTGGAGCAGATCGAAGCACACAACGCCACCGAACCGGGCGTCGGCGACAGCACAGTGATTCTCGGCTTCAGCTTTTCCGGTAGCGGGCAGAACGCCGCGCTGGCGTTCACCACGCTCAAGGACTGGTCGGATCGGGGCAGCGACGACTCGGCGAGTTCCATCGCCGATCGCGCCAACATCGCGCTGAGCCAGATCAAGGATGCCATGGCTTTCTCGGTGCTGCCGCCGCCTGTTGACGGTCTCGGCACCTCCAGCGGTTTCGAGTTCCGCTTGCAGGACCGTGGCGGCCTCGGCCATGCCACGCTGATGAAAGCGCGCAGCGAATTGCTCGCCGCCGCCGAGAAGAGCCCGATCCTGATGAATGTGCGCGAAAGCGCCCTGGCCGAAGCGCCGCAGGTGCAACTGATCGTGGACCGCAAGCAAGCCAATGCCTTGGGCATCTCCTTTGCCGACATCGGCAACGTACTGTCCACCGCCGTGGGTTCGGCCTACATCAACGACTTCCCCAACCAGGGACGGATGCAACGGGTGGTGGTCCAGGCCGAAGGCGATCAACGCAGCCAGGTCGCCGATCTGCTGAAGATTCACGTGCGCAACAACGCTGGAAAAATGGTGCCGTTGTCGGCCTTCGTTCGGGCCAACTGGACTCAGGGCCCGGCGCAATTGACCCGATACAACGGCTACCCGGCCATCAGCATTTCCGGCGAGCCTTCGCCCGGTCACAGCACCGGCGAAGCCATGGCGGAAATCGAACGGCTGGTGGCGCAAGGCCCGGCGGGGTTGGGTCAGGAATGGACCGGGTTGTCGTTGCAGGAACGTTTGTCCGGCAGTCAGGCACCGATTCTGCTCGGGCTGTCGCTGCTGATCGTGTTCCTGTGCCTGGCGGCGCTGTACGAGAGCTGGTCGATTCCAACGTCGGTGTTGCTGGTAGTGCCGCTGGGCGTTCTCGGTGCGGTACTGGCCGTGACGCTACGCGGAATGCCCAACGACGTGTTCTTCAAGGTCGGGTTGATCACCATCATCGGCCTGTCGGCGAAGAACGCGATCCTGATCATCGAGTTCGCCAAAAGCCTTTATGACGAAGGTCATGACTTGATCGATGCCACGCTGCAAGCGGCGCGCCTGCGGTTGCGGCCGATTGTCATGACGTCACTGGCGTTCATCCTCGGCGTGGTGCCGTTGGCGATTGCTACAGGGGCCAGTTCGGCAAGCCAGCAAGCGATCGGCACCGGGGTAATCGGCGGAATGATCACGGCGACGTTGGCGGTGGTGTTTGTGCCGGTGTTTTTTGTGGTGGTCATGAAGTGGGTTGTTTGTTTAAAGAAAACTAACTGAACCATTCACTATTGATAACGGTATTGTTATGCCAAAAAACCCTCGTGAACTATCAGAACTGATAGTTCACGAGGGTTGGACTCCTCTTTACGCTGGGTTCAACAATCAACGACGTTGTTGCCCCTCAACTAAGGAGTCTCCAAATGGATGATTTAGCCAGAAAGTCACTCGGGATCACTACCGGAACATTCACCGCAAAGATAAAAGAGCTTCCTGAGCCCTATGTGGGCTCACCTACCAAAATGAAGCTGTATCTGGATCCCCAGGAAAATCGTTACATTGCAATGGCAACCCAAGATCTGGAGCAAACGCCCTACCTTTATCGAAGTATCGTTTTGCGCATTCCTGATCAAGGAGATGTAGTGAATCGCACCTACAAAATTGATAATGTGTACGAAAACCTAGACACCGCAAAGGCCACCTTTTGGATGCACAACGAAAGTTTGTTCACCCCCTACATTGCCACCTCGGGTGAAGTTGTCGTAACCCTCAATGTAGCGGCTCAAGAAGCCACCTGCACTTTTCAGTTCAATGCGTTCTCTCCGTCAAAAGAGGAGCTGACAGTCACCGATGGCGCAGTTGAACTTAAGGGCTTCGATCCAAGCCGCTCCGTGTTGGGCGATGACACAGCGATCGGTTCATTCACGGCTGACATTTCAGGGCACATCACACATCAGTACGAGGCCAACAATTTTACTTTTGCCGAACGACCTGCCAACGAGGTGATATTTCCAAAGGAGCACTACCGTGCGTGGTCCGGTTACTTTGATAACGTAGGCATTCCAAATCGTTGGCGGCACAGCGTGACTATCTACATTGCCAAAGATCTTGGCCCCGGCACGTATGAACTGAATAATGACAGGAACAAGATTTATGTTCTTTATATGGACAGTGTCAGCGTAGTCGGCTACGACGCGATTAGCGGTTCCTTTACGATAACCTCAATTACAGGGGACTCATTGGAAGGCACCCTCGATAATGTCACGGCCGAATCTTCGGCCGGAACTATCGCGATCAAAAACGGGAAATTTAGTTTCGAGCGCGTAAAGCGTCAGGCCTGACTAACAGGGCTGCGATGACCTTCAAAGCCCCCGCACTTGCCGCACCACTCACACCAGGGCTAAGGTGCTGAAAAGCCCCCTGACCGTGAGCCCTCATGCCCTTCCTCGCCCGCACCCACCCTCGCCTGTCCGCCGCCGCCACCCTTGGCGTCGCGGCAGGCATTCTGGCTCCGGCCGATTCGATCATCAGTAAAATCCTCATCGGCTGGAATGCAGGGGTCTGGACGTACCTGATCCTGATGGTTTGGCTCACCACACGCGCCAAAGCCCCGGACGTGAAGCGCATTGCCGAGATCGAAGATGAAAACGCCGGATTGGTGCTGTTCGTGGTGTGCATTGCGGCGATTGCCAGCCTCGCGACCATCACCTTCGAACTGGCCGGCAGCAAGGACCTGGAAACCAGTCGCAAGCTGCTGCATTACGGCTTCACCGCGCTGACGGTCATCGGTTCGTGGCTACTGATCGGCGTGATTTTCAGCGTGCACTACGCCCGCCTGTTCTATACCTGGGACGGCAAAGACCTGGCGCTGCGCTTCGCTGAAGGCCTGGAAACCCCTAACTATTGGGACTTCCTGTATTTCTCCTTCACCATCGGCGTGGCAGTGCAGACCTCGGATGTCGGCGTGGCGACACGGGGCATTCGCAAAATCGTGCTGGCGCAATCGCTGATTAGTTTTCTGTTCAACACAGCGATTCTTGGCTTCTCAATTAATATTGCGGCGGGACTGTTCAACTGATGCGTGCACAAGCGTTCCAGTCCTCGACCTCGATACCGGCGTTAAATCATCCGGCAATGCGTCTCACAGGTGCAGCATGTCCCCGCACAACTGGATCGACCAGGCCCAAGGCGCCGACACCGGTATCGAGACGTTGCATGCGCATTTCGAAGGCCACACCTGCAAACCACTTTAATCAGGTATTGGCACTGCGATTACTGCTTTCAACATGGCCGGGAATATGGTGATAACCGCTACGTTTTTCAGGGCGCCCTTAACAAATAAAACTCGAAAACAATCACAACAAAGCCAGATTGTAAACTGTCAGGTTTGACAGTTTACAAATTTGTCGCCATCGCATCTTATAGCGCAATCCCGCCTGCTGTTTCCAATGGCGAGATATCACTTGTCATGACAGTGGAGACTGTATCAATGAACGCATTTGCGAAAGTGGCCACATCATCTGTTGTGTTGGGAAAATGCACAGGAACAATCAATGCAACAGAAACATTTGACGCCAGCCTGGTAGAACTTTCAGACGCGATTTACCCTCCTCCTCACGGCGAAGCGCATGTCATGCTTGCCACGCAGCGCGCGCCCGCTCCGGATTACACGACGAAAGAGTTGAAGATTTCATTCTCGAAGGGCGTTAAGGATGGTGCCTATGGCCTGTATCCGGATGCCTACACCGTTCGAGTGCTCTTCATTGACCGCTCGACTCCAGCCAAACCTGTTGTCTATACGCAATACCAGGGTATTGCCCGGGTTCAATACGACTCCTCAACGGCAACCTTCTCTGGCGAGATCAGCGCGGTTCTCGAAAATCTGGATGAAGACGATCGCAAGGCTGTCAATCTGAAAGTCGAGTTCGAAGCGTTCCAACACGTACCGGCAAGGAGAATCCCTCGTCGTCCTTCACCACGTGCAGGGTATTGCTAAGCGATTGATAAAAACACCGCTCATTAAAAAGGAGGCCGAAGCCTCCTTTTTAATTAACTCATTTTCGTTGCATTAAAACGCGTATCGCAAACCTAAGGTCAGCCCGCCGGGCTGTTTGAAGTTCTTACCCTCGCTGAACTCATAATCTGCATGCATTTGCAGGCTTTCTGTCATTGATGCCGCGATGCCCGCGCCCACGTTACCTCGTGCACCGGAAAGATTGTTTTTGAATACGTTATCGTTGACCTGCACTTTGTTGTTCTTCTCGAACTCGTATGCACCGGCAACGCGCAAGTAAGGCTGCAGTTCTATATCGTTTTCCATTTTGAAGTTTCGGCCAGCGGTCACACCGACCTCACCCAACAGCGACCGCGCACGGTCACCATCGGCCTGCAGGTCGTTATCCAGAGAAAAATTCTTACCTTGTATGACTACGGCGGACCATTTAGTGAAGGGCTCAACAAAATATCTATCGTGGAGTTTGATATGACGACCGAACTCGACAGATCCGCCCAAACCGGTCGTGTCATAGTTACCTTTGGCCCGGGCTCCATCGCTCAGCCTGACTTTGGCTTCATTGCGAAACCGGTTCACTTTCAGTACAGCATCAGCGTAGTAACCACTGGTCGCATCAAGCCAGGTAGCATACGTGCCAAAGTAGTAACTATCGACGTTACCCGAGGTGCCGGCACTCAGATCGAGATCAGATGTACTGTGTCCACCCATCACTCCCACCAGCCATTGACCATCACCCACGCGCAAGGTGGCATCAGCACCCAAGGTGAACCCCCGCTGGGTCTGCTGATAACCCACACCAGAAGCATCGGCAATTTCGTATTGATTGCCATAGGTACGCCCCCACGCGCCGCCCTTACCACCGTTGAAACGCAACTCACCCATCCGGGTGCGCAACGACGTCAATTCGCCATACCAGGTGGGTAATGGTGTGTTGAACAACGCAAGCACCGAGCGTGCCCCCGGACTGACGATGTGTGCCCTCGGATCGAGAATCCAGTCGTTGCCGCTTTTGACGAGTGCATAGGAATAGGCCCCCTGATCGACCACGTTGCCGAGCAGGGAGAACTGGGCATTGCCACCGTTGGTTTTGACGACTGTGATTCGTTGGCCGGCAGGCGGTTCGGTTCCGCTGCTGGCAATGAGCAGCTCATGTGATCCGCTGGCCGTTCCAGTGACATTCAAAACGTCGGTCTGGCCCCTAGCCAGATCAGTGCCCATGATGAACCGACCGCTGCCCGACAGATCGGTGACGTTCAATTGATAAAAGGCGTTGTCCGCCCCGAACTTCACCGCCCCCCCATTGAGCACGAGTTTTTCAACCTGACTGTTGTCCACCAACACCCATTGCGAAGTGTCGTTGATGGTGGCGCGGGCAACATTTTCCAGGCGCCCGGTGAGTACCGAGTTGTTTTGCAATGTCAGCCCGGTTGTACTTCCAGTTTCGGTCACAATGTTGCCGTTCAATTGGCTGCCATTGACGGTCATCGATACGTCTGCGCCGCCCTTGACCTCAAGCAGCGTGTCGTTACCCGCCAGCAATCTGGAGTTTGTCAACGTCAGCGTGGCGGTGGAACGTGCAACGTTATCGAAATCCACCAAAATGGCGGAGCCGCTTTTGCCCTGCACTATGGTGTTCTCCACATTCAGGGTGGCCGGTGCCACGCCGGTTGGATCAAGCTCAATGAATACGCCGTTCTGCCCGCCGACAATCGTGCTGTTTGTGGCCACCGAACCGGCACTCTGCAGCCACAGGCCATAACCCGTGGCAGCCGTGCCTTCAATGGTGGAGTCGGTGACATTGATGAGGCTGTGAGAAGAGGCAAACGCCCCGGCATCCACACCCGTGATGGTGCTGTTACCTGTGACGTTGGCCGTGGAGCCGGCCTGAGTCGTCGAGAACCGCACAGCCGATAGCCCGAAAGAATCTCCACTGACCGTGCTGTTGTTGACATTGCCCTGGCTGGAAACCAGTTCAAGCCCCGACTGTCCGCCCGCCCCCGTCACCGTGGCACCATTCAGATTGACAGTCGAATTATTCCTTACGGCTATTCCTTGGGTACTGCTGCCCGCATTGACATTGACTGTCGAGCTGTCGGCATCAATCCCAAGTGTCTGTGCGTTGTTGACGTTCAGTGTTGCGTTTTGACTCAAAAACCAGCTGTCAACCGCATCACCGTTGTTGACCGTGGCGGTCCCCCCGACGACCGGGGCAGCTGTAGCGAGGGTAGAAAGCGCCAAGAACGGTACACACAGCGTACCCGTCATGAAGAAGGACGCATGGAGCCGTTTGGAGTGGAAGTGCATACTGGACACCTACTTCGAAAGTATTTGATCGAGCTCTGCGGCAAGTCGTGAAAATGCACGACCAGCCTTTGAAGGTCAGCAAGGCTATCGAGCAATTACGCATTGTTATGTAGGACTTTTCTGCATATTGTGAACGACAAGTCCTGCAGAAATGACGACCAAAGCATGTCGAAAATTCAAATGCGGCGAGCGTGGAAACATTTATTTCACGCTCGCCGCCCGGCTTGAATTTTGATTAACGGTTTGGCGGATTGGCCACTTCGCAGAAGTCGCCATTATTATCCACCAGAAATACAAAGTGGATGGCCGAGTCCGACTCCGGCACCACACCTGTGACGGTATAGGTCAGTTTCCCGTAGGCATTCGATACCGGCTTAAGATGAGTCATATATTCGCCGATATCCGTTTCAATACCCTCCGGAGGAACAGTGCCGGAAATAGGAATGTCTCTTGTAACGTCGGTATCGGGGATGGGAATGGTCGCACCCTCATCTTCGAATCCTTCCCACTTCAATGTCACCGTGCGTCCATCAGTAAGTGAAGTACTGTATGGAATAATGACTTTTAAGTTACGGCGATTTGTTCCGTCACCTGGATGATCTGGATCATCCGTTGGCAAGAAGTTCAATGTCGGACAGGAAATATTATCAAATACAAGCCCTTGAACCACCGGTTTCGGTAAATCGATTTTAGTGACGTCAACAACAACGGGTTGCTCATCAGAATAGACCGGGTTATTGCCCGAAACGGCTGACAGCTCCCATTTTAACTGTACCGTCGCATTCAGCTTTTTCTCGATGATTGCCCAGGAAACTGTTGCCGCTTTGATCTCCGTGCCCTCTTCTCCTGCTTGCAACAGGTAGGGAGTCAGCCTCACGTCATCATAACTAACCGTTATGCTTTGCGCCGACTCCGTGGGAGGGGCATCGTAAAGCTGTATGAAAATATCCGCATCTTTACCGAAGTCGTTATCGTCGAGTGTATTGTCCACACCTTGAGAGGAAACCAGGCGAGGCAATTCCAGCGCCGGATTGACCGGATCCGGTTCATCAGGATTTATCGGGCCAGGATGGGAAATATCAACGCCAATACCCGTGCTTTCCGTTGCGATCGGTTTACCAGATCCCCGGAACATGTCATAGCTGACCGTTGTCTGGACGACACCATCGGTCGCACCATAGGCGACCTTGATAACAGTGGTGTAATCCACTTGGAACACAAGGGTCTTGTCCGTGCTCACGCGTTGTTCAGGAAGTGGAATGCCCTGCCAATAGGTAATGATCGTGTCAGAAGGGGCATTGGGCAGCGGAACTTCAACCTCTATGGTCACCCCCCGTTTGCAGTCCGCCACATCGATCAAGGTATCACCGTCCGTGCCATCCGCCAGTGGCACCACGGGCGGTTTGGCCACAGGGGGGGCCAGACGCCGGACATTGCGTTGATCAGGTTTGGAGCGGCGGCTGAGGTTACCTGCCAGATCCCTGACCTCAAAAGTCAGCGTGTTCTGACCTTCCTTGGAGTTCTCAAAAATCGAGATAGGTAGTTTGATCTTACCGTTCGCGGGCACAAGTTCGTTTTCCAATACTGGCGTGGCATAGGCAGGATCCGCTGGGTCGCCCCAATAAACATTACAAACGTCCGTCACCTCGGCATTGTTGACAGCCAGTGTCAGCGTGATCTCGATACCGGTGGGGTTCGCGCCCAGGTAGGCGTCATCGATGTCTTTTGACGGCGGCAAATTCAAAGGGAATGCAGCCGCCGGCGGGGAGTAGTCCGTTGCGGGTGCTTTGGTTTGATAGGGCCGCGTCCTGTCAATATGGTATTCGGTAACGGCCTCGGGGTTCGGGTTCGAACCATTGGCGATAAGCACATACACCAGTTGATATTGGGTAGGGGCTTCGGAAAGCGCCAGCTCCTTGAGTTCGCTATGCGGGATTTTGAATGGCATCGGCCATACCCGATCAGCAATCGCACCCAGCGGGTGCCCTGTCATGAGCGGTATGCGCGTCAGTTCGCCTTTTACCCGTAAAAAAACTGTCAGCAAATCTCTTGGGAACTCAGTGGGCGGTTGGGGGATCGTGTAATCCAGATCAGCACCGAGTGCTGCGATCGGAATGCGTAAATCGCCTCCGGGAAGATTTTGTGCAGGGATATCGGCTCCATCGAGCAAAATGACACCGCCATTTTGCAGCGAAACCTGTGTATTCAAACCGACGTATCCAACTTTAGCGTTCATTAAAATTAGCTCCATTTTTATACACGACGGCACCTCGCCCATAACGCGACGTAATACGGCACACATTGATTACGCATTACTTCACAACAATCTTCACGGCCCGCAAGGCAACTCTTTCCCGGGGATGACTCGGTCGATCTTCACTATTTCCTTGAACGAAGCGCCAATTTTTCTGGTGCCACGATAGAGTGTGTAGTTCGCAACAGCCGACGCCCTGTCTTGCATCGGCTCTATATGCGGCCTATAGGGCTCTATTGTTACCGAGAAACCATTTTGAATTTCCTGGTCACTCAATAACCGCTTGTCGATTCTTTTATAAGTTCCGGCTATAGGAGAACCGCTGCCATTCAGACTCAGGTACCCGAACCACTCCAAGGTACAAATATCACCTACCCTGCAAAAATCGGGGAGCGGGGGAATCTTTACTTCCACACCCTCCCAAATAGGGGGAACGGTATCGCAATTCAGATAGCCATACAGATTGACATCGGGAAATCCGACTTCAGTAAGATTCTCAGGTATCGGAGTGTGGTCGATTGTCAGTTTTCGAGGTAACGAGGGATGTGGGTTACTGAGCCAATTCCTTGTCATATATGAAACCTCAACGACGCCGTCGTTGAGCAAATACTCTGGCCCTATGGTAATGATGAACTCCGACTCACTGATCGGGGTGGTGTATAAGGTCGTGGAAGTGAACTCGACAGCACCATTGCGCTTCAACTCAACAATCAGTGTGTCTTGTTCACCGTCGGGAGATTGTTCACGCCATATCGGCACTCTGACGTCAATGCCTTTGAGCAACAGATCAGGCGGGATGTAACCTTCCGGATCGTTTTCATCCACCCCAAGTACTGTCGGCGCGTCGTAGACCAGAACTTCAACAGGCGGCATTATTATTCTCCCTCGACATTTCTTTTCGAGTTCACAGTTGAAGCAAATTAAACGCCCGATTTCTTCATTGGACTACTGTCATATCTGACAGGTAAAGCTACCGCCTGTCGGTTTCCTACACCTTTCCCCTGCATCCTGGGCTTGACGTAACCCATTGCCTGGCGTTTTATGAAACCGGTTTCAGAGCCTGCGACGACACGACGCATCCAATATTCCAATAACAAGGTTTCAGACCGTGAACGACTTCTCCGCCGCCCAACGCAGCCGCGTCACCATGCTCGACGTCGCCGAACACGCCGGGGTCTCTAAGGCCAGTGTCTCGCGCTTCATCGGCGACGACCGCGCCCTGCTCTCCGATGCCACGGCCCTGCGCATCGAGCAGGCGATTGCCGAGCTGGGCTATCGCCCGAACCAGATGGCCCGCGGACTTAAACGTGGACGCACCCGGCTGATCGGCATGCTGGTGGCCGATATCCGGAACCCTTATTCGATTGCCGTAATGCATGGCGTGGAAACCGCCTGCCGTCGGCACGGCTACAGCCTGGTGGTGTGCAACACCGATCGCGATGACGAGCAGGAGCGTCAGCACCTGGCGTTACTGCGCTCGTACAACATCGAAGGCTTGATCGTGAACACCCTCGGCCACCACGTGGATGAGTTGCGCGAATTGCAGCGGGAAATGCCCATGGTGCTGGTGGATCGCAAGGTCGAGCAGTTCGATAGCGATCTGGTGGGGCTGGATAACCCGGCGGCTGTCGAGATTGCCATGGCCCACCTGGAAGAGCGCGGTTATCGCGATGTGCTGATGGTGACGGAGCCGTTTGACGGCACCAGTTCACGGATCGAGCGGGTCAGCAGTTTCAAGGCGCAGATACAGCAGCGCCCTGCTTTAACCGGCGCGGTAGCTGAGACCGGCAGCGAACTGACCTCGCGGCTGAAAACCTTCCTGAACACTCCCGGTGCTGGGCCGAAAGCGCTGTTTTGCGCCAACGGCATCGCCGCGCTGGCCGGCACCCACGCGTTGCGTGAATTGCAGTGCAACCTGTTCGAGGATGTCGGGCTGATCGCCTTGGATGATCTGGATTGGTATCCATTGGTGGGCAGTGGGATTACCGCCCTCGCCCAGCCGACCGAGGACATTGGCGCGAGTGCGTTTGAATGCTTGCTTAAGCGTTTGCGTGGGGATGACGGGCCGGTGCGGACCCTGGATTTTCCGGCGCGGTTGATCGTGCGTGGGTCGACTCTTGGGCATTTTCGGTGACTGAAAGAACGGCACATCGACCACTGATATTTCCTTGAACATTTTTTTGAACAAAAATGAAACCGGTTTCAGAGATGATAACAATGAACAAACCACCCGTTTCCATCAGCCTGTCCAGCTACGGCGCCGAGCTTGTGCGCCAACGTGGCCAGGGCAGTTTTGTCGAGGTTCTGGCCGCTGCCGACGCCACGCACATCGAATGGCGCGAAGAGCTGCTGACCCTCGAAGACCCCGCGCAATTGGCCGACGCCACGCAATCCCGGGGCCTGGAAAGCGTGTATTCCTCGCCGCTGGAGTTGTGGCTGGCCGGGCAATCGGCGCCCAACCCGGAACTGCTCTCGACCCTGCAACGCGCCGAGGCATTCGGCTCACAATGGCTGAAAGTCTCCCTGGGCTATTTCACCGACAACAACGACCTGCAAACACTGGCGCATGTGTTGCAACAGAGCCCGGTGCAGCTTTTGGTGGAAAACGACCAGACCTTGCACGGCGGCCGCATCGAACCGTTCCAGCGCTTCTTCGCCGACGTCGAGCAGCACAAGTTGCCGATCAAAATGACCTTCGATATCGGCAACTGGCAATGGCAGGATCAGTCCGCCGCCAGCGCCGCGCGAATGCTCGGTCGACATGTCGGCTACGTGCACTGCAAAGCAGTGGCGCGTCGGGTCGACGGCAAACTGGTGGCGGTACCACCGGCGGCCAGTGACTTGCACCTGTGGCAACAATTGCTGCGGCACATGCCCCAGAACGTGATGCGCGCAGCGGAATATCCGCTGCAAGGCGATGACTTGGTGCAGTTGACCACCGAACACGTCGCTACCCTTGCCCGCCTCGGCCAATCCCGCCTGGAGCCTGCGCATGTCTGAGATCGAGATTCTGTCGTTCGGCGAAACCATGGCGATGTTCGTTGCCGAGCAGAACGGTGAACTGGCCGACGTCGGCCACTTCCACAAGCGCATTGCCGGGGCCGACAGCAACGTCGCCATTGGCCTGTCGCGATTGGGCTTTAACGTCGCCTGGCTGAGCCGGGTGGGCGCCGATTCTCTCGGTCGGTTCGTCATCGATACGCTGAAGAAAGAAGGCCTGGATTGCCGCCATGTCGACATCGACCCGGCACACCCCACCGGGCTTCAGCTCAAGTCCCGCACCGATGATGGCAGCGATCCGGTGGTCGAGTATTTCCGTCGTGGCTCGGCGGCCAGTCATTTGTCGGTGCAGTCGATTTCCCCGTCGCTGCTCAACGCCCGGCACTTGCATGCCACCGGCATTCCTCCAGCGCTATCCGCGTCGGCCCGGGCAATGTCCTTCGAACTGATGACCCGCATGCGCGAAGCCGGGCGCAGCGTGTCGTTCGACCCCAACCTGCGGCCGAGCCTGTGGGCCAGCGAACAGCAGATGATCAGCGAGATCAACCGCCTCGCCGCCCTCGCCCATTGGGTGCTGCCGGGGTTGAGCGAAGGACGGTTGCTCACCGGATTTGAAGACCCTGCCGACATCGCGGGGTTTTACCTCGACCGGGGCGCCGAAGCCGTGGCGATCAAGCTTGGCCCGCAAGGCGCCTATTACCGAACCCATCAGGATGAAGGTTTCGTTGCAGGCGTACCTGTGACAACCGTGGTCGATACGGTCGGTGCCGGCGACGGGTTCGCCGTTGGCCTGATCAGCGCCCTGCTGGAAAACCACAGCGTTGCCCAAGCCGTGCAACGTGCCAACTGGATCGGTAGCCGCGCAGTGCAGAGCCGTGGGGATATGGAAGGCTTGCCCACCCGGGCCGAAATGGATGCTGAATTTGAGGACGCCGTTCGCGGGCAAGCCTCGCTCCTACAGGGTTCGGGGTGTACGCCCGTAGGAGCGAGGCTTGCCCGCGAAGGGGCCCTCACTATTACCGTAAAAATTTGAATCAGACTCCGTTACCTGCTGCGACAAAAACAACAAGCTCAGGAGCATCACTATGAAAACCGCAACACTGGCCACCCGCCGCTGGTGGTACATCATGCCCATCGTGTTCATCACCTACAGCCTGGCGTATCTGGACCGCGCCAACTACGGGTTCGCCGCCGCCTCCGGGATGGCCAAGGACCTGATGATCACCCCGGGATTGTCTTCCCTGCTCGGCGCACTGTTCTTCCTCGGCTATTTCTTCTTCCAGATTCCAGGTGCGATCTACGCCCAGAAGCACAGCGTGAAAAAGCTGATTTTCGTCAGCCTGATTCTCTGGGGTGCCCTGGCGACCTTGACCGGGATCGTCTCCAACGCCTACTGGCTGATCGTCATTCGTTTCATGCTCGGCGTGGTCGAAGCGGCGGTGATGCCGGCGATGCTGGTGTACCTGTGCCACTGGTTCACCCGTGCCGAACGCTCGCGCGCCAACACCTTCCTGATCCTCGGCAACCCGGTGACGATGCTGTGGATGTCGGTGGTCTCTGGCTACCTGATCCAGCATTTCAACTGGCGCTGGATGTTCATCATCGAAGGCTTGCCGGCAGTGTTGTGGGCGTTTATCTGGTGGCGCCTGGCTGATGACCGTCCGGCCCAGGCCAAGTGGCTGAACGACCAGGAAAAGCAGGACCTGGAAAGTGCCCTGGCCGCCGAACAGGTCGGCATCAAGGCAGTGAAAAACTACGCCGAAGCCTTCCGTTCGCCAAAAGTCATCATCCTCGCCTTGCAGTTCTTCTGCTGGAGCATCGGCGTCTACGGTTTCGTGCTGTGGCTGCCATCGATCCTCAAGGCCGGCGCGCAAATGGACATGATCGAAGCGGGCTGGCTGTCGGCGTTGCCGTACCTGGCGGCAGTGATCGGCATGCTGCTGGTGTCCTGGGGCTCGGACAAACTGCAGAAGCGCAAACGCTTCGTCTGGCCT
Organism: Pseudomonas sp. 008; assembly: GCF_016861935.1. Classification (NCBI taxonomy): domain Bacteria; kingdom Pseudomonadati; phylum Pseudomonadota; class Gammaproteobacteria; order Pseudomonadales; family Pseudomonadaceae; genus Pseudomonas; species Pseudomonas sp. 008. Next base: position 16,416 of record NZ_BOMA01000001.1, on the reverse strand, counting down.
CCGCTGCTGATCGCCTCAATTGCGTTCTACGGCTCCTACGCGCTGGGCGCGGAGCATTTCTGGTGGTCCTACACCCTGCTGGTGATTGCCGGTGCCTGCATGTACGCCCCGTACGGGCCGTTCTTCGCCATCGTTCCAGAAATCCTCCCGGCCAACGTGGCCGGTGGAGCCATGGCGTTGATCAACAGCATGGGCGCGCTCGGTTCGTTTGGCGGCTCTTATCTGGTCGGTTACCTGAACAGCTCCACCGGATCGCCCGGTGCGTCTTATCTGCTGATGAGCGGCGCGTTGCTGGTGTCGGTGGTGCTGACGATTTTCCTCAAGCCCGGCGCCAGTGACCGGGTCGTGGCCAAAGCCGCCGCACCCCGGCCGGTGGCGGCTCATTCCTGAATGGATGTTGATATGAAAAAGCAGGTTGTGCTGTACAAGAAACTCTCGCCGCTGCTGATGGCTCGCTTGCATGAGCAGACCGAGGTGACGCTGATCGACAGCCTCGACGCCGAAGGCCTGGCCAAGCTGCGCCAGGCCCTGCCCCGCGCCCAAGGGTTGCTTGGCGCCAGTCTGAAACTCGATGCCGGGTTGCTTGACCTGGCACCGAACCTGGAAGCGATTGCCAGTGTGTCCGTCGGCGTCGACAACTACGACATCGACTACCTGACCGAACGGCGGATACTGCTCAGCAACACCCCCGATGTGTTGACCGAGACCACCGCCGACACCGGTTTCGCGCTGATCCTGGCCACCGCCCGACGCGTGGTGGAACTGGCGAACATGGTTCGCGCCGGCCAGTGGAACCGCAACATTGGCCCGGCGCATTTCGGCAGCGATGTGCATGGCAAGACGCTGGGCATCATCGGCATGGGGCGGATTGGCGAGGCGTTGGCGCAGCGTGGGCATTTCGGTTTTGGCATGCCGGTTGTGTATCACAGCCATTCGCCGAAACCGGCGGTGGAGCAGCGCTTCAATGCGCAATACCGTAGCCTGACCGAGTTGTTGCAGCAGGCCGACTTCATTTGCCTGACCTTGCCACTGACCGCTGAAACCGAAAAGCTGATCGGCGCCAGGGAGTTCGCCTTGATGCGCCCGCAGAGCATCTTCATCAATATTTCACGGGGCAAGGTGGTGGACGAAGCGGCGTTGATCGAGGCGTTGCAGCAGAACCGGATTCGCGCTGCCGGGCTGGATGTGTTCGAGCGCGAACCGCTGCGCCATGACTCGCCGTTGTTGCAGTTGAACAATGTGGTGGCGACGCCGCATATCGGTTCGGCGACCCATGAGACGCGGGAGGCGATGGCGACTTGTGCGGTCGAAAATTTGTTGGCGGCGTTGGCGGGTGAGCGGCCGGTGAATCTGGTGAATGGGCAGGCGTGGAGAGGTCAAGCGGCATGCTACGGCAAGGTGTGATCAGGCCGTTCATGCGGTTACCGCGTCCGACTTGGCCGTCGTCCCCCTGCTCTGCGCTCAACCCGGTGACGGTCAGGTAAATCCCGTCTACGCCGATCGCGATCGTATCATCGAGTGTATTGACGGCTAGATCACAGGGGCTCGCCAGGATCGCGCGTAAATGCTCCGTGATTGACTGTTTGACCGCGAAATAGTCCACCACCAAAGTGCGGCTGGCTCTGGCCGCCGATCAACAAGGCCTTGTCGACGTTGTAATGCTGAATGCGCCCATAGGCTTGCAGGTACGCGCGGTTGAGCGCCAACGACACGGCTTGCGCGACACCATCGCACAGGCTGTCCGGATGACCGATCCCCTTGTGTTCACACATTTCGACTTCGCTCATCCGGTGCAAGCGTTCGCAGGCAGTAATGACGAACCGGGTCCTGTCGCTCATGTTCCTCTCCGCGTTATCTTCCGATCGATCGCGTCTACTCAGTACCTCGTGCACGGCGGCGCTGTTTGCGATCAGTCCGTGAGTGCCCGTGATGAGTGAGTACGGAAGTCATGGGGCAAGCTCCTTGATGGCTTGTGCAAGCAGTGTCGACAGATCGATGGCGTTGCTGGCGTGCCGGATGCTATTGCTGGTGAAGACCTGAATGCCGGCCGCTTGCAGGTCGCGTTGGGCGTGTTCTGCATACACTCCGTGCACCGCCAAGGCCACCGGTGGGCGCATGCCTGCTCGTTGCAGGTGCCCGGCGGTTTCGAGCAGGGTATGCCCCGTCGAAATGATGTCGTCGATCAACACCGGGGTGTGTTCTCGCCAACGCTGGATATCGGGCACGGAGACCGCGACCTCCCGATCGCCGAGTCGCATTTTCTGCAACACGATGAATGGTGCTTTCGCCAGCCGGGCGACCTCCGATACCCATTGCTCGCTTTCGCTGTCCGGACCGATCAACAAAGGTCGGGCGATCTTGCCGGGGATCCAGGCTGCCAGGGCCGGCGCGGCATGTACGACTCGATGCGGTACCGGGTATAGGGTGCCTAGATCATGGATACGATGCAGGTGCGGATCCACCGTCACCAACCAGTCGATGTGCGGAGCCAACAGTGCAGCAAACAGACGCGCGCTGACAGCCTCACCCGGATGAAAACGCTGGTCCTGGCGCATATAGGCCAAGTAGGGAGCAACCAGGCCCACAGAGCGAGTGCCCATCTCGCGCAGGGTTTCCATAAGGAAGCACAGCGGTATGAACCGTTTGTCCGGACCGTGCAGGCTGCACAGAATCACCGCGTCACGGCCCTGCACGTCGCTCAACACACGCACGTAGCTTTCCTCGTCGGGAAACTGCCTCAATTGGCAGACGGCAGGTTGCAACCTCGCAGCCGCCGCCAGCCCGGTCTGTAAAGCCAGATTGCCGTCGAGACAAAACAGCAGGGGATTCATGGCGCATCCTCCTCGATGAAGAAGAGTTCCGGGTGCTGCTGTGCATACTCCAGCGCATAGGCCAGTTCGCCCGGGCTTTCGGCATGCACGGTATAGAGCGGCTGATCGGCCTCGACCCGTTCTCCGAGCGCCGTACCGAGTACCAGCCCGGCCGCCGGGGCCGCTGGTGCCCCGGCCAATTTCCCGATGCGCGACAGTACGCGGTTGTCGATGCGGCACACACGACCTTCACGGCCGGCCAGGACCGGGTGCCTATAGCGCGCCTGCGGCGGCTCTCGCAGTCCGCCCTGGGCGTTCGCGATGGCCTGGAATTTTCGCCAGGCACTACCGCTCGCCAAGGTTGTGGCGGCGAGCGCATAGCCACTATCGGCCGGCGCCTTGCCGGCCATTTCCAGTAACAGACCGGCGAGGTCGAGGGTACGCTTACGCAAGTCCGGCGGCGCCTGCGCATCGCCGCGCAGCACCGCCAGCACATCACGCGCTTCCAATGCCGGACCGATACCCCGCCCAACAGGGCCATCACCGTTCGAGACATGCACCTTGACGTTGAGGCCAAGCCGACCGCCGACCTCGACCAACAGCGTTTGCAGTTTTATCGCCGCCGGCAGATCGCGTACTTTCGCGGTGGCGCCGACCGGGATATCGATCAACACATGACTGGCACCGGCCGCCAGTTTCTTCGACAACACCGAGGCCACCAACTGGCCTTGGCTGTCCAAGTCCAGGGCTCGTTCGACCCGGATCATGACATCATCGGTCGGGCTCAGTTGCACGGCCGCGCCCCACACGACACAACCGTTTTCTTGCTCCACGACCTTGCGCATCGCCGGCAAATCGAGAGCGACCGGGGCCAGGGTCTCCATGGTATCGGCTGTACCCGCTGGCGAGGTAATGGCGCGGGAGGAAGTCTTGGGTATGCAAAGGCCGTTGGCCGCGACGATGGCCACCACGATGGGCGTGGTCCGATTCCCCGGCAGCCCACCGACGCAGTGCTTGTCCAGCACCGGTGACCGGTCCCAGTGCAGACGCTCGCCGGTTTCAACCATGGCTTCGGTCAGATAGCGGATCTCGGTGAGCGACAGTTGGTTGCCGGTACAGCCGGTTAGAAAGGCCGCCAGCTCCACATCGCTGAATCGGCCGGCATCGATGTCATTCACGATCGCGGTCAGCGCCTCCCGCGACAGCGCACTTCCATAGATCTTCCCGCGCACGGCGCTCATCGACTCTACCGGCGCCGGGTGACGCACGGCAACGCTTTCACCCTCCTGAGCACCGAGCAGCCGCCAGGCCGATTCCGATAGCCCAACCTCACCGCCGGCTATCCACCGTCCATCCACCACCATCAGCGTCGCGATGACGCGACGCGTGCCTTTGACCAGTTCGATACGTGACAAGGCGGAAAAACCTTCCGAGCGGCAGACGTGACAATCCCGTGGCATGAACGCCACCGGCTGCTGGTGGGTATCAATGCCGAGCCGGCGGACGCGTAACTCAAGCACACTGCGTATCGGCATGAGCACACTCCTTTCGGCGCCTTGGCGCAGTAAGTCGATTCGCTGAAGAAGCCACTATCCAGGACTTGTTCACCATACTACTGCCCTCACTGCACGCAGCCAGGGTCTCATGCGATATACGGCACGGCACTCATAGGTCTGGGCGTTGCGTCGCGCCGTCCGACTGACTACCGGATTCGGGCGCATGGCCTGCGTGATCGTCGCGGTACTGATGGCCGCAGCAGCCACCGTGCGCGTCATGCTCACCGCGATTGGCCTGTTCGTGACCGCCATGCCCACCGTGTCCACGATGCATGAACAGATGCATGAGCGGACAGGCCAGCAACAGCAGGAATGGCAAGTAGGGAATGACGTGGGCCCGGTGCTCGGTCAACAGGAAGTACCCGGCGATGGCAAGAAAGCCGAGGAAGAACCCGTTGACACGGCCGGCGCTGCGATGGGGAACATAATGGCGTCTCATAACTGATTCCTCCTGTGGGGTTTACGACGGGCCTCGGCCATGTCCTTATCGAATTGGCGGACGCCGCGAAAAAGTTGCACCCCGACCAAGACCGGGCATAGCAGGAATATCGCTGCTATGGCCAACGATTTGCCCGTCAGCCCCAGCAGGTAAATCGCCGTTGCAATACCCGCGACACTGGTCAGAAGGCAGATAATCAAAACTTCGCGTTTCATGATGTGGCCTCCTGGCTTAAACCAACACGGGCACGTTTAAGCATTGCGGAGTTGGCAACCACCGACAGGGAGCTGAGTGCCATGGCGGCGGCAGCGATGATGGGGTTAAGCACACCAAAGGCCGCGATTGGAATGCCGATACTGTTGTAGATGAATGCCCAGAACAGGTTTTGTTTAATCTTGACCATGGTTGCGCGCGACAGCTTGATCGCGGTCACCACGTCACGCACATCGTTCTTGAGCAGGATGATGCCGCCGGTTTCCTTGGCTACATCGGAACCCGAGCCGATGGCGATGCCGATGTCTGCGGTGGCCAGGGCAGGCGCATCGTTGACACCATCGCCAACCATGGCCACGACCTGCCCTTCGCTTTGCAATTGACGGATCACTGCGACCTTGTCGCTCGGTAAAACCTCGGCAATCACTCGCTCGATGCCCACCTGGCGTGCGACTGCTTCGGCAGTACGGTGGTTGTCACCGCTCAGCAGCACGACCTTGATGCCGCTGGCCAGCAACGCCGCAACAGCCTCGGCCGCTTCAGGTTTAATGGTATCGGCCACAGCAATCACACCGAGCAAACGGTCATCGACTCCGACCAGCATGGCGGTCTTGCCATCGGCTTCCAGACGGATGAGGTGCTCCTCGGCAGCCTCGGTCGAAATGCCTTGGCGGGCGAATAAACGCCGGTTGCCCAGCCAGAGGGTGCGATTGTCGATCTTGCCTTCGATGCCGTGACCGGCGATCCCTTTGATGTCGCTCGCTTTCGGCAGGCTGATATCGCGATGCCGGGCGGCGCGCACAATCGCGGCACCAAGCGGATGTTCCGAACCGGACTCCACAGCAGCGGCGAGCATCAAAACCTCGTGTTCCGACGCTGCGCCTAGCGAAATCACATCGGTTACGTTGGGTTCGCCTCGGGTAATGGTGCCGGTTTTGTCGAACACCACCGTACTCAGTTTTTCTGCCCGCTCCAGCACTTCGCCGCCGCGAATCAGGATGCCGTTATCAGCCCCCTTGCCAACACCGACCATTAACGCGGCGGGCGTCGCCACGCCCAGGGCGCAGGGGCAGGAAATGATCAGCACCGCGATAAAGGCCAACAGCCCTTGCGGAAAACTCCCCGCAACAGACCAGCCGATCAGGGCCAGTATCGCGACTGTCACCACTGCCGGCACAAAGTAGCCCGTGACCTGATCGGCCAACCGCTGGATCTGTGCCGTGCTGGTCTGTGCTTCCTCAACCATCCTGATGATCTGCGCCAGTGCGGTATCGGCACCGATCCTGCTCGCCTTGAAAGTGAGCACCCCACTGCCATTGAGCGTGCCCCCGATCACCGGGCTGCCCGGGTGTTTGTCGACCGGCATCGACTCGCCGGTCAGCATGGACTCATCCACCGTTGACTGACCTTCACTGACATCGCCATCGGTGGGGATTTTCTCGCCAGGCTTGACCACCAGAAACTCCCCGGCCATGACGTTTTCAGCAGGCAAGTCGACCTCTTGCCCGTCACGAATCACATGCGCAATCGCAGGCTTGAGATCAAGTAAGCGCCGTACCGCCGCCGAGGATTTTTTCTTGATGATCTCCTCCATGTACCTGCCAAGCAGTACGAAGGCGATGATGACCGCCGACACCTCGAAATAGACGTCGCGCTCGGCTACCTTGACCGGCAGGACATCCGGGAAGAACAACACCGCGACACTGTAGAAATAGGCGACCGATGTGCCGAGGGCGATCAGAAAATCCATGTTGATGCTACGGGTGCGAATGGCATTCCACGCCCCCTTATAGAAACTCCAGCCGCCGATGAACTGCACCGGTGTTACCAGCAGGAATAGCCAGATACCCCACGTGAACCAAGGGAGTGCCGGGATCGGCACCCAAGTCAGCAAGGTGGCACCCGCGGCCAGCGCGATGAAGGCGCCCGCACGCAGCAGCGCCAAGGCCAATACACCGGTCAGGGCGATAGTCACGCGGGTTTTCATCGCCTTCAGTTCATTTTCTGGCGACTCGAAGATGCGCACGCAACTATCGCTGCAAAAGTAATAGGTGCGCCCGCCACGTTCTCGTGACAACGCCATGGTCATATCAACCATCATCCCGCAGATCGGGTCTTTCGCCATTTTCCCTGATGCAAGCGCCTGCTGGTGTTGGCTGTGCTGCATGTGTGATTCGCTCATCACGGCCTCCTACTCGAAGCAGCTATCAAGGCCTGCCATGAAGCTTGGCGGACAGCCACGCAAACAAGGTACCGACCAACGCGCCCCATACACTCAAGACCAGCAGTGGTCCGACGAAAGTCGCCACACTGTAGTCTTGCGGAGCTTGAAGACGACTGAAGTCGAGTCCATGGAACAAGGCACTGAGGAAAGCAATACCCTGCACCGGCCATAGCGCATAGAGCAACGCACAGATGGTGTAGGAAATGGCCATGGTCAGGGCCAGAGAAATGCCGGTTTTCCAGGGAGCGTTCATGGTTATTTTCCTGAGCCTGGAGGGCTACCAGTAGGAGTGTTGGGGCTGTGGGGGGCTGACCAGGGCAGGAATGCCGGAGTCTGTTCACAGTAAGTTCGGTAGGCATCACCGAAGTGCGCAAGCATCTCCTGCTCTTCTCGCTTCGCCAGCCTGGCGTAGACCAACAGGAGAATTGGAAACATTGCCAGGGTGATCAATGTCGGCCATTGCAACAAAAAGCCAAACATGATCAGCACAAAGCCAGCGTACTGCGGGTGACGGATCCGTGAATACGGTCCGTCGAGCGCCAGTTGGCCAGTGCTTTGGGCCTTGTAGAGCACACGCCAGGCGGCCGCCAATAACCAGAAGCCTCCAGCGATCAGCAGGTTGCTGACAATGTGGAATGGACCCCAGTGTGGATTGACCTTCCACCCCATCATTACTTCGAGCAAATGCCCAGCGTCGTGCGAAAGGAAGTCGATGCCAGGGAAGTGACGAGTGAGCCAGGGCATCAACAGGTAGATCGTCAGCGGGAAACCGTACATCTCGGTAAACAGAGCCACCAGGAACGCCGAGAACATACCGAATGAGCGCCAATCGCGGCTCGTCCTGGGCCGGGTGAAACTGAAGGCAAACAGGATAAACACCAATGAGTTGATGATAACCAGCGACCAAAGACCGTAGGCCGATTCTGTATGGTTCATGGTGGGTGCTCCTCAACAACAAACATCAGAGGGGTGCTGGCTGCATTCACCCCTCCAGCGCCAGAGCCATGTCATTTGCAGCAGCTCTACCGCACATTCACTTTTTCATCGGCATTTCCATCATGGACGACTGCTGCTCCATCATCTGCATCATCATGTCCATCATCCCTTTGCCTTCACTGTCCTTAGCTCCCATACAACCCATCGCACCCTGCTCCTTACTCATCATGGCCATGCTGTCCTGCATCGCTTTCATGCCTTCTTGCAAGGCGGACTGGCGCTCAGCCGGCGTTTCAGCCGCTACTGCTTTGTCATGTGCAGCCTGCATTTTCTGCATTTGCTCGGTCATGGCTTTGGTCATGGTCGTCGATGCCGGGGCGGTGCTCACGGTTGCGTCGGCTGGCGCGTCGGCCGGGTGATGCGCATCCTCGGCAGAGACCATGAATGCACGGCTGGCCAAGACGGCAGCCAAAACCCATTTCGAATGCACTTGCATGATGAACTCCTGAGATTGTGACGGGATAAGCAGGAATAACCGAGTCGCGAAACTGCGACGCAGCAGGACAGAGCAACCCGTGCTCTGCCACTCTGAGGCAGGGGTTAATCGTTGAAACGGACGAAAGTAAGACGTACAGGGCTTTCGGGTGGCGCGGGACGTTTCAGTACAAGAGCGGCGAAGGAGGATTTTTGCTCAGGATCAAACACCATAATCAGGACTGCCGCCGTTAGCAGTAACAGGGCAGCCCAGTGGACAGGATCCGCTGCTGGCATCTGCAATGCAGGTTTTATCGCCGTGGCAGTGTCCTCACAGTTTTGAAGGCAACCATTGGCGTGGAGCGCATGCCCCTCCACCCGATGCTGTTCGACATTGTGTGGCGCGGCCAAATTGTGAATCGGCTGTACCAGACACCCCTGGATTGCCATCACGGTCACAGCAACCACCCATACGGCGAGGATCAGGCGCAGTAGGCGTTGGCGGTGCCGACGAAACCAGGACATGAAGTACAACCTCGACTTGTTACGTCGTATTGATTTTCAGTCTAGCCAGCAAAGCAATGCAGAAGTTGATCAATATCAAATTAGTCGATGGCGCGATCAGGCCCGTCGCATCTGCAGCAAATCCGCCGCACAGGACGCAATCCGCCGACACGCCTCCGCCAGCTTCACCTGGTCCACCACCAGCCCGATGCGTATGTGCCCCGCCGCACTCGGCCCGAAGGCTTCGCCGGCCAGCACCGACACGCCATAACCTTCCAGCAGCCGCTCGGCAAAGTCCTGGGCGCCGAGCCCGGTCTGGCGCACATCGAGCATCACAAACATCCCGCCATCGGGCTTGATCGGCCGGATACCGGGGCAACCGCTCAACCTCGCGCACACCAGATCGCGTCGCTGGCGATACTCCTCACGCATCAGCGCCACTTCCGGCAAATCCTTATCGAGTGCTGCTTGCGCAGCTTTCTGAACGAAATCCGGAATGCCGAACAGCATGCACAACGACAGATGCATCACATGATCGGCCAGAGGTTTCGGGCCGATCATCCAGCCTACCCGCCAGCCAGTCATGGCATGGGATTTGGACAAACTGTTGAGGGTCGCGGTGCGCTCGGCCATACCCGGCAGGCTGGCCGGGCTGATGTGCTCGCCCTCATACAACAGGTCGCTATAGACCTCATCGCTGATCAGCCAGAGGTCATGTTGCACACACAGCGCCGCCAGTTCCTGCCAGCTTTTCAAGGAAAGGCTGGCACCGGAGGGATTGTTCGGACTGTTGAGCAGAATGACCCGGGTTTTAGCGGTGATCAGCGCCGCGACATCCGCCGGCTCGACCCGAAAGCCGTTCTCCGGACGCACCGCCACAGGCACCACGCTCGCCCCGCAGGCACCGAACACGCCTTCATAAGTGACGTACATCGGTTCAGCGATGATCACTTCGTCACCCGGGTCGAGCAGGCACTGGGCAACCGAATACACCGCGCATTGAGCGCCGGGCAACACGATCACATGATCGGCGTCCACCTCCTGGCCGCAGCGCTGCTGATGACGGCTGGCGATGCTGCTGCGCAATGTACGGGTGCCGCGCACATCCGAGTAATGGGTGTCGCCGGCCAACAGGCTGTCGATGGCCGCGTGGACGATCGGCAGCGGCGTATCGAAATCCGGATCGCCGACCGACAGCAGCAGCACGTCGACGCCCTGCTCGCGCAATTCCAGCGCTCGATCGTGAATCTTCCAGGCTGCCGCTCCGTCACCGTCGATTCGTTGGGTCAAGGCTGAATAGCGCATGTACTTCTCCTAACGCGCGAGTTCCAGTTTCAACCCTATCTCAAATCACGAAACGCGCCACCATTGCGTTCAAATCTACCGCCAGTCGTGACAGTTCATGGGTGGCGGCGCTGGTCTGGTTGGCACCGGCGGCCGACTGGGTGGCCAGGTCGCGGATGTTCACCAGGTTGCGGTCGACTTCACGGGACACCTGGGCCTGTTCTTCCGAGGCGCTGGCGATCACCAGGTTGCGTTCATTGATCAGCTGAATCGATGAAGTGATCTGTTCCAGGGCGACACCCGCCGCACGGGCCATTTCCAGGGTGCTTTGGGTGCGCTGATTGCTTTGTTGCATCGACGAAACCGCTTCACCAGTACCGTTCTGAATGCCGGCCACCATTTTCTCGATTTCCTGGGTCGATTGCGCAGTGCGATGGGCCAGCGCCCGGACCTCGTCCGCCACCACCGCAAAGCCACGCCCGGCTTCCCCGGCACGGGCCGCTTCGATGGCGGCGTTGAGGGCCAGCAGGTTGGTCTGCTCGGCAATGGCGCGGATCACGTCCAGCACTTTGCCGATGTCGCGGCCCTGAGTGGCCAGGCCTTCGATCATCAGTGCAGTGTTTTGCACGTCGTGGGTCATGGTCTGGATCGCGTCGACGGTTTCCACCACCCGGTCACGACCTTCACGGGCGGCCGCGGTCGACTGGTTCGAGGCTTCGGACGTCGATACTGCATTGCGTGCTACTTCTTCCACGGCGGCGGTCATTTCGTTGACGGCGGTGGCGGCCTGTTCAATTTCGTTGTTCTGCTGTTGCAGGCCACGGGACGCTTCCTGCGTCACGGTGCTGAGTTCTTCGGCGGCGGCGCCCAGTTGCGTCGCGGAGCCGGCGATCTGTTCGATGGTCTTGCGCAAGTTCGTCTGCATGGCGGCCAAGGCACCGAGCAAACGCGCCGGTTCATCGTTGCCGTCAACTTCGATGACCTTGCTCAGATTACCGCCGGCGATGGTTTCAGCCGCCAGTACCGCACGGTTCAACGGTGTGAGGATACTGCGGGTCAGCAGCCAGGCCAGTAGCACGGTCATCAGGGCAGCTATCACCGCCACCGTCACGATGCCGATAAAGGCTTCGCTGTAGTGCTCGCCCGCTTTCGCCGACGCGGCTTTGGCATCGGCGGCGTTGATCGCTATCAGTTTGTTCAGTTGCTCGCCCATCTGATCAGTACCTTCCTTGATCCGCGTGTTGATCAGGGTGCGCATCTCATCGAGCTTGTCCTGCCGCGACAGCTCCAGCATCTGGCTCTGGGCCTGCATGTAGTTGTCGAGGGTTGCCGAGAAGGTTTTGTACAGCGCGGCTTCTTCAGGGCCAGCGGGCAAGGCGGCATAACTGGCTTGGGCGCTGCGCACCTTATCGACGAGCGCGCCGACGCGGGTCTGGGCTTCCTGCAATGCCGCCGGGTCACGGTTGACCAGGACGCGGAACGAGAGAATTCGCAGCCGCAGGACGTTTTCCGTCACGTTGCCCAAAAAACCGATGCTGGGTAGCTGCGTCATCTCCATATCGACAGAGGCTTGGCGAATAGTCGACATGCGGTTCACGGCAAACACACCCAGCACAATGACCAGCAGGGCAATGAAGGCGAAACCGAGGAAAGCTCGAGGCGCGATTTTCAGATTACGCAGGGACATAGGATGATCTCGGTAATTGAGGCGGCGAGCATCCTTGCGGTGATCACTGGCGGGCGGGCGATGGCGCGCACCTTTCAGTTTGGCGCCACTGTTGTAATAGGTTTGTGTACGCCTATTGGCTGTATCGGCCGGGGATTAGGTTTTTTGCAGGGGTCTGGAGAAATATTTTTCAAACGTGTAGCAGCTGCCGAGCCTGCGAGGCAGCTGCTACTGGGAATGGTGTCAGTTCTGGATTTTGCGGGCGGCCACTCGCCAAACCCGCGCGATGTCACTGGCGCGCTCACGCAGCAATCGCGGCGCCTCGGCGCAGGCCTGCTCCAGGGTCATCGGCCCGCTCGCCAATGCAAAAGCCGCATCGATGCCATGCTCGTACAGCGCCTGATACCCCTCGCCCAAGGTGCCGGCAATGACGATGACTGGCACGCCATGCAGCCGTGCAATGCGCGCCACGCCAAACGGGGTTTTGCCGCGCAATGTCTGGGCATCGAAACGGCCTTCGCCGGTGATCACCAGGTCGGCGCCTTTGACCGCTTCGGCCAGCCCCACCAGCTCGGCGACCACTTCCACACCGGCCTGGAATTGCGCGCCGAGAAACGCCTTCGCGGCAAACCCCAGACCGCCCGCCGCGCCACTGCCCGGTTCATCGCGCACGTCCTTGTCCAGTGCTTGCGCGCAGAGCTCGGCAAAATGCCCGAGAGCGAGGTCCAGCTGCTGGACTTGCTCGGGCGACGCGCCTTTCTGCGGGCCGAAAATCGCTGACGCACCGTGAGGGCCGCACAGTGGATTATTGACGTCAGCGGCGATGTCGAAACGCACCTCGGCCAGGCGCGGGTCGACATCACTCAGGTCAAGACGAGCCAGTTGCGCCAGCGCCAGACCACCCGGCGCCAGGGTTTGGCCCTGGGCATCCAGCAGTTTCACCCCCAAGGCCTGCATCGCCCCGGCGCCGCCGTCATTCGTGGCACTGCCACCAATCGCCAGAATCACTCGTTGCGCCCCGGCATCGAGCGCAGCGCGGATCAATTCGCCGGTGCCGAAGGTGCTGCTGGTGCAGGCATCGCGCAGGTTCGTCGGTACCAGTTGCAGGCCACTGGCCTCGGCCATTTCGATGATCGCGGTGTGGCTCTGCGGCAACCAGCCCCAGGCGGCATCGACCGTGGCGCCCAACGGCCCGCGAACACGGGTGCGGCGCAGTTCCCCATCGCATGCGGCCAGAATCGACTCGACCGTGCCTTCGCCACCATCAGCCATCGGGCACTTGAGCAATTGCGCGTCTGGCCAGACCTGCGCCAATCCCAACGCGATGGCGTCGGCCACACCTTGGGCACTCAGGCTGTCCTTGAACGAATCGGGGGCAATGACGATTTTCATGCGAATTCTCCAGTTCCAATGCGTCCATGCTGCCAGCAGGCCTGAACAATAACGCCGGTCCGCTGCACAAGCGGTCGTGAGGATTATTGTTCAATTTCACAAAACCCTGGCCCGCACTGTTCGTCGGTAGCAGCTGCCGAGCCTGCGAGGCTGCGTTCGGCGACGCAGCCGTCGTGAAATCATGCGGCGCGGTGTGTCAGGTAAGCCGTATTTATAGAATTTACGACGACTGCGTCGCCGAACGCAGCCTCGCAGGCTCGGCAGCTGCTACATGGTGGTCGGCAGTTCGGTTTGGGGCAGGAGCTGGACGCCAAGGTACAGCGCGAGCATTCCGTCCAGCTTCAGCGGATCGACGCCGCTGAGTTCGGCGATTCGCTCCATGCGGTAGCGCAAACTGTTGCGGTGGATGCCCAAGGCATCGGCGCAGGCCTGGCTCTGGCCGTCGTGTTCGCACCAACTGCGCAGGGTCGCCAGCAGTTGCCCGTTACCGTCCTTGGCGATGACTTTACGCAGCGGCCGCAGCAGTTCATCCAGCGCATCGTCGTCGCGGTGCCGCCAGAGCATCACCGGCAGCCGATAACGGTTCAGGATCAACAAGCGCGAATGCGGCAACACATCGCGCCCGTAGGCCAGCAAATCGCCGACCCGTCGATAGCAGCGACGCAACCCCGACAAGCCGTCGGCCTGCCCGCCCACGGCAATGCGCAAAATGTTCCAGCCCAGGCCATCGAGCTTTTCCAGCAATCGTTCGTTCTCGACCGCAGGCGTCGCCGGGCGGCACCAGAGCAACGAAGATTTGGCCGAGCTCACGCACCAACTGTCCGGGTAGCGCGACATCAGCCAGGCGCTGAGCGCTTCGACGGTCTGGCTCGGGCCGTGTTCGATGCCCAACTCGAACAGATACGGCACTCGTGTCAGCTGCGGCTTGAGCCCCAGTTGCTGCGCTTCATCCAGCAACCGTGGCGAATCCCCTGCTTCGCTCAACAGCAATGCCAGCAGATCGTCGCACCGTTGGCGCCGCCATTGCTGCTCGGCCTGCTGATTGCGCTGGGCCACCAGCATCTCGGCGGTCATGCGCACCAGTTCGGCGTAGGTGCGCAATTGCTCCGGTTCACCGGTGATGCCCAGCACACCAATCAAGCGCTGATCGAGCAACAGCGGCAGATTAATGCCCGGCTGCACGCCTTTGAGATGGATCGCTGTTTGCGCGTCGATCTCCACCACGCGCCCGTTGGCCAGCACCAGTTGCGCGCCTTCGTGACGGGTGTTGATGCGCTCCGGCTCGCCGCTGCCAAGAATCAGCCCCTGACTGTCCATGACATTGACGTTATAGGGCAGGATGGCCATCGCCCGGTCGACGATGTCCTGGGCCAGGTCGTGATCGAGTTCGAACATAGCGGGGATCCTTGAAAGCGTGATGGGACGGGTTGTTCACCCGCACAGGCCAGGGTTGCAAACCCTGTGCTCAGGCACAAAGACAACCACCCAAGGGGTGGCCGAGACTCACCGGGCGATCAACGTTACCCTTGCGTCGCAAAAAATCATAATAAAGAGAGAGCCCGCCATGTCACAGAGCGCCACCGCTACCCTGGCCAACGCTGACGACAAGAACGCCGTCTACAAACGCATTACCTTGCGTTTGATCCCCTTCATCTTCATCTGCTACCTGTTCAACTACCTCGACCGGGTGAACGTCGGGTTTGCCAAACTGCAGATGCTCGACGCGCTGAAATTCAGCGAAACCGTGTACGGCCTCGGTGCCGGAATCTTCTTTATCGGCTACGTGCTGTGCGGCGTACCGAGCAACCTGGCGCTGAGCAAAATTCGGCCCGCGACGCTGGATCGCGTTGATGATGATGACGTGGGGAGCGCTCTCGACTTGCCTGCTGTTCGTCACCACACCTACCGAGTTCTACACCCTGCGCCTGTTCACCGGTGCCGCCGAAGCCGGGTTCTTCCCAGGCGTGGTGCTTTACCTTTCGCAGTGGTTCCCGACCTTCCGCCGTGGCCGCATCATGGCGCTGTTCATGTCGGCGATCCCGGTGTCGGGCCTGCTGGGCAGCCCGTTTTCCGGCTGGATCCTCAACCACTTCGGCGCAGGCCAGGCCGGTTTGGCCGGCTGGCAGTGGATGTTCCTGCTGCAAGGCATCCCGACCGTGATCCTCGGCGCCCTCGCCTATTTCCTGCTCAGCGACAGTTACGCCAATGCCAAGTGGCTGACCCCGTACGAGCGTTCCGTGCTTGAAGCCGACCACGCAGAAGACCTGGCCAGTAAACCGAAAACGACCACCGACTCCTTGCGGGCAGTGTTCAAGAACCCGGCGATCTGGGCCTTTGGTTTGATCTACTTCTGCATCCAGAGCGGTGTTTACGCGATCAACTTCTGGCTGCCGTCGATCATCAAGAACCTCGGTTTCAGCGATAACCTGGTGATCGGCTGGCTCAGCGCGATTCCGTACTTGCTGGCGGCGGTGTTCATGTTGATGGTGGGCCGCTCGGCGGACCTGCGCAAAGAACGTCGCTGGCATTTGGTGGTGCCGATGCTGATGGGCGCGGTCGGTCTGTTGATCGCCGTGAACTTCGCGACCACGCCGGCCATCGCAATTCTCGGCCTGACCATCGCCACCATGGGCGCCCTCACCGGCCTGCCGATGTTCTGGCCGGTGCCGACGGCGCTGCTGAGCGCGGGTGCGGCGGCCGGTGGTCTGGCGTTGATCAACTCCATGGGGCAGATGGCTGGGTTCCTGAGCCCGTATCTGGTGGGTTGGGTCAAGGACAGCACTGGTTCGACCGATGCGGCGTTGTATCTGCTGGCCGGGGTGATTGTGTGCGGCAGCTTGCTGGCGTTGCGCATGACCCGGACGCTGCGGGTGTAATGATCGTTCCCACGCTCCGCGTGGAACGATCAATCGCCAACA